>NZ_LAVA02000026.1 GCF_000974985.2 Streptomyces mangrovisoli | reverse complement strand
GCCCCCCGACCCCGCATCCCCCGAAGACCCCGCTGGAGGCCCGCAGTGAACGACGCTCTCGACGTCGCCCTGCGACTCGTCGTCGTCTTCGTCGTGTTCCTCACCTTCCCCCTGATCGTCGGTCAGACCGAGCACAAGGTGATGGCCCACATGCAGGGCCGCCTCGGCCCGATGTACGCGGGCGGCTTCCACGGCTGGGCCCAGCTCGTCGCCGACGGCGTGAAGTTCGCGCAGAAGGAGGACGTGGTCCCCACGGGCGCGGACCGCCGTATCTTCCAGCTCGCCCCGGCCGTGGCGCTGCTGCCGTACCTCCTCGTCCTGCTCGCCATCCCGATCGGGCCCGGCGACGGCGCGGTGGGCCAGGTCCTGGACGCGGGCATCTTCTTCGTCCTCGCGGTCATGGGCGTCGGCGTCCTCGGCTCGCTGATGGCCGGGTGGGCCAGTGCCAACAAGTTCTCCCTCCTCGGCGGACTGCGCACCGCCGCGCAACTCCTCGCCTACGAGCTGCCGATGCTGCTCACCGCCGCCTCCGTGGCGATGGCGGCCGGCACGGTGTCCCTGCCCGGCATCCTCGACGCCTTCCACTGGTGGTGGGTGCCCTGGCAGATCGTCGGCGGGATCGTCTTCTTCGTGGCCGGACTGGCCGAGCTCCAGCGGCCCCCGTTCGACATGCCCGTCGCCGACTCGGAGATCATCTTCGGCGCGTACACCGAGTACACCGGACTGCGTTTCGCACTGTTCCTCCTCGCCGAGTACGCCGGGATCGTCGTCCTGTGCGGCCTGACCACCGTCCTCTTCCTGGGCGGCTGGCACGGCCCCTGGGGCGCCGACGGTCTCGGCTGGGTGTGGACCCTGCTGAAGGCGGCCGTCCTCGCCTTCGTCGTCATCTGGCTGCGCGTCACCTACCCCCGTCTTCGTGAGGACCAGCTCCAGAAGCTCTCCTGGACCCTGCTGGTCCCGCTCTCCCTCGCCCAGATCGCCCTCACGGGCGTCGTCAAGGTGGTGATCCAGTAACCATGGCCCCCATCCCCGGCTCGGGCCTGGCCAAGGGCCTGGCGGTCACCCTCCGCACGATGACGAGGAAGACCGTCACCGAGCAGTACCCGGACACCCAGCCCGACCTGCCGCCCCGGACCCGCGGCGTGATCGGCCTGTTCGAGGAGAACTGCACGGTCTGCATGCTGTGCGCCCGTGAGTGCCCCGACTGGTGCATCTACATCGACTCCCACAAGGAGACGGTGCCGCCCGCCGCGCCCGGCGGCCGCGAGCGCAGCCGCAACGTCCTCGACCGTTTCGCCATCGACTTCTCCCTCTGCATGTACTGCGGTATCTGCATCGAGGTCTGTCCCTTCGACGCGCTGTTCTGGTCACCGGAGTTCGAGTACGCCGAGACCGACATCCGCGACCTCACCCACGAGCGCGACAAGCTGCGCGAGTGGATGTGGACCGTGCCGGCCCCACCGGCCCTGGACCCCGGCGCCGAGGAGCCCAAGGAGGTCTCCGCCGCCCGGAAGACCGCCGAGAAGCTCGCAGCCGCCCAGGCCGCCGCCCAGGACACCGAGCGGCCGGCCGACGCACAAGCCACCCAGGACCAGGAGGGGGACGCGTGACGCCCACCGCAACCGCCGTGTCCGTGGCCCATGCCACCGCCTCGCGCGGTTTTCTCTCGCCGTCCGGTGTCGAGGTCGCGTTCGTCCTCGTCGGCCTGGTCACCTTCGGCGCCGCGCTGGTCAGCGTCACCACCCGTCAACTGGTGCACGCCGCCCTGTGGCTGGTGGTCGCCCTCGGCGGGCTCGCCATCGAATACCTCCTGCTCACGGCCGAGTTCATCGCCTGGGTACAGGTCCTCATCTACGTCGGTTCCGTCGTCGTCCTCCTTCTCTTCGGTCTGATGCTCACCAAGGCCCCCATCGGCCGCTCCCCGGACGCCGACTCGGGCAACCGCTGGGCCGCCCTCGCCGTCGCGGTCGCCGCGGCGGCGGCGCTGGTCTGGGTGGTCGTCGACGCCTTCCGCACCACGTGGATCGATTTCGGCGGCGCGGCCGCCGGTTCGACGAAGGCCACCGGCGCGAGCCTCTTCCAGAACTGGGTCCTCCCCTTCGAGGCCCTCTCCGTCCTCCTCCTCGCGGCCCTGGTCGGCGCGATCGTCCTGTCCCGCAAGGCGAAGGCGGAGACGAACGCTCCCCCTGTCTCTCGCTCTGTGAACTCCCGGACCGTGCCCGGTGGTTCCCCATCTGTCCCGGATTCCCGTAATCACCCGATAGAGGGAACCGGCCGGGAAGCCGCCCAGCAGGAAGGCGCCCGCTGATGCACCTCGCCTATCCCGCCGTGCTCTCCGCCCTCCTCTTCTGCACCGGCCTGTACGGCGTGCTGGCCCGGCGCAACGCGATCCTGGTCCTGATGTCGGTGGAGCTGATGCTCAACGCCGTCAACCTCAACCTCGTCGCGTTCGACGTGTGGCTCAGCAAGGCCGCCCGGGACACCCTCCACTCCGGCCAGGCACTGACCCTGTTCACGATCACCATCGCCGCCGCCGAGATCGGCATCGGCCTGGCGATCGTCCTCGCCGTCCACCGCAACCGCGGCACGGCCGACATCGACCGGCTCCGCGACACCGCCGAGGGCCACGGCCCCGACGGTGACGACGACGGCGACGCCGCCGCCGCGGCGAAGAAGGCTGAGGCCAGCGCGTGACCACGACCACCCTCGCCGTCCTCGTCCCCCTCCTGCCGTTCCTCGGGGCCCTCGCGGGCCTGCTGCTGGGCCGCACCGCCCCCGGGTTCGTCCGTCCGCTCGCCGTCGTACCGGTCCTCGCCGCCTTCGTGCTGGCGGTCCTGGTCGCCGTACGACAGGGCGGCGGCAGCCCGATCGAGGCGCACACCCAGCTCACGCCGACCGGTTCCGTCCCGATCGATCTCGCCCTGGACATCGACGGGTTCGCCGCGCTCGTCGCCGTACTGGTGACCGTCGTCGCGTCCTGCGTGCAGATCTACTCGACCGGCTATCTGCGCGACGACCCCCGCTACCCCTCCTACGCGGCGCTCGTCTCCCTGTTCACCTCCGCGATGCTGCTCGTCGTCTACTCCGGCGACCTGATGGTGCTGCTGGTCGGCTGGGAGGTCATGGGCATCTGCTCCTACTTCCTGGTCGGCCACTACTGGGAGACCCCCGAGGCCCGCGCCGCCTCCATCAAGGCCTTCCTCGTCACCAAGCTCGGCGACGTGCCCTTCCTGATCGGCCTGTTCGCCCTCGCCACCGACGCCGGCTCCTTCCGCATCACCCGGATCCTCGACACCGTCGCGCACGGCGGGCTCCACCACCCGACGGTGGTCGCGCTGCTGCTCCTGGCGGGCGTGGCGGGCAAGTCGGCGCAGTTCCCGCTGCACACCTGGCTCCCCGACGCGATGGCCGGCCCCACGCCGGTCTCCGCGCTGATCCACGCCGCGACGATGGTCGCCGCCGGTGTCTACTTCGTCGCCCGTCTCCTCCCGGTGTTCGAGGCATCGCAGGCCGCGATGGTCGTCCTCGCGGTCATGGCCGGCGTGACGATGGTCGGCTCCGGTCTGTCCGCGCTGGCCCAGGACGACATCAAGCGCGTCCTCGCCTACTCGACGATCGGCCAGCTCGGCTACATGACCGGCGCACTCGCCGTCGGCGACCGCGGGGCCGCCGTCTTCCACCTCCTCACGCACGGCGCCTTCAAGGCGCTGCTGTTCCTCGCGGCCGGCGTGATCATCCACGCCGCGGGCACCAACTCCCTGGCCGCCATGGCGCGGATGAGCGACCTGCGCCACCGCATCCCGGACGCCTACTGGACGATGACCGTGGCGCTCCTCTCACTCGCCGCGATCCCGCCGTTCAGCGGCTTCTTCTCCAAGGAGTCCGTGCTCGGCGCCGCCGAGCACGCCGTCCACGGCGACACCGCGCACGTCCCGGACGCGGCCGGCTGGATCGTCCTCGTCACCGGCCTGCTCACGGCCCTGCTCACCGCCGCCTACGCCACCCGTCTGTGGCTGCTGGCCTTCCACGGCCGCGGCGCGGAGGCCCCCGACCACGGCCGCCAGCCCCGCACCATGACCCTGGTGCTCTGGGTGCTCGCCGTGCCCTCACTGGCCCTCGGCGGGTTCGCCTACCGGACGCTGCCCGACTGGTTCGACGGGCAGGACCTCACCCCGGCCCTCACCACCTCCGTCATCGGCACGGGCGTCTCCCTCGTCGGCGTGGTCCTCGCCTACGGAGCCTGGCGGCACCTCGCCGCACGCGCCGCCGGCACCCCGCTCGGCGCCGTCGCGGCGCACCCCGAGGGCGACGCCGCGCTGGTCGAGGCCGAGGCCATCGCGAGCCACGCCGCCGCCTACGGCGACCTGGCCTCCGCTCCCGACCCCGCGGACCCCGGGCGGCTGCTGCTCGGCCCGCTGCACCGCCACGCGGCCGTCGGCTTCCACCTCGACGCCGTCTACGCGGCGCTGTTCGTCCGGCCCGTCCAGGCCGGCGCGAGCCTCGTCCGGTTCCTGGACCGCGAGGTGGTCGAGACCTACGTACGCGGCGCGGCCGCGCTGCCCCGGCTGCTCGGCACCGCCGTACGACGGTCCCAGACCGGCAATCTCCAGACCTATGTGAGCGCGCTGCTCGCCGGCACCGTCGTCCTCGCGGTCGCCGTAGTCCTCGTCGCCACGGGAGCGTGAGCAGGCGTGATCGATATCAACGAGTCCGTGATGCAGGTCCTTCTGGCGTTCGTCGTCGTCGGGCCGCTGCTCGGCGCCGTCGCCGCCCTCCTGCCGGCCCCGCCCGGACTGAAGGGGAAGTCACCCGAGCAGGCCGTGCTGCGCCACGGCGTCACCGTGACCGGCGTGATCCTCCTCGCCGCGATCGTCCTCGCGCTCGGCTTCGACCACGACCAGGCGTCGAAGATGCAGGCCACGACCGACATCAGCTGGATCCCCGCACTCCACGTGCGCATCCACCTCGGCGTCGACGGCATCTCGCTCCCCCTTCTGGTGCTGACCGCGCTGCTGACCTTCCTCTGCGCGCTGTACTCCTACTTCAAGCCGCCCGCGGGCCCCGGCCCGAAGGCGTTCGTCGCCCTGGTGCTGCTGCTCGAGTCCGGCACCCTCGCCACCTTCGCCGTCCTCGACCTGCTGCTGTTCTTCCTCGCCTTCGAGACCGTCCTCATCCCGATGTACTTCCTCATCGCCCGCTGGGGCGGCGAGGGCCGGGAGCGGGCCGCCTGGCGCTTCATCCTCTACACGGTGCTCGGTTCCGTGGTCATGCTGCTCGGCCTGCTCCTGATCGGGATCAAGGCGGGCACGTTCGACATGGTGGCACTCGCCACTGACAACGGCCGCTCGCTCAGCGCGTCCGTGCAGGTCATCGCCGTTCTGGCGATCGGGATCGGGCTCGCCGTGAAGACGCCGATGTGGCCGCTGCACAGCTGGCTGCCCGACGCCCACACCTCCGCGCCGACCGTCGGCTCGGTCCTGCTGGCCGGCGTCCTGCTGAAGATGGGCACGTACGGGTTCGTGCGCATCCTGCTGCCGGTGGCGCCGCACGGCTTCCACACCTTCGCGCCCTACCTCGCCGCGTTCGCCGTCGTCGGGATCATCTACGGGTCCCTGGCCTGCCTCGCCCTCGCCCGGCAGGGCGCGAAGGGCGACCTCAAGCGCCTGATCGCCTACTCGTCCGTCGGCCACATGGGCTTCGTGCTCCTCGGCATCGCGACCATGACCGCGACCGGCGTGAACGGCGCGCTGTTCGCGAACATCGCCCACGGCCTCATCACCGGCCTGCTCTTCTTCCTCGTCGGCGCCCTGAAGGACCGCACCGGCACCACCGACCTCGACACCCTCGCCGAGGACACCGGCCTCGCCCTCTACGGCAAGGCCCCGCGCCTCGGCGGGCTGCTCGCCTTCGGCGCGGTCGCCTCCCTCGGCCTGCCCGGCCTCGCCGGGTTCTGGGGCGAGATGCTGGCCCTGTTCGGCGCGTTCAGGCCCGCCGCGGACCTCGACCGCGGGGCCTACCTCACCTTCATGGCGATCGCCGCGTTCGGCACCCTGCTGACCGCCGCGTACATGCTCGCCGTCGTCCGCCGCGTCTGCATGGGCGCCGTACCCGAGCCCGGCCCGCACCTGGACGGCGTACCGCAACGCCCGCTCCTGGACGACGTACGGACGTACGAGTTCGCCGCGTGGACGCCGCTCGTCGCCCTGACCGTCGTCGCCGGACTGTGGCCGAAGGCCCTGCTCGGCCTGACCGACCCGGCCGTGCAGCAGCTCCTCGCGGGAGGCACCCGATGAGCTCCCACGCCCCGTTCCCCGCGGGAGGCACCCGATGAGCTCCTCCGTCCAGCTCCTCGCAGGAGGCACCCGATGAGCTCCCTCGTCCAGTCCGTCGACTGGCTCGCCATCGCGCCGCCCGTCGTCGCCGCGGCCGTCGGTCTGGCCATCCTGGTCGCCGATCTCTTCCTGCCCGACGCGCGCAAGCCGCTGCTCGGCTGGACGGCCGTCGCCGGACTCGCCGCCTCCGCCGCCCTGCTGCTGCCGCTCCTGGACCACGACCGCAGCACCTTCTGCCTGACCGGCTCCCCGCACGCGTGCAGCTACACCGCCGACCGCTTCACCCTGGTCGTCCAGTTCCTCGTCCTCGGCGGGGCCCTGCTGACCGCGCTGCTGTCCGTGACCTCCCTCAAGGACGAACGCGGCAACCTGCCCGAGGGGGAGTTCTGGTTCCTGCTGCTCTCCTCCGCCGCGGGCGCGGCCCTGCTGCCCGCCTCCCGTGACCTCGCGACCCTGATCGTCGCCCTGGAGGTCGCCTCCCTGCCCGCCTTCGCCCTGGTCGGCCTCAGGCACGGCGACCGGAGGTCCTCGGAAGCCGCCCTGAAGTTCTTCCTGTCGTCGGTCACCGCCACCGCGGTCTCCCTGATGGGCATCAGCTTCGTCTACGCCACCACCGGCACCCTCTACCTCACCCAGGTGGCCGACCGCCTCCCGCACGTCGACGGGCAGTTCCACACCCTCGCGCAGACCGGCGTCGTCCTCACCCTCATCGGCTTCGCCTTCAAGACGGCGGCCGTCCCGTTCCACTTCTGGGTGCCCGACACCTACGTCGGCGCGCCCCTGCCCATCGCCGCCTACCTGTCGGTCGTCGGCAAGGCCGTGGGCTTCTCCGGGCTCATCCTGGTCACCGTCGTCGCGTTCCCCTCGTACGCCGACGTCTGGGGCCCCGCCCTCGCCGTGCTGGCCGCCCTCACCATGACCGTGGGCAACGTCGGCGCGCTGCGCCAGCAGGCCACGCGCGCGTACAGCGCCGTACGACTGCTCGCCTGGTCCTCGGTCGGCCAGGCCGGCTACCTCCTGGTGCCGATCGCGGCCGCCGGATACGCCGACGACCCCCAGAAGGCGGTCGGCTCCACGGTCGCGTACGCCCTCATGTACGGCGCCGTGAACCTCGGCGCCTTCGCGGTCGCCGCACTGGTCGGCCGTACGACGTCCGGCAACCGGCTCGCCGACTACCGCGGCCTGTACGCCTCGAACCCCCTGGCGGCGCTGCTCCTGGCGTTCTTCCTGCTCTGCCTGGCCGGTCTGCCGCCGGGTGTCATCGGGCTGTTCGCCAAGGTCACGGTGTTCTCGACGGCCGTCGACGCGGGCCTCGGCTGGCTCGCCGTCGTCATGGCCGTCAATGTCGCGATCGCCCTGTACTACTACCTCCAGTGGACCGCGCTGCTGTTCCGCGCGCGGGAGGGCGAGCCGGTGAAGCACCGCGTCCCCGTCCCCCTCACGGCCGCCCTCGCCCTCACCGGCGTGATCGGCGTCGTCCTGTCGGGCGCACCGCAGCTGGTGCTGCGCTTCACGGCCACCGGGCTGTTCTGACCGCTCACCCGGACGGCCCACCCCGCGCCGCCGCGCACAAGGGAACTAGTGGCTCCCGCCTGGCGTTGACCAGTGCGGGAGGGTCCACTGGAAGTGACATCACCGCACCAGTGGCACCGCGGACCACGACCAGCAAGCGAGACCAAGCAAAGGGTTCCCCTGCTGCACGACTTGGAGGGCGTACCGTGCACCGCCGGCACAACGGGCTCAGGACGGCAGTACTCCTCGGCGTACTGTCCGCGCTCATCATCCTCATCGGCAGCTTCTTCGGCCGGGTGGGCCTGGTCGTCGCCCTCGTCGTCGCCCTCGGCACGAACGCGTACGCGTACTGGAACAGCGACAAGCTCGCACTGCGCGCGATGCGCGCCCGGCCGGTGAGCGAGTTCGAGGCGCCGGCCCTCTACCGCATGGTCCGCGAACTCTCGACGCAGGCGCGCCAGCCCATGCCGCGCCTGTACATCTCCCCGACGGAGGCGCCCAACGCCTTCGCGACGGGCCGCAATCCGCGCAACGCCGCTGTGTGCTGCACGGAGGGCATCCTGCGCATCCTGGACGAGCGCGAGCTGCGCGGCGTCATCGGCCACGAGCTCAGCCACGTCTACAACCGCGACATCCTGATCTCGTCGGTCGCCGGCGCCCTCGCCTCGGTGATCATGTTCCTGGTCAACTTCGCCTGGCTGATCCCGATCGGCCGCTCGGACGACGACGACGGCCCCGGCATCATCGGCCTGCTGCTGATCATGATCCTCGGCCCGCTCGCGGCCACCCTCATCCAGCTCGCCATCAGCCGCTCCAGGGAGTACGAGGCCGACGCCTCCGGCGCTCGTGTCACCGGCGACCCGTTGGCCCTGGCCAGCGCCCTGCGCAAGCTCGACGCAGGCACCAAGCAGCTCCCGCTGCCGCCCGAGCCGCGGATCGAGACCGCCAGCCACATGATGATCGCGAACCCCTTCCGCCCCGGTGAGGGGCTGTCGAAGATGTTCTCCACCCACCCGCCGATGGCGGAGCGCATCGCCCGGCTCGAGAAGATGGCAGGTCGATCCCAGTGAGAACCATCCTGAACGTCATCTGGCTGATCCTGAGCGGCTTCTGGCTGTTCCTCGGGTACATCCTCGCGGGCATCCTGCTCTGCATCACGATCATCGGCATCCCCTTCGGGATCGCGGCCTTCCGGATCGGCGTCTACGCGCTGTGGCCCTTCGGGTACACCACGGTCGAGCGGCACGACGCGGGCGCGCCGTCCTGCGTCGGCAACGTGCTGTGGCTGGTCCTCGCGGGCTGGTGGCTGGCCCTGACCCACATCGTCACGGGCATCGCGATGTGCATCACGATCATCGGCATCCCGTTCGGCATCGCGAACTTCAAGCTGATCCCGGTGTCGCTGCTGCCGCTGGGCCGCGAGATCGTCCGCACGGACGAGCCGTTCGCGGGCCGCTGACCCGCCGGTCCGCGGTCCGCCGATCCCTGGTCTGCTGACCCACGGGCCCGCCGGTCCGCTCGCCACGGGGAACCGACCGCCCTCCCGCCACGTCTCTCCCTCCGTAGGGCAACGAACACGCGCACGGAGCGGGAGAAGCGGCCCGGTGAGGTTCCGCGGCGCGGTCGGCGCGGCACACAGCCGTCGCGGACCCGATTCACAGGGACCGGACGGTGCGAACACAGCGTGGGAGGGCAGGTTCACGGCATGGGCATCATCAGTTGGATCATCCTGGGCCTGTTGGCCGGCGCCATCGCCAAAGTCCTGCTGCCGGGCCGTGACCCCGGCGGCTTCATCGGCACCACCCTCATCGGCGTCGCGGGCGCGTTCATCGGCGGCTGGATATCCAGCCGCTGGCTGGACCACCCCATCAGCAAGCACTTCTACGACGGCGCCACCTGGGTGGCCGCCATCGGCGGCTCACTGGTCCTGCTGATCGTCTACCGGCTCCTGTTCGGCAACTCGCGCGACTGAACGACCCCCGGACCGCGGCCAGCAGGCAGGAAGGGTGGGCACCGACGGGTGCCCACCCTTCTTGTGACTCCGCGGCGCGCACGATGCGGCGCACCCGGCCGTCTCGGGACGGCCTCGCGGGCGTCCGTGCCTACCGGTAGTTCACGAACTGGAGCGCGAAGTCGAAGTCCCTGCCCTTCAGCAGCGCGATGACGGCCTGGAGGTCGTCACGGCTCTTGGAGCTCACCCGCAGCTCGTCACCCTGCACCTGGGCCTTGATGCCCTTCGGGCCCTCGTCACGGATGATCTTCGCCACCTTCTTGGCGTTCTCCTGGGAGATGCCCTCCTCGATGGAGGCGAAGATCTTGTACTCCTTGCCGGAGAGCTGCGGCTCGCCCGCGTCCAGCGACTTCAACGAGATGCCCCGCTTGACCAGCTTGGTCTCGAAGACGTCGAGGACCGCCTTGACCCGGTCCTCGGAGTTCGCCTCCATCAGGATCTTCTCGCCGGACCATGAGATCGAGGCGCCCACGCCCTTGAAGTCGTAGCGCTGCGAGATCTCCTTGGCGGCCTGGTTGAGGGCGTTGTCGACCTCCTGCCGCTCGACCTTCGAGACGATGTCGAAACTGGAGTCGGCCATGTCCTGTGGCTCCTTGTGTCCGGATGTGTATCGGGGTGCGCAACGGCGTACTGGGCCGCAGCCGAGCCCGGTGTCGACCCGGGCCGCATTCGGACAAGCCTAGCCACCCGGCGTCCCCCGGGCGCAGATCAATCGAGTGGCGAAGCACCCCCACGCATCGGGTATTGTTTACGTCGTTGCCAGGGAGCGCCGCGGAACCGCGGTACGACCGGCTTCAACCCCGGCGGTGTGCCCGAGCGGCCAAAGGGAGCAGACTGTAAATCTGCCGGCTCAGCCTTCCCAGGTTCGAATCCTGGCGCCGCCACACTGGGGAAGACCCCCTTCGTTCCGTGGAAACACGGAGTGGAGGGGGTCTCTTCGTGTTGCGGGTGATGCCTCGCGTGGAATCGGCGCGGGGCGGCGAGCTGACCTGCCTCACGGCGGCTGAACCGTCGCCGCGTGCCGTCGGGCGGTCTGGGGGGGGCGGGTCCCACGGCTGGGCCGGAGGAAGGGGCCGCACCAGGCTCGGTGGGCCCCGGGAATCCGTCGGTCAATCGCCCACGGTGACGGCCCACCGCACGGTGGAGGGCGCCGTCACGCTCACGGTCCCCTGCGTGCGGGGATGCTTCAGGGTCAGCTGGTTGTAGGTGCTGCTGACTTCCCCCGCGACGCATTCCAGCGGGAAACTCATGCCGACCGGGCTGACCGTGACGGTCAGTTTCCCCTGCCCTGGCAGTTCACCACGTCCGTGCCGGAGAGGGCGAGCTGCTGGGCGAAGCGGCGGGAGCGGTGTTGTGGCTCTCGCCGTCACCGGTGCAGCCGGCGACGAGGGTTCAAGGAACTGCCCATCCGGTGGGGATCGCTCAAAGGCGGTCGGACGGTGGTGACCGTATGGCAGGGGCATGACGGAGGCGAAGGTTCCGTGTCGTCCTTGAGGAAGTGCTGAGGTTGAGGTCGGAGGGCCATTCGCCGCGACGCCGGACGCCGTCCTGTTCGGCGAATCCCTAACGCCCGATGCATGGCCGGGGATCCATGGGCGCGGTCCGGGCCGGGCGGGCTGGGCGTCGGGAGGGGGCGGTGCGATGCCTCGCGCCATGTGTGACGTGCGGTGCGCGGCAAGGCACACTGATCCCATGTCCGCGCGCCGTAGCCGTTGCCCCGAGTGTCGTCGGGAGATCGCTGTCGTCGCCGGGCGGTTCGCTCGGCATGATCCGCCCGGGGCCCGTGAGTACGCGCGGTTCGTGTCCTGTCCCGGCTCGCGTCGGTCCGCGGAACTCGACGGGCCCCAGCCGTCGTTGGACGGGTACGTCGTCCCCGAGTTCCCGGGTCAGCTGCCGCTGTTCTGACGGAGCCCTGACGTCAGGTCAGCGTGGCGCGCCCCGGCGCCAGTTGCCCAGGCGGGGCATGCCTTGGTGTCGGTGTCGGTTGCCCCGACGTGGCGCGTCCCGGTCGCTCGGTTGCCCAGGCGTGGGCGCGTCCCGGCTGCTCAGGTGTCCAGCCAGGCGTGGCGCGCCCCGGCTGCTGGGTTGCCCAGGCGTGGGCGCGTCCCGGTCGCTCGGTTGTCCGGGCCCGGCCCGTCCCGGTCTCTCAGTTGCCCGCCACCGACTTCACCGCCACCGACACCGGGGTCGTACCGCCGATCAGTTCCAGTGTCAGGCCCGCCGTCGCCGAGGAGTCGACCAGCTCCGCGAGTACGGCCGCCACGTCGTCCCGGGAGACCGGGCCGCGGCCGGTGTGCGCCTCCAGGCGGACCAGGCCGGTTCCGGCGTCGTCCGTCAGCGCGCCGGGGCGCAGGATCGTCCAGTCCACCCCGCGCAGACCGCGCACATGGGCGTCGGCCTCGCCCTTGGCCCGCAGGTAGATGTCGAAGACCTCGTCGCCCGCGTGGTCCGCGTCCGCGCCCATCGACGAGACGATCACCAGGCGCGGCACGCCGGCGGCCACCGCCGCGTCCGCGAACAGCACCGCCGCGCCGCGGTCCACGGTGTCCTTGCGGGCCGTTCCGCTGCCCGGGCCCGCCCCCGCCGCGAACACTGCCGCGTCCGCGCCGCGCAGGCGCTCCGCGACCTCCTCGACCGAGGCCGACTCCATGTCCAGGACGACCGGTTCCGCGCCCGCCGCCCGTAGGGCGTCCGCCTGCTCGGCCTTGCGGATGATCCCCGCCACCTCGTCACCGCGCCCGGCGAGCAGCCGCTCCAGCCGCAGCGCGATCTGACCATGACCTCCAGCGATGACAATGCGCATGATTCCGACCGTACGCCCACGCGGGCGCCCGCGCCGTACGACTTCCGGCCCCGGTCGGGCGGGGTCCGCCCCGCGCCGTCAGGAGACCTCGCTGCGGCCCTGTCTCGGCAGTCCCGGTTCCGCCGCCGCGGCCGAACTGCAGTACTCCCGGACCGCGCTGGTCCGCGCCACCACCCGGCCCCGGTGCACCACGATCCTGCTGTACGCCAGCGACAGCGCCCCGGCCAGCCGGTCGCCGCGGACCGCCAGCAGGTCGGCCGGGAAGCCCGCCTCCACCCGTACCTCGGGCAGGCCCAGCGCCGCCCGCGCGGACGTGCTCACCGCGTCGTACGCGTCCTCGGGGCGCAGGCCGTGCCGGGAGGCGAGGAGGTAGGCCGCCTCCAGCGGGTCCCCCCGGCCCACCGGGTTCGAGACGTCCCGCAGCGCGCCGCTGCCCGCCGCCAGCCGCACCCCGGCCGCGCGCAGCAGCCGTACCGGAGCCGTGGCCCGCCGGTTCGCGCCGGCGCAGCCGCCCTGCGGCAGGCACACCACCGTCACGCCCGCCGCGGCGAGTTGGTCCGCGGTGCGGGCCGCCACCTCGCCGGGCAGCCGGCCGAGCCCGCCGCAGGGGCTCAGCGTCACGCCGGGGCGCAGCCCGCCCGCCATCGCCGCGAGCCGGGCCAGCCGCGCCGGATCGTCCGCGTCGGTGTGCAGGTCGACCGGGCAGCCGTGCTCGGAGGCCAGTTCCAGGACCGCCTCCGCGTAGCCCGTGGGGTCGGGGTCGGCGTCCGGGCAGCCGCCCACCACCGAGGCGCCCATCTTCAGGGCGTCCCGCAGCATCGCGAGCCCGTCCGCCCCGGCCAGCCCGGTCAGCAGCCGCGGCATCGCCACGGTCGTCAGTTCGGCCAGCCCGCGCAGCGAGCGGCGCGCCCGGAGCACGGCGGCGAGCGCGCCGAGGCCCTGCACGTCGTCCACCCGCACCTGCGCGCGCAGCGCCGTCGCGCCGTGCCCCAGCTGCAGCAGGGCCGCCTCCGTCGCGCGCCGCTGGACGTCGTCGGGGTCGTACGACACCGGGCCGTCCGTGTCCGCCGACAGCGCGGTGTCGGCGTGCGCGTGCGGCTCCGCCGGGGCCGGCAGCAGCAGGTAGCCGCCGAGGTCCACCCGGGCGCACCGGCCGGTGCCGGTGCCGGCCGTGAGACTGCCGGCCGTGCCGACCGCCTCGATCCGGCCGCCGCCCAGCCGTACGTCCACGGTCCGGCCGTCGGTCAGCCGGGCCCCGCAGAGCAGGAGGGGAGCGGGCGGCGGACACGACGCGGACGATCCCGAGGACGGCGAGGACGAGTGGGGCGGCTGCGGCTGGCTGTCGGGCATCGCGCTCCAAGGGCTCGGCGGCTGCGGGCACGGGCTGGGGTGGGGACGCGTCCTGCTCCACGTCCACCACGCAAGATCACGCAGAGTGAGTCGAGCCTAGGGTGGAGATCCGCTCACGGCCGGGAGGAGCGCAATAGTCGTACCGGTGTGGTCCGCCGTGCGGGAGGGGCCGACAGGGCCGCCAGGGCCTGCTGTGACGGCCCGGAGGGGCGGCTCGAAACGGATTTGGGCGAACGGCTGCCTACCGTGTAATGTCTTCATCGCTCGCCCCAATAGCTCAGTCGGCAGAGCGTCTCCATGGTAAGGAGAAGGTCTACGGTTCGATTCCGTATTGGGGCTCTGGTGAGGGAGGTTCCCGTCGCGAGGCGGGAACCGAACACATCAAAGCGGTGTAGCTCAGTCGGTAGAGCAAGCGGCTCATAATCGCTGTGTCACCGGTTCAAGTCCGGTCACCGCTACACATAGTAGCCGATTGTGGGGTCGGTCCTCCGATCGGCTACTCTTTTTTTGCGTTCAATCTGTCTACCGTCCGTCAAGGAGCACTCACGTGGCTGCCACCGACGTCCGCCCGAAGATCACGCTGGCCTGCGTGGAGTGCAAGGAGCGGAACTACATCACCAAGAAGAACCGGCGTAACAACCCGGACCGACTGGAGATGAAGAAGCACTGCCCGCGTTGCAACGCGCACACCGCGCACCGCGAGACGCGATAAATCAGGCTCGTACACGAGGCCGCCCCCGCAGTCGGGGGGCGGCCTCGTGTCGTTTCGGCCCGGGTTACCGGCCGGTTGGGGCCACCGTGCGGCGACCGCCGTGCGGTCGGGGCCCGGATCCGGCCGCCGGGTGCCCAGAGCAGAGTTCAGGCGACAGCAGGAGGTGCCGGGCCATGGCGCTCGACCAGTCCTTCGTGGGGCGGACCTACCCGCCCACCGACCCCTACGAGGTGGGCCGGGAGAAGATTCGCGAGTTCGCGGAGGCCGTGGGTGACGCCAACCCGGCGTACACGGACCCGGACGCCGCCAAGGCGCTCGGCCACGCCGATGTGATCGCCCCGCCGACCTTCGTGTTCGCGATCACGTTCAAGGCCGCCGGCGAGGTCATCGCCGACCCGCAACTGGGCCTGGACTACAGCCGTGTGGTGCACGGCGACCAGAAGTTCGCCTACACCCGGCCGGTGCGCGCGGGCGACCGGCTGACCGTCACCTCCACCATCGAGGCGATCAAGTCGATGGCCGGCAACGACATCCTGGACGTCCGGGGCGAGGTGCACGACGAGGCGGGCGAGCACGTCGTCACCGCCTGGACCAAGCTCGTGGCCCGTGCCGCGGCCGAGGAGGCGTGAGACACCGATGACGGCGAAGATCGCTTACGACGAGGTCGAGGTCGGCACCGAGCTCCCGGCCCAGAGTTTCCCGGTGACGCGCGCCACGCTGGTGCAGTACGCGGGCGCCTCCGGGGACTTCAACCCGATCCACTGGAACGAGAAGTTCGCCAAGGAGGTCGGGCTGCCGGACGTCATCGCGCACGGCATGTTCACCATGGCCGAGGCGGTCCGTGTGGTCACCGACTGGACCGGGGACCCGGGCGCGGTCGTCGAGTACGGCGTCCGCTTCACCAAGCCGGTCGTCGTGCCCAACGACGACCAGGGCGCCCTGATCGAGGTCAGCGGCAAGGTCGCGGCGAAGCTCGACGACAACACCGTGCGGGTGGATCTGACGGCGACCAGCGCCGGGCAGAAGGTGCTGGGGATGTCCCGGGCGGTCGTGCGGCTGGCCTGACGGCCAGGTTCCGAGCCCGGTCCTGTGACGGAGCCACGTTCAGAGCCCGGTCCTGTGGCGGAGCCACGTTCCGAGCCCGGTCCTGTGACGGAGTTCGAGGTAAGGGGCGCCCTCGTTTGAGGGCGCCCCTTACTCGTCGTCAAACGTCTCCCAGAGCCCCCCTTGCGAAGTTAGTGATTGCGTACTAACTTACTTCCCATGGCCAGGATGAGTGCAGAGGAGCGGCGCGAGAGCGTCATCCGCGCGGCGACCGCCGAGTTCGCCCGTGGCGGATATCACGGCACGAGCACCGAGGCGATCGCCAAGCGCGTCGGGGTCTCGCAGCCGTATCTCTTCCGGCTCTTCCCGGGCAAGAAGGCGATCTTCCTCGCCGCCGCCGAGCGCTGCGTCGAGGACACCATCCGGACCTTCCAGGAGGCCGCCAAGGGCCTGGAGGGCGAGGAGGCGAAGCACGCCATGGGGGACGCGTACGTCGAGGTCATCGCGGAGCGGCCCGAGCGGCTGATGATGCAGATGCAGATGTACGTCGCCGTGGCCGCCGCCGAGCAGGAGGGCGACCACGAGTTCGGCGAGGCCGTGCGGGCCGGCTGGATGCGGCTGTGGGACACCGTCCATCTGCCGCTCGGCGCGGACCCGGGCGAGACCACGACGTTCCTGGCGACCGGAATGCTCATCAACACGCTGGTGGCGATGGGGTTCCCGCCCGGACACCGGGTGTGGGAAGGGCTGTTCGAGGGTCCGGGCGCCGCCTGCGGGCCCGGGGAGTAGGCGGGAGGACCGGGGGTCACGGCTCCCGGTCCGGGGTCGTCCATGATCGTAGAAGTTAGTCATCAATAACTAACCAAAGATCCCAGTCAACCAACGATCTCTCTGGGGGAGAGATGTCACAGCAGACCGAGACCGAGACCGTGGCACGCCGCGGGGGCGCCGCCTGGGCCCTCGTCATCACCAGCGTCGCCGGATTCATGGCGGCCCTCGACAACCTGGTCGTCACCACCGCGCTGCCCTCCATCCGCAAGGACCTCGGCGGCGCGCTGGACGACCTCGAATGGACCGTGAGCGCCTACACGCTCACCTTCGCCGTGCTGCTGATGTTCGGCGCCGCCCTCGGCGACCGGTTCGGGCGCCGCCGGCTCTTCCTGGCCGGGCTCACCGTCTTCACCGGGGCCTCCGCCGCAGCGGCCATGGCACCCGGCATCGACTCCCTCATCGCCGCGCGGGCGATCCAGGGCGTCGGCGCCGCCGTGATGATGCCGCTGACGCTCACCCTGCTGACCGCCGCCGTGCCCGCCGCCAAGCGGGGCCTCGCCTACGGCATCTGGGGCGCCGTCAACGGCCTCGCGGTCGCCTCCGGGCCGCTGATCGGCGGCAGCCTCACCGAACACGTCTCCTGGCACTGGATCTTCTGGCTGAACGTGCCCCTCGGCCTCGCCGTGCTGCCGCTCGCCCGGCTGCGCCTCGCCGAGTCGTACGGCACCGGCGCCCCGCTGGACGTGCCCGGCACCCTGCTCGCCAGCGGCGGCCTCTTCGGCATCGTCTACGGCCTGGTCCGCGGGCCCGCCGACGGCTGGACCGACTCCCTGGTGCTGACCGGCCTGTTCGCGGGCGGCGCGCTGCTCGTCGGCTTCGTCCTGCACGGCGCCCGCGCCGAGAACCCCATGCTGCCGATGCGGCTCTTCCGCTCCCGCGCCTTCGCCGGCATCAACGCCGCCAGCCTGCTGATGTTCCTCGGCATGTTCGGCTCGATCTTCCTGCTCAGCCAGTACATGCAGGGCGTGCTCGGCTACTCGCCCACCGAGGCGGGCCTCAGGATGCTGCCCTGGACCGGGATGCCGATGCTGGTCGCGCCGATCGCGGGCATCCTCTCCGACCGCATCGGCGGCCGCCCGGTCGTCGCCGCCGGCCTGTTCCTCCAGGCGGCCGGGCTCGGCTGGATGGCGTCCGTGGTGGCCGCCGACGTCTCCTACGCCGCCCAGCTGCCCGCCCTGATCATCAGCGGCGTCGGCATGGCCCTGTACTTCGCCCCGGCGGCCAACCTGGTCATGTCCAGCGTGCGGCCCCAGGAGCAGGGCATCGCCTCCGGCGCCAACAACGCGCTGCGCGAGGTCGGCGGCGCCCTCGGCATCGCGATCATGTCGTCGATCTTCGCGGCCCAGGGCGGCTACGCCTCCGGGCAGGACTTCGTCGACGGACTGCGGCCCGCGCTGGTCACCGGCTCCGCGGTGGTCGCGCTCGCCGGGATCGCGGCCCTGCTGATCCCCACCCGGCGGCGCGCCGCGCAGATCGTCGCGGCGGGGGAGGAGACCCCGGCCGCCGACCTGGACGACCTGGAGACGGCCGGCCGCTGAGCCCTGCCGCACCCACCGCCACACGCGCGTAGGGCCCCTTCCACGGCGAAGGGGCCCTACGCGCGCGTACCGACGTCCTCGAAGCCGTATGCGCGGACGCGTGCCCGGCCCGGTGGGGCCCGTTCGCGGGGAACCGCGAGACCAGCCCCCACCGGCCCGCGCGGCGCGTGCGCCCCGCGGTGCTGTCGGTCCCGTCTCGTACTCTTGGGCGCGTGCAGGAACTCCACGATGCCCCCCTCGCCCCGCTGACCACCTTCCGCCTGGGCGGGCCCGCGACCCGGCTCGTCACCGCGGCCACCGACGCCGAGGTGATCGCCGCCGTGCGCGAGGCCGACGACAGCGGGACCCCGCTGCTGCTCATCGGCGGCGGGTCGAACCTGGTCATCGGCGACAAGGGCTTCGCGGGCACCGCCCTCGTCGTCGCCACCAAGGGCTTCGCCCTCGACGGCACCACCCTGGAGCTGGCGGCCGGCGAGGTGTGGACCGACGCCGTCGCGCGCACGGTCGAGGCCGGGCTCGCCGGTGTCGAGTGCCTGGCCGGCATCCCCGGCTCGGCCGGCGCCACCCCGATCCAGAACGTCGGGGCGTACGGCCAGGAGGTGTCCGCCACCATCACGGAGGTCGTCGCCTACGACCGCGAGGCCCGCGAGACGGTCACCCTCACCAACGAGGAGTGCGCGTTCTCGTACCGCCACAGCCGCTTCAAGGCGCACCCCGAGCGCTTCGTCGTGCTGCGCGTCCGGTTCGCGCTGGAGGACGCGGGCGGCCTGTCCGCGCCGATCCGGTACGCCGAGACGGCCCGCGCCCTCGGCGTGGAGCCCGGTGACCGGGTGCCCCTCGATGCGGCCCGCGAGACCGTGCTGAAGCTGCGGTCCGGCAAGGGCATGGTGCTCGACCCCGAGGACCACGACACCTGGTCGGCGGGTTCCTTCTTCACCAACCCGATCCTCACCGACGAGCAGTTCGCGGCCTTCCACGCGCGCGTGGAGCAGCGGCTCGGCGACGGCACCGAACCGCCCGCCTACCCGGCGGGGGAGGGGCACATCAAGACGTCGGCGGCCTGGCTGATCGACAAGGCGGGCTTCACCAAGGGCTACGGCACCGGGCCCGCCCGCATCTCCACCAAGCACACCCTGGCGCTCACCAACCGGGGCGAGGCCACCACCGAGGACCTGCTCGCGCTGGCCCGCGAGGTGGTCGCGGGCGTGCGCGAGGCGTTCGGGGTCACGCTGGTCAACGAGCCGGTGACGGTGGGTGTGAGCCTCTAGGGCCTGTCCGGGGCGCGACCGGCCCTGGACCGGTCGTGTGCGGGTGCCCGGCCCCAGGGTCTGCCGCGCGCAGGCCCCCGTACGCCTAGTACGCCACCCCCACCCCCTGCTTCACCGTCGCCGGGTCCGCGGCCGCCGCGAGCATCGCGTGGGCCACGTCCGCCCGGCCGATGAAGCGTCCCTTGGGCGGGAAGCCGGCGATCGTCATGCGGTAGGTGCCGGTGACCGGCTTGTTCTGGAGCCGCGGCGGCCGCACCGACGTCCAGTCCGTGCCGCTGCGGGCCAGCTCCGCCTCCATCTCGCGCAGGTCGTCGTAGACGTCCTTGAGGAGCGCGGAGATCGCGCCGCGTGCGGCCCGGTCCAGCAGCCCCGCGCCCGCCGGCTCCGGGCCCACCGGGCCCGCGCTGACCACGACCAGCCGCCGTACGCCCTCCGCGTCCATGGCGCGCAGCACCGTGCGGGTCAGCCGGGTGGCCACCCCCGCGTCCTTGCGGCTGCGCGGGCCGAGGCCCGACAGGACCGCGTCCCGGCCCGCGACGGCCGGCCGTACGGTCTCCGGGTCGCCGAGGTCCGCGCGGACCACCGTGAGCCGTTCGCCCTGGACCGGCAGCCGTGCCGGGTCCCGTACCACCGCCGTGACCTCGTGTCCCGCGGACAGGGCCTGGCGGACGATTTCCTGGCCGACGCCTCCGGTGGCGCCGAAAACGGTGAGTTTCATGACTGCTCCCGTGTCCCCGCAGCGCGGCGGGTGAGAATCAGGTGGGTGAGTATTCACTCACCTCGCTTCCTCTAGAGTGGGTAAGCATTCACTCACCCGTCAACCCCTGGAGACCCCGCAATGGAGAGAACGGCCCGAGTCCGCATCCTCGACGCAGCTCACCAGCTGATGCTCACCGTGGGGCTGGCCCGCGCCACCACCAAGGAGATCGCCAAGGCGGCCGGCTGCTCCGAGGCCGCGCTCTACAAGTACTTCCCGAGCAAGGAGGAGCTGTTCATCCACGTACTGGGCGAACGGCTCCCGCAGCTGACCCCGCTGCTGCGCAGCCTGGTGGCCGAGCCGGGCCGCGGCACCCTGGAGGAGAACCTCACCGCGATCGCCCGCCAGGCGGCCCTCTTCTACGAGCAGAGCTTTCCGATAGCCGCCTCGCTCTACGCCGAACAGGGTTTGAAGAAGCGCCACGACAACGCCATGCGGACCATGGGCTCCGGGCCGCACAAGCCCATCGAGGGTCTCGACGCCTATCTGCGCGCCGAACAGGACGCGGGCCGGATCCGCCCGGGCGCGGACACCTTCGCGGCCGCCTCCCTGCTGCTCGGCGCCTGCGCGCAGCGCGCCTTCGCCTACGAGGCGAGCCCGACCGGCGAACGCCCCCCGGTGGACGACTTCGCCGCCCGCCTCGCACGCACCCTGCTGAGCGGAATCTCCGTTGCGGACGGCTCCGCCTGAGCGCGACCCTGACGCCATGGAGACAGCCCTGGAAGCAGCCAAGGAGACAGCCCTGGAAACAGCCATGGGGACAGCCAGGGAGAAAGCCATGGCGGCGGCGCCGTGCGGCTGAGGCTGCGTGAGTTCCGGCCGCGGACCGGCCCGCACGAGCACCGCGTCGTGCAGCCGCGGAGCCCGCTGCGCCACGCCTCACTGCGCGATCCGGCCCCCATCGGCACCCTCATGGCCGACCACGACGGGCTGAACCGGCTGGCCGGCCTCTTCGCCTTCGCCGCCTGCTCGCGGCACACGGTCGTACACCTGCCGCTGCGCGACGCGGTCCCGCCCGACGAGGGCGTGGGAGAGTTCGTGGACCTGGTCCTCGCGCATCACTCCTACGGGCTGCGCGCGAGCGGGTGGCCGGCGCTGCGGCGCGGGCTCGGGCCGGGCAGGCCGCTCACCGTCGAGACCGACGAGGCGCGCACCCGGCGCGACGCGGCGGCCTGGCGGGCGCGGGCGCGGCACGCGGACTTCCGGGACGACCTGCGCCACCTCACGCACGCCCGCACGTACTTCCTGTTCGGCAGTCGCGGCGTGTTCGCCGAGGCGGCCGACTCCTTCGCCCACGCGGCCGCGCGGGGGCCGTACGCCGAGCGGGTCGCCCGGGGGCACGCCTCCCTGGCCGCCAGGGTCGACGGGCTGCGGCAACCACCCGGCGGCGGTCATCCCTTCGAGGTACTGATCCTCTTCAAGGCGTATCCGCCCTACGCCCACTTCAGGCGGCCGGGCCGCTGAGCCAGTCGTCCACGCCCGACAGCAGCTTCTCCTTCACGTCCTGCGGGGCAGCCGAGGCGCGCACCGACTGCCGTGCCAGCTCGGCCAGTTCGGCGTCCGTGAAGCCGTGGTGGCGGCGCGCGATCTCGTACTGGGCCGCGAGCCGGGAGCCGAACAGCAGCGGGTCGTCGGCGCCCAGGGCCAGCGGGACGCCCGCCTCGAACAAGGTGCGCAGCGGGACGTCCGCGTGCTTCTCGTACACGCCCAGGGCGACATTGGAGGCCGGGCACACCTCGCAGGTGACCTGCCGGTCGGCGAGACGCTTCAGCAGTCGCGGGTCCTCGGCCGCGCGCACGCCGTGGCCGATGCGGTGGGCGTGCAGGTCGTCCAGGCAGTCGCGGACGGAGGCCGGGCCGGTCAGCTCGCCGCCGTGCGGCGCGGAGAGCAGGCCGCCCTCCCGGGCGATGTGGAAGGCGCGGTCGAAGTCGCGCGCCATGCCCCGGCGTTCGTCGTTGGAGAGGCCGAAGCCGACCACGCCCCGGTCGGCGTAGCGCACGGCCAGGCGCGCCAGTGTGCGCGCGTCCAGCGGGTGCTTCATGCGGTTCGCCGCGACCAGCACCCGCATCCCGAGCCCGGTGTCCCGCGACGCCGTGTCGACGGCGTCCAGGATGATCTCCAGGGCCGGGATGAGACCGCCGAGCCGGGGCGCGTACGACGTC
The DNA here is from genome assembly GCF_000974985.2 of Streptomyces mangrovisoli. Taxonomy (GTDB): domain Bacteria; phylum Actinomycetota; class Actinomycetes; order Streptomycetales; family Streptomycetaceae; genus Streptomyces; species Streptomyces mangrovisoli. The sequence goes on along the minus strand of NZ_LAVA02000026.1, from coordinate 178,446 downwards.
GGGTCCACCTGGATCTCCAGCCAGCCCGAGCCGTCCTTCAGGTCCTCCTCGGCCGCCTCACGGACGAGCCGCCGGATGTCGTCCGGCTCGCGCACGCAGGAGCGCGCGGCGTCGTACAGGCGCTGGAAGCGGAACCAGCCGCGCTCGTCGGTGGCGCGCAGCCGTGGCGGCTCGTCGCCGGTGAGGGCCTCGGTCAGGGCGTCGGGCAGCCGTACGCCGTACTTGTCGGCCAGCTCCAGGACGGTGCCCGGCCGCATCGAGCCGGTGAAGTGCAGGTGGAGATGGGCTTTCGGCAGCTCAGAGACATCACGTACACGCTCCATTGGAGGATCCTGCCGTATGTCCGCGGTGTCCTGGTAGCCGTTTCCCCGAACGTGGTCTTGCTCGCACACGGATACGAGGACGACGGGCCGCCTCCCCGGAGGGAGACGGCCCGTACGCGCGCGTGCGGAGTGACCCCGAGGTCAGTCCCGCGCCTCCGCGAGGAGCTTCTGGATGCGGCTGACGCCCTCGACGAGGTCCTCGTCACCGAGGGCGTACGACAGCCGCAGGTAGCCCGGCGTGCCGAAGGCCTCGCCCGGGACCACCGCGACCTCGACCTCGTCCAGGATCAGCGCGGCCAGCTCGACCGTGTCCTGCGGGCGCTTGCCGCGGATCTCCTTGCCGAGCAGCGCCTTCACCGACGGGTAGGCGTAGAACGCGCCCTCCGGCTCCGGGCAGTACACGCCGTCGATCTCGTTCAGCATCCGCACGATGGTCCGGCGGCGCCGGTCGAAGGCCTCGCGCATCGTCGCGACGGCCTCCAGGTCGCCGGAGACGGCGGCCAGGGCGGCGACCTGCGCGACGTTGGAGACGTTCGAGGTGGCGTGCGACTGGAGGTTCGTCGCGGCCTTCACGACGTCCTTGGGGCCGATGACCCAGCCCACGCGCCAGCCCGTCATGGCGTACGTCTTCGCCACGCCGTTGACGACGATGCACTTGTCGCGCAGCTCGGGCAGGAGCGCGGGCAGCGAGGTGAACTCGGCGTCGCCGTAGACGAGGTGCTCGTAGATCTCGTCGGTGAGGACCCACAGGCCGTGCTCGACGGCCCAGCGGCCGATCGCCTCGGCCTCGGCGCGGCTGTAGACGGCGCCCGTCGGGTTGGACGGGGAGACGAACAGGACGACCTTGGTCCGCTCCGTGCGGGCCGCCTCCAGCTGCTCCACGGTGACGCGGTAGCCGGTGGTCTCGTCCGCGACGACGTCGACGGGGACACCGCCGGCCAGCCGGATCGACTCCGGGTACGTCGTCCAGTACGGCGCCGGGACGATGACCTCGTCGCCCGGGTCGAGGATCGCGGCGAAGGCCTCGTAGATGGCCTGCTTGCCGCCGTTGGTGACCAGGATCTGCGACGGGTCGACCTCGTAGTCCGAGTCGCGCAGGGTCTTCGCGGCGATCGCGGCCTTCAGCTCGGGCAGACCGCCGGCCGGCGTGTAGCGGTGGTACTTGGGGTTCTTGCACGCCTCTACGGCGGCTTCGACGATGTAGTCCGGGGTCGGGAAGTCGGGCTCACCGGCGCCGAAGCCGATCACCGGACGCCCGGCGGCCTTGAGGGCCTTGGCCTTGGCGTCCACGGCGAGGGTGGCGGACTCGGAGATCGCGCCGACTCGGGCGGAGACCCGGCGCTCGGTGGGAGGGGTTGCAGCGCTCATGAGGCCCATCGTTCCAGACCGGAAACACGCCCGGCACGCAGGTTTCACGGACTGAACAGGTTCGGGCAAATCACTGAACATCCGTCCGGATTCCCGCCCCGGCCTGGGCGATCTTCGGTCCCGTGGCCGCGCACCGGCACTTTCTGTTCGACGCCCGGCGCAGGAACACGTACACTCTCACCTCGTTGGCCTCCGACGGCCCGCGCCAGACGGTGCACATCGAGCACCCGCCCGGATGCGGTACGTTGGGGAGCAACCAAAGGGTCGTAGCTCAATTGGTAGAGCACTGGTCTCCAAAACCAGCGGTTGGGGGTTCAAGTCCCTCCGGCCCTGCTACACACACCGCCAGGATGTGTGCACATGTACGTACAGCGATGCACCGCCGTGCGGCTCCGACCGGGCGCGGCACGGCCACGACCCGGAATCAGGTGAGGATGTTATGACGGACGCCGTGGGCTCCATCGACACGCCTGATGCCCAGGACGAGATCACCGAGTCGACGAAGAAGGCCCGCAAGGGTGGCAAGCGTGGCAAGAAGGGCCCCCTCAAGCGGCTCGGCACGTTCTACCGCCAGGTAGTCGCCGAACTCCGCAAGGTTGTCTGGCCGACGCGCAACCAGCTCACGTCGTACACCACTGTGGTGATCTTCTTCGTCGCGATCATGATCGCCCTGGTGACCGTGATTGACTATGGGCTCAACCACGCGGCCAAGTACGTCTTCGGCTGAGCCAAGAGCGAAGGGCGCCGTGGTACCGGCGCCCGTTTTCGCATGTTCCAAAACTATGTATCCAGGAAGAAGCAGCCACCGTGTCTGACCAGAACCTGAACGACGCCATCGAGCCGGACGAGCAGGTCGACGACGAGCTGGACATCGTCGAAGGCGCGGACGAGGACCTGGACGAGTTCGAGGCTGCCGACGCCGAGGCGGGCGAGCCCGCCGAGGAGGCCGCGCTGAGCGTCGAGGACGAGGACGCCGCGCTGGACACGGAGACCGACGAGGCGGACGAGGACGCCGCCGACGTCGCCGAGATCGAGGCCGAGGCCGAGGAGACCGAAGAGGAGCCGGCCGAGCCGGTGGACCCGGTCCAGGCCCTGCGCGAGGAACTGCGCACCCTGCCCGGCGAGTGGTACGTCATCCACACCTACGCCGGCTACGAGAACCGCGTGAAGACCAACCTGGAGCAGCGCGCGGTCTCCCTGAACGTCGAGGACTACATCTTCCAGGCCGAGGTGCCGCAGGAAGAGGTCGTCCAGATCAAGAACGGCGACCGCAAGACGATCCGCCAGAACAAGCTTCCCGGCTATGTCCTGGTGCGCATGGACCTCACCAACGAGTCCTGGGGCGTCGTCCGCAACACGCCCGGCGTCACGGGCTTCGTCGGCAACGCCTATGACCCCTACCCGCTGACCCTGGACGAGATCGTCAAGATGCTCGCCCCGGAGGCGGAGGAGAAGGCGGCCCGCGAGGCCGCCGAGGCCGAGGGCAAGCCCGTGCCGCAGCGCAAGGTCGAGGTCCAGGTGCTGGACTTCGAGGTCGGCGACTCGGTCACCGTCACCGACGGCCCGTTCGCCACGCTCCAGGCCACCATCAACGAGATCAACCCCGACTCCAAGAAGGTCAAGGGTCTGGTGGAGATCTTCGGTCGCGAGACTCCGGTGGAGCTCTCCTTCGACCAGATCCAGAAGAACTAGCACTTTCTGGACGAACTGCTTCCGCGCAGGTCAGACAGGGGCTCACGCCCGGTCTGACCTGCTCGGTTTTTGGCCGCGCATCCATACCCGTTATCGTTGTGCGGTATGCCTGCGTTCGGGTGCTCCCCGGAAGCAGGCAGGACCCGAACCGAAAGGACCCGGAGAGCTATGCCTCCCAAGAAGAAGAAGGTCACGGGGCTCATCAAGCTCCAGATCAACGCCGGTGCGGCGAACCCCGCCCCGCCGGTCGGCCCCGCGCTCGGTCAGCACGGCGTCAACATCATGGAGTTCTGCAAGGCCTACAACGCCGCGACCGAGTCGCAGCGTGGCTGGGTGATCCCGGTGGAGATCACGGTCTACGAGGACCGCACCTTCACCTTCATCACCAAGACGCCGCCGGCCGCGAAGATGATCCTCAAGGCCGCTGGTGTCGAGAAGGGCTCCGGCGAGCCCCACAAGACCAAGGTCGCCAAGATCACCGAGGCGCAGGTCCGCGAGATCGCGACGACCAAGCTCCCCGACCTCAACGCCAATGACCTGGACGCCGCGTCGAAGATCATCGCCGGCACCGCGCGTTCCATGGGCATCGTCGTCGAGGGCTGAGCCCACACCAGTAGTCATGCGGCCCCGTAGGGCCGCGCGTGGCAGGGCCTGCTCGGCCCGTACACCCACGACTCCTTACAGCACACACAGGAGCAGATAGTGAGCAAGCGCAGCAAGGCTCTCCGCGCTGCGGACGCCAAGGTCGACCGGGAGAAGCAGTACGCCCCGCTCGAGGCCGTCCGTCTCGCCAAGGAGACCTCCACGACCAAGTTCGACGGCACCGTCGAGGTCGCCTTCCGCCTGGGTGTCGACCCGCGCAAGGCCGACCAGATGGTCCGTGGCACCGTGAACCTCCCGCACGGCACCGGTAAGACCGCCCGGGTCCTGGTCTTCGCGACCGGTGACCGTGCCGAGGCCGCGCGTGCCGCGGGCGCCGACATCGTCGGCTCCGACGAGCTCATCGACGAGATCTCCAAGGGCCAGCGCCTGAACGAGTTCGACGCCGTCGTCGCCACCCCGGACCTCATGGGCAAGGTCGGCCGCCTCGGCCGCGTCCTCGGCCCCCGTGGTCTGATGCCGAACCCGAAGACGGGCACCGTCACCCCCGACGTGGCGAAGGCCGTCAACGAGATCAAGGGCGGCAAGATCGAGTTCCGCGTCGACAAGCACTCGAACCTGCACTTCATCATCGGCAAGACGTCGTTCGACGACGACAAGCTGGTGGAGAACTACGGCGCCGCGCTGGAGGAGATCCTCCGTCTGAAGCCGTCCGCCGCCAAGGGTCGCTACATCAAGAAGGCCGCCATCAGCACCACGATGGGCCCCGGCATCCAGGTCGACCCGAACCGCACCCGTAACCTCCTCGTCGAGGAGGACCCGGCCGCCGTCTGAGCCCCGCGCTCACCCAGGTAGCCGCGTCAGGAACGCGTCAAAAAGAGGCGGGCCCCGCAACCTTCACCGGTGCGGGGCCCGTCTTTTCGTTGTGCGCCCGCCGTGAACGGCGGCCGGGCAGCCGGGCGTTAATGGGCGCGCGTGATGTCAGTGCCCGCGATTAACCTGCGTGGCACAGCGAATGCATAGGGGTGGGACGGATGAAGAGCACGACCGTGCGGGGGATGGCCCTGTCGATCGCGGTGGGGACCGCGCTGACCGGGGTGGCCGCATGCAACTCCTCCTCGGGGGGCTCCGGAAAGGCCGCGGACGACAAGGCGGTGCACCGGGGCACCACGCATGTGAGCCCGATCGCCGCGCTGCGCTCTGCGGAGCACTCCACCGACCAGGCGGACTCCGCCGAGGTCGAGTCGACGACCAGCATCGGCTCGGTGATGTCCATGACCGGCGACGGCTCCCTCGCCTGGGGCGACGGCGTCACCGGCGCGCTCACCATCACCTACACGGGTGGTACGACGGCCGAGACGATGCGCAAGCTCGGCAGCGACACCATGCAGGCGCGCTACCTGCCCGACGCCTACTACGCGAAGATGGGCGACGTCTTCGCCCAGCAGGCCGGCGGCAAGCACTGGGTGCGCTACGGCTACGACGACCTGGAGGCGCTCGCCGGCAGCTCGGGGGCGTATCTCAAGGACCAGATGCAGAACACCACGCCGAACCAGTCGGTGAAGCTGCTGCTCGCCTCCGGGGACGTCCAGAAGGTCGGCACGGCCACGGTGCGCGGCCAGGACACCACGCACTACTCCGGCACGGTGGACGTCGCGGACCTGGCGGGCAAGAACTCCGATCTCAGCGCCGCCCAGCTGAAGGCCCTCAAGGAGCAGCTGACCCAGGCCGGGGTGAGCACCGAGCAGATCGACATCTGGGTCAACGGCGACGACCTGCTGGTGAAGAAGACCGAGCGGGCGGAGATGACGGCCGGTCTGATGACCCAGACGGCGTACTACAGCCACTACGGCGTGAAGGTCTCGGTGCAGAAGCCCCCGGCGGGCGACACGGTGGACTTCACGAAGCTGGTCAACCAGGGCGACGCGAGTTCGGGCTCGGGCACCAGCGCCTCCTGATCCCGCCGAAAACGTCGTCGCGGTGGCGCCGTACGGGCGGATTTGCTCGACGGCGCCCCGTTCACGTACTCTCCTTCTGAAGCCAAAGACCGCTGGTCGTTGCCGTGTTCTCGCAAGAGGGTGCGGTAGCCGAAGGATCCGCTGAACAGTGGACGACCCGCGCAGGTGTCAGTGGAAGTGCTCCCGGAGATCGCCGCCCCCACAGGCGTGTGAACAACGGTCGAGCTACGCCCCGTGCGCCTGCGCCGGGGCGTTTTGTTTGTTCAGTCCCTTCCGAGCGGTCCCATCACCCGGAAGGAGGCCGACGCTCTATGGCAAGGCCCGACAAGGCTGCCGCGGTAGCCGAGCTGACGGAGCAGTTCCGTAGCTCGAACGCCGCCGTGCTGACCGAGTACCGGGGTCTCACCGTGGCGCAGCTCAAGACGCTGCGTCGTTCGCTCGGTGAGAACGCCCAGTACGCCGTGGTGAAGAACACGCTGACCAAGATTGCGGCCAACGAGGCCGGGATCACGACGCTCGACGACCTGTTCAACGGTCCGACGGCGGTCGCCTTCGTCACCGGTGACCCGGTGGAGTCGGCGAAGGGTCTTCGTGACTTCGCCAAGGACAACCCGAACCTCGTCATCAAGGGCGGTGTCCTTGACGGCAAGGCGCTGTCCGCCGACGAGATCAAGAAGCTTGCGGACCTCGAGTCCCGCGAGGTTCTGCTCGCCAAGCTGGCGGGCGCCATGAAGGGCAAGCAGACGCAGGCTGCGCAGCTCTTCCAGGCGCTCCCCTCGAAGCTCGTCCGCACCGTGGACGCGCTGCGCGCCAAGGTCGACGAGCAGGGCGGTGCCGAGTAACTCGGCTCGCGAAATGACCGCCGCCCGAAGGCTCCTTGCCCGGGGCGGAGGTCGTAGCGGGCCGAACGTACGCCCGCCATACATGTACATCCGGCACCAGCCGATTTAGCGAAGGGAAGCCATCATGGCTCTCACCCAGGACGAACTGCTCGCCGAGTTCGAGGGCATGACCCTCATCCAGCTCTCCGAGTTCGTGAAGGCGTTCGAGGAGAAGTTCGACGTCACCGCCGCCGCGGCCGTCGCCGTCGCGGGCCCGGCCGGTCCGGCCGCCGCCGCCGAGGCCGAGGAGGAGAAGGACGAGTTCGACGTCATCCTCACCGGTGCCGGCGACAAGAAGATCCAGGTCATCAAGGTCGTGCGCGAGCTCACCTCCCTGGGTCTCAAGGAGGCCAAGGACCTCGTGGACGGCGCCCCGAAGCCCGTCCTCGAGAAGGTCGCCAAGGACGCCGCCGAGAAGGCCGCCGAGGCCCTCAAGGGCGCCGGTGCGGCCGTCGAGGTCAAGTAACACCTCACGAAGGCCTGACGGCCTTCAGCGGGTCCTGACGGGCCTGTAACGCGCGAGCGAGAAAGAGCGATCATCCATCCGGGTGGTCGCTCTTTCGCGTTCCCGGGGGGCGCGACCACGGTCACCCTGCACCGTGACGGCGGGGGGTATGGTGATCTTCGTCGTGTCTCCGGACACCCCTGTTCGTCCTGGTTCGGGCAGGGGGTGAGTAGGGGGGCCTTGACGAACCGCACGCAGCGCGCAATTCTCAGGACGCGTCGTCACAAGGATCCGAATCCGAGGCATGGATCGACGGCGAAGAGGGCAGTATCACCGTGCGTTGAAGGCAGGCATGCCGCAGGCGTTGACAACAACGAGGGATCCCTGGAGTTGGGTTGAAAACCGGGGCTGGACATCAGTGTGCCAAGTGGCTACACTGACCCTTTGCGCTGCCTGTTAGCTGTCCCCTGCCCGTCACCAGGGGTCTGCCCTCGCCTCGGCATTGTCGACCGGACCGCATCTCACCTGGCCTCTTCGGCCGGATCGGGTGCCGTCGGCCGCGATGCGGACGGTGGGGGGCCGGTACGCGCGTAGTGAGTCCGAGCCCTCGGAAGGACCCCCTCTTGGCCGCCTCGCGCACTGCCTCGACCGCGAATACGAACAATGCCGCCAGCACCGCCCCGCTGCGCATCTCCTTTGCAAAGATCAAGGAGCCTCTCGAGGTTCCGAACCTGCTCGCGCTGCAGACCGAGAGCTTTGACTGGCTGCTCGGCAACACCGCCTGGCAGAGTCGGGTCGAGGAGGCTCTCGAGAACGGTCAGGACGTCCCCACCAAGTCCGGCCTCGAGGAGATCTTCGAGGAGATCTCCCCGATCGAGGACTTCTCCGGGTCGATGTCGCTGACGTTCCGCGACCACCGTTTCGAGCCGCCGAAGAACTCGATCGACGAGTGCAAGGAGCGCGACTTCACGTACGCCGCGCCCCTCTTCGTGACGGCCGAGTTCACCAACAACGAGACCGGCGAGATCAAGTCCCAGACGGTCTTCATGGGCGACTTCCCGCTCATGACGAACAAGGGCACGTTCGTCATCAACGGCACCGAGCGTGTCGTGGTGTCGCAGCTGGTCCGTTCGCCCGGTGTCTACTTCGACTCCAGCATCGACAAGACGTCCGACAAGGACATCTTCTCGGCCAAGATCATCCCCTCCCGGGGTGCCTGGCTGGAGATGGAGATCGACAAGCGCGACATGGTCGGTGTCCGCATCGACCGCAAGCGCAAGCAGTCCGTCACCGTCCTGCTCAAGGCGCTCGGCTGGACCACCGAGCAGATCCTCGAGGAGTTCGGCGAGTACGAGTCGATGCGCGCCACCCTGGAGAAGGACCACACCCAGGGCCAGGACGACGCGCTGCTCGACATCTACCGCAAGCTGCGTCCGGGCGAGCCCCCCACGCGTGAGGCCGCGCAGACGCTGCTCGAGAACCTCTACTTCAACCCCAAGCGCTACGACCTGGCCAAGGTCGGCCGCTACAAGGTCAACAAGAAGCTGGGCGCCGACGCCCCGCTCGACGCGGGCATCCTGACCGTCGAGGACGTCATCTCGACGATCAAGTACCTGGTCAAGCTGCACGCCGGCGAGACCGAGACGACCGGGGACTCCGGCGAGATGATCGTCGTCGAGACCGACGACATCGACCACTTCGGCAACCGTCGTCTGCGCAGCGTCGGCGAGCTCATCCAGAACCAGGTCCGCACCGGCCTGGCGCGTATGGAGCGCGTCGTCCGCGAGCGTATGACCACGCAGGACGTCGAGGCGATCACGCCGCAGACCCTGATCAACATCCGGCCGGTCGTCGCCTCCATCAAGGAGTTCTTCGGCACCAGCCAGCTGTCGCAGTTCATGGACCAGAACAACCCGCTGTCGGGTCTCACCCACAAGCGCCGTCTGTCGGCTCTTGGCCCGGGTGGTCTCTCCCGTGAGCGGGCCGGCTTCGAGGTCCGTGACGTGCACCCCTCGCACTACGGCCGCATGTGCCCGATCGAGACGCCCGAAGGCCCGAACATCGGTCTGATCGGCTCGCTCGCCTCCTACGGCCGGGTCAACGCGTTCGGTTTCGTCGAGACGCCGTACCGCAAGGTCGTCGACGGCCAGGTCACCGACGAGGTGGACTACCTGACCGCCGACGAAGAGGACCGATTCGTCATCGCCCAGGCCAACGCCGGTCTGACCGACGAGCTGCGCTTCTCCGAGGCGCGCGTGCTGGTCCGCCGCCGTGGCGGCGAGGTCGACTACGTCGCCGGTGACGACGTGGACTACATGGACGTCTCGCCGCGCCAGATGGTGTCGGTCGCGACCGCCATGATCCCGTTCCTCGAGCACGACGACGCCAACCGTGCCCTCATGGGCGCGAACATGATGCGTCAGGCCGTGCCCCTCATCAAGAGCGAGGCCCCGCTCGTCGGCACCGGCATGGAGTACCGCTCCGCCGTCGACGCCGGCGACGTGGTCAAGGCCGAGAAGGACGGTGTGGTGCAGGAGGTCTCGGCCGACTACATCACCACCGCGAACGACGACGGCACGTACATCACGTACCGCCTGCACAAGTTCTCCCGGTCCAACCAGGGCACCTCGGTCAACCAGAAGGTCGTCGTCAACGAGGGCGACCGGATCATCACGGGCCAGGTGCTCGCGGACGGTCCGGCCACCGAGAACGGCGAGATGGCCCTGGGCAAGAACCTGCTCGTGGCGTTCATGCCGTGGGAGGGTCACAACTACGAGGACGCGATCATCCTGTCGCAGCGCCTCGTGCAGGACGACGTCCTCTCCTCGATCCACATCGAGGAGCACGAGGTCGACGCCCGTGACACCAAGCTCGGCCCCGAGGAGATCACCCGGGACATCCCGAACGTCTCCGAGGAGGTCCTCGCCGACCTCGACGAGCGCGGCATCATCCGCATCGGTGCCGAGGTCATCGCCGGCGACATCCTCGTCGGCAAGGTGACCCCGAAGGGTGAGACCGAGCTGACCCCCGAGGAGCGCCTGCTGCGCGCGATCTTCGGCGAGAAGGCCCGTGAGGTCCGCGACACCTCGCTGAAGGTGCCGCACGGCGAGACCGGCAAGGTCATCGGCGTGCGCGTCTTCGACCGCGAGGAGGGCGACGAGCTTCCCCCCGGTGTCAACCAGCTGGTGCGCGTGTACGTGGCGCAGAAGCGCAAGATCACCGACGGTGACAAGCTCGCCGGCCGTCACGGCAACAAGGGCGTCATCTCCAAGATCCTGCCGATCGAGGACATGCCGTTCCTGGAGGACGGCACCCCGGTCGACATCATCCTCAACCCGCTGGGTGTCCCGTCCCGAATGAACCCGGGACAGGTCCTGGAGATCCACCTCGGCTGGCTCGCCAGCCGCGGCTGGGACGTCTCCGGCCTCGCGGACGAGTGGGCCCAGCGCCTCCAGGCGATCGGCGCCGACCAGGTCGACCCGGGCACGAACGTCGCCACCCCCGTCTTCGACGGTGCGCGCGAGGACGGGCTCGCGGGTCTGCTCCAGCACACCATCCCGAACCGCGACGGCGAGCGCATGGTGCTCCCGACCGGCAAGGCGCGGCTGTTCGACGGCCGCAGCGGTGAGCCGTTCCCGGACCCGATCTCGGTCGGCTACATGTACATCCTGAAGCTCCACCACCTGGTCGACGACAAGCTGCACGCCCGTTCGACCGGCCCGTACTCGATGATCACCCAGCAGCCGCTGGGTGGTAAGGCCCAGTTCGGTGGCCAGCGGTTCGGCGAGATGGAGGTGTGGGCCCTCGAGGCCTACGGCGCCGCGTACGCCCTCCAGGAGCTGCTGACGATCAAGTCCGACGACGTCACCGGCCGCGTGAAGGTCTACGAGGCCATCGTCAAGGGCGAGAACATCCCGGAGCCCGGCATCCCCGAGTCCTTCAAGGTGCTCATCAAGGAGATGCAGTCGCTCTGCCTGAACGTGGAGGTGCTGTCCAGCGACGGTATGTCCATCGAGATGCGTGACACCGACGAGGACGTCTTCCGCGCGGCGGAGGAGCTCGGCATCGACCTGTCCCGGCGCGAGCCGAGCAGCGTCGAAGAGGTCTGACGGGAGTCCGGCCGGAGGAACTGGTGAGGAACCTCCGGCCGGCCCCAGGACCCCCGTATCAGACCCCAAGACTTACAACCCTGAGAGGGATTGACGCATAGTGCTCGACGTCAACTTCTTCGATGAGCTCCGGATCGGTCTGGCCACCGCTGACGACATCCGTCAGTGGAGCCACGGCGAGGTCAAGAAGCCCGAGACCATCAACTACCGCACCCTCAAGCCCGAGAAGGACGGACTCTTCTGCGAGAAGATCTTCGGTCCGACCCGGGACTGGGAGTGCTACTGCGGCAAGTACAAGCGTGTCCGCTTCAAGGGCATCATCTGTGAGCGCTGTGGCGTCGAGGTCACGCGCGCCAAGGTGCGCCGTGAGCGGATGGGCCACATCGAGCTCGCCGCTCCCGTCACCCACATCTGGTACTTCAAGGGCGTCCCGTCGCGCCTGGGCTACCTGCTCGACCTGGCGCCGAAGGACCTCGAGAAGGTCATCTACTTCGCGGCGTACATGATCACGTTCGTCGACGAGGAGCGCCGCACCCGCGACCTGCCCTCCCTGGAGGCGCACGTCTCCGTGGAGCGCCAGCAGGTCGAGAACCGCCGCGACTCCGACCTGGAGGCCCGCGCCAAGAAGCTGGAAAGCGACCTGGCCGAGCTCGAGGCCGAGGGCGCCAAGGCCGACGTGCGCCGCAAGGTGCGCGAGGGCGCCGAGCGCGAGATGAAGCAGCTGCGCGACCGCGCGCAGCGCGAGATCGACCGTCTCGACGAGGTGTGGACCCGGTTCAAGAACCTCAAGGTCCAGGACCTCGAGGGCGACGAGCTGCTCTACCGCGAGCTGCGCGACCGCTTCGGCACGTACTTCGACGGCTCGATGGGTGCCGCGGCGCTGCAGAAGCGCCTGGAGTCCTTCGACCTCGAGGAGGAGGCCGAGAAGCTCCGCGAGATCATCCGCACCGGCAAGGGCCAGAAGAAGACCCGTGCCCTGAAGCGGCTCAAGGTCGTCTCCGCGTTCCTGCAGACCTCCAACAGCCCCAAGGGCATGGTCCTGGACTGCGTCCCGGTCATCCCGCCGGACCTGCGTCCGATGGTGCAGCTGGACGGTGGCCGCTTCGCGACCTCCGACCTGAACGACCTGTACCGCCGTGTCATCAACCGCAACAACCGCCTGAAGCGGCTTCTCGACCTCGGCGCGCCCGAGATCATCGTGAACAACGAGAAGCGCATGCTCCAGGAGGCCGTGGACGCCCTCTTCGACAACGGTCGTCGTGGTCGCCCGGTCACCGGTCCCGGCAACCGCCCGCTGAAGTCCCTCAGCGACATGCTGAAGGGCAAGCAGGGTCGTTTCCGTCAGAACCTGCTCGGCAAGCGAGTCGACTACTCGGCGCGTTCCGTCATCGTCGTCGGCCCGCAGCTGAAGCTGCACCAGTGCGGTCTGCCGAAGGCCATGGCGCTGGAGCTCTTCAAGCCGTTCGTGATGAAGCGCCTGGTGGACCTGAACCACGCGCAGAACATCAAGTCCGCCAAGCGCATGGTGGAGCGCGGCCGCACCGTCGTGTACGACGTCCTCGAAGAGGTCATCGCCGAGCACCCGGTGCTGCTCAACCGTGCTCCCACCCTGCACCGCCTCGGCATCCAGGCCTTCGAGCCGCAGCTGGTCGAGGGCAAGGCCATCCAGATCCACCCGCTCGTCTGCACCGCGTTCAACGCGGACTTCGACGGTGACCAGATGGCCGTGCACCTGCCGCTGTCCGCGGAGGCGCAGGCCGAGGCCCGCATCCTGATGCTGTCCTCGAACAACATCCTCAAGCCCGCCGACGGCCGCCCGGTGACGATGCCGACCCAGGACATGGTCCTCGGTCTGTTCTTCCTCACCACCGACGGCGAGCTGCGCGACACCAAGGGCGAGGGCCGCGCGTTCGGCTCCACGGCCGAGGCGACCATGGCGTTCGACGCCGGCGAGCTGGCGCTCCAGTCGGCGATCGACATCCGCTTCCCGGTGGGCACCATCCCGCCGCGCGGCTGGACCCCGCCGGCCGTGGAGGAGGGCGAGCCGGAGTACCAGACCGGTGACACCTTCCGCCTGCGCACCACCCTGGGCCGCGCGCTCTTCAACGAGCTGCTGCCCGAGGACTACCCGTTCGTCGACTACTCGGTGGGCAAGAAGCAGCTCGGCGAGATCGTCAACGACCTCGCGGAGCGCTACCCCAAGGTCATCGTGGCGGCGACGCTCGACAACCTGAAGGCGGCCGGCTTCTACTGGGGCACCCGCTCCGGTGTCACCGTGGCCATCTCCGACGTCGTCGTCCCCGAGGCGAAGAAGGCCATCGTCGCGGGCTACGAGGCCCAGGACGAGAAGGTCCAGAAGCAGTACGAGCGCGGTCTGATCACCAAGGAAGAGCGCACTCAGGAGCTCATCGCGATCTGGACCAAGGCGACCAACGAGGTCGCCGAGGCGATGAACGCGAACTTCCCCAAGACGAACCCCATCTTCATGATGGTTGACTCGGGTGCCCGAGGAAACATGATGCAGATGCGGCAGATCGCCGGTATGCGTGGTCTGGTGTCGAACGCCAAGAACGAGACGATCCCGCGTCCGATCAAGGCGTCCTTCCGTGAGGGCCTGTCCGTGCTGGAGTACTTCATCTCCACGCACGGTGCCCGTAAGGGTCTGGCCGACACCGCTCTGCGTACCGCCGACTCGGGTTACCTGACCCGTCGTCTGGTGGACGTCTCGCAGGACGTCATCATCCGCGAGGAGGACTGCGGCACCGAGCGCGGCCTCAAGCTGGCCATCGCCGAGCGCGGCGCCGACGGCATCCTGCGCAAGGCGGACAACGCCGAGACGTCCGTGTACGCGCGCTGCCTCGCCGAGGACATCGTCGTGGACGGCAAGGTGCTCGCCCCGGCGGGCGTCGACCTCGGCGACGTGCTCATCGACCAGCTGGTCGCGGCCGGCGTCGAGGAGGTCAAGACCCGCTCGGTCCTGACCTGCGAGTCCGCCGTCGGCACCTGCGCGATGTGCTACGGCCGTTCGCTGGCCACCGGCAAGCTGGTCGACATCGGTGAGGCGGTCGGCATCATCGCCGCCCAGTCCATCGGTGAGCCCGGTACCCAGCTGACGATGCGTACCTTCCACACCGGTGGTGTGGCCGGTGACGACATCACCCAGGGTCTGCCGCGTGTCGTCGAGCTCTTCGAGGCCCGTACCCCGAAGGGTGTCGCCCCGATCTCCGAGGCCCAGGGCCGCGTGCGGATCGAGGAGACCGAGAAGACCAAGAAGATCGTCATCACGCCGGACGACGGCAGCGACGAGACGGCGTTCCCGATCTCGAAGCGCGCCCGACTCCTGGTCAGCGAGGGCGAGCACGTCCAGGTGGGCCAGAAGCTCACCGTGGGTGCCACCAACCCGCACGACGTGCTGCGCATCCTGGGTCAGCGTGCCGTCCAGGTCCACCTGGTCGGCGAGGTCCAGAAGGTCTACAACTCGCAGGGTGTGTCGATCCACGACAAGCACATCGAGATCATCATCCGGCAGATGCTGCGCCGCGTGACGATCATCGAGTCCGGCGACGCCGAGCTGCTGCCCGGCGAGCTGGTCGAGCGCTCGAAGTTCGAGACCGAGAACCGTCGTGTGGTCACCGAGGGCGGTCACCCCGCCTCCGGCCGTCCGCAGCTGATGGGTATCACCAAGGCCTCGCTGGCGACGGAGTCCTGGCTGTCGGCCGCCTCCTTCCAGGAGACGACCCGAGTGCTGACGGACGCGGCGATCAACGCCAAGTCCGACAGCCTCATCGGCCTCAAGGAGAACGTCATCATCGGTAAGCTCATCCCGGCCGGTACGGGTCTGTCCCGTTACCGCAACATCCGGGTCGAGCCGACCGAGGAGGCCAAGGCCGCGATGTACTCGGCCGTCGGCTACGACGACATCGACTACTCGCCGTTCGGCACCGGCTCCGGCCAGGCCGTTCCGCTGGAGGACTACGACTACGGTCCGTACAACCAGTAAGCGGGTATCTGTTTGAACCGATGGGCGGTCACCTTCCGGGGTGGCCGCCCTTCGGCGTGTCCTGGGCCTCCCGGGCCGGCCCCTGGGCGCGTCCTGGCCAACCCATGTGCCGTAATTGCCCACTTGGCGCATCATGGAAGGAACTCGGGGGTTCCTGGGGGAGGTGCTCCGTGTCCGAACCGTCGTCGACATCGCCGGACGACCGGCCGTACGACGAGCCGTACCGGCCGTACGACCAGCCGTACGCGCCGCAGGGCCGGCCGTACCGCGCGGCCGGGCAGCCGTACCGCGCGGCCGGGCCGGGCCCGTACGCGGCCGGGCCGGGCCTGCCGCTGTGGTCGCAGGGGCCGGGTCCGGTGCAGCCGTGGGCCGGGCAGGGCGGCCCGCCGGCCGCGCCGTCGATGCTGGCCTCGCACGCCGACCGCGAGCGCGCGGTGGACGTGCTCAGGGCCGGCTACGGCGAAGGACGGCTGGAGCAGCCCGAGTTCGAGAAACGGGTGGCCCGCGCCTACGCGGCCCGCACGGTCGGGGAGCTCGCGCACATCGTCGCGGATCTGCCGCAGGGGCCGGTCCCGGTGACGGTGCCCCTGGCCGTCGTGCCGGGGACGTTCCGGCCGCAGCCGGTCCCGACGACCAACGGGAAGGCCGTGGGGGCGTTCGTGTGCGGGCTGCTGTGCGTGCCCACCGGGGGGCTCACGGCCATTCCGGCGGTGGTGCTCGGACACACCGCGCGCTCCGAGATCAGGCACGGCGCGGAGGCCGGCGACGGGCTCGCGGTCACCGGACTGGTCCTCGGCTGGATGGCCATCGGGTTCTGGGCACTGCTCCTGGTGCTGGCGCTGATGGCCGCGGTCTTCGCGGGGTGAGGTTCCACCCTCATGGCGGCAACCCGCGCGGCATGTCGTGCCGTCACTCCCCCGGAAGAGTGGCGGAGATCACCCATGCCCGCACTCACGTGCGGAAATCATGGATTCGAAGATCGATCCCGACGCATGGTCTTGACACCGGCCGTACGGCGATGCGGGCGAGGCCCATTTGTTTTGACCGTAGCTCTTGAGGTAGGTACGCTCAGACCTTGTGCCTGGGGTGTGCCCTGGCTCTCGTGCGTGCCTTCAACCGCATAGCGAGCTGTGAGTGGCCACCGCAATCTGCGCCCTTTTGCCTCGCGGCAGGAGTCTGCCGGATTCGACACACCCGACCGCGTGGGTCGGCGAATGTTCCAGGTTAGCTTTACCTATTCGGCACACAGAAACCGGAGAAGTAGTGCCTACGATCCAGCAGCTGGTCCGTAAGGGCCGGCAGGACAAGGTCGAGAAGAACAAGACGCCCGCACTCGAGGGTTCGCCCCAGCGTCGTGGCGTCTGCACGCGTGTGTTCACGACCACCCCGAAGAAGCCGAACTCGGCCCTGCGTAAGGTCGCGCGTGTGCGTCTGACCAGCGGGATCGAGGTCACCGCTTACATTCCGGGTGAGGGACACAACCTGCAGGAGCACTCCATCGTGCTCGTGCGCGGCGGCCGTGTGAAGGACCTGCCGGGTGTTCGCTACAAGATCATCCGTGGCTCCCTCGACACCCAGGGTGTCAAGAACCGCAAGCAGGCCCGCAGCCGCTACGGCGCCAAGAAGGAGAAGTAAGAATGCCTCGTAAGGGCCCCGCCCCGAAGCGCCCGGTCATCATCGACCCGGTCTACGGTTCTCCTCTGGTGACCTCCCTCATCAACAAGGTGCTGCTGAACGGCAAGCGCTCCACCGCCGAGCGCATCGTCTACGGCGCCATGGAGGGTCTGCGTGAGAAGACGGGCAACGACCCGATCATCACGCTGAAGCGCGCGCTGGAGAACATCAAGCCGACCCTCGAGGTCAAGTCCCGCCGTGTCGGTGGTGCGACGTACCAGGTCCCGATCGAGGTCAAGCCCGGTCGTGCCAACACGCTCGCCCTGCGCTGGCTCGTCGGTTACTCCCGCGCCCGTCGCGAGAAGACCATGACCGAGCGTCTGCTCAACGAGCTCCTCGACGCCTCCAACGGCCTGGGTGCCGCTGTGAAGAAGCGCGAGGACACGCACAAGATGGCCGAGTCCAACAAGGCCTTCGCGCACTACCGCTGGTAGTCGCAGTCCACATCGAGACCGAGAGAAGACTGAAGCCTCATGGCTACCACTTCGCTTGACCTGGCCAGGGTGCGCAACATCGGCATCATGGCCCACATCGACGCGGGCAAGACGACCACCACCGAGCGGATCCTGTTCTACACCGGCGTTTCGTACAAGATCGGTGAGGTCCACGACGGCGCCGCCACCATGGACTGGATGGAGCAGGAGCAGGAGCGTGGCATCACGATCACCTCTGCTGCCACCACCTGCCACTGGCCGCTGGAAGACGTCGACCACACCATCAACATCATCGACACGCCGGGTCACGTGGACTTCACCGTCGAGGTGGAGCGCTCCCTGCGCGTGCTCGACGGTGCCGTGACGGTGTTCGACGGCGTCGCCGGTGTCGAGCCCCAGTCCGAGACTGTCTGGCGTCAGGCGGACCGCTACGGCGTTCCGCGTATCTGCTTCGTCAACAAGCTCGACCGCACGGGTGCCGAGTTCCACCGCTGTGTCGACATGATCTCCGACCGCCTGGGCGCTCAGCCGATCGTCATGCAGCTCCCGATCGGCGCCGAGGCGGACTTCAAGGGCGTCGTCGACCTGGTGACGATGAAGGCGTTCGTCTGGTCCGCCGAGGCGACCAAGGGCGAGATGTACGACATCGTCGACATCCCGGCCACGCACACCGAGGCTGCCGAGGAGTGGCGCGGCAAGCTGCTCGAGGCCGTCGCGGAGAACGACGAAGAGATCATGGAGCTGTACCTGGAGGGCGAAGAGCCTTCCGTGGAGCAGCTGTACGCCGCGATCCGTCGTATCACCATCGCGTCCGGCAAGGGCACGGGCACCACGGTGACCCCCGTGTTCTGCGGCACCGCGTTCAAGAACAAGGGCGTCCAGCCCCTGCTCGACGCGGTCGTGCGCTACCTGCCGTCGCCGGTCGACATCGAGGCCATCGAGGGCCACGACGTCAAGGACCCGGAGACGGTCGTCAAGCGCAAGCCGTCCGACGAGGAGCCCCTGTCGGCGCTGGCGTTCAAGATCATGAGCGACCCGCACCTCGGCAAGCTCACCTTCGTGCGCGTCTACTCCGGCCGCCTCGAGTCCGGCTCCGCCGTGCTCAACTCGGTCAAGGGCCGCAAGGAGCGCATCGGCAAGATCTACCGCATGCACGCGAACAAGCGTGAGGAGATCGAGTCGGTGGGCGCCGGCGACATCGTCGCCGTCATGGGCCTGAAGCAGACCACCACCGGTGAGACGCTGTCCGACGAGAAGAACCCGGTCATCCTGGAGTCCATGGACTTCCCGGCGCCGGTCATCCAGGTCGCCATCGAGCCCAAGTCGAAGGGTGACCAGGAGAAGCTGGGCGTCGCGATCCAGCGCCTGGCCGAGGAGGACCCGTCCTTCCAGGTCCACTCGGACGAGGAGACCGGCCAGACCATCATCGGCGGCATGGGCGAGCTGCACCTCGAGGTGCTGGTCGACCGTATGCGCCGTGAGTTCAAGGTCGAGGCCAACGTCGGCAAGCCGCAGGTGGCCTACCGCGAGACGATCCGCAAGGCCGTCGAGCGCGTCGACTACACCCACAAGAAGCAGACCGGTGGTACCGGTCAGTTCGCGAAGGTGCAGATCGGCATCGAGCCCATCGAGGGCGGCGACGCCTCGTACGAGTTCGTGAACAAGGTGACCGGTGGCCGTATCCCGAAGGAGTACATCCCTTCGGTCGACGCCGGTGCGCAGGAGGCCATGCAGTTCGGCATCCTCGCCGGTTACGAGATGACCGGCGTGCGCGTCATCCTGATCGACGGTGGCTACCACGAGGTCGACTCCTCCGAGCTCGCCTTCAAGATCGCCGGCTCGCAGGCCTTCAAGGAGGCCGCGCGCAAGGCTTCGCCCGTGCTCCTCGAGCCGATGATGGCCGTCGAGGTCACCACGCCCGAGGACTACATGGGTGAGGTCATCGGCGACATCAACTCCCGCCGTGGCCAGATCCAGGCCATGGAGGAGCGGGCCGGTGCCCGCGTCGTCAAGGGCCTCGTGCCCCTGTCGGAGATGTTCGGCTACGTCGGCGACCTCCGCAGCAAGACGTCGGGTCGCGCGAGCTACTCGATGCAGTTCGACTCCTACGCCGAGGTTCCCCGGAACGTCGCCGAGGAGATCATCGCGAAGGCCAAGGGCGAGTAACGCTCCGCGTTCCCACGCCGTAGGCTTGACCCCGGAGCCTCTCGGGGCGAACCACCGCAAACCGTGGCGGTCCGCCCCGGGGCCCGGGACCTGACAGCAAAGATCACCTGGCGCCGATGAAGTAAGGCGTACAGAACCACTCCACAGGAGGAACCCAGTGGCGAAGGCGAAGTTCGAGCGGACTAAGCCGCACGTCAACATCGGCACCATCGGTCACATCGACCACGGTAAGACGACCCTCACGGCCGCCATTACCAAGGTGCTGCACGACGCGTACCCGGACCTGAACGAGGCCACCGCGTTCGACAACATCGACAAGGCGCCCGAGGAGCGCCAGCGCGGTATCACCATCTCCATCGCGCACGTCGAGTACCAGACGGAGACCCGTCACTACGCCCACGTCGACTGCCCCGGTCACGCGGACTACATCAAGAACATGATCACCGGTGCCGCGCAGATGGACGGCGCGATCCTGGTTGTCGCCGCCACCGACGGCCCGATGCCGCAGACCAAGGAGCACGTGCTCCTGGCCCGCCAGGTCGGCGTTCCGTACATCGTGGTCGCCCTGAACAAGGCCGACATGGTGGACGACGAGGAGATCATGGAGCTCGTCGAGCTCGAGGTCCGTGAGCTTCTCTCGGAGTACGAGTTCCCGGGCGACGACCTTCCGGTCGTGCGCGTCTCGGCGCTGAAGGCGCTCGAGGGCGACGCCCAGTGGACGCAGTCCGTGCTCGACCTCATGAGCGCCGTCGACACCGCGATCCCGGAGCCCGAGCGCGACGTCGACAAGCCGTTCCTGATGCCGATCGAGGACGTCTTCACGATCACCGGTCGTGGCACGGTCGTCACCGGTCGTATCGAGCGTGGTGTCCTCAAGGTCAACGAGACCGTCGACATCATCGGCATCAAGACCGAGAAGACCACCACCACGGTCACCGGCATCGAGATGTTCCGCAAGCTGCTCGACGAGGGCCAGGCCGGTGAGAACGTCGGTCTGCTGCTCCGCGGCATCAAGCGCGAGGACGTCGAGCGCGGCCAGGTCATCATCAAGCCGGGCTCGGTCACGCCGCACACCTCGTTCGAGGCCCAGGCGTACATCCTGTCGAAGGACGAGGGTGGCCGTCACACCCCCTTCTTCAACAACTACCGCCCGCAGTTCTACTTCCGTACGACGGACGTGACCGGCGTCGTGACCCTCCCCGAGGGCACCGAGATGGTCATGCCGGGTGACAACACCGAGATGTCGGTCGAGCTCATCCAGCCCATCGCCATGGAAGAGGGCCTGAAGTTCGCCATCCGTGAGGGTGGCCGGACCGTGGGCGCCGGCCAGGTCATCAAGATCAACAAGTGATCTGACTGACCAGGTAGGTCTCTGGAAGGGCCCGTACGACTTCGGTCGTACGGGCCCTTTCGTGTGCGCGGGCCCATGCAAGGAAAAGACGCGTCCCGCCCCCGATTCCTCGGGGGCGGGACGCGTCCGTGTGCGGTGCGGGCCGGGCGTCAGTGGGCGGCCGCGGCCGCGCCCTCCGGGGCGCCGTGACCGTTCGGACGGGCGACGACCAGCAGGCCGGAGACGACCGCGGCGATCAGCATCGCGCCGACGCCCCACCAGATGGCCTGGGTGTACCCGTGGACGATGCCCTCGCTCAGGACCTGCGCCTTGCGGGAGGGGTCCGTCAGATGCGTGCCGACGTACGTCGTGGTCGCCGAGGTGGCGATCGTGTTCAGCAGCGCCGTACCGAGCGAACCGCCCACCTGCTGCGAGGTGTTGACCATCGCGGAGGTCACGCCGGCGTCCTGCGGCCGGACCCCGTGGGTCGCGGTGGAGAAGACCGGCATGAAGGTCAGGCCCATGCCGAGGCCGAGCAGCAGCTCGGCGGGCAGGACGTGGGTGGCGTACGCCGAGTCCACGCCGAGCTGGGTGAGGACCCCGAGGCCCGCGGCGGCGAGCAGCATGCCCGGCACCATGAGCCGCCGCGGCGGCGTGGTGGGCAGCAGCCGCGCGGAGATCTGCGTCGAACCGATGATGATCATCGCGGACATCGGCAGGAACGCCAGGCCGCTGCGGACCGGGGAGTAGCCCAGGATGCCCTGGAAGTAGTACGTCATGAACAGGAACAGGCCGAACATGCCGATCGTGGCCAGGCCCATGGTGAGGAAGCAGCCCGCGCGGTTCCGGTCGGCGAGGACGCGCAGCGGCAGCAGCGGGTGCTTGGCCCGGGTCTGCCAGAAGACGAACGCGGCCAGCAGGACCACGCCGCCGATCAGCAGCGCGAGCACCCGGCCGTCGCCCCAGCCGCGCGGCTCGGCCTCGGAGAAGCCGTAGACGACGGCGACCAGGCCGCCGCAGCCGAGGATCACGCCGGGGATGTCGAGCTTGGCCTCGCTGTGCCCGGGGCGGTCGTGCAGCAGGATCAGCGCGCCGACGACGGCGATGGCGGCGATCGGCACGTTCACGTACAGACACCAGCGCCAGTTCGCGTACGACGTGAGCACGCCGCCGAGCAGCAGGCCGAGCGCGGCGCCCGCGCCGGCGATGGCGCCGTAGATGCCGAACGCCTTGCCGCGCTCGCGCGGGTCGGTGAACGTCGTCGTCATCAGCGACAGCGCGGACGGCGCGAGGACGGCGCCGAAGACGCCCTGGAGGGCGCGGGCGGCGAACAGCACGCCGGGGGTCTCGGCCGCGCCGCCGATCGCGGAGGCGAGGGCGAAGCCGATCAGGCCGATGATGAACGTGCGCTTGCGGCCGACCAGGTCGGCGATGCGGCCGCCGAGCAGCAGCAGGCCGCCGAAGGCGAGGGTGTAGGCGGTGATGACCCACTGCCGGCTGCCGTCGGACA
The DNA here is from genome assembly GCF_000974985.2 of Streptomyces mangrovisoli. GTDB lineage: Bacteria > Actinomycetota > Actinomycetes > Streptomycetales > Streptomycetaceae > Streptomyces > Streptomyces mangrovisoli. Next base: position 155,956 of record NZ_LAVA02000026.1, on the reverse strand, counting down.
TGTCCAGCGCCTTCTGGGCGGACGGCAGGGCGATGTTCACGATGGTCGCGTCGAGGACCACCATCAACTGGGCCAGGGCGATGACGACCAGACCCCACCAGCGGCGCGGGTCGGCGGTGCCGGCGGTCGGGTGGTCGGGGGAGGACGGGGCCGTCCGTATGGCCTCGGCCGGGGGTGAATCGCTCATGACGGGATGGTCGCTTTCCTTGGCTGGTCGAGTGGGACGGGTGGGGCGGTGCCGGGTACGGTTCCGGGCTGGTCCGGGCTGGTCCGTGTCGATCGGGGCCGGTCCGTGGCGGTCCGTGACATGTCCCCCTGGCCCCTGCGCCGTGCGCGCGCCCCCGCATCCATCACCACTGGAGATCATCAGCAGTGCTGATTGTCGGTGCCAGTGTACGCTTTGCGTATGAAGGACGTGCAACCGCCGGATGTCCTGGCGGGTCGCCTCGGGTATCTCCTGAAGCACGCCTATGTGGCGCTCGCGGCCGAGCTGGAGCAGGCGCTCGCGCCCTACCGGCTCATCCCGCGGGAACTGGGCGTGCTGGCGTTGATCGCCTCCGCCGGGCAGCAGCTCTCCCAGCTGGAGATCGCCGAGAGCCTCGGCGTCGACCGCACGACGATGGTCGGCGTCGTCGACTCGCTGGAGAAGAAGGGCTACGTCGAGCGCCACCGCAGCGACCGGGACCGGCGCCGCAACGTCGTCACGCTGACGCCGGACGGCGAGCGCAACCTGGCCGACGCGGAGCAGGCCCGCGAGCGGGTCGAGCGGGACTTCCTGGCCCCGCTGGACGATACGGCCGCACAGGCGCTGACGAGCGCTCTGCTCGCCCTGCACCTGTCCCGCCGTCAACTCGGCGCAGCCCAGACCCACCGTGACACACCGTGACAAAGTCCTGCGTGCGCCGGTTGAAGGGTCGACGGGCCGTCGGCCCGGTGCGGCACATCCGGCGCGGTGCGGGACGGGACGGTGGAGTACGTGGTGGCAGTCGGCGCCCGATCGAAGGACCTGGCCTCCTCACCGGCTGAGAAGCGGGCCGCGGCCCGCGCCCTGGAACGGCACATCGAGCCCGACACCGGGCGGGCGGGCCGGTGGGCGGAGGAGGAGACCGCGGCCGCGGTGCGGGCCTTCGGCACCCGGGACGGCGACGGCTGGCTCACCTCCGCGGCCCTGCGCGGGGCGCACGAGACCTGGACCGGCCAGGTGCGCGACCTGCTGCACCGGCTGTCCGCCGAGCGGGAGTCCCTGCACGGCGCGAACGTGCTGCTGACCGACGCGGACCTGACGGCGGCCTCGGCGGCACGCCGGGTGTCGGCGCTGGACCGGTACTGAGACGGCGGCGCGGGCGATGCCGTCGTACCACGAGATCATGACCGCCGACCTGGCCGCGCTGACCACCGCGGCGGAGCGCTGGGACGGCATGGCGGGGGAGTTCGCCCGCCAGGAGAAGGCCTACCGCCGGGATGTGCACGGCGTCGTCATGGGACCGGCCTGGCAGGGCCTGAGCGCGGACGCGGCGCACGCGCGCTTCGAGATCACGCTCAAGGAGTTCGGGTACGCCCAGACCGAGGCCAAGGCCGTCGCCTCGCTGCTGCGGGACGCGCACGCGCAGTTCACCGAGTTGCGCGGCCGGGTGGTGGCGGCACGGAGCGAGGCCCGGGCGGCGGGGATGCTGGTCTCCGAGCGCGGGCGGGTGACGCTCGGCCTGCTGGAGGCGGAACAGGCGGAACGGGCGACGGTCCACGGGGACGCCGACCACTCCAAGGCCCTGCGGCACTGGCAGGACCGTATCGACAAGGCGGTGCGGGACGTCGCCGACGCGGACGCCGGGGTGCGGCTCGCCCTGAAGGCGGTGGTGGCCGACTCGGACGTGATCGCGGGCGGGCGCGGCTTCAACGGCCGGGCGGTGGGCGACATCGAGCGCTACGAGGCGGGCCGCGCGCGGGATCTGCTGCGCGGCCTCGCGGACGAGGACCGGCTGTCGGTCAATCAACTCCACGAGCTGGAACGCCTGTTCAGGGACAACGACCTCGACACCGGCTTCTCCCGCACGGTTCTGGACGGCCTCGGCCCGGCCGGCACGATCACGTTGACGAACACTCTGGACGACCTGATGCACGGGCCGGCCGCGGGCGCCGGCGCGGCGGCGGGCAGGGCGGGGGACTACGCGTCACTGGAACGCGGCCTGGCCGACGCGCTGGCGACGGCGACCAAGGACACGCGGTCGCCGTGGTACCGGAAGTGGCGGGCGGGGATGCGCAGGGCGGGCGTACGGCGGTTCGCCACGCAGGCCCAGGGCGCCCGTCTGGACCAGGCGGTGGGCTACCAGTCGCTGGTCACGCTGCTGCGCAAGGGCCACGGGTACGCGCCGCGGGTGCTGACGGATCTGACGGACGACATGATCGCGGCGGAGCGGCGGGAGCCGGGCATCTGGCGGCTGAAGGAGGCCTGGGCCGGCCGGGACGGGGGCTGGTTCGCCAACGACCCGGTCGACGGGATGCTCGGCGTGATGAGCCACCACCCGGAGACGGCGGCGCACTATCTGAGCACCGGCGACCACATGAAGTACCTGGTCAGGGACCGCGACTGGAACGTCGTCCTGCACGCGCACGACGGCGTGAAGGCCGACCTGTACACCGCCGGCCCGGACCGCGACGACCGCGCGGGCCTCGGGGCGGCGCTCCAGGCGGCGGCCACGGGCATCGACCCGTCGTCCCGCGCGGGCCACTACGTGGCGCACACCCCCGCGAACGGGGCGGTGCTGCGCTCGGCGGTCGAGCACCTCGCCGCGACGGGCGACGACTTCCCGCCGTCGCTGCGGCGGCCGATGGCGAACATCCTGGTCAACCACGGGGCGACGGTGCACGCGGCGATGAGCGAGGTGGACATCTCCAGGTCCCCGCTGAACCAGCACGAGCTCTTCGAGGTGACGAAGCAGGTGTCCAAGTCCGAGGGGGCGTACGGGACGTTGAACGGGGGGTTGAACCAGGCGATGGTCTCCGCGATTCACGGTCACCACACGGACTCCCCGGAGCCGCTGGTCCGCGCGGGCCGCACGGTCGGCTTCCTGGAGGAGGCCCGAACCCAGGCCCAGGGTGACCCCCAAACAGCCGAGTTCAAGGACAAGCCGCTGTTCGACAAAGCGATTGGCTTCATCCCGGTGGTCAATGGCCAGGTGCAGCAGGGGTTTGACTATGTGACGGAGCGGTGGTTGGCGGATGAGCAGAAGCGGTTGGACGACGGTGCTTCCAAGGAAGCCGTGTCTAGCTATCAGGATCGAAACGGTCAGCTGACGGCCCTCGCTGCGGAGTGGGCGAAGACGCATCAGCAAGGTGGTCGGCAGCCTTATGAGCGACAGGACCTGGTGGAAAAGTCCGCCGAAGCCGGAATTGACCACGCACGGGGTGTTTCCGGGGGCGTCGGTAAATGAGCCGCATCGCGAAGACCGTGCTCACAGCGACGCTGCTCGTATGTCTTGGCCTTGCTGCCTCGTACATCAGCCGGCCCAGCCACGAGTCCTCGCCTCGTTCGCTGTGTGGAACTGCTGTGAGTCGAAGCTTGGCCAAGCCGCTCCTCCGAGTGGGAACGGTCGTCGAGCGGAACCGCGTGAGTCGTCAGAATCCTCAGCCTTCGGCGTACTGCGAGGTCCTCGTGGATGACGAAGCGCAGCTCATGATGAGATTCGCCTGGCACTCGGACCAGGTGAGCCCCCTGCACATTGCGAGATCGGTCAATTCCGTTTCTCTTCTCGAATCGCCCACGCTGCTTGATGCTGACTACGAGACGGCTGTGGGTGACAACGGGGCAATTTCTACAGCCCCCTGCAAGACCAAAGGTGGCAACTACTTCACCCTCACCCTCCAGCTCCCCCAAGTCCCCCCAGGTACCCGTTCGTACCGGCACGACATCGAACGCTTCATGCGCGCCTACTTCCCCGCCACCCTCAAGACGCTCGGGTGCCGGGATGCGGGTCAGCGGTAGCGGATGACGTGGAGGCGGTGGACGCCGGTCGGGTCGAAGGTGAACGGGGCGTCGGAGGAGCCGTCGATGACCAGGACTCCCTCCTCCCGGCGTACCGCGTTGAGCAGCAGGCCCACCGCCTCCCGCCCACGCCCGTCCGTGCGGCGGATCCAGACCAGGCTCCGGGCACCGACCGGCAGCGCCGCCAGCGCGTTCATCGCCGTCTGCCAGTCCGGGTGCTCGGAGGTGGACAGCACCTGGCCGAGCTGCGCGAGCGTGGGTTCGAACCAGGACGCGTGCCCCGGAGCCGGAGGCCGCGGCAGGTCCGCCGTGCCGGGGGTCTCGCCGGCGTCCCAGCGGGCCAGCCAGGCCCAGGGCGCGGTGTTCGGCAGACCGAAGGGCGCGCTGTCGTCCTTCGGTACGACCACCGTGGCGTCCAGCATGGCGTGCTGCCAGTTCCCGTCGCCGAGGAAACGCCTGCTGTTGCAGGAGAAGACCCAGGCGCGCAGCGTCTCGTCCTGCGCGGTGGGCCGGTCCAGGTCGACCTGCCCCTTGTAGGCGTCGTCGAGCCAGTGCCGGGCCTTCGCGACGGCGGAGGCGAAGTCGGGGGCGGCCTGCTGCCAGGGGGCGCGCGGAGAGGAGGACGCGCCCGGCACCGCCCGCAGCAGGACCAGTTCGCGCAGCAGGGGCGGCACGTCCAGGCGGGCGAGCGAGGACGTGAGGCCGTCGAGGAAGACGACCTGGCCCTTGTTGTTGTGCGCGTAGAGAAGGTTGCCGCTGGCCTCGTGACCGCCGATCTCGCGACGGACCCAGATGACACCGCGGGTGTCGGGGCCGGTCGCCGCGACGGCCTTCACCAGGTCGTCCCAGTCCCCGACGGGAACCGGCTGGAACTCCGGGAAGTACCGACGTCCGAGCCGGTCCCACCAGCCGGGGGCCTCGTCGGAGGGGCGCCAGGGCAGCGGTACGGACGGGGTGCCGTTGATCGCGCAGTGCATGGCGACGACACAGCCGCGCGCGTTGATCCGCCGGGCCTGGCCTTCGGCGCGGTTGGCCGCTTCACCGGGCGGCGCCGGCTCCAGGTCGCCGAGCGGCATGCTGGGCGCCGGATGGAAGGGACAGCTGCCGTCCTTCGGCACCACCAACGAGCCCGCGAGCATCGGCGTGGCGGGATATCCCGGCTGCGTCAGGGTGCGACAGGCGTACAACCAGGCCGCAGCCGTCTCGTGCACCGGCCGAGGGGACGCGAGTTCGACGAGGCCGCCATAGGTGTCGTTCAGCCACGTAGTCGCTTGGCGGACGGCGCTCATCGCGGAAACTCCTTCGGCGGCCATTCACCGGACGCGCGTCGATTCATGTAATCGGCAACGGGAATGATGCTCGGCGGGAAGTGGGCCTTCCCGCCGTCGTGCGGGACGACCACGACGGTGGTGACGGGGGACTGGAGCCAGTCGCCTGTCTCGATGTGCTGCGCGAAGTCGAAGGAGATCAGCCAGCCATATGGATGGTCGACGCTCTTCTCCGGAAACAGAACGATGGAGTCCGCCTTTTCGGGATACACCCTCCGGAGAAGCGTAGTGGCGGATTCCACCGCATCCAGCCGACTGATCATCTACGGTGCTCCCTTGCCATAGGGCACGTGCATTATTTCCTTTGCGTCCTTCTCCAACGTGCCGAGGGTTCCGCTCTGACCATCGAGGAAGACGACCCCGTGCTCGGTGTTCACCGCGTTGAAGAAGTGACCCGAGCCTGTTCGTCCGACAAATACCGCGCTTCTCGCGCCCTCGCCACGGGCTTTGAGGTCGCGGATGATGTCATCGTAGCTGTCCACCTTGTGCCAGGCGGTCGCCGGATCCTTGACTCCGAGGGGTTCGAGGGGAAGCTGACCAGGGCCTTCCCGGCGCGCCGCGCTGACCTCGATGCCGTCCAGTCGATGGTTCACGGAGACCGTCGTATACGCACAGTTCTCGGTATAGCCGTCTTCCCAGCGGTTGTTGACGTCCTTCAGCCAGGGGTATTGATCGTCGAGGAATTCTTGCGCCGTCTTCGGGTCGACCGAGTCGTAATGGATCGCCTTCTCCGACACATGCTCCGTAGAGCTCGCCAGATCCCCCCACTTGCTCGCCCCGGCCGCCTGGCCGCCGTATTCCGCGCTCTCCTTGGCCACGTTCACGGCCGTGAGTTCCGCGCCCTCCTCGGCCGCCATGCGCAGCCCCCCGGCCGCGAGGCCCGCGCCGTCGGTGCCGAGGAGTTGCGGGACCAGTCGGCCGGCGAACTCGGACGGGTCCTTCTCGAAGCCGTCCACGACGGCCTTGAGCGTCCGCTCGGGGTGCGCCGCGGTCGAGACCAGGCCGGAGAGCGTCGTGGAGACGCCCTGGAGGTACTCGGCGGGGTGGGTCAGGTTGTACGGGTCCATCGGGTCGAGCCCGCGTACGAAGTTGACCAGGCCGGCCGTGCCCTTGATGATCCCGCCGGTGAAGTGGGTCAACTCCGTGTTGGCTGCCTGGAATCCGTCCACGAGGTCGTTGCCGAGTCGGTCCAGCGGCGGCGGCTCGGCCGGGGCGTGCGACAGGGCCCCCTTGATCCGCGCGTTGGCGGCCGTCGCGGCGGAGTTGCGCTGCTTGCGCGCCTCCGCGAGCTTCTGCCGCGCCGCCGCGATGCCGGCCTTGCCCGGGTCGTGAAACGGCTCGGGCTCGGGCCCGGGGTCCTCGTTCGCCTTGATCTTCGCGTTGTAGGCGTCGATGCGCTTGTTGTACGCCTCGACCGCCTTCTCGGACGAGCTCTTGCCCTTGGCATACAGGTCGATGGCGTCCTGCGCCTGCGCCTGCGCCCACTTCACGGTCGTCGCGTAGCTCTGCAGCGCGCCCGCGGCGGTCTCGCAGGCGTCGGCCGCGTGCAGCCACTTCGCCGGGTGCACGCCCAGCTTCTTGCGGAAGGCGTCGCCGCCCTCGCCCTTCCAGCCGGTGGAGTCCACCCGCTTCAAGCCGGTGCTGACCTTCTCGAAGGCGGTGAAGAACGCCGTCAGGTGCTTCGCGGTCCCCACGATCCTGTCGTGGTTGCCGTGGACGAGGTCCTTGGGATCGTCGCTCTCGCCGAGCTGCTGTTCGCCGGGTGTCGCGCCGAGGTCCGAGGCGAGTTCGTCGCCCCAGTCGTCCACCGTGTCGGCCGCGCCGTGCAGACCGACGCGGTCCAAGCCGTCGCCGAGCTTGTGGGCGCCGTAGTCGATGCCCTCGCCGACCGCCTTCTTGCCGTCGTCGACGAGCTTGCCGCCCTTGTCCAGCGCCCAGTTGGCGCCGTCCTCCAGGCTGTTGCCGAGGTCCCCGAGAATCCCCATCAGCCCGCGGCACCGTTCTGCTGCGTCCGGGCCCGCTCCTCGGGGGAGGGGCCGAAGGTGTCGTCGAGGAAGTCGTCGTACTCGCTGTCCGACACGCCCAGGGCGCTGTGCAGGTTCTCCGGGTCGAGCCCCAGGGGCCCGACAGTGTGCGAGGTCATCACGTCCCGGCCGGCGTCCTTCCAGCCCTGGAGGCTGTTGGCGTACGCCTGGTCGAACGACTCCTTGCTGTAGTCCGCGTGCGCGGACTGGGTGGCTATGTCGCCCCAGCCCTGCTGGGCGACCGCGTCCTCCGAGGCGTGCGGATTCCCGACGAGCGAGTTCAGCCCGATCTTGAGCGTGCCCTCGACGTACTGGTCCGTCTCGTAGTACGTGCCGGCCGACATGCCGGTCTTCACGGCCAGGGTGTTGCCCTCGTTGATCAGCGACCGTACGCCCCACTCCCACCGCTCGCAGAAGGACTGGAACGTCGCCGTGAGCGTCTCCTCGCCGAGTTCGAGGCCGGACAGTTCGAGCTCCCCGAAGCCCCGGCCGGTGCCCGCGGTGCCCACCATCCCGAGGTCCCCGAGTTCGCCCAAGGCCAGCGTCAGCCCTTGCGCTATCTCGTCGAGCCCTCCGGTGGCGAGGTCCTTGCCGTCCGGCTGTCCTCCCATGCCCCCGTTCACCACTGCCCCTCCCGGCCGGTCACGACCGCTTCGTCGACATCCATCACGCCCGTCTTGTCCAACGCGCGGGCGTGGCTCACCTGTTCACCGCGCAGGCGTCGGGAACGATTCCGGTGACGGGCGGGAGCAGCAGCGCCCGCTCCGCTCCGTCGGCCGCGTCCAGCGCCACTCCGCACGGCAACCCGGCCTCCGGGACCGCGACATCGAGAAGTCGGGCCCCGAGCACCGTCTGATACGCCCACTCCTCGCGGCCCTCGCCCCTGGCCAGGGCGTAGCGCGCGAGGGCCGCCTCGTCCGAGAAGGCGAGAATCCAGCGGACTCCGCCGAAGTCGGCCGTCAGCCAGCCGTTGTCCCGGACGGGCACGAGCACGGCGGTCTCCCGGAAGGCCTCCAGCGCCCCGGCGAACCGGCGCCGACGCGCGTCGGTCTCGGCCGGGGAGGCGGGAGTGGTCGGTGAGGAGGGAGGGGTCGCGAGCGGCCGCGGGTCGCCGAGCGGTGCGTGCGGCGCGTCATCGGCGGGTGCCGTCATCGCCGCGTAGTCGGCCAGCTTCGAGCGTCGCCGCGGCGCCTGAGCGCCGCCCCCCGGTTCCGTCATACCGGCACCGTGGCACACCGGCGCTCTTCGTCTCCACCCGGTCGCCGGGAAGGTCTGTTCCTGCCCGGGGGTGTTCACCGAAGCTCCACACCCCGGCCCCCGCCACCCCGTGTTTGACCTACGTCACTCCCGGGGTATTCTCTCCGGCTCGATTGGCGGGACCCCCGCCCCATATGGCAGACTGTCCGAGTTGCTCGGTCGAGTGTTGATGCTGCGCGCCTCCCGCCGGGAGGACCGAAAGCGAGTCCCACAGTACTCGTCGCCCTAACTGCCTCACGGCAGCGCTGGGGCGGACGTACGGGAATCTTTCGGGAAGTGTAGGTGCGGCACCGGCCAGGCACCCGGTGGGTTTTTCGCCCCCGGTCTGCGGTTCCGGTAGGGCCGTGTGCAGTCCCCGCAGGGATGTGGATGTTCGGACAAGGGACATCCGTGTCAGCGGGAGCGCGACACGCCCGACCGCGTGGGTCGGAGAAGAAGGTATGGAACACCGGGTTCCAGAGCGTTACAGAGACAGGACTACTGAGTAGCCATGGCGGGACAGAAGATCCGCATCCGGCTCAAGGCCTACGACCACGAGGTCATCGACTCCTCGGCGAAGAAGATCGTCGAGACGGTGACCCGCACTGGTGCGTCGGTCGCGGGCCCGGTGCCGCTGCCCACTGAGAAGAACGTGTACTGCGTCATCAAGTCGCCGCACAAGTACAAGGACTCGCGCGAGCACTTCGAGATGCGCACGCACAAGCGTCTGATCGACATCCTCGACCCGACCCCCAAGACCGTTGACTCTCTGATGCGACTCGACCTCCCGGCCGGTGTCGACATCGAGATCAAGCTCTGAGGGCCGGTGATCTGAAGATGACGAAGCAGATCAAGGGCATCCTGGGCGAGAAGCTCGGCATGACGCAGGTGTGGGACGAGAACAACCGTGTTGTTCCGGTCACCGTCGTCAAGGCCGGCCCCAACGTCGTCACCCAGGTCCGTACGAACGATGTCGACGGCTACGAGTCGGTCCAGATCGCCTTCGGCGAGATCGACCCGCGCAAGGTGAACAAGCCCCTCAAGGGCCACTTCGCCAAGGCCGACGTCACCCCCCGTCGCCACCTCGTCGAGATCCGCACCGCGGACGCCTCCGAGTACACGCTGGGCCAGGAGATCACCGCTGAGGTGTTCGAGGCCGGCGTGAAGGTCGACGTGACCGGCAAGAGCAAGGGCAAGGGCTTCGCCGGTGTCATGAAGCGTCACAACTTCAAGGGCCTCGGCGCCGGACACGGCACCCAGCGCAAGCACCGCTCGCCCGGTTCCATCGGTGGCTGCGCCACCCCGGGCCGCGTGTTCAAGGGCCTCCGCATGGCGGGTCGCATGGGCAACGAGCGGGTCACCACCCAGAACCTGACCGTCCACGCCGTTGACGCGGAGAAGGGTCTGCTGCTCATCAAGGGCGCTGTCCCCGGTCCGAACGGCGGCCTCGTCCTGGTCCGCACCGCGGCCAAGGGGGCCTGAGGTACCGATGAGCACTGTTGACATCCTTTCGCCTGCCGGCGAGAAGACCGGAACCGTCGAGCTCCCCGCGGAGATCTTCGGCGTGGAGAAGATCAGCATTCCGCTGATCCACCAGGTCGTCGTCGCGCAGAACGCGGCTGCCCGCCAGGGCACGCACAAGACGAAGACCCGTGGCGAGGTCCGTGGTGGTGGCAAGAAGCCTTACCGCCAGAAGGGCACCGGTCGCGCCCGTCAGGGCTCGACCCGCGCTCCGCAGTTCGCCGGCGGTGGCGTCGTCCACGGCCCGCAGCCGCGTGACTACTCGCAGCGGACCCCGAAGAAGATGAAGGCTGCCGCCCTGCGTCACGCCCTCACCGACCGGGCCCGCGCCAACCGCATTCACGTCGTCTCCGGCGTGATCGCGGGTGAGACCCCGTCCACGAAGGCCGCCAAGAGCCTGTTCGGCAAGATCTCGGAGCGCAAGAACCTGCTCCTGGTCGTCGAGCGCGCCGACGAGGCCGCGTGGCTGTCCGCCCGCAACCTGCCCCAGGTCCACATCCTGGAGCCGGGCCAGCTGAACACGTACGACGTGATCGTCTCGGACGACGTGGTCTTCACCCAGGCCGCTCTCGAGTCCTTCGTCGCCGGCCCGAAGGCCAACGACACCGAAGGGACCGAGGTCTGATGGCTACCCGTCACCCGAGCATCGCCTCGAAGGCGGCCAAGGCCGCCAAGGCCGCGCGCGTCGCCAAGGCGAAGCGCCACGAGGCCGAAGGCAAGAACACTGTCGAGACCCCGCTGAGCAAGTCGTACACGGACCCCCGTGACGTGCTGCTCAAGCCGGTCGTCTCGGAGAAGAGCTACGCGCTCCTCGACGAGAACAAGTACACGTTCATCGTCGACCCGAACGCCAACAAGACCCAGATCAAGCAGGCCGTCCAGGCGGTCTTCGACGTCAAGGTCACCGGGGTCAACACGATCAACCGCCAGGGCAAGCGCAAGCGGACCCGCACGGGCTTCGGCCAGCGTGCCGCCACCAAGCGCGCGATCGTGACCCTCGCCGAGGGCGACCGTATCGACATCTTCGGCGGTCCGACCGCGTAAGCGGGTCGGATCGTCCGATATCGGACGAGGACTGAGAAATGGGAATCCGCAAGTACAAGCCGACTACGCCGGGCCGTCGTGGCGCCAGCGTCGCCGACTTCGTCGAGGTCACGCGGTCCACGCCGGAGAAGTCGCTGGTCCGCCCGCTGCACAGCAAGGGCGGCCGTAACAACGCCGGTCGTGTGACCGTTCGCCACCAGGGTGGCGGACACAAGCGCGCCTACCGAGTGATCGACTTCCGTCGTCACGACAAGGACGGCGTGCCGGCGAAGGTCGCGCACATCGAGTACGACCCCAACCGCACCGCGCGCATCGCGCTGCTGCACTACGCGGACGGCGAGAAGCGCTACATCCTCGCCCCGCGCAACCTGCAGCAGGGCGACCGGGTGGAGAACGGTCCCGGGGCCGACATCAAGCCGGGCAACAACCTGGCCCTCCGCAACATCCCGGTCGGTACCACGGTCCACGCGATCGAGCTCCGTCCCGGTGGCGGCGCCAAGTTCGCCCGTTCCGCGGGTGCCTCGGTGCAGCTGCTCGCCCGTGAGGGCGCCATGGCGACCCTCCGTATGCCGTCCGGCGAGATCCGCATGGTGGACGCGCGCTGCCGCGCCACCGTCGGTGAGGTCGGCAACGCCGAGCAGTCGAACATCAACTGGGGCAAGGCCGGCCGCAAGCGGTGGCTGGGCGTTCGCCCGACCGTCCGTGGTGTCGTGATGAACCCGGTCGACCACCCGCACGGTGGTGGTGAGGGCCGGACCTCCGGTGGTCGCCACCCTGTGTCCCCGTGGGGCAAGAAGGAAGGCCGTACTCGTTCGCCCAAGAAGGCGTCGAACAAGTACATCGTCCGCCGCCGCAAGACGAACAAGAAGCGCTAAGGACGGGTTGAGATGCCTCGTAGCTTGAAGAAGGGGCCCTTCGTCGACGACCACCTCATCAAGAAGGTGGACGCCCAGAACGAAGCCGGCACCAAGAACGTCATCAAGACCTGGTCCCGCCGCTCGATGATCGTCCCGGCCATGCTGGGTCACACCCTCGCGGTGCACAACGGCAAGACCCACATCCCGGTGTTCGTCACCGAGTCGATGGTCGGCCACAAGCTCGGCGAGTTCTCGCCGACCCGCACCTTCCGGGGCCACGTCAAGGACGACCGGAAGTCGAAGCGCCGCTAACAGCGGATCGCATTCAGACACGTAAGTAACTGAGAGGGACAACCATGGAAGCCAGGGCCCAGGCGCGGTACATCCGCGTTACGCCCATGAAGGCCCGCCGCGTGGTGGACCTTATCCGTGGCATGGATGCCACGGAGGCTCAGGCTGTTCTGCGATTCGCTCCGCAGGCAGCCTCCGTGCCGGTCGGCAAGGTGCTCGACAGCGCCATCGCCAACGCCGCGCACAACTACGACCACACCGACGCCGACAGCCTCTACATCTCCGAGGCGTACGTCGACGAGGGCCCGACCCTGAAGCGGTTCCGGCCGCGCGCCCAGGGCCGTGCCTACCGGATCCGCAAGCGGACCAGCCACATCACCGTGGTCGTCAGCAGCAAGGAAGGAACCCGGTAATGGGCCAGAAGGTTAACCCGCATGGGTTCCGGCTCGGTGTCACGACCGACTTCAAGTCGCGTTGGTACGCCGACAAGCTGTACAAGGACTACGTCAAGGAAGACGTCGCCATCCGTCGGATGATGACGTCCGGCATGGAGCGCGCCGGCATCTCGAAGGTTGAGATCGAGCGCACCCGTGACCGCGTGCGGGTGGACATCCACACCGCTCGTCCGGGCATCGTCATCGGCCGCCGTGGCGCCGAGGCCGACCGCATCCGCGGCGACCTCGAGAAGCTCACGGGCAAGCAGGTCCAGCTGAACATCCTCGAGGTCAAGAACCCCGAGACGGACGCTCAGCTCGTGGCCCAGGCCGTCGCCGAGCAGCTCTCCTCCCGCGTCTCCTTCCGTCGGGCCATGCGCAAGAGCATGCAGTCCGCCATGAAGGCCGGCGCCAAGGGCATCAAGATCCAGTGCGGTGGCCGCCTCGGCGGCGCCGAGATGTCCCGCTCGGAGTTCTACCGCGAGGGCCGCGTGCCCCTGCACACGCTCCGCGCGAACGTGGACTACGGCTTCTTCGAGGCCAAGACGACCTTCGGCCGCATCGGCGTGAAGGTCTGGATCTACAAGGGCGATGTCAAGAACATCGCCGAGGTCCGCGCCGAGAACGCTGCGGCCCGTGCGGGTAACCGCCCGGCCCGCGGTGGTGCCGACCGCCCGGCCCGTGGTGGCCGTGGTGGCGAGCGGCGCGGTCGCAAGCCGCAGCAGGCTGCCGGCGCCGAGGCCCCCAAGGCCGAGGCTCCCGCCGCCGCTCCGGCTGAGAGCACCGGAACGGAGGCCTGACCGACATGCTGATCCCCCGTAGGGTCAAGCACCGCAAGCAGCACCACCCGAAGCGCCGCGGTCAGGCCAAGGGCGGTACGACGGTCGCGTTCGGCGAGTACGGCATTCAGGCCCTCACGCCGGCGTACGTGACCAACCGCCAGATCGAGGCGGCCCGTATCGCGATGACCCGCCACATCAAGCGTGGCGGCAAGGTCTGGATCAACATCTACCCGGACCGCCCGCTGACGAAGAAGCCTGCCGAGACCCGCATGGGTTCCGGTAAGGGTTCTCCGGAGTGGTGGATCGCGAACGTGCACCCGGGCCGGGTCATGTTCGAGCTGTCCTACCCCAACGAGAAGATCGCCCGTGAGGCCCTCACTCGCGCAGCCCACAAGCTGCCGATGAAGTGCCGGATCGTCAAGCGCGAGGCAGGTGAAGCGTGATGTCGGCCGGTACCAAGGCGTCCGAGCTGCGCGAGCTGGGCAACGAGGAGCTTCTGGGTAAGCTCCGCGAGGCCAAGGAAGAGCTGTTCAATCTCCGTTTCCAGGCGGCGACCGGACAGCTCGAGAACCACGGCCGTCTCAAGGCGGTCCGCAAGGACATCGCGCGGATCTACACCCTGATGCGCGAGCGTGAGCTGGGCATCGAAACGGTGGAGAACGCCTGATGAGCGAGAAGAACGTGACTGAGACTGCAGAGGCGCGCGGGTTCCGCAAGACCCGTGAGGGTCTCGTCGTCAGCGACAAGATGGACAAGACCGTCGTCGTCGCCGTCGAGGACCGCGTCAAGCACGCGCTGTACGGCAAGGTCATCCGCCGTACGAACAAGCTCAAGGCGCACGACGAGCAGAACGCCGCCGGCGTCGGCGACCGCGTCCTCCTGATGGAGACCCGGCCGCTTTCCGCCAGCAAGCGGTGGCGCGTCGTCGAGATCCTCGAGAAGGCCAAGTAAGCAACTCCCGCAAGGGAGTTCTTAAGCAGGGTTCCTGCGGGGCATCCCTCGCAGGACAGTTCCGCCAGGCTCCGGGAGCCGCTTCGCTGAGCGGCTCCCGGGGAACCGGCAGACACACAGGAGATAGACGTGATCCAGCAGGAGTCGCGACTGCGCGTCGCCGACAACACTGGTGCGAAGGAGATCCTTTGCATCCGTGTGCTCGGTGGCTCCGGTCGCCGCTACGCGGGCATCGGTGACGTCATCGTCGCCACCGTCAAGGACGCGATCCCCGGCGGCAACGTGAAGAAGGGTGACGTCGTCAAGGCGGTCATCGTTCGCACCGTCAAGGAGCGCCGCCGTCCGGACGGCTCGTACATCCGCTTCGACGAGAACGCCGCCGTCATTCTGAAGAACGACGGCGACCCTCGCGGCACCCGCATCTTCGGCCCGGTCGGCCGAGAGCTGCGCGAGAAGAAGTTCATGAAGATCATCTCGCTCGCGCCGGAGGTGCTGTAAGCATGAAGATCAAGAAGGGCGACCTGGTTCAGGTCATCACCGGTAAGGACAAGGGCAAGCAGGGCAAGGTCATTGCCGCTTACCCGAGCGACGAGCGCGTCCTGGTCGAGGGTGTCAACCGGGTCAAGAAGCACACCAAGGCCGGTCCGACCGCTCGCGGTTCGCAGGCCGGCGGCATCGTGACCACCGAGGCCCCGATCCACGTCTCCAACGTCCAGCTGGTCGTGGAGAAGGACGGTCAGAAGGTCGTCACGCGTGTCGGTTACCGCTTCGACGAAGAGGGCAACAAGATCCGCGTTGCCAAGCGGACGGGTGAGGACATCTGATGGCTACCACCACCACTCCGCGTCTGAAGACGAAGTACCGCGAGGAGATCGCGGGCAAGATGCGTGACGAGTTCAAGTACGAGAACGTCATGCAGATCCCCGGCCTCGTCAAGATCGTGGTCAACATGGGTGTCGGCGACGCCGCCCGTGACTCGAAGCTGATCGAGGGCGCGATCCGCGACCTGACCACCATCACCGGTCAGAAGCCGCAGGTCACCAAGGCTCGCAAGTCCATCGCGCAGTTCAAGCTGCGTGAGGGCCAGCCGATCGGTGCCCACGTCACGCTCCGTGGCGACCGCATGTGGGAGTTCCTGGACCGCACCCTGTCGCTCGCGCTCCCGCGCATCCGCGACTTCCGCGGCCTGTCCCCCAAGCAGTTCGACGGCCGTGGCAACTACACCTTCGGTCTCACGGAGCAGGTCATGTTCCACGAGATCGACCAGGACAAGATCGACCGTACCCGGGGCATGGACATCACCGTGGTCACCACGGCGACCAACGACGCTGAGGGCCGCGCGCTCCTTCGTCACCTCGGCTTCCCGTTCAAGGAGGCGTGAGCGAGATGGCGAAGAAGGCTCTGATTGCCAAGGCTGCTCGTAAGCCCAAGTTCGGTGTGCGTGGCTACACGCGCTGCCAGCGCTGCGGCCGCCCGCACTCCGTGTACCGCAAGTTCGGCCTGTGCCGCGTCTGCCTTCGTGAGATGGCTCACCGTGGCGAGCTGCCGGGCGTGACCAAGAGCTCCTGGTAATCCCCACTTTCAGGGATTCCGGAGTCTCTCGGTAAGCATCTGGGTGGGCAGGGGCCCTTCTCCGCATGCCGTAGGCTTGTGGGGTTGGGCGCCTGCTGCGCCCGTACGACTTACTACGCCGTAGGTCCACCGCGCCGCACCCGTCCCGTCTCGGATCGGGGAGAGGGATGGCGCACCAGGAAACCCCGGCGAGAGAGGCCGAAGGCCAATTCATGACCATGACTGATCCGATCGCAGACATGCTTACGCGTCTGCGAAACGCGAACTCGGCATACCACGACTCCGTGACGATGCCGGCATCGAAGATCAAGTCGCACATCGCGGAGATCCTCCAGCAGGAGGGCTTCATCACGGGCTGGAAGGTCGAGGACGCCGAGGTCGGCAAGAACCTCGTTCTCGAGCTGAAGTTCGGCCCGAACCGTGAGCGCTCCATCGCGGGCATCAAGCGGATCTCCAAGCCCGGTCTCCGGGTGTACGCGAAGTCCACCAACCTGCCGAAGGTGCTGGGCGGCCTCGGCGTGGCGATCATCTCCACGTCGCACGGGCTCCTCACCGACAAGCAGGCCGGCAAGAAGGGCGTGGGTGGGGAAGTCCTCGCCTACGTCTGGTAGCGGAAGGGAACGGAGGAAACAGCTATGTCGCGTATTGGCAAGCTCCCCATCACGGTTCCCGCCGGCGTGGACGTCACCATCGACGGCCGTACGGTCAAGGTCAAGGGCCCCAAGGGCGAGCTGACCCACACCGTCGTGGCGCCGATCGAGATCGTCAAGGGTGAGGAAGGCGTTCTGAACGTCACCCGCCCGAACGACGAGCGTCAGAACAAGGCCCTGCACGGCCTGTCCCGCACGCTGGTGGCGAACATGATCACCGGCGTGACCCAGGGTTACGTGAAGAAGCTCGAGATCAGTGGTGTCGGTTACCGCGTGACCGCCAAGGGTTCGAACCTCGAGTTCGCGCTCGGCTACAGCCACCCGATCACCGTCGAGGCCCCCGAGGGCATCACCTTCAAGGTGGAGGCCCCCACCCGGTTCTCGGTCGAGGGCATCGACAAGCAGAAGGTCGGCGAGGTTGCGGCCAACATCCGCAAGCTGCGCAAGCCTGACCCGTACAAGGCCAAGGGCGTCAAGTACGAGGGCGAAGTCATCCGCCGCAAGGTCGGAAAGGCGGGTAAGTAAGCCATGGCATACGGGCAGAAGATCCTCAAGGGCGACGCCTACAAGCGCGCCGCGATCAAGCGCCGTCACATCCGGATTCGTAAGAACCTTTCCGGTACTGCGGAGCGTCCCCGCCTGGTCGTTACCCGCTCCAACCGCCACATCGTGGCCCAGGTGATCGACGACCTCAAGGGGCACACCCTTGCGTCGGCGTCCACCCTGGACACCACGATCCGCGGTGGCGAGGGTGACAAGTCGGCCCAGGCCAAGCAGGTCGGCGCGCTTGTCGCCGAGCGTGCCAAGGCCGCGGGCGTCGAGGCTGTCGTGTTCGACCGTGGTGGCAACCAGTACGCCGGGCGCATTGCCGCTCTGGCGGACGCCGCCCGCGAAGCCGGGCTCAAGTTCTGAGCCTGCCGTAGCTAGCGGAAACAGAGAGAGGTAATTCCAATGGCTGGACCCCAGCGCCGCGGTGGCGGTGCCGGTGGCGGCGAGCGGCGGGACCGGAAGGGCCGTGACGGCGGCGCTGCTGCCGCCGAGAAGACCGCGTACGTTGAGCGCGTTGTCGCGATCAACCGCGTCGCCAAGGTTGTGAAGGGTGGTCGTCGCTTCAGCTTCACCGCGCTGGTCGTGGTGGGCGATGGTGACGGCACCGTCGGTGTCGGTTACGGCAAGGCCAAGGAGGTGCCGGCCGCCATCGCCAAGGGTGTTGAGGAGGCCAAGAAGCACTTCTTCAAGGTCCCCCGTATCCAGGGCACCATCCCGCACCCCATCCAGGGTGAGAAGGCTGCCGGCGTCGTCCTGCTCAAGCCCGCGTCCCCCGGTACCGGCGTCATCGCCGGTGGCCCGGTGCGTGCCGTGCTCGAGTGCGCCGGTATCCACGACGTGCTGTCGAAGTCGCTCGGCTCCGACAACGCGATCAACATCGTGCACGCGACCGTGGAGGCCCTGAAGGGTCTGCAGCGTCCCGAGGAGATCGCGGCCCGCCGTGGTCTGCCCCTCGAGGACGTCGCTCCCGCGGCTCTTCTCCGTGCGCGTGCCGGGGCGGGTGCGTAATCATGGCGCAGCTCAAGATTACGCAGGTCAAGTCCTACATCGGCAGCAAGCAGAACCACCGTGACACCCTGCGTTCCCTTGGTCTCAAGGGCATCAACACGCAGGTCGTCAAGGAGGACCGCCCCGAGTTCCGCGGCATGGTGCACACCGTCCGCCACCTCGTGACGGTCGAGGAGGTCGACTGATCATGGGTGAGCAGAACCCGCTCAAGATCCACAACCTTCGTCCCGCCCCGGGCGCCAAGACCGCCAAGACCCGTGTCGGTCGTGGTGAGGCGTCGAAGGGTAAGACGGCCGGTCGTGGTACCAAGGGTACGAAGGCCCGTTACCAGGTTCCGGAGCGCTTCGAGGGTGGCCAGATGCCCCTCCACATGCGCCTCCCGAAGCTGAAGGGCTTCAAGAACCCCTTCAAGGTCGAGTTCCAGGTCGTGAACCTCGACAAGCTGGCCGCGCTCTACCCCGAGGGTGGCGAGGTCACGGTCGAGGGTCTGGTGGCGAAGGGTGCCGTTCGCAAGAACAGCCTCGTCAAGGTCCTCGGCCAGGGCGAGATCACCGTGGCGCTCCAGGTGACGGTCGACGCCGTCTCCGGTTCCGCCAAGGAGAAGATCACCGCCGCCGGCGGCACGGTCACCGAGCTCGTCTGAGTCCTTCAGGCGCCTCTATGACCTAGAACGACCCGACCGGGGATACCTCACAATGGGGTATCCCCGGTTGGTCGTTCCTAGGGGGGCAGTGTCGCCGGTAAGGTGGCCTGCACTGTTGTTTTCCTCATTCGTCGAACCTCAAGACCGTCACCCTTGACGCACTTGCGCGGGGGTCGCAGGAGGCACCGTGCTCACCGCGTTCGCCCGGGCGTTCAGGACGCCCGACCTGCGCAAGAAGCTGCTCTTCACGCTGGGCATCATCGTGGTCTACCGGGTCGGTACCCACGTTCCGATCCCCGGCGTCAACTACAAAGCCGTCCAGACGTGCGTCACGGAGGCGTCGGGCAACCAGGGTCTGTTCGGCCTGGTCAACATGTTCAGCGGTGGCGCGCTGCTGCAGATCACGGTCTTCGCGCTCGGCATCATGCCGTACATCACGGCCAGCATCATTCTTCAGCTGCTGACCGTCGTGATCCCGCGTCTGGAGGCCCTCAAGAAGGAGGGTCAGGCCGGCACGGCGAAGATCACCCAGTACACCCGGTACCTGACGCTGGCGCTCGCCATCCTCCAGGGCACGGGTCTGGTGGCCACCGCGCGCAGCGGTGCGCTCTTCTCCGGCTGCACCGTCGCCACGAGCATCGTCCCGGACCAGGCGATCTTCACCACCATCACGATGGTGATCTGCATGACCGCCGGCACCTGTGTCGTGATGTGGCTCGGCGAGCTGATCACCGACCGCGGCATCGGCAACGGCATGTCGATCCTGATGTTCATCTCGATCGCCGCGACCTTCCCGTCCGCGCTGTGGTCGATCAAGAAGCAGGGCAAGCTGGCCGACGGCTGGATCGAGTTCGGCACGGTGATCCTGATCGGCCTGGTCATGGTCGGCCTGGTCGTCTTCGTCGAGCAGGCCCAGCGCCGCATCCCGGTGCAGTACGCGAAGCGGATGATCGGCCGCCGTTCCTACGGCGGCACGTCGACCTACATCCCGCTGAAGGTCAACCAGGCGGGTGTCATCCCGGTCATCTTCGCGTCGTCGCTGCTGTACATCCCGGCGCTGGTGGCGCAGTTCTCCGGCGGCAACTCCAGCTGGAAGACGTGGATCGAGCAGAACCTCACCAAGGGTGACCACCCGATCTACATCGTCTCCTACTTCTTGCTCATCGTGTTCTTCGCCTTCTTCTACGTGGCCATCTCCTTCAACCCCGAAGAAGTCGCCGACAACATGAAGAAGTATGGTGGCTTCATCCCGGGCATCCGGGCTGGCCGACCGACCGCTGAGTACCTCTCCTACGTGCTCAACCGGATCACCTGGCCGGGTTCGCTGTACTTGGGTCTGATCGCTCTTGTTCCGACGATGGCGTTGGTTGGCTTCGGGGCAAGCCAGAACTTCCCGTTCGGCGGTACCAGCATCCTCATCATCGTGGGTGTCGGTCTGGAGACGGTGAAGCAGATCGAGAGCCAGCTCCAGCAGCGCAATTACGAAGGGTTCCTCCGCTGATGCGTATCGTCCTCGTCGGGCCGCCGGGCGCCGGTAAGGGAACGCAGGCTGCGTTCCTCGCCAAGAACCTGTCGATCCCGCACATCTCCACGGGCGACCTCTTCCGCGCCAACATCAGCCAGCAGACGGAGCTCGGCAAGCTGGCCAAGTCCTACATGGACGCGGGCAACCTGGTGCCGGACGAGGTCACCATCGCGATGGCCAAGGACCGCATGGAGCAGCCGGACGCCGTGGGCGGCTTCCTGCTCGACGGGTTCCCGCGCAATGTCTCGCAGGCCGAGGCGCTGGACGAGCTGCTGAAGACCGAGGGCATCCGGCTGGACGCGGTGCTCGACCTGGAAGTGCCCGAGGAAGAGGTCGTCAAGCGCATCGCGGGCCGCCGCATCTGCCGCAACGACTCCGCGCACGTGTTCCACGTGACGTACACGCCCCCGAAGAAGGACGGCGTCTGCGACATCTGCGGCGGCGAGCTGTACCAGCGCGACGACGACTCCGAGGACACGGTCCGCACGCGGCTGGAGGTCTACCACACGCAGACCGAGCCGATCATCGACTACTACAAGGCCCAGGGCCTGGTGGTCACGATCTCGGCGCTCGGCAAGGTGGACGAGGTCACCGCGCGGGCCATGGAGGCGATAAAGCGCAAGGACGACGACCGGTAGGTCGACGGATCGTCTCGGCCGTGGCGCCCGGCCCCCGGGTCCTTCCCGGGGAAACCCGGGCGCCACGGCCGTACTGTTGGGTACGTAACCGGTGGACGCGAGTGACGGAGAGCGCAGGACCCCCCATGGTGCAGATCAAGAGCCCCGAGCAGATCGCCAGGATGCGCGAGGCGGGGCTGGTGGTCGCCGCCATCCACGCCGCCACCCGTGAGGCCGCCGTGCCCGGGGCCACCACCCGGGATCTGGACCAGGTCGCCCGCAAGGTGCTCGCCGAGCACAACGCCAAGCCGAACTTCCTCGGCTACGGCGGCTTCCCGGCCACCATCTGCACCTCCGTCAACGAGGTCGTGGTCCACGGCATCCCCTCCGACGAGGTCGTCCTGAAGGACGGCGACGTCATCTCCATCGACTGCGGCGCGATCATCGACGGCTGGCACGGCGACGCGGCGTACACCGCGTTCGTGGGCTCCGGCCACGCGCCCGAGCTGATCGAGCTCTCCCGGGTGACCGAGGAATCGATGTGGGCGGGCATCGCGGCGATGAAGCAGGGCAACCGGCTCGTCGACATCTCCCGCGCGATCGAGACGTACATCCGCCGCCAGCCGAAGCCCGGCGGCGGCAAGTACGGGATCATCGAGGACTACGGCGGCCACGGCATCGGCACCGAGATGCACATGGACCCGCATCTGCTGAACTACGTCGACCGCCGCCGCGGCAAGGGCCCCAAGCTGGTCCCCGGCTTCTGCCTGGCCATCGAGCCGATGGTCTCCCTCGGCACCGCGCGCACGAAGGTCCTCGAGGACGACTGGACGGTCATCACGACCGACGGCACCTGGTCCTCCCACTGGGAGCACTCCGTCGCCCTCACCGAGCAGGGCCCCCTGGTCCTGACGGCCCCCGACGGGGGCCGGGCGAAGCTCGCCGAGCACGGCGTCGTCGCGGCGCCGGACCCGCTGGCCTGAGGGCCGGCCGGAACCCTGTCCCACCGGCCCGAGCGGCCGGTGGCGCGGAGGCGCGCCCGCTCTCGGCGGCGGGCGGAAGCCCTCTCTCGAACAAAGCCCGCATGGTGATCTCCGACATGGGGCAGACTTTCTCGATTCGTCTTTCCGGGTGCGCTGACGTAGACTGACTCGTCGGCTCTCGTGCACCCGCATGTCCGCATGCGCCCGTAAGGGAAACGCAAGTGAGTCGATCAAGGTAGTCGATTCGAAGGGCGAAGCGTGGCCAAGAAGCAAGGTGCCATCGAGATCGAGGGCACTGTCGTCGAGTCTCTTCCGAACGCCATGTTCAAGGTCGAGCTCCAGAACGGCCACCAGGTCCTGGCACACATCAGCGGCAAGATGCGTATGCACTACATCCGCATCCTCCCTGACGACCGGGTCGTGGTGGAGCTGTCTCCGTACGACCTGACGCGTGGCCGGATCGTCTACCGCTACAAGTAGATCTTGCCCGCGCCTCGTTCCGGCGAGGCGGTGGCACTGACCCGGAGAACCTCAATCCCATGAAGGTCAAGCCGAGCGTCAAGAAGATCTGCGACAAGTGCAGGGTGATCCGCCGTCACGGTCGGGTCATGGTCATCTGCGAGAACCCGCGCCACAAGCAGCGCCAGGGCTGACGCAGGACCGATCCCTCTGCACGATTCGCAGAGATTCGCGCGACGCAAGCTGAATTGTTCATACGCAGAATCCGAGCCCTCGTGGCTCGACACCCCCGGTTCGGAGGCCGGGGACCCAGTCCGTACCTCGTACGGCGGCTGGGAGCCGGTTCTGCGGAAGACCTCCGAAGATCAACTGGAGCCATTGAATGGCACGCGTTTCCGGTGTTGACATCCCGCGCGAAAAGCGCGTGGAGGTCGCCCTCACCTACGTGTTCGGCATCGGCCGCACGCTCTCCCAGCAGACGCTGGCCGAGACCGGCATCGACCCGAACACTCGCGTCCGTGACCTGACCGAAGAGCAGCTGGTCGCGATCCGCGAGTACGTCGACAACAACATCAAGACCGAGGGTGACCTCCGTCGCGAGATCCAGGCCGACATCCGCCGCAAGGTCGAGATCGGCTGCTACCAGGGTCTGCGTCACCGCCGCGGCCTGCCCGTCCGCGGTCAGCGCACCAGCACCAACGCCCGCACCCGCAAGGGCCCGCGTCGCGCCATCGCCGGCAAGAAGAAGCCGGGCAAGAAGTAGTCCGCAGCGGACACCTGTCCACGGTCTTCGCTGTAGGACCGACCACCTCCCGTAGGAGTTAAGGATGCCCCCCAAGGGTCGTCAGGGCGCTGCCAAGAAGGTGCGCCGCAAGGAAAAGAAGAACGTCGCTCACGGCCACGCGCACATCAAGAGCACGTTCAACAACACGATCGTCTCGATCACGGACCCGTCCGGCAACGTGATCTCCTGGGCCTCGGCCGGCCACGTCGGCTTCAAGGGCTCCCGGAAGTCCACGCCGTTCGCCGCGCAGATGGCCGCCGAGTCGGCTGCCCGCCGCGCTCAGGAGCACGGCATGCGCAAGGTCGACGTGTTCGTGAAGGGCCCGGGTTCCGGTCGCGAGACCGCGATCCGCTCCCTGCAGGCCACGGGCCTCGAGGTCGGCTCCATCCAGGACGTCACCCCGACCCCGCACAACGGCTGCCGTCCGCCGAAGCGCCGCCGCGTCTGACGCGCGTCGCTCCGCGGATTCCGCGGTTTCGGGTTCCGGGCGGTACGACTCCGAAAGGGGCGTACCGCCCGTACCCTTGCAGTACAGAGTCGGGCGTCAAATAGCGGGCGCCCCTGACTGAAGGATTGACTTCATGCTGATCGCTCAGCGTCCCTCGTTGACCGAAGAGGTCGTAGACGAGTTCCGCTCCCGGTTCGTGATCGAGCCGCTGGAGCCGGGCTTCGGCTACACGCTCGGCAACTCGCTCCGCCGTACCCTCCTGTCCTCGATCCCGGGTGCCGCCGTCACGAGCATCCGCGTCGACGGCGTCCTGCACGAGTTCACCACCGTGCCGGGTGTCAAGGAGGACGTCACCGACCTGATCCTCAACATCAAGCAGCTGGTCGTCTCCTCGGAGCACGACGAGCCGGTCGTGATGTACCTGCGCAAGCAGGGCCCGGGTCTGGTCACCGCCGCCGACATCGCGCCCCCGGCCGGTGTCGAGGTGCACAACCCCGACCTCGTCCTCGCCACGCTCAACGGCAAGGGCAAGCTGGAGATGGAGCTGACCGTCGAGCGCGGTCGCGGCTACGTCTCCGCCGTTCAGAACAAGCAGGTCGGTCAGGAGATCGGGCGCATCCCGGTCGACTCGATCTACTCGCCGGTCCTGAAGGTCACGTACAAGGTCGAGGCCACGCGTGTCGAGCAGCGCACCGACTTCGACAAGCTGATCGTCGACGTCGAGACCAAGCAGGCGATGCGTCCGCGTGACGCCATGGCCTCCGCCGGTAAGACGCTGGTCGAGCTGTTCGGTCTCGCCCGCGAGCTGAACATCGACGCCGAGGGCATCGACATGGGTCCGTCCCCGACGGACGCCGCCCTGGCCGCCGATCTGGCGCTGCCGATCGAGGAGCTCGAGCTCACCGTTCGGTCGTACAACTGCCTCAAGCGCGAGGGCATCCACTCCGTGGGTGAGCTCGTCGCCCGCTCGGAGGCCGACCTGCTCGACATCCGCAACTTCGGTGCGAAGTCGATCGACGAGGTCAAGGCGAAGCTGGCCGGCATGGGCCTCGCGCTCAAGGACAGCCCGCCCGGATTCGACCCCACGGCTGCGGCTGACGCCTTCGGCGCGGATGACGACGTGGATGCCGGGTTCGTCGAGACCGAGCAGTACTGATCGCTCCGCGAGGATCGGCAGCACTGCCACTGCGGGTCGGCTGTGGCTGGTCGCGCAGTTCCCCGCGCCCCTCTGGGGCGCGGGGTCTCCGACAGACAACCGTCTGCTCGGATACTGACCTCGGTACCTGACACGGCCGGGGCAGACACACAGGAGAAGAACCATGCCGAAGCCCACCAAGGGTGCCCGTCTGGGCGGCAGCGCCGCGCACGAGAAGCTGCTCCTCGCGAACCTCGCGAAGGCGCTGTTCGAGCACGGCCGTATCACCACCACCGAGGCGAAGGCCCGCCGCCTGCGCCCGTACGCCGAGCGTCTGGTCACCAAGGCGAAGAAGGGCGACCTTCACAACCGCCGTCAGGTGCTCCAGGTCATCACGGACAAGAGCGTCGTCCACACGCTCTTCACCGAGATCGGCCCGCGCTACGAGAACCGCCCCGGTGGCTACACCCGCATCACCAAGATCGGTAACCGCCGTGGCGACAACGCGCCCATGGCCGTCATCGAGCTGGTCGAGGCCCTGACCGTCGCCCAGCAGGCGACCGGTGAGGCCGAGGCCGCCACCAAGCGTGCGGTCAAGGAGACCGAGGCGGCCAAGGTCGAGGAGACCCAGGTCGACGAGGTCACCGAGGACGCGGCCGAGGAGTCCAAGGACGCCTGAGGCTCTGCCTTGCAGTGAACGGGTCCGCCCCTCGGGGCGGGCCCGTTCCGCGTTTCCTGAGAGGATCCAGGGGTGAGTGACGAAGTACAGCCCGGACACGTTCGTATTCGGCTCGATCTGTCCTACGACGGGGCCGGCTTTCACGGGTGGGCCAAGCAGGCCGGTGGCAAGCGGACCGTGCAGGGGGAGATCGAGGACGCGCTGCGGACGGTGACGCGGTCGGGGGAGACGACGTACGAGCTGACCGTCGCCGGGCGCACCGACGCCGGGGTGCACGCGCGCGGCCAGGTCGCGCACGTGGACCTGCCGGCCGGGCTGTGGGAGGAGCACCGCGAGAAGCTGCTGAAGCGGCTCGCCGGGCGGCTGGCCAAGGACGTCCGGATCTGGTCGCTCACCGAGGCCCCCGCGGGCTTCAACGCCCGCTTCTCGGCGATCTGGCGGCGCTACGCGTACCGGGTCACGGACAGCCCGGGGGGCGTCGACCCGCTGCTGCGCGGGCACGTGCTGTGGCACGACTGGCCGCTCGACGTCGACGCCATGAACGAGGCCGCCCGGCGGCTGCTCGGCGAGCACGACTTCGCGGCGTACTGCAAGAAGCGGGAGGGCGCGACCACCATCCGCACGCTGCAGGAGCTGAGCCTGGTGCGTGGCGAGGACGGGATCGTGACCGCGACCGTGCGGGCCGACGCGTTCTGCCACAACATGGTGCGCTCGCTGATCGGCGCGCTTCTGTTCGTGGGTGACGGGCACCGCGGTCCCGAGTGGCCGGGCAAGGTGCTCGCGGCGGGCGTACGGGACTCGGCGGTGCATGTCGTACGACCGCACGGGCTGACCCTGGAGGAGGTCGGCTACCCCGCCGACGAGCTGCTCGCGGCGCGCAACAAGGAGGCGCGCAACAAGCGGTCGCTGCCCGCGGCGGGGTGCTGCTGAGAGGGGTCCGGCCCCGGTCGGGGGCCGGAACCGGTCACTGGGCGGCGGCCGACGCCTGGGCCTGACCGCGGCGGGCGATCTGGCGGAAGGTGAACTCGGCCAGGTCGTCGCCGGCGGAGAAGACCTTGGTGTCCTTGGTCGTGACGTCCTTGCCGTTGGTGAAGCCGGCGAGGGTGAAGTAGTCGTAGCGGCCGTAGGAGTTCGTGGTCGAGCGGCAGATCGCGGAGTTGCAGAAGGACTTCACGCCCTCCCCGGCGACCGCCTTCACGATGCTCTTGGTGTCGGCCTGCCCCTTGGCCTTGGTGGCCTGCGCCTCGGTGTCGAAGACGGCGACACCGACGGTGACCGCGACGCCGTCCTTGACGTACGTCACCCGGATCACGCGGGTGCAGTGGTTGGCGGTCAGGACCTTCGCCAGGGTGCCCTGCACGGCCGAGGCGCACTTCTGCGTGTCGGCGGTGGCGCCCTTCTTGTAGACGGTGTCGCCCACGGTCAGCTGGGTGCCCGGGAAGAGGGTGTCGGCGCTCAGCGGGGCCGTGTCCTTCTTCACATCGGCGATGAAGTCCTTGGGGTCCAGCGGAGGCGGCGCCGTGGTCGGCTCGAAGGACGGCGCGGACGAGGCCGAGCCGCTGGGTATGGAGCCGCTCGCGGGCAGGTCGCTCGGACCGTTCGACGCGTTGTCGTCGCCGTTCGCCGAGACCACGCCCATGGCGACCGCGGTGGCGATGCCGACCGTGGCGAGGACGCCGCCCCCGATGAACAGCAGCTTGCGCCGCTTGTTGCGGTTGTCGCGCTCGTCCGCGAGTGCGGCCCAGTCCGGGGTCTGGTCGCTGCCGCCCTCACCGGTCCAGGGCTGCTGCGAATTCGGTTTCCAGGGATCCCACTGTGACTGAGGTCCCCCCTGCCCATAGCTCATGGGGCGCATCTTAGACGTGGGTACGGGGGTGCCGGTGGGCCCGTACCGGAGGTGATAGAGGACCTTTGGCGCAGGGCGGACCATCTCGCCCACGGACCCGTGGCGAGGGGTGTCCGACGTGGCCGCCGGGAGCTCGTTTTGACCCGTACGGGGACTCACCGGTATTCTGCTTCTTCGTTGTGTATTGGCTTGGCTCTTCTCACGGACCCGGCCCTTACACCGGTCCACCGGGCCGATGACCAGCGACCAGCACGCGGTTTGCGTCACCGCAGTGCAGTCAGGGCTGTCGTGATCGTCTTCGGTGACCTTGTCAGGACCATTCTCCGAAGAAGCGAAGGCTACGAACCGTGCGTACGTACAGCCCCAAGCCCGGCGATGTGACGCGCCAGTGGCACGTCATCGACGCTCAGGACATCGTCCTGGGCCGTCTCGCCTCCACCGCAGCGTCCCTCCTCCGGGGCAAGCACAAGCCGATCTACGCCCCGCACGTCGACACCGGTGACTTCGTCGTCATCATCAACGCCGACAAGGTGCACCTCTCCGGCAACAAGCGGACGCAGAAGATGGCGTACCGTCACTCCGGCTACCCGGGCGGTCTGCGCTCGGTGCGCTACGACGAGCTGCTGGACAAGAACCCCGAGAAGGCCATCGAGAAGGCCGTCAAGGGCATGCTCCCCAAGAACACGCTGGGCCGTCAGATGCTCTCGAAGCTGAAGGTCTACAAGGGTGACCAGCACCCGCACGGCGCGCAGCAGCCGCAGCCGTTCGAGATCACCCAGGTCGCGCAGTAGTTCCGGCCACCCCCTAAGACTGAAGAGAATCTGAGGAGCATCGTGGCCGAGACCACTGCCGAGCAGCCGCTCGAAGAGATCGACATCGACAGCTACACCACCGAGTCCGAGGTGCCCGTCGAGGGCGAGTACACCTCCGAGTCGCTGGCCTCCCGCTTCGGCGAGCCCCAGCCGGCCGCCGGCCTGGGCCGTCGCAAGAACGCCATCGCCCGCGTCCGGATCGTTCCGGGCACCGGCAAGTGGAAGATCAACGGTCGCACCCTTGAGGACTACTTCCCCAACAAGGTGCACCAGCAGGAAGTCAACGAGCCCTTCAAGGTGCTCGAGCTCGAGGGCCGCTACGACGTCATCGCCCGCATCGCGGGTGGCGGTGTCTCCGGTCAGGCCGGTGCGCTCCGTCTCGGTGTCGCCCGTGCGCTGAACGAGGCGGACGTCGACAACAACCGCGGCCCGCTCAAGAAGGCCGGCTTCCTCAAGCGCGACGACCGCGCGGTCGAGCGCAAGAAGGCCGGTCTGAAGAAGGCCCGCAAGGCCCCGCAGTACAGCAAGCGTTAATCTCGCTGCCTGCTCGTACTTCTCGAACGCCCCGGCGGCACGCCAGTGCCACCGGGGCGTTCGTCTATCGCTCGGCGATGGAATATCACATGAACATGGGTCTTTGGCACAAGATGGTCAGAGACTTGTGTGATCGGATGCTCGGGCATGGAATGCCTGGGATGCGAAGTCGCGTGCGCGGGCCGCACCGGCGCTGCTTCGGGTACTGACGCTTTCTCGGGAGGACAAGTGGGACGACTCTTCGGCACGGACGGTGTGCGCGGTGTCGCCAACGCGGATCTGACGGCAGAGCTCGCGCTCGGCCTCTCCGTGGCGGCGGCGCACGTGCTCGCCGAGGCGGGCACCTTCGCCGGCCACCGGCCCACCGCGGTGGTCGGCAGGGACCCGCGCGCGTCCGGGGAGTTCCTCGAGGCCGCCGTGGTCGCCGGACTGGCGAGCGCGGGCGTGGACGTCCTGCGGGTCGGCGTGCTGCCGACGCCCGCCGTCGCGTATCTGACCGGCGCGCTCGGCGCCGACCTCGGCGTGATGCTGTCCGCCAGCCACAACGCGATGCCCGACAACGGCGTCAAGTTCTTCGCCCGGGGCGGCCACAAGCTGGCCGACGAGCTGGAGGACCGGATCGAGGCCGTCTACGAGGAGCACCGCACCGGCGCGCCCTGGCAGCGCCCGACGGGTTCCGGCGTCGGCCGGGTGAAGTCGTACGAGGAGGGCTTCGACCAGTACGTCGCCCATCTCATCGCGGTGCTGCCCAACCGGCTGGACGGGCTGAAGATCGTCCTGGACGAGGCGCACGGCGCGGCCGCCCGGGTCTCGCCGGAGGCGTTCTCGCGGGCCGGCGCCGAGGTCATCACCATCGGTGCCGAGCCGGACGGGCTCAACATCAACGACGGCTGCGGCTCCACCCACCTCGACAAGCTGAAGGCGGCCGTCGTCGACCACGGCGCCGACCTCGGCATCGCGCACGACGGTGACGCCGACCGCTGCCTCGCCGTGGACCACACGGGCGCGGACGTGGACGGCGACCAGATCCTCGCGGTGCTCGCGCTGGCCATGCGGGAGCGTTCGGTACTGCGTTCGGACACCGTTGTCGCGACGGTCATGTCGAACCTGGGCTTCAAGCTGGCCATGGAGCGCGAGGGCATCCAGCTGGTGCAGACCGCGGTCGGCGACCGCTATGTGCTGGAGGAGATGAAGCAGCACGGCTTCGCCCTCGGCGGCGAGCAGTCCGGCCATGTCATCGTCCTGGACCACGCCACCACCGGCGACGGCACGCTGACCGGTCTGATGCTGGCCGCGCGGGTCTGCCAGAGCGGCCGTACGCTGCGCGAGCTCGCGTCGGTGATGGACCGGCTGCCGCAGGTGCTCATCAACGTGCCCGACGTCGACCGCACGCGGGTCAAGACGTCGGCGGAGCTGGCGGCCGCGGTCTCCGACGCGGAGCGGGAGCTCGGCGAGACGGGGCGGGTGCTGCTGCGGCCCTCCGGTACGGAGCCGTTGGTGCGGGTCATGGTCGAGGCGGCCGACATCGACCAGGCCCGGTCTGTCGCCGGGCGGCTGGCCGATGTCGTCAAGTCGGCCTTGGGGTAGTCCTCTTGGGCCCCGGGGAGTCTCCTGGGGCCAGTCCCCTTCGGGGTGGCGGGGAACGTGCGTGACGGGTCCGACGGTACGTCGGGGCTGGTCGCGCAGTTCCCCGCGCCCCTTTTCGGGGCGGTGCGGATCGCGGTGAGTCCGCGGGTTCGTCGTGGCCGGTCGCGCGGTTCCCCGCGCCCCTTGGGGGCGCGCCCTAGTGGCCGGAGCTGTTGAGGGCGCGCTGGCGGGACCAGAGCCATTTCTGGGTCAGCAGGGTGCAGACACCGGCCAGGACGATGCCCAGGAGGTTCAGGCCGAGCTGTTCGGTCGAGCCCCAGGCCTGCCGGTACTCGCCGAAGGAGAAGGCGACGGCCGCGTTGGCGGCCGCCGGGACCGTCGTCACCGAGATCGCCACGCCGACCAGCGCACCGGACTTGGCGGAGGTCAGCGAGAGCATCCCCGCCGCGCCCGCCAGGGCCGCCACCACGAACGAGAAGGCGTCCGGGCGGTAGATGAAGTTGGTGTTGGGCCGTTCCGCCTCCAGCTGGACCTTGGTGAACAGACCGGCCGCCTCCATGGCGAACGTGAAGCCGACCGTCACCAGCATCGCCACGGCGAAGCCCGCCACCAGCGCCACCAACGAGCGCCCCGCGAGCCGCGGATGGCGCTGCACCAGCGCGGTGCACACCCCGGCGAGCGGCCCGAACTCGGGGCCGACGGCCATCGCGCCCACGATCAGGATCGCGTTGTCGAGCACCACACCGCACGCGGCGATCATCGTGGCGAGCGTGATGAAGGCGACGTAGGTGGCCGAGAGGGTCGACTCCTCGTGCGTCGCGTCCGTCAGGTGCTCCCACAGCACCGCGTCCGCGGCCTCGCCGGGCGCCTCCTCCGCGGCCCGGTCGGCGCGCCGGGAGAGCGACAGGTCGATGTCCTCCACGGCGATCGAGCCGGTGTCGTCGATGCCCAACCGGCGCAGCCCGGCCAGGAGTTCGTCCCCGGCCTCGCGGGCGACGTCGCACAGGACGAGGTCCCCCGCGGGATCGCGGGCGGCACCGGGCAGCACCACCAGGTGCGTGGTGCCGACCGTCTCCTCGATCAGACGTACCACGTCGTCCGTGGCCCCGGCCGGTGTGATCAGACGCAAGTGCAGCATGGCCGCAGCGTAGAGGTCAGAGCTTGCGGAGCCTGAGGCGCTGGACCTTGTGGTCGCTTCCCTTGCGGATGACGAGCCCGGCGCGGCCCCGGGTGGGGGCGATGTTCTCCACCAGATTGGGCTTGTTGATGGTCCGCCAGAGCGTGCGCGCGTAGTCGAGGGCCTCCTCCTCGGAGACCTGCGTGTACTTGCGGAAGTAGGAGTCGGGGTTCTGGAACGCGGTCTGCCGCAGTTTCCTGAACCGGTTGAGGTACCAGCGCTCGATGTCCTCGGTGCTCGCGTCGACGTACACGCTGAAGTCGAAGTAGTCGGCGAGGCCCACCCGGGTGCGGCCGTCGGTGCCGGGCAGGGCGGGCTGGAGGACGTTGAGCCCCTCGACGATCAGGATGTCGGGCCGGCGCACCGTCAGCCGCCGGTCCGGCACGATGTCGTAGATCAGGTGGGAGTACACCGGCGCGGTGACCTCGTCCTTGCCGGCCTTGATGTCGGCGACGAAACGGGTCAGGGCGCGCCGGTCGTACGACTCGGGGAAGCCCTTGCGCGACATCAGGCCGCGGGCCTCCAGTTCGCGCGTCGGCAGCAGGAAGCCGTCCGTCGTCACCAGTTCCACGCGCGGATGCTCGGGCCAGCGCGACAGCAGGGCGCGCAGCAGGCGGGCCACGGTGGACTTGCCGACCGCCACCGAACCCGCCACGCCTATGACGAACGGCGTACCGGACTGGGAGCCCTTCTCGCCGAGGAAGGTGTTCAGCGCCCCTCTGAGGCCGTCGGTGGCCCCGACGTACAGATTGAGCAGCCGGGACAGCGGGAGATAGATGTCCCGCACCTCGTCGAGGTCGATGACGTCGCCGAGGCCGCGCAGCTGCTCGACCTCGTCGGCGGTGAGCGGCAGCGGCGTCTTGTCGCGCAGCGCGCTCCACTCGGCACGGGTGAGGTCGACGTAGGGAGTCGCCTCCGGCCGCTGCCGGTGGGCGCTCCGGGGCATCGAGGAGACCGGAGAGATCACAGTCCATTGTTAACGGAGTTTGAACGCCGTGGCGGGTGGGGTCGGTCACGCTCCGCCGGGACGCGAGCCGCGGTCGTCCGCAGCCGGGCGTCGGCACCCCCGGCGCGCGGGCGCGTTCGGCGGAGTTCGGGGGGCGTACGGCGGTGGGAATTTCCGATTTCGGGCACGGAGAGCCGGGTATCGGCGGCCGAACGCCCGTAGGCTGCCGCGCATGTGCGGAATCGTGGGATACGTGGGGCCTCAGTCGGCGCTCGATGTCGTGACGGCCGGACTGAAGAGGCTGGAGTACCGGGGCTACGACTCGGCGGGCGTCGCGGTGCTCGCCGACGGCGGGCTCGCCGCCGCGAAGAAGGCGGGCAAGCTCGTCAACCTGGAGAAGGAACTGAGCGACCGGCCGCTGCCGACGGGCTCGACCGGCATCGGGCACACGCGCTGGGCCACGCACGGCGGGCCGACGGACGCCAACGCGCACCCGCACCTCGACAACGCGGGCCGGGTCGCCGTCGTCCACAACGGCATCATCGAGAACTTCGCGGCGCTCCGCGGCGAGCTGGCCGGGCGCGGCCACGACCTGGCGTCCGAGACGGACACCGAGGTGGTCGCGCACCTGCTGGCGGAGGAGTTCTCCGTCACCGGCGACCTCGCGGAGGCGATGCGGCTGGTGAGCCGGCGCCTCGAGGGCGCCTTCACGCTGGTCGCGGTGCACGCGGACGAGCCCGGCGTGGTCGTGGGCGCGCGCCGCAACTCGCCGCTGGTGGTGGGCGTCGGCGAGGGCGAGGCGTTCCTCGCCTCGGACGTCGCCGCGTTCATCGAGCACACCCGCTCGGCGATCGAACTGGGCCAGGACCAGGTCGTGGAGCTGCGCCGCGACGGGGTGACGGTGACCGGCTTCGACGGCACCCCGGCCCAGGTCACGCCGTACCACGTGGACTGGGACGCGTCGGCGGCGGAGAAGGGGGGCTACGACTACTTCATGCTCAAGGAGATCGCCGAGCAGCCGAAGGCGGTCGCGGACACCCTGCTCGGCCGGATCGACGCGTCCGGCTCGCTGACCCTGGACGAGGTCCGGATCTCCGCCTCGGAGCTGCGCGAGCTGGACAAGGTCGTCATCGTCGCGTGCGGCACGGCCTTCCACGCGGGGATGATCGCGAAGTACGCCATCGAGCACTGGACGCGCATCCCCTGCGAGGTGGAGCTGGCCAGCGAGTTCCGCTACCGCGACCCGATCCTCGACTCGCGCTCCCTGGTGATCGCCATCTCCCAGTCCGGGGAGACCATGGACACCCTGATGGCGCTGCGGCACGCGCGCGAGCAGGGCTCCAAGGTGCTGGCGATCTGCAACACCAACGGTTCCACGATCCCGCGCGAGTCGGACGCGGTGCTGTACACGCACGCCGGTCCCGAGGTCGCGGTCGCGTCCACGAAGGCGTTCCTGACGCAGCTGGTGGCCTGCTACCTCGTCGCGCTGTACCTGGGTCAGGTGCGCGGCACCAAGTGGGGCGACGAGATCCGCGCGGTCATCCGCGACCTGGCGTCGATCTCCGGCTCGGTCGAGCGGGTCCTTGAGACCATGGAGCCGGTACGGGAGCTCGCCCGCTCCCTCGCGGACAAGGGGACGGTGCTGTTCCTGGGGCGGCACGTGGGTTACCCGGTGGCGCTGGAGGGTGCGCTGAAGCTCAAGGAGCTGGCCTACATGCACGCGGAGGGGTTCGCGGCGGGCGAGCTGAAGCACGGCCCGATCGCCCTGATCGAGGAGGACCTCCCGGTGGTGGTGGTCGTGCCGTCGCCGCGCGGGCGGTCCGTGCTGCACGACAAGATCGTCTCCAACATCCAGGAGATCCGGGCGCGGGGGGCGCGCACCATCGTGATCGCGGAGGAGGGGGACGAGGAGGTGGTCCCGTACGCCGACCATCTCATCCGCATCCCCGTCACACCGGTGCTGCTCCAGCCGCTGGTGGCGACGGTCCCGCTCCAGGTCTTCGCCTGCGAACTGGCCACGGCCCGCGGCAACGAGGTGGACCAGCCGCGCAACCTCGCGAAGTCGGTGACGGTGGAGTAGCTCCGCCGGGATCTCGGCGGCGGGGTGTCCGGGTCCCGACGCGTTCGAAGATCTTCGCGGGGCCCCGGCCCGTCGCCGGCCGTAGGGTGCTGACCATGAGCATCATCGGGGTCGGCATCGACGTGGCCGAGATCGAGCGGTTCGAGGCGTCGCTGAAGCGCACGCCCGGGATGGCCCGGCGCCTGTTCCTGGACAGCGAGCTGCTGCTGCCCAGCGGGGAGCGCCGGGGCATCGCCTCCCTGGCCGCCCGCTTCGCCGCGAAGGAAGCGCTGGCGAAGGCGCTGGGGGCGCCGGCGGGGCTGCTGTGGACCGACGCCGAGGTCTACGTCGAGGACAGCGGCCGCCCCCGGCTGCGGGTGAAGGGCACGGTGGCCGCACGGGCCGCGGAACTCGGGGTCGTGTCGTGGCACGTCTCGCTCAGCCATGACGCGGGGGTGGCGTCGGCGGTGGTGATCGCGGAGGGGTGAGGCCGACGGGCCGGATGCGCGCGGGGTGATCGGCGCGGGGGCGGACCGGGGCGCCGGAATGGCCCGGGCGCCGGACCGGCCCGGGCGCCGGACCGGCTGGGGTGATCGGCGAGCGGCGAACGGGGCGCGCCGGACCGGCCGGGTGATCGGCGAGCGAGGAATGCGGCGTGTCGGGCGTGCTGGGGTGATTGCCGAGCGGTAAATGCGGCGCGTCGGGCGCGCTGTGGTGATCGCCTCGCCGGGCGGGCAGACTCGACGGCATGCGGACTGCGTACAGCGTCGACACCGTCAGGACGGCCGAACGGGAGCTGATGGCACGGCTCCCCGAGGGCACACTCATGCAGCGCGCCGCCGCCGGGCTCGCCGCCGCCTGCGCCGATGTCCTCGGCAGGGTCTACGGCAGCAGGGTCGTGCTGCTCGTCGGCAGCGGCGACAACGGCGGTGACGCCCTCTACGCCGGCGCCCGCCTCGCCCGGCGCGGCGCCGGCGTCACGGCGGTGCTGCTCGCCCCCGACAGGACCCACCCCGGCGGACTCGCCGCGCTGCGCCGGGCGGGCGGCACGGTGGCGGCCCCCGAGGCGGGCGGCGCGCTGATCGACCGCGCGGACCTGGTGCTCGACGGCATCGTCGGCATCGGCGGGAAGGGCGGGCTGCGGCCGGACGCGGCGCCGCTCGCCGAGCGCGCGGCACGTTCACGGGCCGCCGTCGTCGCGGTCGACCTGCCGAGCGGGGTCGAGGCGGACACCGGCGAGGTCCGCGGCGCGGCGGTACGCGCCGATCTCACGGTCACCTTCGGCACCCACAAGCCGGGCCTGCTCATCGACCCGGCGCGGGAGAACGCGGGCTCCGTCCGGCTCGTCGACATCGGCCTCGAACTGCCCGACGAACCCGACCTCGAAGCGCTCCAGCACGCGGATGTGGCCCGGCTGCTGCCGGTCCCCTCCGCCGAGAGCGACAAGTACCGGCGGGGCGTCGTCGGCATCGCCGCCGGGTCCGCGCGGTACCCCGGCGCGGCGGTGCTCGCCGTCTCCGGCGCGCTGCGGGGTGGCGCGGGGGCCGTGCGCTATGTCGGTCCCGCCGCCGACGGGGTCATCGCCCGCTTCCCGGAGACCCTGGTCTCGGACCACGGTCCGGCGAAGGCGGGGCGGGTGCAGGCGTGGGTGGTCGGACCCGGCGTGGGCGACGACGCGGCGACCGTGGCGGAGGTGCTCGCGGCGGAGGTGCCGGTCCTGGTCGACGCGGACGGTCTGCGCCTCGCCGACCTGGACGCGGTGCGCGCGCGTACGGCGCCGACGCTGATGACCCCGCACGCGGGGGAGGCGGCCGCGCTGCTCGGCGTGGCGCGCGAGGAGGTCGAGTCGGCGCGGCTGGAGTCCGTGCGCGAGCTCGCTGCCCGCTATGGGGCGACGGTGCTGTTGAAGGGCTCGACGACGCTGGTGGCGGACGCGCCGGGCGGTCGTACGGGGGTGCGGGTGAACGCGACGGGCACGTCCTGGCTGGCCACGGCGGGCAGCGGGGACGTCCTGTCGGGTCTCGCGGGCTCGCTGCTGGCGGCGGGCCTCACGGCGCTCGACGCGGGGAGCGTGGCGGCGTATCTGCACGGGCTGGCCGGCCGGTACGCCTCGGACGGTGCGCCGGCCGGTGCGCACGATGTGGCGGAGTCCTTGCCGGAGGCTTGGCGAGACACCCGCGGCTGACCTCCGGTCGGGTCTGTGGCGGCCTGAACTTCGGTCGGGTGTTTGTCTGCGGTCCGGTGGGGGCCATTCGCGCAGTTCCCCGCGCCCCTGGAGGGGCGGTTGGCCTTCGGTCGGGTTTTTGGCTGCGGTCCGGTGGGGGCCATTCGCGCAGTTCCCCGCGCCCCTGAGGGGGTGCTGGGCGAGGCCCCCCAGGGGCGCGGGGAACTGCGCGACCAGCCACGACGCTCCCGCACGGGGTATGGAAGGGGCGCGGGGAACTGCGCGATCAGGCACGACGCTCCCGCACGGGGTATGGAAGGGGCGCGGGGAACTGCGCGAACGCCTCCACCAACTCGCCGCCCCCCATCACCGCAGCCACCCGTCTGCTGAGCCAACGCGCCGCCGTCCCGGTGACCCCTCCGCGCGCCAGACCCGGAGCCGACCGGCTGGCGGGTTTCTCTGATCGCATGATCAGTGGACGAGATGCCCGCCGCCCCGCCCCCCGCCGCCGCGCCGCCCCGCGCGGCACGGCGCTGCTTCTGGCCGTCGTCGCCCTGCTCCCCGCCGGTACCGCGTACGCGGCCGCGCCGGTGCCGCCCGCCCCGGGCGCCGAACCCGGAGCCGGGCGGGTGCCGGGGGCGCCCCCGGGGCCGCCTCCGGAACCCGAACAGCCCTGGCCGGACGGCGCCCCCGGTCAGGCGCCCGATCCGGATCAGCCCTGGGGGACCGACCCCCTCGGCGAGCTCCAGTCCCAGTCCCTGTCTCAGTCCCAGTCGCAGTCGCAGTCCCAGGCCCCGGCCCGAGCCCCGGCCCCGGCGCCGGAGACCTCCGGTCAGACAGCCACATCGAGCCCCACCACCCAGGTCACGACACCGGACACCCCCTCCGCCCAGCCGCCCGCCCAGGGCCCCGGCTCCGGTACCTCCGCCCAGCCGCCCGCCCAGGGCACCCGCCGGACCCCCCACGCCGTAGCCGCGAAGGCCCGTTACCGGCCCGCGTACGACGTCGAGGAGGCCGTGCCCGCCGGGCAGGCCGTGGGCGGGACGGCGTGCACCAAGCTGACCGGGCCCTATCAGCGGCAGGTCGAACGGTGGCTCGGGCTGAAGGCCGACGGGCGGCAGTCCGCGGCCGACTGCAAGGAGATCGCCGCGTTCCAGAAGGACCAGCGGATCAAGCCCGCCGTCGGCTACGCGGGCCCCGCCACCTGGTCCCGGATGATGCTGCTGGCCGCCCGCGAGGCCCCGAACGCCGCCGGCAAGTGCCCGGTGCGCACCTACCGGGTGGCCTGCGTCGACCTCGACCGGCAGCTCACCTGGGTGCAGAAGGGCGAGAAGGTCGTCTTCGGGCCGGTCCCCATGCGCAGCGGCAAGGCCGGCTACCGCACCCGGCGCGGCTGGCACACCGTCTACTGGAAGCACAAGAACCACTGGTCCACGCTGTACAACTCGCCCATGCCCTACGCCCAGTTCTTCGACGGCGGACAGGCCTTCCACGCCGTCTACGGCAGCATCTTCACCACCGTCGGCTCCTGGGGCTGCGTGAACCTCACCCTCGGCGACGCCAAGAAGCTGTGGAACGTGCTGAAGAAGGGCGACCATGTCTATGTGTGGGGGCGACGCCCGGGGACGTAGCGCATGGGCCCGTCACGGGGACCGGCCGGGCGCGCCGCACGCGAGCGCGGCCCCGGTGCCTCGGGGCCCTCGCGCGGCTCTGAGAGACTGGGGGCGCCATGACTGAGAATGCATCCGCGCCGGCCGAGCCCCGACGCGCCCGCGCCGAGATCGATCTGGCCGCCCTGCGGGCCAACGTGCGTGCCCTGCGCGCGCACGCGCCCGGCGCCGCCCTGATGGCCGTGGTGAAGTCCGA
The DNA here is from genome assembly GCF_000974985.2 of Streptomyces mangrovisoli. GTDB lineage: Bacteria > Actinomycetota > Actinomycetes > Streptomycetales > Streptomycetaceae > Streptomyces > Streptomyces mangrovisoli. The sequence goes on along the minus strand of NZ_LAVA02000026.1, from coordinate 117,466 downwards.
CGCCTACGGCCACGGCGCGCTCCCGTGCGCCCGCGCGGCCGTCGCCGCGGGCGCGACCTGGCTGGGCACGGCCACCCCGCACGAGGCGCTCGCCCTGCGCGCGTCCGGCCTGCTGCCGGACGACGTACGGATCATGTGCTGGCTGTGGACGCCCGGCGGCCCCTGGCAGGAGGCGATCGAGGCCCGCCTCGACGTCTCGGTCTCCGCGCTGTGGGCGCTGGACGAGGTCACCGCCGCGGCCCGCCGCGCCGGACGCCCCGCGCTGGTGCAGCTGAAGGCCGACACCGGCCTCGGCCGCGGCGGCTGCCAGCCCGGCGCGGACTGGACGGAACTGGTCGCCGCCGCGCTCGGCGCCGAGGCCGAGGGCCTCGTGCGGATCACCGGCCTGTGGTCGCACTTCGCCTGCGCCGACGAGCCCGGACACCCCTCGATCGCCGCCCAGCTCGCCCTCTTCCGCGAGATGGTGGCCTACGCGGAGGGCCGGGGCGTGCGCCCCGAGGTCCGGCACATCGCCAACTCGCCCGCCGCGCTCACCCTCCCGGAGAGCCACTTCGACCTGGTCCGCACCGGCATCGCGGTGTACGGCGTCTCGCCCAGCCCCGAACTCGGCGCCCCGGCCGACTTCGGACTGCGCCCGGTGATGACCCTCACCGCCTCGCTGGCCCTGGTGAAGCAGGTCCCCGGCGGCCACGGCGTCAGCTACGGCCACCACTACGTCACCCCCGGCGAGACCACCCTCGGCCTGGTCCCGGTCGGCTACGCGGACGGCGTCCCGCGGCACGCCTCCGGCACCGGACCCGTCCTGATCGGCGGGAAGTGGCGTACGGTCGCGGGGCGGGTCGCGATGGACCAGTTCGTCGTCGACCTCGGCGGGGACGAGCCCGCCGCCGGCGAGGAGGCGGTCCTCTTCGGGCCGGGTGACCGGGGCGAGCCCACCGCCGAGGACTGGGCGCAGGCCGCGGGCACCATCGCGTACGAGATCGTCACCCGGATCGGAACCCGCGTGCCGCGCGTCTATGTGGACGGGGAGCAGGACGGGCGGAACGGGTGACCCGCGCGGTCACTCGTCCCTTCCGGTACCGGGGACCGGCCGTACGGCGTCCCTGACCCCCGAAGTGGGCAGTACGGCAGGGGCACCGCGGCAACAGCGGTCCGGCAACGGCGGATCGCGGCACCCGCGGTCCGGCAACGGCAGCACGGCGACAAGGAGCGGTTCGTGAGCGAGAGCAGCGCGGAGGCCGTCGCGGCCGTCGCCTCCGCCGTGGGGGAGTCCGGCGGCTGGCGCAGGGCGACCGGCATCGCCGGCGCCGCGATAGGCGTGATCGCCGCCGGTGCGGCCGTCGGCGTGGGCATCGAGCGGATGACCGTCGGCCGCGGGATGCGGATGAAGGCGCGGCTCGCCCTGGACTCCACGGGCCCCTACGGCTCACTGCGCGGCACGTCCGGCAGGGCGTACGCCGACGACGGCACCGAGCTGTACTACGAGGTCGACGACCTCGACCCGGCGGCGGCCCCCGCGCTCTCGCCCCGCCGCCGCCGGCTGTTCGGCCGCAAGGCGCCCGCCCCGGTCACCGTCGTCTTCAGCCACGGCTACTGTCTGAACCAGGACTCCTGGCACTTCCAGCGCGCGGCCCTGCGGGGCGTGGTGCGCACGGTCCACTGGGACCAGCGCAGCCACGGCCGGTCCGGGCGCGGGGTCGCCCAGACCCAGGACGGCGTGCCGGTCAGCATCGACCAGCTCGGCCGCGACCTGAAGGCCGTCATAGACGCCGCCGTGCCCGAGGGCCCGATCGTGCTGGTCGGGCACTCGATGGGCGGGATGACGGTGATGGCGCTCGCCGACCAGTTCCCCGAGCTGATCCGGGACCGGGTCGTCGCCACCGCCTTCGTCGGCACGTCGTCCGGGCGGCTCGGCGAGGTCAACTTCGGGCTGCCCGTCGCGGGCGTCAACGCGGTGCGCCGGGTGCTGCCCGGAGTGCTGAAGGTGCTCGGGCAGCGGGCCGAACTGGTGGAGCGCGGGCGCAGGGCGACCGCCGATCTGTTCGCCGGGCTGGTCAAGCGGTACTCGTTCGCGTCCCGGGACGTCGACCCGGCGGTCGCGCGGTTCGCCGAGCGGATGATCGAGGGCACGCCCATCGACGTGGTCGCCGAGTTCTACCCGGCCTTCACCGATCACGACAAGACCGAGGCGCTCGGCTGTTTCACGGACTTCCCGGTGCTGGTGCTGGCCGGCGTGCAGGACCTGGTCACGCCCAGCGAGCACAGCGAGGCCATCGCCGGGCTGCTGCCGGAGGCGGAGCTGGTCCTGGTGCCGGACGCCGGTCATCTGGTGATGCTGGAGCACCCCGAGGTGGTCACCGACCGCCTCGCCGACCTGCTGACCCGCTCGGGCGCGGTGCCCGCAGGGGCTACCGTAAGTGGCTATGGAAGCACCAGCAGCACCGCACAGCCCGGCTGACCGCCCGGCCGACGTCCGGCTGACCGTCAACGCTCCCGAGCAGATGCGGGAGCTCGGCCGCCGGCTGGCCAAGCTGCTGCGCGCGGGCGACCTCGTGATGCTCAGCGGGGAGCTCGGCGCGGGCAAGACCACGCTCACCCGGGGCCTCGGCGAGGGCCTCGGCGTGCGCGGGGCGGTCACCTCGCCGACGTTCGTCATCGCCCGGGTGCACCCGTCCCTGGGCGACGGCCCGCCGCTCGTCCACGTCGACGCCTACCGCCTGGCCGGCGGGCTCGACGAGATGGAGGACCTCGACCTCGACGTCTCGCTGCCGGAGTCGGTGGTCGTCGTCGAGTGGGGCGAGGGGAAGGTCGAGGAGCTGACCGACGAGCGGCTCCAGGTCGTCATCCACCGCGCCGTCGGCGACACCGCGGACGAGTCGCGCCGGGTGACGGTGTCGGGCCTCGGCCCGCGCTGGGCCGGCACCGACCTCGGCACGCTGTCGGCCTGACCGCGACCGGCCACCCGCCGGCCGCCGGCCTGACCGCGACCGGCCACCCGCCGGCCGCCGGCCTGAGCGCGACCGGGGCCACCCGTCGCCCGCCGGTCGTCCGATCCAGCCGCCGCCGCGCCGGGCTCGCCGACTGCCTCGTCGCGCCGTCGCCCGTCGCCCGCCGAACTCCTGATTCCGCCGGTTCTGCGCCCGATTCCGCGTGGTGTTCCGACAAGTCGTCGGCAAGATGTTGCGCCGGGCGGCCGGGGCGTGGTCGTATGGTACCCAGTTCGTAGTTAGGTGTGCCTAAGTACGTCCGCCCCCGCCCGTCAGGAGGCGTTTCATGTCCGCACCGGAACGAGACGAGACGCCGGCCCGCGCCGTGCCCGTGGTGACGATGCGCGAACTGCTGGCGTCCTGTGCCGCCGCCGCGGCGGTCTCCACCCCGCCACGGCTCCCGGACCCCGCGCCCCGCACCTGCCCGGGTCCGCGCCCGCACGACCATCGCGAAGCCGCCTGACCCCGCGCGCCAGGTCGGACGGGCCCTACCCGGTCCGCCGGGGTCGGACCGGCCCTAGCGGACCACCACGACCGTCTCGCCGATCGTGGCGAACTGCCACATCGCCTCGCCGTCCGCGCGGGACTCCCGGATGCCGCCCGTCTTCGCGTCCGGGTCCGGTGCGCCGGTCGGCTCGCCCACGGCCGTGCTGAAGCCGATGGTCACCCCGTCCACCGCGGTGAAGCGGACCACGTGCTGGATGGGCCTGCCGTCGGACCCGGTCACCGCGTTCGAGCGGGAGGTCACCGCGTACGTGCCGGGGCGCGGGTCGACATCGCCCGGCAGCACCTCGAAGGTGCGCCGCACCCGGCCGTCCGCCTCGACGAGCCACACCCGGTCGGTGCCCACCGCGTACACGACCCGCTCACCCCTGCCCGAGCCGACGGGCAGCGCCTTGGGATCGCGCCGCGCGCGCGGCGCGGCGCTCACGCTCACCGAGGGCGCCGCCCCGGCGTGCGGCCTGCCGCCGAACGAGGCCGGGGCGGTCGCGGAGGCCTGGTAGGCGAGGACGCCGACCGTCGCGACGGCCGCCACGGTGAGCGCGGCCACGAATCCGGAGCTGCTGGACACCAGCCTCACCCACCTTCCGCGTCACGTCGGCGGCCGCCCGCCGGGAGGGTAGTCGTACGACTACTCGTGGTGACGGTAGCAGCCGGTGCCCGCCCTTCCCGGGCGGCCGTGCCGGGGCCGCCGGAGCCGTAGGCTGTTCGCGTGCTCTTGCTCGCTCTGGATACCGCCACCCCCGCCGTCACCGTCGCGCTGCACGACGGCACGGACGTCATCGCCTCCTCGTCCCAGGTGGACGCGCGCCGGCACGGCGAGCTGCTGCTGCCGGCCGTCGACCGCGTGCTCGCCGAGGCCGGACTGAGACTCGACGCCGTCACCGCGGTCGTCGTCGGCACCGGCCCCGGCCCCTACACCGGGCTGCGCGTCGGACTGATGACCGCCGACACCTTCGGGCTCGCGCTCGGCGTGCCGGTGCACGGACTGTGCACGCTGGACGGCCTCGCCTACGCCGCCGACATCGAGAAGGGCCCCTTCGTCGTGGCCACCGACGCCCGGCGCAAGGAGGTCTACTGGGCGACGTACGCCGACTCCCGCACCCGGCTGACCGACCCGGCGGTGGACCGGCCCGCCGACATCGCGGACCGGGTGCGCGGCCTGCCGGCCGTCGGCGCGGGCGCGCTGCTCTACCCGGACGCCTTCGCGAAGGCGCACGCGCCCGAGCACGTCTCCGCCGCCGCCCTCGCCGCCCTGGCCGCCGAGCGGCTCGCGGCGGGCGAGGAACTGCCCGCGCCCCGGCCGCTGTACCTGCGCCGCCCCGACGCCCAGGTGCCCAAGAACTACAAGGTGGTCACCCCGAAGTGACCTCACCCGCCCTCCCCCGGCTGCGCGAGCTGCGCTGGTGGGACATCGACGCCGTACTGGAACTGGAGAAGAGCCTCTTCCCGGACGACCCCTGGTCGCGGGGCATGTTCTGGTCCGAGCTGGCGCACGCCCGGGGCCCCGAGGCCACCCGCCGCTATGTCGCCGCGGAGGACGCGGACGGGCGCGTGGTCGGCTACGCGGGCCTCGCGGCCGGCGGCGAGCAGGCCGACGTGCAGACCATCGCCGTCGCCCGCGACCACTGGGGCACCGGCCTGGGCGCCGTGCTGCTCACCGAACTGCTGCGCGCGGCCACGGCCTTCGACTGCGCCGAGGTCATGCTGGAGTGCCGGATCGACAACGTCCGCGCGCAGAAGCTGTACGAGCGCTTCGGCTTCGAGCCCATCGGGTTCCGGCGCGGCTACTACCAGCCGGGGAACGTGGACGCCCTGGTGATGAGCCTGACCGACCCCTCGCAATCAGCACAAGGAACCGAGATCAATGGCTGACGAACCACTCGTCCTCGGCATCGAGACCTCCTGCGACGAGACCGGCGTCGGCATCGTCCGCGGCCACACCCTCCTCGCGGACGCCGTCGCCTCCAGCGTCGACGAGCACGCCCGCTTCGGCGGGGTGGTGCCGGAGGTGGCGTCCCGCGCGCATCTGGAGGCGATGGTCCCGACCATCGAGCGCGCGCTGAAGGACGCGGGTGTCAGCGCCCGCGACCTCGACGGCATCTCCGTGACCGCGGGCCCCGGCCTCGCCGGGGCGCTGCTGGTCGGCGTGTCCGCGGCGAAGGCGTACGCCTACGCGCTGGGCAAGCCGCTCTACGGCGTCAACCACCTGGCCTCGCACATCTGCGTGGACCAGCTGGAGCACGGGGCGCTGCCCGAGCCGACCATGGCGCTGCTGGTCAGCGGCGGACACAGCTCCCTGCTGCTGTCCACCGACATCACCTCCGACGTCCGCTCCCTCGGCTCGACCATCGACGACGCGGCCGGTGAGGCGTTCGACAAGATCGCGCGGGTGCTGAACCTCGGCTTCCCCGGCGGTCCGGTCATCGACCGCTACGCCCGCGAGGGCGACCCGACGGCGATCGCCTTCCCGCGCGGCCTGACCGGCCCGCGCGACCCGGCCTACGACTTCTCCTTCTCCGGACTGAAGACGGCCGTCGCCCGGTGGATCGAGGCGAAGCGGGCCGCGGGCGAGGAGGTCCCGGTGCGGGATGTCTCCGCGTCCTTCCAGGAGGCCGTCGTCGACGTGCTGACCCGCAAGGCCGTACGGGCCTGCAAGGACCAGGGCGTCGACCACCTGATGATCGGCGGCGGCGTCGCGGCCAACTCGCGGCTGCGCGCGCTCGCGCAGGAGCGCTGCGAGAAGGCGGGCATCCGGCTGCGGGTGCCGCGTCCGAAGCTGTGCACGGACAACGGCGCGATGGTCGCTGCGCTGGGCGCGGAGATGGTGGCCCGGGGGCGGGCCGCGTCCGACTGGGACCTGTCGGCGGACTCGTCCCTGCCGGTGACCGACCCGCACGTGCCGGGCCGCGGCCCGCAGCCCGACCACGACCATGGCGGCGGGCACGGCCACGGCCACGACCATGGCGGCGGCCTCGGCAGCGAGCTCGACCACGGGCATGTGCACCAGAGCGGTGACGGGAACCTCTACCCGTGACCGTCGCGCTGATGTGGGAGGCGCGGGCGGTTCCCGGCCGGGGGGACGACCTGCTCGCCTGGGCCCGCGCGCAGCGCCTGCCCGCCGAGCCGCTGCGCCGGGAGATCCTGCGCGCGCCGCAGGACCGCGTCCTGGTCATCACCTGGTGGGACGCGGCCTACGACGCCGCCGTGCCCGAACTCCCGGAGCCTGCCGCCGACCTGGTCACCCGGCCGGTGCACCGCTGGCGATTCGAGTCGGTAGCGGCCGACTGAGGAACTCCCACCTGCGGTCCGGTGGGGCTTGCTCGCGCAGTTCCCCGCGCCCCTGAGGGTGTTCCGGTCTGTTGTTGTCCGCGGGCCGGTGGGGGCTGATCGCGCAGTTCCCCGCGCCCCTTCCAGGGGCTTCGTCGGCGTGCCCCGTAAGGGGCGCGGGGAACTGCGCGAAGGGGCCCCACCGGCCCGCGGGTGTCCACGGACCCCACGGACCCAGCCCACCCCCCGGGGGTCAGCCGGCGGCCGTCACCTCCGTCTCGCAGACGAGCCGCCGGTCGCCGCCGACCACCCGCACCGGACCCGTCAGGGTCAGATCGGCCGTGTTCCGGACGTCCGCAGCGGAGGCGCCCAGGCGGAGCTGGAGCGCGCCCGGCTCCACCACCCGCTCCCCGGAGCGCCCCGTGAACGCCGACAGATCCGCGTGGAAACGGAAGGTCACCCGCCGCGCCTCGCCCGGCGCCAGCCCCACCCGCCGGTAGCCCACCAGACGCACATCGGGCCGGGTCACCGAGGCGACCGGATCGTGCAGATACAGCTGGACGACCTCCGCCCCGGCCCGGTCGCCCGTGTTGCGGACCGTGACGGACAGGTCGTAGGAGCCGTCCGTGCCGATCTCCGGCGTGCCCCCCTCGACGTCCTCCCACGCGAACTCCGTGTAGGAGCGCCCGTGTCCGAACGGGTACAGCGGGGTCGGGTCCAGGTTGCTGACCTCGCCCGCGAGGCCGAGCGGCGGCTGGAGGTAGGTCCAGGGCTGCCCGCCCGGGTGCCGCGGCACGCTCACCGGCAGCCGGCCCGAGGGGTTGACCCGCCCGGAGAGCACGCCCGCGACCGCCGGTCCGCCCTCCTCGCCGGGGAAGAACGCCTGCACCACGGCGCCGAGCCGGCCGTCCCAGCGGCCGAGGGCGTAGGGCCGGCCGGTCAGCAGCACGAGTACCACCGGCACCCCGGTCGCCACCAGCGCGTCCAGCAACTCGCCCTGCACACCCGGCAGTCCGAGGTCCGCCGCGTCGCAGCCCTCGCCCGAGGTGCCGCGCCCGAACAGCCCCGCCCGGTCGCCGAGCACCGCCACGCACACGTCCGCCTCGGCGGCCCGTGCCACGGCCTCCTCGAAGCCGGCGGTGTCCGGCTCGGAGACCGCGCAACCCTCCGCGAACGTCACCTTGGCGTCCGGGAGTTCGGTGCGCAGCGCGTCGAGCACGGTCGGGATGTCGATGCCGAGCGGCACCTCGGGGTGGTGGCTGAGGACGTGCGGCGCGAAGGCGTAGCAGCCGAGCATCGCCAGCGCGTCGGCGGCACGCGGGCCCACGACGGCGATCCGGGTGTCCGGGGCGAGCGGCAGCAGCCCGTCGGGGTTGTCGAGCAGCACCACCGACTCCTCGGCCAACTCCCGTGCCACGGCACGGTTCTCGGCCGAGTCGAGGTCGATCGGGCCTTCGGGCTCCGGGGACCAGTCCGCGTCCAGCAGGCCCAGTTCGCACTTCTGGGTGAGCACCCTGAGGGCCGCCCGGTCCACCAGCTCCTCCGGTACGGCGCCCGCGCGCACCGCCGCCACCAGCTCGTCGCCGTAGCAGCGGACGGTGGGCAGTTCGACGTCGATGCCCGCGGCGAGCGCCAGACCGGCCGCCTCGGCGGGGGTGCCCGCGACCCGGTGCAGGGTCTGGAGGAATCCGACACCGAAGTAGTCGGCGACCACGGTGCCGGTGAACCCCCATTCCTCGCGCAGGAGGTGCGTCAGCAGCAGTGGGTCCGCGGAGGCGGGCACGCCGTCGGTCTCGTTGTACGCGGCCATCACCGAGCGCGCCCCGCCGTCGCGCAGCGCCATCTCGAACGGCGGCAGCGTGACGTCGGCGAACTCCCGGACGCCCGCACGCACCGGGGCGAGATTGCGGGCGCCCGCGGAGGAGGCGTACCCGGCGAAGTGCTTGAGCGTGGCGACGACCCCGGTGGACTCCAGGCCCCGGACGTACGCCGTGCCGATGGTGCCGACCAGGTACGGGTCCTCGCCGATGGTCTCCTCGACGCGGCCCCAGCGCAGATCGCGGACCACGTCCAGGACCGGCGCGAGACCCTGGTGGACGCCCACCGCGCGCAGGTCGCCGCCGATCCGGCGGGCGGCGTGCTCCACCAGGTCCGGGTCGAAGGTGGCGCCCCAGGCGAGCGGCACCGGGTAGGCGGTGGCGCCCCAGGCGGTGAAGCCGGCGAGGCACTCCTCGTGGGCGACGGCGGGGATGCCGAACCGGCCCGAGGCGGCGATCCGGCGCTGGGCGCGGGCCAACGCCTGCGCGCCGAGCCGTGGTTCGACCGGGGCGGTGCCGAAGCTGCGGGTCAGCTGGCCGAGCCCGTGGGTGATCAGCTCGTCGAAGTCGACCAGCTCGGTGGTCATGTCGTGCTGGTGCGGGGCGACCCCGCCGCCGTCCGTGGTCGCGCCCACCCACACGCCGTAGAGCTGTGCGGTCTTCTCCTGAAGGGTCATCCGGCCGAGGAGGTCGCGGGCGCGGGTCGCGGCGGGCAGGGCGGGGTCGCGCCAGGGGGCGGTGGTCATGAAGCTCCTGTACGAGTAGTGGTGATCACTTGCCCCCCACACCCATCAGTCCGCCCACCAGCGAGCGCCGGGCCACCAGGTAGACGGCGAAGATCGGGATGCCGGAGAGGACGACCGAGGCGAGCAGGGCGGGGATGTTCACGCCGAACTGGCTGACGTAGTTGAACAGTCCGAGGGTGAGGACCCGGGGGCCGTCGGACTGGGTGAAGATCAGCGGGAAGAGGAAGCCGTTCCACGCCTGGAGCGCGCTGTAGACCACGACCGTGCTGATGCCGCCCTTGGTCATCGGGATGACCAGCTGGAACAGCATCCGGGTGGGGGAGGCGCCGTCCAGCGCCATCGCCTCGTACAGCTCCTCGGAGATGTCGCGCAGGGTGCCGGTGAGGATCAGCACCGACACCGGCATCGCGAACGCGGCCGTCGGCAGGATCACCGCGAGCAGGCTGTCGTAGAGGTTCAGCTTCGCGATCATCAGATACAGCGGTACGACGACGGCCTGCGCCGGGATCGCGATGCCGAGCAGGAACAGCCGGAAGGCCGCGCCCGACCAAAAGGTCCGGGTGCGTACGGCGACGTAGGCGAGCGGGACGCACAGCACGAGGACGAGCGCCACGACCGCCGCCGCCACCAGCACGGTGTTCCAGAGGAAGTGCCCGAACCCGTTGTGCAGGACGGTGTTGTAGTTGTCGAGGGTCGGATGCGTGGGCGGCTTCAGGGCGTTGTGGCCGAGCGCCTGGTCCTGGCTGGTGAGCGAGGCCGAGATCATCGCGTAGATCGGAATGATCACGATCGCCAGCCAGATCAGCGAGCCGAGGCCGGCCAGCGGGTTGGCGCGCCGGGTCCAGTGCCGTCGCCTGCGGGCGGGCGCGGCCGGCCGGTCCGGCTCGGCGGCCTTCACCGGGCGGGGCAGCGTGTCGTGTGACATCGCGTCACATCCCTTCCCTGGTGCTGCGCATGGAGCCGAAACCGGTCAGCCTGACCAGTAGCAGCGACAGCGCGGTGGCGGCGACGACGAGGAAGGTCGCGATGGCGCTCGCGTAGCCGAAGTCGTAGCTCTTGAAGCCCGCCTCGTACATCAGGTACGGCAGGATCGCGGTGTCGGTGCCGGGGCCGCCCTGGGTGAGGATCAGCACGGTCTCGAAGTACGTCAGCGAGCCGACGATCATCAGCACGCTGGAGGTGGTCGCCGTGTTGCGCAGCTGGGGCAGCGTGATGGAGAAGAACTGGCGGTAGCGGCCCGCGCCGTCGATCGCGGCCGCCTGGTAGAGGACTTCCGGGATCTGCCGCGCCCCGCCCTGGTAGATCAGGGTGTGGAAGGGGATGAACTGCCAGCCGCCGACGAAGACGATCGCGAGGAACGCGCCCTTCGTGGAGCCGAGGGTGTCCTGCCGGATGATGCCGAAGTTCGGGTCCAGCAGGGCGTAGAAGAGCAGCGCGATCGCCGTGGACGACAGCAGGAACGGCACGAAGAAGATCGCCGAGAGGATCGCCCGGTTGCGCTGGCGGCCTGCCGCCCAGACGCCGAGCAGCAGCGAGACCACCGTCTGGAACGCCCAACTGACCACCGTGAGAAGGACGGTGATCGTGAGGGACTGGATCAGCCGGTCGTCGGAGAGCAGCCTGCGCCAGTTGTCGAGGCCGACCGGCTGAGGGTCGCCCAGGCCGTTCCACTTGGTGAAGGAGAGGTAGACGGCCAGCGCCATCGGCGCGACGGCGAAGAACGTGAAGAACAGGACGCCGGGGAGCACCCAGGCGGCGTGCGGGCGACCGGCCCGCGCGCCGCCCTGCCGGGCGCTCCCCTTGCCCGTGACCGGGGTCGAACTCACTTCAGCCCCTTGACCGCGGACACGAACTGCTCGGGCGTGGACTGGCCGACGAACAGCTTGTTGATCTCCGTCAGCATCGGGGTGGAGACGTCCGGGTCGACCGCCTGGTCCCAGCTGAGCGTGAACGACGGGGCCTGCTGCACCATCTGGTACTGGAACTTGGCGAACTCGGGGTTGGGGGACTTGTCCAGCAGCGCCTCCGCGTTGGACGTGGTCGGGATGTCGCCGTTGGCGACCAGTTCGCTCGCGTACGTCTTCGAGGCGCTGTCGCGCAGGAAGGCGATCGCGGCGTCCTTGTTGCCCGTGTGCGCGTTCACGGACCAGTAGTTGGTGGGGTTGCCGACGACGTTGCGGATGTCGCCCGCGCCGCCCTCGACGGTCGGGAAGGCGCACCAGCCCAGGTCCTTCTTGGCGAAGTCCGGGAACTTGCCGAGCTGCGTGGAGTACTCCCACGAGCCCATCAGGTGCATCGCCGCCTTGCCCTTGGCGAAGACCGCGGGGGCGCCGCCGTTGGTGTACGCCACCGAGCTGAAGCCCTTGCCGAACGCGCCGTCGTCGATGAGCTGCTTGACGGTCTGGGCGGCCTTGAGAACCGCCGGGTCGCCCCAGCCGGAGGTGTCGCCGTTCTTGATCTTGTCGAAGACGGCGGGGCCGCCGATCCGGTCGGTCAGGTACTCCAGCCACATCAGCTCGGGCCAGATGTCCTTGCCGCCGAGCGCGAACGGCGTGATCTTCGCCTTCTTCAACTTGGCGTTGATGTCGAGCAGTTGGTCCCAGGTGGTGGGCGCGGTGAGCTTGTGCTCGGCGAAGAGGGTCTTGTTGTAGAAGAGGATCACCGGCTGCATGCCGCGCATCGGGACGCCGTAGTTGTGGCCGCTGAGGCCGCCGGCGCTGATGACGCTCGGCAGGAAGCCGTCCTTGAGCGCCGAGTCGGAGGTCAGGATGTCGGTCAGGTCGAGGAGCTGGCCGGCGTCCTTGTACGCCTTGATCGAGCCGCCGCCCCAGTTGAAGAAGATGTCGGGCGCGTTCGGTGAGCCCATGGCGGTGCGCAGCTTCGCCGGGTAGTCCGCGCCCGGCACCTTCTCGAGCTTGATCTTGCCGCCGGCCTTCTTCGCCGCGGCCGACGCGTTGAACCGGTTGACAGACTTGACCTGTACCTTCACCGCGTCGTCGCCGTATACGAACGCGGTGAGCGTGCCGCTGCTCCCGGACCCGCCGCTCGACCCGCAGGCGGTGAGGCCGACGGCCGAGGCGAGAGTGGTGGCGCCGGCGGCGCCGAGGAACCAGCGCCTGCTGTAGGTCTCCATGGACGGTACCTCTTCTGTTTCAGGCGATCACCGAATGTTTCGGCGATAAACTCGAATGTTCCGGGAAGCTATGTCCAGATGGGGGCTTCGTCAAGAGGTCGCGCAGAGATACGATCGCCGCCATGACATCCCCGGAATCCGCTGAAACCCCGACGGCCGGACGGTCCAGCCAGACCGCGACGCTCGCCGAGATCGCCCGCGAGGCAGGAGTGTCGGCTCCGACTGTTTCGAAGGTGCTCAACGGCCGCGCCGATGTCGCTCCCAAGACCCGCACCCGGGTGGAGGAGTTGCTGCGCACGCACGGCTACCGCCGCCGCCGCGCCGAGGCGTCCCGCTCGCCGCTGATCGACCTGGTCTTCCACGAGCTGGAGAGCGCCTGGGCGATGGAGGTCATCCGGGGCGTCGAGAACGTGGCCCGGGACGCGGGCCTGAGTGTCGTGCTCTCGGAGAGCGCCGGCCGGCTCACCCCGGGCCGGACCTGGGCCGACCAGGTGGCCGCCCGTCGTCCGCACGGTGTGATCCTGGTCCTCTCGGGCCTCGACGAGTCCCAGCGCGCCCTGCTGACCAGCCGCTCCATCCCGTTCGTGGTGATGGACCCGGCCGGCGACCCGGGTGCCGACGTGCCCTCGATCGGCGCGACCAACTGGCAGGGCGGCCTCGCCGCCACCCGGCACCTGGTCGAACTGGGCCACCGGCGCATCGGCGCGATCAGCGGGCCCTCGCGGATGATGTGCAGCCGGGCGCGGCTCGACGGCTACCGGGCCGCGCTGGAGACCGCGGGGCTGCCGGTCGACCCCGCGCTGATCATGGGTGGCGACTTCCACCACGAGGCCGGCTACCGCATCGGCCTCGAACTCCTCGGTCGCCAGGACCGCCCCACGGCCGTCTTCGCGGGCAACGACCTCCAGGCGCTCGGGCTGTACGAGGCCGCCCGCGAGCTGGGGCTGCGCATCCCCGACGACCTCAGCGTGGTCGGCTTCGACGACCTGCCGATCGCCCGCTGGGTGGGGCCGCCGCTGACGACCGTACGGCAGCCGCTCACCGAGATGGCCGAGGCGGCGGCGCGGCTCGTGCTGGACCTGGGGCGCGAGCAGGAGACGCCGGTGGCGAAGCGGGTGGAGCTGGCGACGAGCCTGGTGGTGCGGAGCAGTACGGCGGCGCCGGCGGGGCGGTAGGGGTCCGCGGCGGGGCGGGTGACGTCTTCGAAACTTTCGAGATTCCGGACGCGCCCGGGGCCGGCGAGGTCACTGTGGGTATGAGAACAGTGAGATTTTCTGAAGAAAACACATTCTCACGCCAGCTCTAACAGTCCCCTAATAATCCGCACTTACGTTCCTCCCCGTGACGGGACACGACGGGAACGGCGAGGGCGGCGAGGGCGGCACGGGCGGCAGAAGGCCGGGCAGGCGGTCGGCGGTGCTGAAGGCCGTCGGAATCAGCCTGGCGGGCGCACTGGTGCTGGGCACGGCCGCGGTGGGCTACGCCTACTGGCACCTCGACAACAACATCAAGAGCGTCGACATCAACGGCGCGCTCGGCGACGACCGTCCGGCGAAGGCGGTGACGACGCCGACCACGACCGCGTCGGCGTCCGCCTCGGCCGAACCGCTGCCGAGCGGTTCGGTGAACATCCTGGTCCTCGGCTCCGATTCGCGCAGTGGGGCGAACCAGAAGCTCGGCGGCGGCAACAGCTCCGGCGCCCGCTCGGACACGGCGATGGTGGTCCACATCGACGAGGGCCGCAAGAGCGCGACGGTGGTCAGCATCCCGCGCGACACCCTGGTCACGCGGCCCTCCTGCCCGCTGTCGTCGGGCGGTTCGACGGCGGTGGCGTACCACGCGATGTTCAACAGCGCCTACTCCGTGGGCGGTCCGGTGTGCGCGGTGAAGACGGTCGAGTCGCTCACCGGGGTCCGGATGGACCACTACCTGGAGATCGACTTCTCCGGCTTCCGGAAGCTGGTGGACGCCCTCGGCGGGGTCACGGTGACCACGAAGGAGGACATCGACGACGACAAGAGCCATCTCAAACTCAAGGCCGGCACCCACCATCTGACGGGCAAGCAGGCGCTGGCCATGGCCCGCACCCGGCACGGCATAGGCGACGGCAGCGACCTGGGCCGCATAGGACTCCAGCAGACCCTGGTCAAGGCGATGCTCACGCAGATCTCCACCAAGGACCTGCTGACCGACCCGGCCAAGCTGTTCGAGGTCGCCGACGCGGTCACCGGCAGCCTGACGACCGACACCGGCCTGGACTCCCTGAGCGAGCTGATGACCTTCGCGAAGAGCATGAAGGGGCTGGACGCGGACGACGTGAAGACGGTGATGATGCCGGTCGTCACCGCCCCGAGCGACCCCAACCGGGTGGTCGCGAAGGAACCGGCGGCGACCGACCTGTGGGAATCACTGCGGTGACACCGCGCTGACCTGCGCAGACGTGACTCCGGGGCGGCCGGGCAAAAAAATCTTCGGAAGAAATCGGCGTGTCTGTCGATACCGGCGGCCCCCGATCGACGCATGGATGAGAGGCGGGAAGCAAGGTCCCGCCCCGACCGAAGGAGTCACCATGCCGCGCTACCTGTCGCTGGTCCGTATCGACGAGTCCTCCGCGCCCGCAGAGGGCCCGAGCCCCGAGCTGATGGAGCGGATGGGCCACCTGATCGAGGAGATCACCAAGGCGGGGGTGATGCTCGACACCGCGGGGCTCACACCGACCGCCCAGGGCACCCGGGTGACCTGGGAGGGCGGCAGCCTCTCCGTCACCGACGGCCCCTTCACCGAGTCGAAGGAGGTCATCGGCGGCTACGCGATCATGCAGTGCAAGGACAAGGCCGAGGCGCTGGAGTGGACCAAGCGCTTCCTCCAGGTCCACGAGGACTTCTGGACGGTGACCTGCGAGGTGCGGGAGATCGCCGAGGGCTGAGCGTCCTTGGCGCGGCGCCGCGCGGGGTGTTCGATGGGGAGTTGTGGAATCCGATCCCGATCCCCGGAGCGACACCCCGCGGGGCCGCGCCCCGGACGACGCGGCGGGCGGGGCCGCCGCCGCCCCCGCCGCGCACGCCATCGAGACCGTCTTCCGGCTGGAGTCGCCGCGGGTCATCGCGGCCGTCGCGCACGTGGTGCGGGACGTCGGCATCGCGGAGGAGCTGGCGCAGGACGCGCTGGTCGCCGCCCTGGAGCAGTGGCCGCGCGACGGCGTGCCCGACAACCCGGGCGCCTGGCTGACCACCACCGCGCGGCGCCGCGCCGTCGACCTGGTCCGACGCCGGGAGAACTACGCCCGCAAGCTCCAGGAGATCGGCCGCGACCTGGAGACCGCCGCGCCGCCGGAGGAGCCGGCCGACCCGGACGACATCGACGACGACCTGCTGCGCCTGGTCTTCACCGCCTGCCACCCGGTGCTGCCCGCCGAGGGCCGTACCGCGCTCACCCTGCGCCTGCTCGGCGGCCTCACCACCGCCGAGATCGCCCGCGCCTTCCTCACCCCCGAGCCCACGGTCGCCCAGCGCATCGTCCGGGCCAAACGCACCCTCGCGACGAGGAACGTCGCCTTCGAGGTGCCGTACGGCCCCGACCGCGAGGCCCGGCTCGGCTCCGTCCTGGACGTCATCTACCTGATCTTCAACGAGGGTTACGCCGCCACCGCGGGCGACGACCTGCTGCGCCCCGCCCTCTGCGAGGACGCCCTGCGGCTGGCCCGCCTGCTGGCCGGGCTGATGCCGAAGGAGCCCGAGGTGCACGCCCTGGCCGCGCTGCTGGAGTTCCAGGCGTCCCGCACGGCGGCCCGCACCGGGCCCGACGGCGCGCCGGTCCTGCTGGAGGACCAGGACCGCCGCCGCTGGAACCGGATGCTGATCGCCCGCGGGGTCGCCGCGCTCGGCCGCGCCGAGGCGACGGGGGATGGCGCCCCGGGGCCGTACGCCCTCCAGGCCGCGATCGCCGCCTGCCACGCGCACGCGTACCGCTACGAGGACACCGACTGGACGACGATCGCCACCCTCTACGGCCTGTTCGCGGCCCGCTCGCCCTCCCCGGTGGTGGAGCTGAACCGCGCGGTGGCGGTGTCCATGTCCGAGGGGCCCGAGGCCGCCCTCGCGATCGTCGACGCGGTGGCCGACGACCCCGCCCTGCGCGGCTACCACCTCCTCCCGAGCATCCGCGCGGACCTGCTCGCCCGGCTGGGCCGCACGGAACAGGCCCGTACGGAACTCACCCGCGCGATCGGCCTCACCCGCAACGCCCGGGAGCGCGAACTTCTGACGACCCGGCTGCGCGACCTGGACCGGCCCGGGGGACGGCCCGGCGACCGGGCGCCGTGACGGCAACTCGGCCACCACGCCGGTGAGGTCGTCAGCTGCCGCCGCCGAGGTCGTCAGCTGCCGCCGCTGGGGAGCACGGTCACGCGGTGGCGGTCAGCCCTTCGCCGGCGTGCCGATCAGCATCGTCGGGGCGCCCGCGACGCGAGTGAGGAACACCGTTGCCGCGTTGGGGCCTTGGGGCTTCACCTTGCGGCGGATCTCCTCCGGTTCCACGGCCGAGCCACGCTTCTTCACGGTCAGGTTGCCGACCTGGCGTTCGCGCAGCAGCGCCTTCAACTTCTTCAGGTTGAAAGGGAGTCGGTCGGTGATCTCGTACGCGGTGGCGTACGGGGTCGGGCGCAGGTCGTCCGCGGTGATGTACGCGATCGTCGCGTCGAGCAGCCCGCCGTCGAGCGACTCGGCGACCTCGGCGACCAGGTGGGCGCGGATGACGGCGCCGTCGGGTTCGTACAACCAGCGTCCCACGGGCCGTACTTCGGGGTCCGGCAGGGCGCGGGAGAGCAGGGAGCGCGGGCCCGGGAGCAGGGTCGCGCGGATCGCGCCCGGGTCGGTGCCGAACCACAGCACCGCCTCCTTCACGTCTCCGCCGTCCGAGATCCACTCGGCCTCGGCCTGCGCGGGGACCGCCTCGTGCGGGATGCCGGGGGCGATCTTCAGGGCGGCGCGCGGTGCCTTCAGCGCGGTCCCGACCGCCCAGGACAGCGGGGGCGAGTACGCCTCCGGGTCGAAGATGCGGCCGCGGCCGCCGCGCCGCGCCGGGTCCACGAACACCGCGTCCCAGCCGGCCGTGTCCACCTCGGTGACGTCCGCCTCGCGCACCTCGATCAGGTCGGCGAGGCCCAGCGCGTCGGCGTTGGCGCGGGCCACGGCCGCGGTCAGCGGGTCGCGGTCCACCGCGAGCACGCGGATCCCGGCCCGCGCGAGCGCGATCGCGTCGCCGCCGATGCCGCAGCACAGGTCGGCGACGGACGTCACGCCGAGCGCCTTGAACCGGCCCGCCCGGTACTCGGCGACCGCGGTCCGGGTGGCCTGCTCCACGCCGTTCGCGGTGAAGAACATCCGCTGCGCGTCCGCCGCCCCGAACTTGGCCTCCGCGCGTTGCCGCAGCCGGGCCTGGCCGAGCGCCGCCGACACCAGGTCCGCGGGGTGGGTGCGGCGCAGCCGCGTGGCGACGGAGAGTTCCGCGGCCGGTTCGGTGCCGCGCACCTCGTCGAGCAGGGCACGCCCCGCGGGGGTGAGCAGGGCGGCGAAGGCGGAGAGGTCGTTCACCGGCTCATTGTGGGCCAGTCGGTGGACCGTGCGCGTCCGGTGGCGGTGTCGGCCCCGGCCCACCGCCCCGACCTGCGAAGATCCGGCGTCATGCGAGTGGTCGTACAAAATGACAAAAATGGGGCACCCGCACGGATGGGTGCGCGGCCGGGTGCGCGGGTCGGCGAGCGGGCCGGGGTGCGGGTCGGCGCGCGGGCGGATGAGCGGGCCGGGGTGCGAGTCGGCGCGCGGCCGGGTCGGCGGCTCGGGGTGCGGCCGGGGCAGCGGGTCGGGCAGCGGCTCGGGGTGCGGGTCGGCGTGCGGGCCGGTCTCGGCGTTCTGGCGGTCGCCGCCCTCGCCTCCGGATGTGCGCAGCCCGCCTCCGGCAAGGCCGCCGCCCCGGCGGCCGGTCCGGTGGCCGGGGCGGCCGCGGGGGCGCACGCGCTGCGCGGTACCGCGGCCCGCGCGCTGGACTCCTACGCCACCCGGCTGCGCGCCGCGTACGCCGCCCGGGCGGCCGCCGCGAAGCGCTGGGGCCTGCGGCGGGTGCCGCTCACGCCCCCGGCGCCCCCGGCCCGCAAGCCGCACATCACGGTCCGCAAGGGCTTCGAGGTGGACGATCAGGAGGAGCTGAACCTGCCGCCGGTGTTCACGACGATCCCCACCGACGAGAAGATCGTCTTCCTCACCATCGACGACGGCGCCGAGAAGGACCCCGCCTTCCTGCGGATGATGCACGACCTGAAGATCCCGTACACCGCCTTCCTCAGCGACTTCCTGGTGAAGGACGACTACGGCTACTTCCGGCAGATCCAGTCCGACGGCCACACCCTCAACAACCACACGCTCACCCACCCCTACCTGCCCGCCCTCGGCTACGCGGAGCAGAAGCGCGAGATCTGCGGGATGCAGGACGTGATGGAGAAGCAGTTCGGCAGGCGCCCGACCGTCTTCCGCCCGCCCTTCGGCAACTACGACCAGGACAGCCTGCGCGCCGCCAAGTCCTGCGGCATCGAGTACGCGCCCATCTGGAACGAGGAGGTGTTCCCCGACCACTGGGAGTACCGCGACGGCGAGCTGCACCCCGGCGACATCGTGCTGAGCCACTTCCAGGGGCCGAAGGAGTGGAAGGGCACCATGCCGGACATGGTCCGCCGGTTCCTGGACAAGGTCACCGCGGAGGGGTACGCGGTCGCCCGGCTGGAGGACTACCTGTGAGGCGGCGGGGGGCCGACCGCCGGGTGGCGGTGCTCGGCCGGCGGGGGGCCGACCGTCGGGTGGCGGTGCTCGGCTGGCGGAGGGCCGACCGTCGGGTGGCGGACCGTCGGGTGGCGGTGCTGGGGGCGGTGACGGCCGCGCTCCTGGTCTCGCTCCTGGCCGGCTGCGCCCAGTCCGTCGACCCCATCGAACGGCTCGGCAAGAAGGCCGCGCTGCGCGTGCACCCGCCCGCGTACCGCCGCTGGGGCCTGGCCGCCCCGCTGGCGCCCGCCCCGAGGCCGTCGCGCGCGCCGTCCGCGCGGGCGGCGGGCCCCGGGCTGCCGCCCGCCGTGGACCACGTCCGCACCCGAGACCGGGTCGTCTTCCTCACCTACGACTTCGGCGCGGCCCACGACGCGGATGCCCACCGCGACCCGCGCTTCGCCGACCTGGTCCGCGAACTCCGGCTCCCGGTGAGCGTGTTCCTCACGGACACCGGCGCGGGCGACGGAACCGGCGCCCCTACGAGGGGACCGCGGGGCCTCGCCACGGGGCCGGGCGCCTCCGGCGGGGGGCGGCACGGCTCGGCCGCCGGGCCGGGTGCCTCCCGTGCGGGGTCGCGTGGCTCGGCCGCCGGGCCGGGTGCCTCCGGCGCGGGGCCGTGGGCCTCCACCTCGCGGCCGGGAGCCTCGACCGCAGGGCCGCAGGTTTCCACCACGGGGCCAGGGGCCGCAGCGACCGCCTCCGATCCACGGGCCGCCGCGGCGGCCCCCGGTCCGCAGGGCACCGCGACCGCCTCCGATCCACGGGGGGCCGCCGCGACCGGGCTCCGCGGGGAACTCGCGAAGCTGCGCTCCGCGGGCGCGGTGATGCAGAACCGTGGCGTCGGCCGACCGGCGCTGCGCGGCCTGCCGTACGCCGGCCAGCGTGCCCGGATCTGCGGCCAGCAGCGGCGGCTGCGCAGCCGGTTCGGCGTGCGCCCGAGGCTGTTGCGGCCGCCGTACGGCAGGTACGACACGACGACCCGCCGCGCGGCGGCCGACTGCGGTATCGCGGAGGTGGTCCTGTGGCGGGCGGCGATGACCGCGCACGGCCTCGCCTACCGCAGCGGCGAGGAACACCTCCGCCCCGGCGACATCGTCCTGGTGGGCCGCGACGATTCCAGGGGCCCGACGCTCGACGAGCGCACCGTCCGCCTGCTGAACGAGGCACAGGAGGCAGGGCTGACGGTGGCCCGCCTGGAGGACTACCTGTAGGCGACCCCGGCCCTGACCGCCACGGCCACCGCCGGTGCGGCACGGCCGGAGCACTGCCGCACGCCACGGCACGCAACACGGCCCCGAGCTCCGCGCCAAGCGCCCGGCGCCCGACGCCCGACGACCCTGCGGGGAACGCGGCCTCGCGCCAAGCGTGCGCCGGCGCGGCAGGGAACGCGGCTCCGCGCCCCGCGCCAAGCCGCTGACTGCCCCGCGCCCGGCAGTGCGGCAGGGCCTGCGGCCTCGCGCCATGCGCAAGCGCTCGGCGCCCGGCGGTCCCGCGCCCTGCGGCGCAGTGGCGAACGCAGCCCCCGTGCCAAGGGCCCGGCGGCAGGGCCCGGGCCCGGCCGGGATCGGCGCGGGGGCCGCCGGTGCGGCACGGCCGGAGCGCTGCCGCACGTCACGGCACGCAACACGGCCCGAGCCCCGCGCCCGGCAGCCTTCGGCCCCGGGCCAAGCCCGGCGGTCGGCGGCCCCGCGTCCGGCCGGCGGTGGGGAACGCGGCCCCGTGCCACGCATCCGGCGGCCCGCCGCCCAGGCTCAGGTCCCGGCCGGGATCTGCGCAGGGAGGCCACCTGCGCGGTGCGGTCGGAGCGCTGTCGTACGGCAGGGGGGAAACACGGTCCGCGCCGAGCGCCGCGCGCCGAGCGGCCTCGCGCCGACGGCGCGGCGGAGAACGCGGCTCCGCGCCCCGCGTCCGGCCCCCGCGCCCAGCGGCCCGCGGCCCGGTGGCCCACTGCCCCGCGCCCCCCCGGCCCGGTGGCCCGAAAGCACCCCCATCCGGCGACGCGCCGCAGGCAATTGGCACTCCGCTTGACCGAGTGCTAATCGCGGTCATAGTCTCGGCTCTGGCACTCCCCCCTGGAGAGTGCCAACAAAGCGACGGGCAGGTCCGGCACCCGCGACGACGGATCCACCTGGTCGCCACCTCAGACAGTTAACCCCGTGAGATCTCCGAAGGGGGAGGTCGGATCGTGACGACCACCAGCTCCAAGGTTGCCATCAAGCCGCTCGAGGACCGCATCGTGGTCCAGCCGCTCGACGCCGAGCAGACCACCGCCTCTGGCCTGGTCATCCCGGACACCGCGAAGGAGAAGCCCCAGGAGGGCGCCGTCCTCGCCGTGGGTCCGGGCCGCTTCGAGAACGGCGAGCGTCTTCCGCTCGACGTCAAGGTCGGCGATGTCGTGCTGTACAGCAAGTACGGCGGCACCGAGGTGAAGTACAACGGCGAGGAGTACCTCGTCCTCTCGGCTCGCGACGTTCTCGCGATCATCGAGAAGTAGTTCACCCGGAGCACATTCAGTTGCTCGGCGCTGCGCCCCTGGCCCCCGTGACCACATAAGAACCCGGGCGCCCAGGGGCGCGGCGTTTTTTTCCACCCACAGATTTCGAGAGGGCTCCCGCTGTCATGGCGAAGATCCTGAAGTTCGACGAGGACGCCCGTCGCGCCCTCGAGCGCGGCGTCAACAAGCTGGCCGACACGGTCAAGGTGACGATCGGCCCCAAGGGTCGCAACGTCGTCATCGACAAGAAGTTCGGCGCGCCCACCATCACCAACGACGGTGTGACCATCGCCCGCGAGGTCGAGATCGACGACCCGTACGAGAACCTCGGCGCCCAGCTGGTGAAGGAGGTGGCGACCAAGACCAACGACATCGCGGGTGACGGCACCACCACCGCCACCGTGCTCGCCCAGGCGCTGGTGCGCGAGGGTCTGCGCAACGTCGCCGCCGGTGCTTCCCCGGCCGCCCTGAAGAAGGGCATCGACGCCGCCGTCAAGGCCGTCTCCGACGAGCTGCTCGCCTCGGCCCGCCCGATCGACGAGAAGTCCGACATCGCCGCCGTGGCCGCGCTGTCCGCCCAGGACCAGCAGGTCGGCGAGCTCATCGCCGAGGCGATGGACAAGGTCGGCAAGGACGGTGTCATCACCGTCGAGGAGTCCAACACCTTCGGTCTGGAGCTGGACTTCACCGAGGGCATGGCCTTCGACAAGGGCTACCTGTCCCCGTACTTCGTCACGGACCAGGAGCGCATGGAGGCCGTCCTCGACGAGCCCTACATCCTGATCCACCAGGGCAAGGTCTCCTCCATCACGGACCTGCTGCCGCTGCTGGAGAAGGTCATCCAGACCAACTCCTCGAAGCCGCTGCTGATCATCGCCGACGACGTCGAGGGCGAGGCCCTGTCGACCCTGGTGGTCAACAAGATCCGCGGCACGTTCAACGCGGTGGCCGTCAAGGCCCCCGGCTTCGGCGACCGCCGCAAGGCGATGCTGCAGGACATGGCGATCCTCACCGGCGCCACGGTCATCTCCGAGGAGGTCGGCCTCAAGCTCGACCAGGTCGGCATCGACGTCCTCGGCTCGGCCCGCCGCGTGACGATCACCAAGGACGACACCACGATCGTGGACGGCGCCGGCGAGACCGCCGACGTGCACGGCCGCGTCGCCCAGATCAAGGCCGAGATCGAGAACACGGACTCCGACTGGGACCGCGAGAAGCTCCAGGAGCGCCTCGCGAAGCTGGCCGGCGGCGTGTGCGTGATCAAGGTCGGCGCCGCCACCGAGGTGGAGCTGAAGGAGAAGAAGCACCGTCTGGAGGACGCCATCTCCGCGACCCGCGCCGCGGTCGAGGAGGGCATCGTCTCCGGTGGTGGCTCCGCTCTGGTCCACGCCGTCAAGATCCTCGAGGGCAACCTCGACAAGTCCGGCGACGAGGCCACCGGCGTCTCCGTCGTGCGCCGCGCCGCGGTCGAGCCGCTGCGCTGGATCGCCGAGAACGCGGGCCTCGAGGGCTACGTCATCGTCTCCAAGGTCGCCGAGCTCGAGAAGGGCAACGGCTACAACGCCGCCACCGGCGAGTACGGCGACCTGGTCAAGGCCGGCGTCATCGACCCGGTGAAGGTCACCCGCTCCGCCCTGGAGAACGCGGCCTCCATCGCCTCCCTCCTCCTCACGACCGAGACCCTGGTCGTCGAGAAGAAGGAAGAGGAAGAGCCGGCCGCCGCGGGCCACGGCCACGGCCACTCGCACTGAGCTGACGCATAGCCGCCCGGTCCGAGACCGGTCCGGCACCGCCGAAGGCCCGGCACCCTTTCTGGGGTGCCGGGCCTTCGCGCGCAGGCCGAAGACCCTGCCACTCTGCGGCTGCGCCCCTGGTCAGGTCGGCAGCCGACGCACCGCGTCGTCGTCCGTCACCAAGTACACGTCGATGTGCAACAGGCGGCGGACATGGCCCGGTACGCGCTCGACGGCCTTCAGGGACGAGGTCGGCACGACGAGCGCGTACCGTGTCCGGGCGTCCTGGCTCGTCATGCGGCGCAGCAACTGCCCGTAGGCGATGTCGGCGTCGATGCCTTTCTCGCTGGTGCGACCCTTGGCCTCGCAGATCAGTCGTTCCCCGTCGCGCACCGCTTCGAGGTCGGTCCAGCGGTCCTCCGGTTCCACCGGTGTCCAGCCCTCGGCCAGCAGCCAGGTACGGAAGGTGTCGAGCACCCGGTCCTCGTCGCTCGCCCTGGCCAGGATCTTCCGCAGGGCGGCCAGGTCGGACTCCTCGTTGCGGCGGAGCCGCCCGCGTCCGTCCGCGTCGAGGTCGGCGGGCCGGACCACGACGAGCCGCAGGCCGTGGGCGGGGATCTCGCTCTCCCGGCGCGCGTCGTACAGCGCCCGCTGCTCGCCCCGGTGGACCCCGCTGACGGTTATCCGGTCCGGCTTGTCGAAGTGCGGTACCGGCCGGTCGTGCTGCAACTCCCGGTACTCGACGACCAACTGGTGACCGGGCCAGTACGCGTCGACCGGAAGCCTGACCCGTCGGCCCTCGGCGCCGGGGTCTCCCAGCAACCAGTCGAACCTGTGTTGCGTTAGGGCCGTCTCGCCGAGGACCTGATCGCACAGCCCGACGACGTACGCCTCGTCGCTGGTGTCTCTCGCTGCCACGGCAGGCATCCTGCCGTGCCGACGCGACGGCGGGAAGGCGCCCGGGACCGGATCGTCCACTGGGCGCCGTAACAGGCGAGCGCCGAACGCCGGGCCGCATCCACGCCGGAGGGCGTCATGGGTGAAGGCGCACGCGCCGATGTTGGCTCGTTCGGCGGTACGCGAGAGAGGTTCGCGTGCCCCCTGCGGGAGGGAGAGTTGCCAGGTGAGGAGGCGGACCGCGACCGACGACAGCCGGGGGTGCCGGATGATGTCGTGGGAGAGCTGGGTGAAGGCGCGTGCGGGCGCGATATGGTGCCTGTACATCACGGGTGGAGTCTCTTTCCACTGGTGGTTCAGGCCCTCGCGAACGGTGCCAGCCGTTGCGGGGGCCGTATTTGTGCTGACCGTACAGCACGAAGAGTGCTCATTTGGACGCGTTGAGTGAAGAAACCTTTCGTGAGGCTTTCACTCACACGAATCAACTTGCCTGGTCGTGCGCGTGGTTGACGTACTGGCGTCCGAGGCCGCGGTCACGGAGCGTGGGGGCGGCGGCCGAGGGTGAGCCGTAAGGGACGCGGGTGCGGAACGGACTCGGGCACAGCGTTCCTGCGATGCTTCGGGCGCGCGCCGGATGAAGCTACCGCGGGCCCTCCACGTACGGCCGGGCCCGACGGCCCAGCGGCGATGTCCTGTCCCACACGTGCCGGCGCGCCCCGCACACCGGATCGGTCTCGTACGTCACCTCCGCCGGGAAGCCGTCGGCCTTGACCCGCTCCGACGGCGGGTCGGCGTCGGCAAGGCGTCTGCCGCACCGGGGACAGTGTTCCGGCGTGCGCATCGGGTACGTGCCCATCACTCTGCTCCAGCCCTTTTCAATGCCTGCTTGCGGCGGTCGAGCGGTTGCGCGTCTCGAACGCCGCCCAGCCACGGGCCGCGGTGACGCCGCCGTCGCACGTCAGGAGCCGCCACGCGTCGGGGGTCCACGCGAAGATCGCGTCCTGCCCGAACCGGCGGCCCAGTCCGAGGGCGGCCGCATCGTCGAGACCGACCACGGCGACGCTCTCCTCGCGGTGCATGCCCTGCTTGTCGCGGCCTTCCGCGGGCCACCAGGTCGGACCGAGGCTCCGGACCTCGGCGAGGAGCAGGCGGTGGGCGCGCGCGTTGGCGGCGAAGGACGCCGTACGGCCAAGGGGGTTCCAGGCGGTGATCACGTGAACCGTGGCGCCTTGGGCCGGACCCGGAAAGGGGCCCTCGGCCACGCCCGGGGAACGTGGTTCGACGTGGACGACGCGGTCCTCGAACCGGATGTCGACGACCGCGGCCAGATACAGGTCCCAGTTACGGGGTGCGGCGGACGCGTCGAACGTGTGCACAGGGGCCTCCTCGAAACGAAGACCCCCTTACAACTCGTGCAGGGAGATCGGTGCTTGTGCCAGACCTCGGCGAACTCGGCCGGGGATCGGTCAGGGCGGCAACATTTCATGATCGCGGCCCCGAGGCAAGGGCTTGTGAAGATCTTGCGGAAGATCAACGCCGGTGTTAGCTTCGCGCTCGGTCGCGTGATCCGGCGTCAAACCCTGGCGCATCGGACCGCATTGCACCCGGAGCGAGAGCCCTCCGTGTGGCGGCCGACCCGCGCGCGGTGCGCGGGAACGCGCAGATCACCGGGGTGCGGCAGTGCGCTACCGGGGTCCTTGACTCCGGAGGCCGCCTGACATGCCCGTATCTTCCGACGCGGAGCCGGACCTCGTGGATCTCCCGGTCATCCGTCTCGACGCCGCGCGGGAGCTGTTCCGCACGAGCGAGTCGAGCGGCCTTGGCAGACCAGGCACCGACGAGGTCTTCGACGAGTGGCTCCGCGTCCATGAGGGCATCGCGTTCTACCGCAACGCGGACCGGCCCGTACAGGCACGCCCCATCGTGTCGGGCGACGAGATTCCGGAGTGGCTGGACAACAGCCGCATCGGCAGAGCGCGCCTGGAAGCCGTCTGCGTCACCTCGTGGTGGCCTGCTTCCGCGCAAGCCGTGGAGCGGCCCGAGGGGTTCGTGGACGCCGACGAGGACGACGACGGGCGCTACGACGAAGCCAACGACACGGAAACCTGCACCTAGGACGGCATGTCCGGCCTCTGTCTGACCTGCGAGCCGTCCCCGTCCCGCCATGCGAGGGTCGACCGCCCTCGCACCGCGGACTCCTCGTGCGTCCTCCGGCTCGTGAACGCCTACGCAGGAGGGATGGCGGAGGATCCTTCCTTCGGTGGGTCGCGACGCCGTGCGGGGCTGTCCGGGTTCGGGCTACAAGCGCTCGTCCCGCATCACGTCCAGGTCCGTGAAGGTCGGGGTCTCGTCGCAGAGGGCGACCATCTCCTGGAAGATCCTGTCGGTCTCCGGGAGGCCCGAGTTCTTCATCGCGTCCTCGTACGACGGGAACTCGACGATCTCGACCATGCGCGTCGCGTCCGAGCGGTCCCGGCCCACCATGGCGTGGGTCGCCGTCCGCTTCCCCTTGGTCTGCTCGACCCATGTGTCCATCAGCCGGTTCATCTCGTCCATCCGGCTGGTCCTGCACTCGATGATCTGCACGAAGGCCATGACGGCACCTCGGTCCGTGGGGTCCGGTGGGAACGGCTCCATTTTCCCACCGGGGCGCCCCGATGCCCTGCTCAGCCACGGCACCCCGCCGTCGGCGGACGGTCCGCGAGCAGCAAGAGGCGAGAAGCGACAGCCAATAAGCGCTGGGCGAGAAGTCCCGCGTCCCGCTCGGCTACTGCGGGCCGTACTTCCGGCCGGTCCGCGAGGTGATGCCGCCGAGCAGCGCGCGGGGCGTCACCTTCACCACGCCCATCAGGGTCTTGTAGCGCGGGTCCGGGACGGACAGGGACTTGCCGCGGGACAGGTCCTGGAGCGCCGCCGCCACCAGCTTGTCGGCGTCCAGCCACATCCAGCCGGGGATGTTGTCCGTCCCCATGCCCGCCCGCTCGTGGAACTCCGTCCGTACGAACCCCGGGCACAGCGCCATCAGCCGTACCCCGCTGCCGGCCATGTCCCGCGCCGCGCCCTGCGTGAACTGCACGACCCACGCCTTCGACGCCCCGTACGTGCCGCGCGGCACGAACGCCGCCACCGACGCCACGTTCACGACCCCGCCCCGGCCCCGCTCCCGCATCGACTCCGCCGCGGCCGACGTCAGCCGCAGCACCGCCTCGCAGTGCACCTTGAGCATCTTCAGCTCGTCGGCCATGGAGACGTCCAGATAGCGGCCCTTGTTGCCGAACCCCGCGTTGTTGATGAGCAGGTCGACAGGGTTCTTGCGGTCCGACAGGCGCGCGGCGACCGACTCGATGCCGGAGTCCTCCGCGAGGTCGGCCGTCAGCACCTCCGCCTCGATGCCGTGCCGGTCGTGCAGTTCCGTCGCCTGGCCGCGCAGCCGGTCGGTGTCCCGGGCGACCAGGACGAGGTCGTGCCCGTCAGCCGCCAGCCGCCGCGCGAACGCGGCACCGATCCCCGCGGTCGATCCCGTAATCAGAGCCGTTGTCATGCACCAAGACTAGTTACGAGCGGTCATCCGGAGGACGCCGTCCCGGGTCTACGCGCGCAGCCCGGACCCTCGACGTCTCCGTGCACTTCCCCTCGACATTTCTGTGCGGCACGCCTCTACATCTCCGCGTACTTCTCCGGGTACTTCGCCACATACGACCGCGCCTGCTCCAGCGCCTCCGGATGCAGCGCGCCGCCCGCCGCCACCAGCCGGGGCAGCAGCGTCCGTTCCGTGGTGACCGCGCGGAACTGCAGGGCCACCGTCACGTCGTGGTCCGGGCGGTGCACGACCTCGATCGGGTCGCCCGCGCGGATCTCGCCGGGGCTGATCACCCGGAGATACGCCCCCGGCGCACCCTTCCGGGTGAATCTCTTCACCCAGCCCTGCTCGCCCAGATGGCTCTGGAAGGTGCGGCAGGGTATGCGCCCGCTGGTGACCTCCAGGACGACCTCCGCGCCGACGCGCCAGCGTTCGCCGATCAGCGCCCCGGAGACGTCGAGACCCGCCGTGGTCAGGTTCTCCCCGAACGAGCCGTTGTCCAGCGGGCGGCCCAGTTCGCGCGCCCAGTCGTCCAGGTCCTCGCGGGCCACCGCGTAGACCGCCTGGTCGTCGCCCCCGTGATGGCGGGTGTCGCAGACCGCGTCCCCGGCGAGCCCGCTGCCCGCGGACCCCTTGGGACCCGGCGCCGCGACCCGCACCGGCCCGTCGGCCGGCCGCTTGTCGATGCCGGTCAGGCCGTCCGGCTGGTCCGTGTACGGCACCGCCCGCGCGCGGCCCAGATTCACCGAGAGAAGCTCCATGACCGCACGGTAGCCACCCGCACCTCAAAGCGTCGAGTCATTTTTCGGCGGCGTACCCAAGTTGTGCTTATGCTCAAGGGGTGATCGAGGCCCGTCATCTGCGCGTGCTGCGCACCGTCGCCGTCACCGGCTCCTTCTCGGCGGCCGGCCGCGAGCTGGGCTGCACCCAGCCCGCCGTGAGCCAGCAGATGAAGGCCCTGGAGGCGTCCGTGGGCACGCCGCTGCTCGTGCGCAACGGGCGCGCCATGCGGCTCACCGAGGCGGGCGAGGCGCTCGTACGGCATGCGACGGGCATCCTCGCCGGGCTCACCGCCGCGGAGGAGGAGGTCGCCGCCATCGCCGGGCTGCGGGCCGGGCGGGTGCGGCTGGTGTCGTTCCCCAGCGGCAGTTCCACCCTCGTGCCCACCGCCCTCGCCGCGCTGCGCGCCGCCCACCCGGGCACCCGCGTCTCCCTTGAGGAGGCCGAGCCGCCGCAGTCCGTGGAGATGCTGCGCGCGGGCGACTGCGACATCGCCCTCGCCTTCCGGTACGAGGCCGCGGCGGACGATCCGCAGGAGTGGGACGACCTCGTCGTACGGCCGCTGCTGACGGACCGGCTCGTCGCCCTGGTGCCCGAACGGCACCGGCTCGCGCGAGCGGAGGCCGTCGCCATCGGGGAACTGGCCCGGGAACCGTGGATCGCAGGCTGCCCGCGCTGCCGGGGACGGCTGGTGGAGGTCTGTGAGAGCGCGGGTTTCACCCCGCGCATCGACTTCGCCACCGACGACTACCCGGCGGTGGTCGGCCTGGTCGGGGCGGGCCTAGGCGTCGCCGTCCTGCCCCAGCTCGCGATCGAGTCCGTACGGCCCCGGGGCGCGCGCACCGTGACCCTGGAGCCCGCGGTGCGGCGGGAGGTCGTCGCGCTCACGCTGCCCGACCTGGCCCGGGTCCCGGCCGTCGCGGCGACCCTGGACCGGCTGGCCCGGGCGGCGGGCCGCACGCCCGCGCCCCGCTGACCCTCCGCGTCGGCCCCGCCGAGTCCTGGGAAAAGTACGGGCACGCGTCTGCGTGCCCCGTGTGCTGTCGTGAACGGCCGTGGTGACCGGCCGTGGTGACCGGCCGTGGTGACCGTGGTGCGGTCGATCGCGCCCCGGTCGATCGTCTTCGGTCGATCGTGCTGTGGGTCGATCGTCGTGTAGGTCGATCGTTGTGTGAAGAAACGTTCCTTCAGGTGTTCGAGACGCCGTCCCCGCTGGTGGTCGATGCCGACACCAGCCGGTTCCGCGCCCGGCCCATCAACTCTTCGCGCTCGTCCTCGGTCAGTCCGCCCCAGACGCCGTACGGCTCGCGCACCGCCAACGCGTGCGCCGCGCATTCCGCACGGACCGGGCACCTCATGCAGACCTCCTTGGCCGAGTTCTCTCGAGCACTCCGAGCCGCACCGCGCTCACCCTCCGGATGGAAGAAGAGCGAGCTGTCGACCCCACGGCAGGCAGCCAGGAGCTGCCAGTCCCACAGGTCCGCGTTCGGTCCGGGAAGGCGGGAGAAATCTGCCATTGCGTGACCCCTTGCAGCCGTTCATGGGCGGATACGGTGCCAACGACCGTACATCTCCGTTGTAAGGAGATGAAAATATGACTCATTGCGAATCTAGCCCCAGACACTGAGAAACGGGAAGAAAAAGGGCTGAACGGGGCACGGGTTGTGATGAAAAGTTGAGAGTCGGTACGGCATGTCTGCACCGTGTCCGTGCCCTCACGTAGAGTGCCGAAGTTGGCACATGCCCCCGTAACTCTTTCGAGTGACCGTCGTTGAGAGTGCGGAGGCGGTTGAAAACACAAGCGCTCGGGCAGGCGTCCGAGGCGGTCGACCGCACAGGTGACGATTTCGTACCAGCCTGGAGGCACAAGGTGACCCGCATCAGCTGCGGAGGACGGCCATGACTTCCGTTCTCGTCTGCGACGACTCCCCGCTTGCCCGAGAGGCGCTCCGCCGCGCGGTCGCGACCGTGCCCGGCGTCGAGCGCGTGACGACGGCGGCCAACGGCGAGGAAGTCCTCCGCCGCTGGGGCGCCGACCGCTCGGACCTGATTCTGATGGACGTACGCATGCCCGGCCTGGGCGGCGTCGAGACCGTGCGGCGGCTGCTCTCCGCCGACCCCGGTGCCCGCATCATCATGCTCACCGTCGCCGAGGACCTCGACGGTGTGGCCCTCGCCGTGGCGGCGGGCGCGCGCGGGTATCTGCACAAGGACGCCTCGCGCGCGGAGCTGCGCGCGACCGTCACGCAGGCCCTCGCCGACCCGACCTGGCGGCTGGCCCCGCGCCGGCTGCGCTCCGCCGAGATGGGCGCCGCGCCCACGCTCACGGCGCGTGAGATCCAGGTCCTGGAGGGCATGAGCCACGGCCGCTCCAACGCCGAGATCGGCCGCGAGCTGTTCCTCTCCGAGGACACGGTCAAGACCCACGCGCGCCGGCTCTTCAAGAAGCTCGGCGCGTCGGACCGCGCGCACGCGGTGGCGCTGGGCTTCCGGTGGGGCCTGGTCCGTTAGGCACGGTGTGTCACGGCGGGGCACCGGACTCCCCGCCTGACGCAGGGTGGGCGGGGCCGCTTCGGAGCCCCGCCGGGCGCCCGCTGCTCGTTTCGCCGCGGATGCCGCATCCTTGAAGGTGTGGAGTCTCTCGGGGACGAGTCGGTCGAGCGGAAGGGGAGGGCGCAGGAGATGAGTTCCGGCGCACCTGCTCATAACGCTTCGGTGCACAACCAGGAGCACGCCGCGGCGGAGCCCGCGGCCACAAGGCACCATGGACCGATGCGGGACGACGAGGCGGCCACGGCCCCCGGGGCGATCGGTGCCCTCGTGCACCGTGCCGTCGACGGGGACGAACAGGCCACCCACGACCTGCTGGCCCATGTCCACCCCCTCGCGCTGCGTTACTGCCGCACGCGTCTGTCCCGGCTCCCGGGCGACGCGCGGCACTTTGTGGAGGACCTCGCGCAGGAGGTCTGCGTGGCCGTCCTGCTGGCCCTGCCGCGCTACCGGGACACCGGCCGCCCCTTCGAGGCGTTCGTCTTCGCGATCGCCTCGCACAAGGTCGCCGACCTGCAGCGCGCGGCGATGCGGCACCCGGGTTCCACGGTGGTGCCCTCCGACGAGATGCCGGAGCGCCCCGACGACTCGCTCGGTCCGGAGGAGCGCGCCCTGCTCAGCAGCGACGCCGAATGGGCGAAGAAGCTGCTGGCCAACCTGCCGGAGAACCAGCGGGAGCTGTTGCTGCTGCGGATCGCGGTGGGCCTCACGGCCGAGGAGACCGGTCAGATGTTGGGAATGTCACCCGGGGCGGTCCGCGTCGCCCAGCACCGGGCGCTGAGCCGGCTGCGCGCACTCGCGGAGCAGTAGCCGGCAGGCTCCCGGACAGGCCCCGCGCGAAGCCCCGATCACGTCACGCACCCGTCTCGCCTTGAACAGGCGTCACGGCGATTCCGTACGAACATACGAAGCCGGAAGTCGCTCGCGACCGTGGAATCCTCCGCAACCGCGGAATTCGGGAGGTGTGCTTCCCGTTAGCATGGACATCCGCACCGATCAAGGCCATTTGGGGAAGGTGTCATGACTGCCAACGTCGACGGAGTGCCCGGAAAATTCGCGACACTCGGGCTGACCTACGACGACGTGCTGCTGCTGCCGGGTGCATCCGAGGTGCTCCCCAACGCGGTCGACACCTCGTCCCGCATCTCGCGCAACGTCCGGGTCAACATCCCGCTGCTCTCGGCGGCGATGGACAAGGTGACCGAGTCCCGCATGGCGATCGCGATGGCGCGCCTCGGCGGCGTCGGCGTGCTGCACCGCAATCTCTCGGTCGAGGACCAGGTGAACCAGGTCGACCTGGTCAAGCGGTCCGAGTCCGGCATGGTCACCGACCCGATCACGGTGCACCCGGAGGCGACCCTCGAGGACGCCGACGCGCTGTGCGCCAAGTTCCGCATCAGCGGTGTCCCGGTCACCGACCCGGCCGGCAAGCTGCTGGGCATCGTCACCAACCGCGACATGGCCTTCGAGTCCGACCGCACGCGCCAGGTCCGTGACGTCATGACGCCGATGCCGCTGGTCACCGGCCGCGTCGGCATCACCGGCGTCGAGGCCATGGAGCTGCTGCGCAAGCACAAGATCGAGAAGCTGCCGCTGGTCGACGACAGCGGTGTCCTCAAGGGCCTGATCACGGTCAAGGACTTCGTCAAGGCGGAGAAGTACCCCAACGCCGCCAAGGACGCCGAGGGCCGGCTGCTCGTCGGCGCGGCCGTCGGCGCCAGCCCCGAGGCCCTGGAGCGCGCCCAGGCGCTCGCCGACGCCGGTGTGGACTTCCTGGTCGTCGACACCTCGCACGGCCACAACAGCAACGCCCTGAGCTGGATGTCGAAGATCAAGTCGAGCGTCGGCGTCGACGTGATCGGCGGCAACGTCGCCACCCGCGACGGCGCCCAGGCGCTGATCGACGCCGGTGTCGACGGCATCAAGGTCGGCGTGGGCCCCGGCTCGATCTGCACCACGCGCGTGGTCGCCGGCATCGGTGTCCCGCAGGTCACGGCCATCTACGAGGCGTCCCTCGCGGCGCGCCCGGCGGGCATCCCGCTGATCGGCGACGGCGGCCTGCAGTACTCCGGCGACATCGGCAAGGCGCTCGCCGCCGGTGCCGACACGGTGATGCTGGGCAGTCTGCTGGCGGGCTGCGAGGAGTCGCCCGGCGAGCTGCTGTTCATCAACGGCAAGCAGTTCAAGTCGTACCGCGGCATGGGCTCGCTCGGCGCCATGCAGTCGCGCGGCCAGGCGCGGTCGTACTCGAAGGACCGCTACTTCCAGGCGGAGGTCTCCTCCGACGACAAGCTCGTCCCCGAGGGTGTCGAGGGCCAGGTGCCCTACCGCGGTCCGCTCTCCAACGTGCTGCACCAGCTGGTCGGCGGTCTGCGCCAGACCATGGGCTACGTCGGCGCGGCGACCATCGACGAGATGGAGTCCAAGGGCCGCTTCGTGCGGATCACGTCCGCGGGCCTCAAGGAGAGCCACCCGCACGACATCCAGATGACGGTCGAGGCGCCGAACTACAGCCGTAACGCCTGATCGCGGCGGCGCGGAAGGTGTGCCCGAGGGGCGGTTCCCGGACTCCGGGGGCCGCCCCTCGGCACGTGCGGGAGCCGGTGTCACAGCCGTCGGCGATACTTGAAGGCGCTGAAACGCAGAGGGAAAGGCCACAGACGTGACTGAGATCGAGATCGGGCGCGGCAAGCGCGGCCGCCGGGCGTACGCCTTCGACGACATCGCGGTCGTCCCCAGCCGCCGTACGCGGGACCCGAAGGAGGTCTCGATCGCCTGGCAGATCGACGCCTACCGCTTCGAGCTGCCGTTCCTGGCCGCGCCGATGGACTCGGTCGTCTCGCCGGCCACCGCGATCCGCATCGGTGAGCTCGGGGGCCTGGGCGTGCTCAACCTCGAGGGCCTGTGGACGCGGTACGAGGACCCGCAGCCGCTGCTCGACGAGATCGCCGGGCTGCCCGCCGAGGCCGCGACCCGGCGGCTCCAGGAGATCTACTCCGCGCCGATCAAGGAGGAGCTGATCGGCGCGCGCATCAAGGAGGTCCGCGACTCCGGCGTGGTCACCGCCGCGGCGCTGTCGCCGCAGCGCACGGCCCAGTTCTCCAAGGCCGTCGTCGACGCGGGCGTGGACATCTTCGTCATCCGCGGTACGACGGTCTCGGCGGAGCACGTGTCGGGCTCGCACGAGCCGCTGAACCTCAAGCAGTTCATCTACGAGCTGGACGTCCCGGTGATCGTCGGCGGCTGCGCCACCTACACCGCGGCCCTGCACCTGATGCGCACGGGCGCGGCGGGCGTGCTGGTCGGCTTCGGCGGCGGCGCGGCGCACACCACGCGCAACGTGCTGGGCATCCAGGTGCCGATGGCGACGGCGGTCGCCGACGTGGCCGCGGCCCGCCGCGACTACATGGACGAGTCCGGCGGCCGGTACGTGCACGTGATCGCGGACGGCGGTGTCGGCTGGTCCGGCGACCTGCCCAAGGCGATCGCGTGCGGCGCCGACTCGGTGATGATGGGCTCCCCGCTGGCGCGCGCGACGGACGCGCCCGGCAAGGGCCACCACTGGGGCATGGAGGCGGTCAACGAGGAGCTGCCGCGCGGCAAGAAGGTCGACCTGGGCACGGTCGGCACCATCGAGGAGGTCCTCACCGGCCCGTCCCACACCCCGGACGGCTCGATGAACTTCTTCGGCGCCCTGCGCCGCGCGATGGCCACGACCGGCTACAGCGAACTCAAGGAGTTCCAGCGCGTCGAAGTCACGGTGGCGGACTCCCAGCACAAGCGGTAGTCCCTCCGGCCGGGCCGGCGTCGGTGGCGCCCGGATCGTCGTGACAGGAGAAGGGCCCCCGGCCGGACGGCCGGGGGCCCTTCCCGTTGTCCGGCCAGGGCGCGGTCAGCGGGCGGTGAGCAGTTCGAGGACGCCGCCGAGGAGCGGCAGGAGGCCGCAGACGGCCACGAAGGCCGCCACCCACCGGAAGTTCATCCCCTCGGACCAGTGGGGCGCCGGGTGGAGGTCGCCGAGCGTCAGCGGGCGCGCCTCCCGGGTGCGCCGCCGGAAACCGTCGATCGCCGCCGCGGAGCCGCGGACGTCGAACGCGACCCAGGCTCCGGCCGTCACCGCCGGGAGCCCGAGCAGTATCAGGAACAGCCAGACGGGCACCTCAGCCCGCCGCCTTGCTCGTGCTCCGGAACGCCGCGTAGGCCCCGATCGCGAGGAAGACGAAGCTCAGCAGGGCGACATCGTCCTGCCAGGCCGACTGGACCAGGCCGAAGTGGTCGAAGAAGACCGTGCCGAAGCCGACGTGGGCCTCCTTGGCGATCAGCATGGCCTCGCCGATCAGCTGCCCGAGGTAGATCGCGGCGACGGTGACGATCACGCTGATGACCGGCAAGGTCTGGCTGCGACCGCCCACGCGGCCCGTGACGACGCCGACGAGGAGGCCGACGCCGACGGCCGCGTAGGCGAACTCGCGTTCGCTGATGCCGATGACGACGCCGTACAGGATCGCGGCGGTCATGCCCGTGCCGGTGGCCGCGGCCAGACCGAGCAGGGCGTTGCCGCGCGAGGGCGCGGGCGGGGCGGCGGGCGCGACGGTCCGGGGCGCCCCCGGAGGGACGCTCTGCGCCATGGCCCGGCGCGCGGGCTGCCGCGGGACGGCCGGCGCGAGGGCGGGCGCGTCGGCGGGTGCGCTCGTCGACGGGCCGTCGCCCGTCGCTCCGTCGGCCGGTGGACCGGTCGTCGGTGTCGTCTGGCTCATGTGGATCCCCCCAGGGATGCGGGCACGGGTGTGCCGTGCGCGTGAGACGGCGTCGCACAGCCACCGACGCCCGGGGGCGTCGGCGAACGGGTGTGCGAGAGTTGCCGCAGATTAGCAGGGGGATCGGTGATCGGCTAGATGGTTTTCCCTGCTCAGAGCAGGTGTGTCCGGCCGGATCACAGCCGGTGGGCCGCGCCGGTCGGGGTCGCCCCCCGGGTGTCCAGCAGGAGCTGCGCCTTCACCGACAGGCCCTGCATGTCGTACGTGCGGTGGTGCTGGAGGAGGATCGTCAGGTCGGCGTCGGCGGCGGCCTCGTAGAGGGAGTCGGCGCGGGGGATGGGACGGTCCAGGACGTTCCACGCGGGTACGTGCGGGTCGTGGTAGCTGACCGAGGCGCCCAGCTCCATCAGGCGCAGCGCGATCTCCCGGGCGGGCGTGCCCTGGAGGTCGGCCAGGTCGGCCTTGTAGGTGATGCCGAGCAGCAGGACGCGGGCCCCGCGCGCGGACTTGCCGTGCTCGTTCAGGAGCTGGGCGGCGCGCTGGACGACGTAGTGCGGCATCCGGCTGTTGACCTGCTGGGCCAGTTCCACCATGCGCAGGGCGCGGCCCGCCTGCCCGGTCAGG
Organism: Streptomyces mangrovisoli; assembly: GCF_000974985.2. Taxonomy (GTDB): domain Bacteria; phylum Actinomycetota; class Actinomycetes; order Streptomycetales; family Streptomycetaceae; genus Streptomyces; species Streptomyces mangrovisoli. The sequence goes on along the minus strand of NZ_LAVA02000026.1, from coordinate 80,785 downwards.
TCCTGCGGCACGGTGTGGCCGCCGACGCCGGGCCCCGGCCGGAACGCCTGGAAGCCGAACGGCTTGGTCTCGGCGCACCGGATGACGTCCCACAGGTCGACACCGAGGTCGTGGCAGAGCACGGCCATCTCGTTGACCAGCGCGATGTTCACATGCCGGTAGTTGGTCTCCAGCAGCTGCACGGCCTCCGCCTCGCGGGTCCCGCGGGCGCGCACCACCTTGTCGGTGATCCGGCCGTAGAACGCGGCGGCCGACTCCGTGCAGGCCGGGGTCAGGCCGCCGATCACCTTCGGCGTGCCGGCCGGGGTGATGTCGCGGTTGCCGGGGTCGACCCGGCTCGGTGAGTAGGCGAGATGGAAGTCCCGCCCGGCCCGCAGCCCGGAACCCTCCTCCAGGAGCGGGCGCAGGAAGTCCTCCGTCGTCCCGGGGTTCACCGGGGACTCCAGGATCACGGTGGTGTGCGGGCGCAGTCGCCCGGCCAGGGTGCGGGCGGCGGTCTCCACCTGACCGAGGTCGAGACCGCCGTCCGCGCCGCGCGGCGTCGGTGCGCAGATCACCGCGGTGCGCACCCGTCCGAGCTCGGCCGCGGCGGTGGTCTGCCGGAAGCCCCCCGAGAGCATCCGGCGTACCTCCGCGGGGCTGAGCGAACCCGCTTCCGGGCCGGTCGGGAAGCCGATCGTGGGGATACCGGCGGCCACCGCCGCCTGGGCGAGGGGCAGGCCGAAGGGGCCGAGTCCGATGACGGCGAGATCTGCGGGCATGGCGTGGGCCGTCCTTCCCAGTAACCGATGCGGGACCGGCGCGCAAGTGCTGTGGACCGGAGGAGCTAGTGCAATGTCACACTAGGAGTAAATATGACCGTTATGCGGGATTGATCGTTGGCGTTTCCGCGAGTGTTGTCCACAGGCTGGGGGCGGGGTGTTGTCCACAGGCCGGGGCGAGTGGTGGCTGAAGTCGGGCAAGCCGGTCAGAATTTGGGCAGGGGGAAGACGTGACGGGCTTCGCCCACCGGGTGCGGCCGACGCGAGCGACAGCGGGAGGCAGCGGTGAGGACAGCGACACTGGGGCCGGTGCAGCGCGCCGAATCCCTGGCGGGCATGGCCGAGCGCGAGCTGGACGTGCTGGTCGTGGGCAGCGGTGTGGTGGGCGCGGGCACCGCCCTGGACGCGGTGACGCGCGGCCTGTCCACCGGACTGGTCGAGGCGCGCGACTGGGCCTCGGGCACGTCCAGCAGGTCCAGCAAGCTCATCCACGGCGGCCTGCGCTACCTGGAGATGCTCGACTTCGCCCTCGTCCGTGAGGCGCTGAAGGAACGCGGCCTGCTGCTGGAGCGCCTCGCCCCGCACCTGGTCAAGCCGGTGCCGTTCCTGTACCCCCTCCAGCACAAGGGCTGGGAGCGCCTCTACGCCGGTTCGGGCGTCGCGCTCTACGACGCCATGTCGATGGCCCGCGGCCACGGCCGGGGCCTGCCCATGCACCGCCACCTCAGCCGCCGCCGCGCCCTGCGCGTCGCCCCGGCCCTGCGCAAGGACGCCCTGGTCGGCGCCTTGCAGTACTACGACGCCCAGATGGACGACGCCCGCTTCGTGGCCACCTTGGTGCGGACGGCCGTGTCCTACGGCGCGAAGGCGGCGAACCGCGCCCGCGTCACCGGCTTCCTGCGCGAGGGCGAACGGGTCGTCGGCGCCCGGGTCCAGGACGTCGAGGGCGGCGGGGAGTACGAGATCCACGCCAAGCAGATCGTCAACGCCACCGGGGTGTGGACCGACGACACCCAGGCCATGGTGGGCGAGCGCGGCCAGTTCCACGTGCGTGCCTCCAAGGGCATCCACCTGGTCGTGCCCCGCGACCGCATCAACTCCTCGACCGGGCTGATCCTGCGCACCGAGAAGTCCGTGCTCTTCGTCATCCCCTGGGGCCGGCACTGGATCGTCGGCACCACCGACACCGGCTGGGACCTCGACAAGGCCCACCCCGCCGCGTCCAGCGCCGACATCGACTACCTGCTGGAGCACGTCAACTCCGTGCTGGCGGTGCCGCTCACCCGCGACGACGTCCAGGGCGTCTACGCGGGCCTCAGGCCCCTGCTCGCCGGCGAGTCGGACGCCACCAGCAAGCTCTCGCGCGAGCACACCGTCGCCCACCCGGTGCCGGGACTCGTCGTCGTGGCCGGCGGCAAGTACACGACCTACCGGGTGATGGCCAAGGACGCCGTCGACGAGGCCGTGCACGGACTGGACATGCGGGTCGCGGAGTGCGTCACCGAGGACGTCCCGCTGCTGGGCGCGGAGGGCTACTCGGCGCTGTGGAACGCGCGGGCGCGCATCGCCGCGCGCACCGGCATCCACGTGGTGCGCGTGGAGCATCTGCTGAACCGCTTCGGCTCGTTGGCCGAGGAGGTCCTCGACCTCATCTCCGCCGACGCCTCGCTCGGCGAGCCGTTGCAGTACGCCGACGACTACCTGCGCGCCGAGGTCGTGTACGCCGCCTCGCACGAGGGGGCGCGGCACCTGGATGACGTGCTGACCCGGCGCACCCGCATCTCGATCGAGACCTTCGACCGGGGCACGCGCAGCGCCCGCGAGGCCGCCGAACTGATGGCGCCGGTGCTGGGCTGGGACAAGGACCAGATCGAACGCGAGGTCCAGCACTACGAGAAGCGGGTCGAGGCCGAACGCGAGTCGCAGCGCCAGCCGGACGACCTGACGGCGGACGCGGCCCGCCTGGGGGCACCGGACATCGTGCCGCTGTAGGGGACCGGCCGGGCGACCGCGGACCCTTTCGGTGAAGCCCGGGAGTGGCCGGTCGCCGAAGCCGGAACCGGACGCCCGCCTTCCGGGCCGGCCGGCCGACGGTGGCAGGTCCGCTGATGTCCGGGCCGGCCGGGCCGACGGTGGCCCGTCCCGCCGGTGGGCCGCCCGGCGGGCCGCCGGGGGGCCCGGGGGCCGGGCGGTCGTCGAGGCCCCGCCGCGCGGCACCTCCCCGCCGAGGCGCCGCCCAGGCACCCCGCCGCCGAGCCGATCGGCAGATCACCCGTACGAGTGGCCCCGGGCGGGATCTCCGTCCGGGGCCCGGTCGTTCTACGTGGTGCGGGGGCAGAACTCGGAGGCGAGCAGCGCGGGTTCGAGACCGGGATCTGCCATCTCGTCCGTGTTCACCCGGAAGGTGAGGACACGGCGCCCGTCCACGGTGGCCGCGGTGCGCACGTAGCTGCCGGGGATGCGCCCGTTGTGTCCCCACACCGTGGTGCCGCACGGCAGCTTCACGGGAAACAGGCCCATGCCGTACGAGCCGTCTGCGGCACGGGTGTCGAGCATCGAGTGCAGCAGCCGAGGGGACAGCAGTGCGCCGCCGAGCAGCGCCGCGTAGAAGCGGTCCAGGTCGGCGAGCGTGGTCACCAGCTCACCCGCAGCGCCGGCCACGCGCGGGTCGAGGGCGGTGACATCGGTTCCGTCGGCCGCGTAGGCGCGGCCGTGCGGAGAGGGCAGCGAGGTGCGGGAACCGGGGAAGGAGGTGCCGGACAGACCCAGCGGACGGATGATGCGGCGCTCGGCCTCACCGGCGTAGGAGTCGCCGGTGACCTGCTGGATCACCATGCCGAGCAGGACGTAGTTGGTGCTGGAGTACGCGTAGCGGCCGGGACGGGCCGGAGGGAGGGCGAGTGCGATGCGGACGGCCTGAGCGGGAGTCAGGGGGACGGAGCCCCGGGTGACGGTGGTGAAGTCGGCGAGGCCGCTGGTGTGGGTGAGCAGGGCCCGCAGGGTGATGCCGCGGCCGTCGTGACCGGCGCCGCGCAGCAGTCCCGGCAGATGCTGCTCCACGGTGTCGGACAGCGACAGCCGCCGCTCGCCGACGAGTTGGAGCACGATCGTCGCGATGAAGGTCTTGGTGATGCTGCCGGCCCGGAAATGGTCGGCCGGGGAGATGCCCGTCCCGGCCGAGCCGTAGAAGGAGCCGGTCGCCCGGTCCTGGACCAGCAGCGCGGCGGCGGGCGCGCGGCCCCGGGTGACGAGCAGCGGCAGGACGGCGTCCGCGGCGCCGGCCCGGGGCGCGGCGCTCGCCGCCACCGGGCAGAGCAGGGCCAGAACCGCCGGAACGGCCAGCAGGGAGCGCAGTGATGGCATCGTGGGCTCCCCTCGTCGACCCCATCATCCCGGTGTGCGGAGCGTGCCGGTCAGGGGCCCCTCTGTCACCGGAGGCCGCCGCAGGCCCCCTGAGGCACCCTGGGCGTCGGGCACTTGTCGGGTGAGGGACAATGGAGGCTCTGTCAGGGCGGGTTGCATGAGGGGACGCATGTCGGAGGCGGAGCGGGCGGGGGCATCCCGTCAGGACAAGAGCGGACGTCTCCTCGCCGGGCGGTACCGGCTGGGAGCAGTGCTCGGCCGCGGCGGCATGGGCACGGTGTGGCGTGCCGAGGACGAGACCCTGGGCCGGACGGTCGCGGTCAAGGAGCTGCGGTTCCCGACGAACATCGACGAGGACGAGAAGCGGCGCCTGATCACGCGCACGCTCCGCGAGGCCAAGGCGATCGCGCGGATCCGCAACAACAGCGCGGTGACGGTGTTCGACGTGGTCGACGAGGACGACCGGCCGTGGATCGTGATGGAGCTGGTCGAGGGCAAGTCCCTCGCCGAGGCCATCCGTGAGGACGGTCTGCTCCAGCCGCGGCGCGCGGCGGAGGTCGGCCTCGCCATCCTCGACGTGCTGCGCTCCGCGCACCGCGAGGGCATCCTGCACCGGGACGTGAAGCCGTCCAACGTGCTGATCGCCGAGGACGGCCGGGTCGTGCTCACCGACTTCGGCATCGCGCAGGTGGAGGGCGACCCGTCCATCACCTCCACCGGGATGCTCGTCGGCGCCCCCTCGTACATCTCCCCCGAGCGGGCCCGCGGCCACAAGCCGGGCCCGGCGGCGGACCTGTGGTCGCTCGGCGGCCTGCTGTACGCGTCCGTCGAGGGCGCCCCGCCGTACGACAAGGGCTCGGCGATCGCCACCCTCACCGCGGTGATGACCGAGCCGCTGGAGGAGCCGAAGAACGCGGGCCCGCTCAGGGACGTGATCTACGGCCTGCTCACCAAGGACCCCGACCAGCGGCTCGACGACACCGGTGCCCGCGCCATGCTCAACGCCGTGCTCCACGCGCGGGAGCCGGAGCCGGTCGACGCCACGAAGGTGGTGCCGTTGCCCGCGCAGCCCGACCGGCGCGCGGAGCAGGCGGCTTCGAATCCGCCGGGCACCAAGCGCGGCGAGGAGGCGGCGGAGAAGCTGCGCGGGGCGCTGCGTTCGGTGCGCAAGGCCGCGGTGGCGGCCGGAGCGGCCACCACGTCGGTCGCCTCGCGGGCCAAGAGCGCCGGGAGCGACGCCGGTTCGGCGGGCGCGGCCACCGGTTCGGCGTCGGCGGCCGGTCCCGGTACCGGTGCGCCTTCGGTGGGCGGTCCGGCGGCGACCGCCCCGGCGCCCCGGGACGGTTCCGGGGCGGCGGCCGCGAGCGGTGCCGGGGCGAGTGGTGCCGGTGCGGCGGGCAGGCCCTCCGCGCGGAGCGGCTCGGTGGGCACGGCCAAGGGCACAGGCACGGCTACGGGCGCGGGAACGGGCACAGGTACCGGCGCGGGCGGCAACGCCTCGGCCGGCGGGCGGAGTTCCGGGTGGCCCGTGATGTCGCCGCCCGACGACCTGCCGGACCTGCCGCCGCGCAGCGCGCCGCGCGCGCCGATCACCGATGTGGTGCCGCGCAGGACGCTGGTGATCATCGCGCTCGTGGCGGTGCTCGCCGTCGTCGCGGTCGTGCTGGCCGTCACGCTCTCCGGAGACGGCGACGCCAAGGGCACGGACGACAAGAGCGGTGCGCGCAGCACGTCCACGGCGAGCGCGAAGTCGAGCACGAAGGCGGGCGCCACGTCGGGCGCGAAGGGCGACGACACCAAGGGCGGCGACGCCTCCTCCGCCGCCGGTGACGACGACAGCGGAACCCAGGCGGACGGCAGCAGTTCGGCCGGTTCGCAGGACAGCGGCTCGTCCGACGACGCCGCGGGCTCGGACGACTCCTCCGGCACGAGTGGCTCCGGCGTGGGCGCGGCGACGTCGACGTACCGCGGGAGCCAGGGCTTCTCCATCGGGCTGCCCGCCGGATGGAAGTACACGACGACCGACTCCGCCGGAGCGCGGTTCACCGGACCCCGGGGGCAGAAGCTGCTCGTCGCCTGGACCAGCACGCCGAAGGACGACCCGGTCGCGGACTGGAAGAACCAGGAGCGCTACATGACGCGCTCGCAGTACCACCGCATCCGCATAGAGAAGGTGGACTACCGCTCCTGGAACACCGCCGACTGGGAGTTCACCTCCGTGGACGACGGGACCAAGTTCCGCACCATCGACCGCGGTTTCGTGGTGAACGACCACCTCGGCTACGCGCTGATGTACTCGGCGAAGGCGGCCGACTGGGACACCGCGCTGCGCAAGAACACCTGGAAGACCCTGACGGCCACCTTCGAGCCCGCGTCCTGAACCAATCCCCCGAGCGACACCGAAGCGGGGCATACGACCCTGTACGGTGCGTGACATCCGGCATCCTCGCATTGCAGGTCGCCTCCGGCACGTATCGTGAGTGGTTGCGGACCGTACGCATTTAGATGTGTGTGCGGAACGGGTCGCAGGGCGAACGGAATTGACCGACCGGACGGCCGGGGGAGGCAACGTGGACGACTATGCGGGCCGGGTTCTCGCCGACCGCTACCGCCTGCCGCTGCCGCCCTCCGACGAGTACGAACTCACCGAGACCCGCGCCTTCGACACCTACAGCGGCCAGGAAGTCCTGGTCCGCCAGGTGCCGTTGCCCGAGATCGTCGAGGCCGAGGTGCTCGACGCGGACGGCCTGCCCGACGGGTTCACCGCGCGCGAGCGCGGCGCCCGGCGCCGGTCGTCCTCGCGTACGGCGACCCGGCGGCCCACCGACCCGGCGGTGCGGCGCGCCGTGGAGGCCGCGCAGGCCGCCGCGCGCATCCCCGACCACCCCCGGCTGGACCAGGTCTTCGACGTGTTCGCCGAGGGCGGTTCGCTGTGGGTCGTCAGCGAGTTGGTGGCCGCCCGGCCACTGGCCGCGCTGCTCGCCGAGAAGCCGCTGACGCCGTACCGGGCGGCCGAGGTCGCCTCCGACGTCCTGATGGCGCTGCGCGTGCTGCACGCGCACGGCTGGGTGCACCGCAACATCACCGCCCGCACGGTCCTCGTCTGCGACGACGGCCGGGTGATGCTCACCGGCCTCGCAGTCGGCGCGGCGGAGGAGGCGCTGTGCGGGTACGACCCGGTCCCCGCCCAGGACGGCGACACCGGGCCCGTTCCCCGCGGCCACGCGCCCGAGGGCACCCACCCCGGCGGAACGGGCCCCGCGGACCGGTCCGGTCCCGGCGCCGCGTACGGCCTCCAGGGGGCGGGCGCCGCGGACCCCGAGGCGGCCCGGCGCGCCGCGATCCAGGCGCGGGAGGCCCGCGGTCTGCCGCCGGTGCAGCCCGACGGGCCGGGAGCCGACGCGGGCTCCGCGCCGCCGGACCGGCGCGCGCTGGAGACCGGTGACGACATCAGGGCCGCGCGGGCCGGGGCGATCGCCGCGTACCGGGCGGGCGCCCGCGCCGCGGCCCGGGTGCAGGAGGCCCAGCAGAACGGGCGGGCGGCCCTGCCCGGCGCCCGCACCCCGGCCGAGGGCACCCCGGCGGGCCGGTCCGGCGGTCCGGAGCGGCCGCCCTTCCCGGCGGGCGAGGGCGCGCCACGGCCACCGTTCCCCCTCGGCGAGGGCCCGGCGCAGCAGGCGTACCCCCTGGACGAGGGGCCGGAGGTGCAGCGGTACGACACCGGTCATGGCGGCGGCCAGCCGTACGAGAGCGGTTCTGGCGGCGGCCGGCCGTACTACGAGACGGGTCGAGCGGGCGGTCAGCCGCAGCCGTACGACGCGGGTCACGGGAGCGGTCAGTCCTACGACGCGGGCCACGGGAGCGGCCGGCCGGAGTACGACACGGGCGGGAGCGGCCGGCCCGTGTACGACACGGGCTACGGGAGCGCGCGTCCGCAGTCCCCGGGCGGCGGCGACGGCATGGCCCGGCAGCCGTACCCGGACGGCAACGGCGGGGCTCAGCCGCCGTACGCGGCGGGCAACGGCATGGGTCCGGCCTCGTACGCGGGCGGCAACGGCGTGGAGCGCGCGGCCGAGGGGAGCGCGCCGCCGGGACGGATCGCCGACCCCTACGGCGTCCGCGGCAAGCCCTCCGGATGGTTCGGGGCCAACCCCGTGCCGCCGTCCCCGGCGCCCGGCACCACGCAGGAGCGCTCCGCGCTGCCGCCCGGCGGCGCGCAGCCCGCGCTCGGCCGCCCGCCGCGCCAGTCCGGCCCCGCCGGGGCGCTGCCGCCGGCCGTCGGGCCGGCGTCGCGCGACGCGGGACCGGCCCCGGCGCTGCCCTCGTCGGTGCCGCCCGGCCGGTGGGACGACCTGGCCGCCGGTGCCCCGGCGCGCCGCGGGCCCGCGACCGCGCTGGACGCCGAGCGGGCCCGGCAGGCCCGGATGACCGTGGTGGGACCGGTGACCGAGCGCTGGGCGCCCGAGCAGGCCGGACCCGTGCACGAGAACTGGCAGCTGGCCGCGCCCATCGGCCCGGCCACCGACCTGTGGGCGCTGGGCGCGCTGCTGTTCCGCGCCGTCCAGGGGCACGCGCCCTACCCGGAGGACTCGACGGCCGAGCTGGTGCAGCTGGTGTGCGCCGAGCCGCCCGCGTTCGCCGAGGAGTGCGGGCCGCTGCGGCCGGTGGTGGAGTCGCTGCTGCGCCAGGACCCCACCGACCGGCTGGACTTCGAGGAGCTGCGCGGCTGGCTGCGCTCGCTCGTGCGGTCCGCCCCCGAGCCCGAGGCCGGGGCCAACGTGGTCGCCGCCCCGCCCGCGGACCCCAGCAGGCTGCCCATCGTCCGGCGCCGGGGCGAGCTGGTGCGCAGGCGGCGCGCCGGGCTGCCCGCGACCAGTGCGCGCGGACGGCACAAGCGGGCGGTGAAGGAGGACCGCGCGGCCCGGCCGGTCCGCCCGGAGCGCCCGGTCCGTCCGGAGCGCCCGGTCCGTCCGGAGCGCACGGCGCGTCCGGCCGGGTCCCCGCGCCGCCTCGGCCGTACGTTGCTGCTGCTGGTCCTGCTGCTGCTGGCCGGCGCGGTCGCGTACGCGATGCTCTTCATGCCGAAGGCCGGCGAGGACGGCGCGGCGGGCGGGCAGCGCACCGGAGCCGCCGGGCAGGAGAGCCCGGCACCCGGCCACAGCAGCGCCGCGCCCAGCGCCACGCCGACCACCGGCACGTCCGGATCCGGTAACAGTCCGTCACAGTCGGCGGGTTCGACCTCGGCGCAGACCGCCGACTCCGACGTGGCCCCCGGGTTCACGCTGCGTCACGACCCGGACGGTTTCGAGGTCGCCGTGGCCAAGGGCTGGACCCGGACGCCGAAGAACGGCAAGGCCCAAGTGGTCTACTCGCACGCTGGCTTCGAGCTGATCGTCGTCGCGGGCCGGGACAGCGCGTCCACCTACGGCAGCGACCCGATGACCTACCAGCGCGACAAGGAGCCCGAGCTGGCGCCGTACCGGAACTCCAGCTGGGCCACGGCGACCGGGCTGCGCACCATCACGGTGGGCGGACAGACCATGGCCGAGGGCCAGTTCACCTGGACCGACGACGACGGGGACGACCTGTTCGTGCGCAATCTCGCGATCCTGATCGGCGGCCGCTACCACGTGCTCCAGGTGCGCGGCCCGGACTCGCAGCGCGACGAGGTGACCCAGCTGTACGAGCAGGCCTCCTCGACCTACCGGTACACCGGCTGACGGCACGTCAGGGAATTCGGACACCGCCGCCGGACCGGCGCGTCACCGCCCGCCGCTGCCGCGACCGGACACGTTCCGTACCCGCAGTGACGGCCGCGACGCAGCCCGCAGTTGGCCGGGCGGTTCCCTCGTGTCACCGGAAGCGACAACCGTCACAGTGCGGTCTCCGTGCCGCCCCGCTTGTTCCCTGGCGGCAGGGGTGTCCCTACGCTGGCCCTGTCAAGAGCATTGCGGGGAAACGTGAATCAGATGCAGGGCCTGCTCCTCGCGGGCCGCTACCGGCTGGCCGACTCCATAGGCAGCGGCGGGATGGGCCGGGTGTGGCGCGCCCACGACGAGGTGCTGCACCGGACCGTCGCCATCAAGGAGTTGACGGCCGCGCTCTACGTGTCCGAGAGCGACCGGACCGTGCTGCTCGCGCGCACCCGGGCCGAGGCGCGCGCCGCCGCGCGCGTCAACCACTCCGCCGTCGTCACGGTGCACGACGTGCTGGAGCACGACGGCCGCCCGTGGATCGTCATGGAACTGATCGAGGGCCGCTCGCTGGCCGACGCGGTCAAGGACGAGACCCGGCTGGAGCCGCGCGAGGCCGCGCGGGTCGGCCTGTGGGTGCTGCGCGCGCTGCGCGCCGCGCACGCCGCCGGAGTCCTGCACCGCGACGTCAAGCCCGGCAACGTCCTGCTCGGCCACGACGGCCGGGTCCTGCTCACCGACTTCGGCATCGCGCAGATCGAGGGCGACTCCACGATCACCCGCACCGGTGAGGTCGTCGGCTCCGTCGACTACCTCGCCCCCGAGCGGGTCCGCGGCCACGACCCGGGCCCCGCCTCCGACCTGTGGGCGCTGGGCGCCACGCTGTACACGGCGGTCGAGGGCAGGTCCCCGTTCCGGCGCACCTCGCCGCTGTCCACCATGCAGGCGGTGGTGGAGGAGGAGGCCGGGGAGCTCCGGTACGCGGGACCGCTCGGCCCCGTCATCGTCGCGCTGCTGCGCAAGGACCCCGCCCAGCGGCCGGACGCGGCGGAGACCGAGCAGATGCTCGCCGAGGCCGCGGAGGGCCGCAGCCCCAGCGAGGCCCAGGCGTTCGTGCCCACGCAGCCCTACGACACCCGGCACCACCGCACGCCCTCGGGACCCTACGACTCGGCGTCCCGCCCGCTCCCGCGGTCCGGGACCGCCGCCCCCGGCCCGCAGGCGCCCGGCGCGACCCTGGTGGGCGGCTCGCCCGGCGTGCAGGGCGCGCCCGTCGGACGGCGCCGGCTGCGCACCCTGGCCCTCGTCGTGGTGCTCGCCGCGCTGATCGGCGGCGGCACCGCGGTGGCCCTCCAGAAGTGGCACGGCAGCGCCGACGCGGGCAGCGGCAACGCGGCCTCGCAGAGCGGCGACGCCGGCCCCGGCGGCAACCCGTCGGCCTCCGCGTCGGCCGGTGCCGACTCGAACCTGCCCAGCGGGTGGATCCGCTTCGACGACCCCCGCGGCTACAGCCTCGCCCTGCCCTCCAAGCAGTGGACCCGCAAGGTCTACGACGCCGACCAGGTCGACTACAGCCCCGACGGCGGCGAGCACTTCATCCGCGTCGCCGTCGACCCCTCCTCCGACTTCGACAACGGTCACGATCACCAGCTGGACCTGGAACAGCAGTTGCAGCGGCTGGTGGACTACAAGCGGGTGAAGCTGGAGGCCAACACCTACCGGGACCGGCCGGGTTCGGTGTGGGAGTACACCTGGACCGCGACGGCGAACAGCGGAACGCTCCCCGGTCCGCGCCGGGCCACCGAGGAGACGTACTTCTCCCGGGAGGGCGTGGAGTACGCGATCTACATCTCCTCCCCGGCCGCGGACTGGGCGACCACCAGCCAGGAGTTCCGCACCGTGCTCCAGAGCTGGCGGCCCGACGGCGGCTGACCGCGGCCGCGCCCGGCGAAGCTCCGTGTGGGGCCGACCACTTGGCCGGTCGGCGACGCGGGTGCGGGGTGCGGCTGCGGCATGATGGGCGCATGGGGACCGAGGGGGCCGCTGTCCGGGTGATCGCCGGGCGGTACCGGCTGGAGGAGCGCATCGGCCGCGGCGGCATGGGCATCGTGTGGCGTGCCACCGATCAACTGCTGGGCCGGCGCGTGGCGGTGAAGGAGATAGCGCAGGACGACTCGCTCCCCGACACGGAGGCGCGGCGGCATCGTGACCGCACCCTCCGTGAGGCGCGTGCGGTCGCGCAGCTGCGGCACCCGCATGTCATCGTCGTGCACGACGTCGTCGAGCAGGACGAACGGCCGTACATCGTCATGGAGTTGATCGACGGCGGTTCGCTCGCCGACCGCGTCTCGGCCCATGGGCCGCTGGACGCGCGGGAGGTCGCACGCATCGGCGTCGACCTGCTCGGCGCGCTGCGCACCGCCCACGCGGCGGGCGTGCTGCACCGCGACATCAAACCGGCGAACGTCCTCGTCGACTCCGGCACCGGCCGGGTGGTCCTCACCGACTTCGGCATCGCGCAGGTCGCGGGCGCCACGACGCTCACCGAGACCGGGTCGTTCGTGGGCTCGCCCGAGTACACCGCGCCGGAGCGGATGTCGGGCGCCCGGACCGGCCCCGAGTCCGACCTGTGGTCGCTCGGCGCGCTGCTGTGCACCGCCCTGAGCGGCGAATCGCCGTTCCGCCGCGACTCGTTGGGCGGCATCCTGCACGCGGTCGTGTTCGACGAGATCCGTACGCCCGCGCAGGCCGCGCCGCTGCTGCCGGTGGTGCGGGGGCTGCTGGAGCGGGACCCCGACCGGCGGCTCGGCGTGGCGGAGGCGGAACGGCTGCTGCGCGCCTTCCTGGACACCGGCCGCACACCCGCCACGCGGGCGTCCGGCTACACACCGACCCGGCGCGACGCTCCCCGGCCGGGCGGGACCGCACCCGCCGACGCGGTCCCCGCGGCCGGCTCCGGTCCCGGCTCGGGCGCGGGCTCCGGTTTCGGCCAGGGTGCTGGTGCCGGTGTCGGTCATGGCGTCGGCGTCGGGCATGGCATCGGTGTCGGGCACGGTGCCGTTTCCGGTCATGGCTCCGGGGCCGGTCATGGCTCCGGTTCTGTTTCCGCCACCGGTTCCGGTTCCGCCACCGGTTCCGCCACCGCCGAGGCGTCCGCCCTCGCGCCCCGGCACTCCACCCGGGGCCTGCTGGTGGCGGCCCTGCTGGTCGCCGCGACGGCCGGGGCGGGGGTGTCGGCGGCGGCCCTGCTGATGCAGGGCGGCGGCGGGGGCGGGCGGCCCGTGGCCTCGACCCACACCGGCGCCACCGAGGCCCCGGGCAGGTCCGCGTCCCGGTCGCCCTCCTCGTCCGGCGGGGCGACGACGGCCGTGCCCACGGCGACCGTGACCGTCACCGGCGCGGCCTCGGCGCCGGGCACCTCCGGGACCCGTACCGCGCCGTCCGGCTACCGTCTCGCGCGGGACCCGGAGGGGTTCTCGCTCGCCGTGCCGGAGGACTTCACCCGCGATCCGCAGGGCGTGCGGATCTTCTACATGTCGCCCGGGGAGACCTTCCGGATCGGCGTCAAGGTCGCCGCCCCGGGGTCCGGCGGCCCGCTCGCGGTGATGAACCGCTCCGCCGCCGCGGGCCCGGACAACAACCCCGGCTACCGCGACGGGCAGGTCACCGCCACCACGCACGACGGGCACGACGCCGCGCTGTGGGAGTTCACCTGGGACGGCTTCAGCGCCGCGGAGGGCCCCCGGCACACCTACGACCTCTGCTGGGAGGAGGCCGGGCGGATGTACGACGTGTGGGTGTCGGCCCCGGTCGGCAAGGTGCGGGAGGCGAAGGAGTACTTCGACGTGGCCCTGGACACCTTCGCGCGGAGCTGACGCGGCCGCCGGGTCCCGCGCCCGGGGCCCCGTACACCGGGCTGAGGTCACGGGTCTGTGACTGGTGGGCGACGGCGGTGGCTGCGGTGGCGGGTGCCGCGATACGAATGGGTCCATGAGCAGTGACGGGGGAGTCCCATACGGCTCGGACGAGCCGACCAGTTTTGTTCTGCAACCGCCCGACCCGGCGGCGGCCGTGCCCGCACCCGCGCCCGCGCACCTGCCGACACCAGCGCAGGCGCCGGCAACCGCACCAGCGCAGGCGCCGGCCACCGCACCCGTGCCCGCCACCGCACCCGTGCCCGCCGCCGTACCGTCGCCCGCGCCGCGGGCCGAGGCGCCGCACCCCGCGGGGGAACCCGGCGCCGGCCGTCTGATCGCCGGCCGCTACCGGCTGCTCGCCAAGCTGGGCCACGGCGGGATGGGCACGGTCTGGCGGGCCCAGGACGAGACCGTGGACCGCGAGGTGGCGGTGAAGGAACCACGCGTCCCCGACCACCTTCCCGAGCGTGAACAGGCCAACGCCTTCGAGCGGATGCGGCGCGAGGCCCGCGCCGCGGCCCGTCTCGACCATCCCGCGGTGGTCGACGTGCACGACGTCGCCGTGGTCGACGGCCGGCCGTGGATCGTCATGGAGCTGGTGCGCGGCCGCACCCTCGGCGACGCCCTCCAGGAGGGCACGCTCGGCGCGCGCGAGGCCGCCCGCGTCGGCCTGGAGGTGCTGGGCGCGCTGGAGGCGGCGCACGCGGCGGGCGTCCTGCACCGCGACGTCAAACCCGACAACGTGCTGCTCGGCCGGTACGACCGCGTCGTGCTCACCGACTTCGGGATCGCCCAGATCGAGGGCGAGACCCGGCTGACGGACACCGGCGGCTTCGTCGGCTCGCCCGAGTACATCGCCCCGGAGCGGGTGCTCGGCCAGCGGCCGGGCCCGGCGAGCGACCTGTGGTCGCTGGGCGTCGTGCTGTACGCGGCGACGGAGGGCGTGTCCCCGTTCCGCCGCAGCAACACCCCGGCGACCCTCCAGTCGGTCCTGAACGCCGTGCCCGCGCCGCCCGCGTCCGCCGGCGGCCCGCTCGCCGAGGCCATCAACGGACTGCTCCACAAGGACCCGGCGCACCGCCCGGACGCGGCGCGCGTGCGCACGCTGCTGGAGGCGGCCGCCGATCCGCCCGCCCCGGCGCCGACCCAGGCCGCGCACCACATCCAGGAACCTGCCGGGCGGGTGCGGCGGTTCGGCCGCGCCGTGTGGCTGGGCGTGGGCGCCGTCGTGGCCGCGGCCGCCGTGACGGCGTACCTGGTGCTGGCCGACCCGTTCGCGGGCCCGCTGCCGGACGGCTGGAAGACCAGGGCGCAGCCCGGCCTCGGCGTGAAACTGGCGGTCCCGGCGGGATACCTCAAGCAGGTGCCCGCCAAGGACGACACGGACAGGCACTGGGTGACGTACTACGACAGCAGCGGCGCGATCTGGATCAATCTGCACCTGTCGAAGAAGTCCGAGGACACCTCGAACGAGATCAAGAACTCCGCCGCGGCGCAGATGTACGACGACAACGAGGCGTTCAAGGGCAGCGGCGACTACACCCTGAACATGCCCAAGGGCCCGAAGACGGTGACGGTCGACGGCCTCGACTACCACGGGCGCAAGGCGGCCCGGAACACGGTCACCTACACCAGCACCGACAGCCAGAGCCCGCAGCCGCGCGAGGTCCAGATCTTCTACTACACCGCGAAGTCGGGCGACCTCTACAAGCTGACGGTCGGTTACCCGGACCGCAGCGACTTCACGGAGCGGGGCCGCGAGGTCGCCAGGACCGCGATCGCGAACCTGGACATCGAGAAGCTCTGAGACGCCGACGCCGACGCCGACGCCGACGCCCGAGCCCGAGCCCGAGCACCGGGGGCGGGGCCGGGTGGCGTCTCACCCGGCCCGCAGCGCCTCCCGGTAGCGGCCCGGCGTGACCCCGAACTCCCGCCGGAACGCGTGCGACAGGGCGTACGGGCCCGCGTAGCCGGTCTCCCGGGCGACCGCTGCCAGCGGCGCGTCCGTGTCCCGCAGCCGGGTGGCGGCCAATGTCAGCCGCCACCAGGTCAGATAGGCCATCGGCGGCCGGCCCACCAGCGAGCCGAACCGCCGTGCCAGGGTGGCCCGGGAGACGCCCGCGGCCTGCGCGAGGCGGTCGTTGGTCCAGGACGCCGCCGGGTCGGAGTGCAGGGCGCGCAGGGCCGCCGTCGTCACGGGGTCGCCGAGCGCGCCGGGCCAGACACCGCTCTCCGCCTCGTCCAGCCACGCCCGCACCATGTAGATCAGCAGCAGGTCGAGCAGGCCCGGCAGGGCCAGACAGGCTCCCGGGCGCCGGTCGTCGAGCTCACGGGCCAACAGGTCGACGGCGGACCGGAGTTCGGGGTGCGCGCCGAGCCGGTTCGGCAGATGGACGACCTGGGGCAGCTCCGCCATCAGCGGATGCATCCGGCCCCGGTCCAGGCGGTACTTGCCGCACAGCAGCTCGACGCAGGGGCCGCGCGGCCGTACGTCCTGCCCGTGCCGCAGGTCCTGCTCCTGTACGCCGTGGTCCCGTACGTCGTGCCCCCGTACGTCCTCGAAGTCCACGGCCCGCGCCAGTTCCGCCGCCGTGACCGGTCCGTCCGACAGCCAGTGGCCGGCGCCGTGCGGCAGCAGCACCACGTCCCCGGTGCCCAGCGGCACGGGCTCGCCGCCCGCCTCCGGGACCAGCAGGCAGCCCCCGCCGAGGACGACGTGGAACCCCGCGCCGTCGTACGGGGAGAGCCGTACGCACCACCGGCCCCGCACCCGCAGCCGGCGGGAGGAGGGCCGTCCCGTGCGCACGGTGGAGATCGCGTCGCTCACCACGTCCATGAGACGCAAGCGTATCCGGATGAGCCGTTCGGGCATTGGAAAGCTCAGGGGCGCGCTTCTAGCGTGGTGGGCATGGCAGATGACAGCGCACAGCGATTCGTGCTCGGCGACGTCGAGATCCTCAGGGTCGTCGAGTGGAGCGCCCCCTACGCCCCCGCCCCGGTCCTCGTCCCGGGCGCCGGACCCGGCCTCTGGAAGGAGAACCGGGACCTGCTCGTCCCCGACCACTGGGACCCCGACGGCGACCGTGTCGTGGTGGCCCTCCAGACCTGGGTGCTGCGCAGCGGCGGCCGGACCGTCCTGGTCGACACCGGGGTGGGCAACGGCCGCGAACGGCCCGGCAACCCCCTCTTCCACCACCGGGAAGGGGACTTCCTCCAGCGCCTGGAGCGGGCCGGGGTGCGTCCCGCGGACGTCGACGTGGTCGTCAACACCCACGTGCACGGGGATCACGTGGGCTGGAACACGCACGACGTCGACGGCGCGTGGGTGCCGACCTTCCCCCGGGCCCGCTATCTCGTGCCCGCCGCCGACGACTTCCACTTCGGGCCCGAGGGCGGATACGGCGGCGGCACACGCGCCGACGACCGGCTGACCTACGAGGACAGCATCGCCCCGGTGCACCGCGCGGGGCAGGTGGAGCTGTGGGAGGGGGAGTACCGCATCGACGACCACCTCACCCTGGAGGCCGCGCCCGGCCACACGCCCGGCTCGTCCGTGCTGCGGCTCGCCTCGGGCGGCGAGCGCGCGGTGTTCGCCGGAGATCTGTTGCACAGTCCGGTGCAGATCCTCCGTCCGGAGTGCAACAGCTGCTTCTGTCTGGCACCGGAGCAGGCGGCGGACACCCGCCGCCGGGTGCTCGGGCGGGCGGCCGACGAGCGGGAGCTGCTGATCCCCGCCCACTTCGGCGGAAGCGGGGTGGTGGAGGTCGGACGGGACGGGTCGGCGTTCCGCTTCGGACGGTGGACGCCGTAGAAGTTCGGGCGATCGTCGACAACGCGCTGATCAGCGGGTTTGTTGCCAGTGGTCACTGGCGCCGTGTGAGCACTCGGTGAAGTCGCGTTACCGACGGGTACCCAAAGGCTCCGGACGGGCATACCCTGCGGCCATGACGGACTCGCAGGCCACAGATCAGGCCCCGGAGACGACCGGCGTCGGCACCCCCGAGCAGACCGGCACCAACCCGCTCGCCCCCGCACCGGCGCGCGCCCGCACCGCGGCCGACGTGGTCACGCCCGAGCTGGTCGCCCAGCTCACCAAGGGCGTCGTCGGGTCCGGCCGCACCGCCAACCACACCCCGTTCACCGGGGAGAAGCTCGCCGACCTGCCCGAGTCGACCCCCGAGGACGTCGAGAAGGCGTTCAAGGCGGCCCGCGCGGCCCAGCAGCTGTGGGCGCAGGTGCCCGTACGGCAGCGCGCCGCCGTGCTGCTGCGCTTCCACGACCTGGTGCTGGCCCGCCAGGCCGAGGTGCTCGACCTGATACAGCTGGAGACCGGCAAGGCCCGTCTGCACGCCCACGAGGAGGTGCAGGCGGTCGCTGTCGCCGCCCGCCACTACGGCCGCAAGGCCCCCTCCTACCTGAAGCCCAAGCGGCACGCCGGCGCCATGCCGACCCTGACCAAGGTCACCGAGCTGCGCCACCCGCGCGGTGTCGTCGGGCAGATCGCGCCGTGGAACTACCCGCTCGAACTGTCGGTGGGCGACGCGCTGCCCGCCTTCGTCGCGGGCAACGCCGTCGTGATGAAGCCGGACACGGAGACCTGCCTGACCGCCCTGTGGGCCCGTGACCTGCTGATCGAGGCCGGGCTGCCCGCCGAGGTCTTCCAGGTCGTGCTCGGCGACGGCCCGGTCGTCGGCCCCGAGGTCGTCCGCCACGCCGACTACGTGTCCTTCACCGGCTCGACCCGCACCGGCCGCGAGGTCGCCCAGGGCGCCGCGGCCCGCCTGGTCGGCGTCTCCCTCGAACTCGGCGGCAAGAACGCCATGCTCGTCCTCGACGACGCCGACATCGACAAGGCCGCCGCCGGCGCCGTCCGCGCCTGCTTCTCCTCCGCCGGCCAGCTCTGCATCTCCATCGAGCGGCTCTACGTCCACGAGTCGATCGCGGACGCCTTCCTCGCGCGCTTCACCGAGCGCACCAAGGCGCTGCGCCTCGGCACCAGCCTCGCCTACGGCGCCGACATGGGCTCGCTGGTCGGCGAGCGCCAGCTGGAGACCGTCAAGCGGCATGTCGAGGAGGCCGTCGCCAAGGGCGCCAAGGTCCTCGCCGGCGGGGTGGCGCGCCCCGACGTCGGCCCGTACTTCTTCGAGCCCACCATCCTCGACGGCGTCGAGGCCCCGATGTCCGTGTGCACCGAGGAGACCTTCGGCCCGGTCGTCTCCATCTACCGCTTCTCGACCGACGACGAGGCCGTCGACCACGCCAACTCGACGCCGTACGGACTCAATTCGTCGGTGTGGACGAAGAACGGCGGGCGCGGGCAGGCGGTCGCGGCCCGGCTGCGCACCGGGACCGTCAACGTCAACGAGGGCTACGCGCCCGCCTACGGCAGCGTGCAGTCCCCGATGGGCGGCATGAAGGACTCCGGTCTCGGCCGCCGTCACGGCTCCGAGGGCATCCTCAAGTACACGGAGGCCCAGACGGTCGCCCAGCAGCGGCTGCTGCCGATGGCCCCGTCGCTCGGCATGGACGACGAGAAGTACGCGGAGTTCATGAGCCGCAGCCTGAAGGTGATGAAGGCCTTCCGCTTCCGGTAGGTCACGTGCGGGGCCCTGCTGCGGGGCCTGTCCGGCGACAGGCCCCGCGAGCCCCGGAAGGTCAGCCCGCCCGCACCCCGTTCTCGACGAGGAGAGCACGTGTCGCAGGAGAACTCCGTCCAGCCCCAGGCAGCGCAGGAACAGGACGACCGGTACGACTACGACGTGGTCGTCGTGGGGTCGGGCTTCGGCGGCTCCGTCACCGCCCTGCGCCTGACCGAGAAGGGGTACCGGGTCGGGGTCCTGGAGGCCGGCCGCCGCTTCACCCGCGACACCCTCCCGAAGAACTCCTGGGACCTGAAGAACTACCTCTGGGCGCCCAAGCTCGGCATGTACGGCATCCAGCGCATCCATCTGCTCGGCAATGTCATGGTCCTGGCCGGGGCGGGCGTCGGCGGGGGCTCCCTCAACTACGCCAACACCCTCTACGTGCCCCCGAAGGCCTTCTTCGACGACCCGCAGTGGCGTGACATCACCGACTGGCAGAAGGAACTGGAGCCGTACTACGACCAGGCGCGGCGCATGCTCGGCGTCCGGCTGAACCCGACGATGACCCCGTCGGACGTGCATCTGAAGGCCGCCGCGCAGCGCATGGGCGTGGGCGACACCTTCCACATGGCACCGGTCGGCGTGTTCTTCGGCGACGGCGAGGACGCGGACGGAGCGGCGAAGGCCCGGCCCGGCGAGGCGGTGGCCGACCCCTACTTCGGCGGGGCGGGCCCGGACCGCAAGGCGTGCACCGAGTGCGGCGAGTGCATGACGGGCTGCCGCCACGGCGCGAAGAACACCCTCAACGAGAACTACCTGTACCTGGCCGAGAAGGCCGGCGCGGTCGTCCACCCGCTCACCTCGGTGGTGTCCGTCACGGACGACTCGCGCGGCGGCTACGCGGTGGCCACCCTGCCCACCGACGACCGGAAGAAGGGCCGGGGCCGGACCGTCACCGCCCGCCGTGTCGTCATCGCGGCCGGCACCTACGGCACCCAGACCCTGCTGCACCGCATGAAGGCGAACGGGCAGCTGCCGTACCTCTCCGAGCGGCTCGGTGAGCTGACCCGCACCAACTCCGAGGCCCTGGTGGGCGCGCAGACCGACTTCCGCCGCTACCGCAAGGCCACCGGCACGGCGCGGGCCGACTTCACCAAGGGCGTCGCCATCACCTCGTCCGTCCATCCCGACGAGAACACCCACATCGAACCGGTCCGCTACGGCAAGGGCTCCAACTCGATGGGCGGTCTGTCCATCCTCCAAGTGCCCTTCACCGAGGGCGGTTCACGCGTCGCGGCCTGGCTGGCGAACGCCGCCCGCCACCCGCTGCTCGTGCTGCGCTCCCTGTCCAACCGGCGCTGGTCGGAGCGGACCATCATCGGTCTGGTGATGCAGTCGCTCGACAACTCCCTGACGACGTACCTGAAGCCGGACGGCGTCGGCAAGGGGCTGCTCACCGCCCGCCAGGGCCACGGCGCCCCCAACCCCCTCCAGATCAAGGCGGCTTCGGAGGCCGCGTCGGCGCTGGCCGCGGAGATCAACGGCTTCCCGGGCTCCAACGTCGGCGAGTTGATGGGCACCCCGCTCACCGCCCACTTCCTCGGCGGCTGCCCCATCGGCGGCTCGCGCGAGACCGGCGTCATCGACCCGTACCACCGGCTCTACGGCCACCCCGGCATCTCCGTCGTCGACGGCGCCGCGGTCTCCGCGAACCTCGGGGTCAACCCGTCGCTGACCATCACCGCGCAGGCCGAGCGCGCGATGTCGTACTGGCCGAACAAGGGCGACGCGGACCCGCGCCCGGAGCAGGGTGAGCCGTACCGGCCCCTCGACGCGGTCGCCCCGCGCGAGCCGGCGGTCCCGCCGGAGGCGTTCGGCGCGCTGCGCCTGCCGTTCCTCGGAATGCCGGCGGTGCCGCCGAAGCAGACCTCGCAGGAGTGAGCCGGAGCGAGTACGGCGAAGGACCCGCGCCCCCCTCCGAGCGCGGGTCCTTCGGCGTACGGGTCCTGCCTGGTGCTGCCGTACGGGTCCTCCCTGGTGCTTACGCGGTCACGCCCGCCTTGCGGCGCCGCGCCACGACGATCGCGCCCGCACCGGCGACGACGGCGGCACCGCCGACGAGACCGATGACCGGCAGCGCGGAGCTGGAACCGGTCGAGGCGAGGCTGCCGTCGACCTGCGGGGTGTTGCTGTCCGGCTTGGTGTCGGTGACCGGGGCCTCGCCGCCTTCCTGCGGCTTGGTGCCGGAGGTGTCCGAACCGGAGGACACGATCTGGAACTTGTACGAGACCTCGCCGTACCCGGTGCACTGGGCGTCGTCGTCGCCGTAGATCGTGGCGCCGAGCGAGAAGCCGGAGCCGACCGGGGCGGACGACTTCACGTTGACGCGGAGCGGGATGTCGACCTCGTAGTCGGGCTTGAGCTCGTCGGTGTAGCCGACGTAACCGACCGCGTAGCCGCCCTCGTCGAGGTCCTCCCAGGTCTTGTCGTCCGGGTTGTAGGCCTGGAGCTGGACCTGCTTGCTCTTGAAGAGGTCCTCGCCGTCCTTGTCGGCGGAGGCGCCGGCGAAGAAGTCGAGGTCGTTGAGGGTCGAGTCGGAGTTGTTCAGCACGTTCAGCGAGAACTTGTGCCAGCCGCTGCCCGCGGCGATCTTGCCCGGCAGGCCGCTGATGCTGACGTCGACCTTCGTGTCCTCGCAGACCGACGGCTCGGGGTCGGGGGACTCCGACTCCTCGGGCTCGGAGCTGCTGGGCGCCGGGGAGGACGCGCTGGCGGAGGCGCTCTCCGGGGCCGACTCGGTCGGGGTGGAGCCGGCCGTCTCGTCCGAGGTGGGCGTGGACTCACCGGTGGACTCGGTCGCGGAGGCGGACGCGGAGTCGGTCGGGGTGGGCGCGGTCTCGCTCACCGTGGCGGTGGGCGAGGAGGTGTCGTCGTCGGCGAACGCGGCCGGGGCCGAGAGCAGGGCCAGGGGGGCTATCGCTGCCGTCGCGGCCGCTGCTGCCATGGCACGGCGAAGCTTCATGAAGACCTCAGAAGTCCGGTGTACTGCGCGGTCGCAGTACGAACGTTTGGGGATGCGGCCAGCGCGTGTGGGGCGCGGCTGTGGCCCGTGGTTCTGCAGGTGTGACCCGTGTGGCGGGTGAAGGGTTGCACCGCAACTCACAGAATTCTTATGTGGCTTGGGTCACAGGTTCACGGCGGGTGAGATCTGCGGGATGCGCGCCGGGGTGAGAGATCCGGACAGGCGAGAGGTCCGGAGAGGCGAAGGGCCCCGGACAGGCGAAGGGCCCCGGACAGGCGAAGGGCCCCGGACAGGCGAAGGGCCCCGCGGGACGGAGCCGCGGGGCCCTTCTTTCGTCAGCACCGACGTCAGGGCAGCGTCGGTGCCTGGAAGCGGCGCCGGGGGGTTGCGCCGCTGGTCCTCGTGCCACCTTTCCGTGCCCCGGTCGGCGCCCCGGCGCACGGGAGCGCGCGCGGGTGGTCTCGACCTCTGGCAGTCGGGCGGTGCAGCACAATGCAGTTGTCTGCTCAGGGACTTGAGCGTGTGGGGGCTTCTAGGCATCGTGCTGGATCGCTGCGGCCTCCGCAACCGTTTGACCCAGCCTTGTGCATTTTTGCAGTTTCCGCCGATCGGCCCCGGGCGTCCCCGAGGCCGACCGATCTCTTGTGTGACCGGGCTGCTGTCCCCTGCCGTCCGGTCACCGGCTGGAACGAGGTCCCACGACGCACGGCACGATCCGCACGTCTCATCGCTCCAGTGAGCCACGCGTGGACTTTCGGGCCCGCCCCTGGCTGGCACGGACATCACACTCAACGAAGGGCCGCACGGGCCGTCACGCGCCGTACGGGTGAGAGCGGGCCCGAACTCAGATGCGACGCCCGCGCGGTGCGGTGCGGTGTTTCAGATGCGGCCCCGGCACAGTTCGAGCAGGGTCATCGCGAGCGCGGTGCCGGGCTTGCCCAGCGCGTCCCGGTAGTGGCCGAGGACCTCCATCTCGCGGGAGAGGTTCACCCGGCGGCCGCCGGAGGAGATCCGGGCCTCCTGGATGACGGCGGAGACCGCCATGCGCTCCTGGATCAGGCCGATGATCCGGTCGTCGAGCGCGTCGATGCGCTCCCGGGCGCCGGTGATCAGGCCGGCCGCCTCGGGGGTGCGGGCACCGGTCACCTCGGTGGGGGTGGCGGGGGTGGTGGTCATGGCGGGGCTCCTCGGAGGACGGGGTGCCCCGGAGCGGCAAGGCCCGGAAACGGCAGGCGCCCCGGGCCTTGTCGGCCCGGGGCGCCTGGGAAGTCGCTTGTCAGTTGCTCAAGCAGCACGACCATGGCAGCCGGTGGGCCGGTTGCCATAGGTAAACAGGAAGGTCGAGTGCGCGAACATGCGGGCAGTATGCCACGGGCCGCGACCGCCGGGGCGGGCCCGACCACATGGCGGACGGGCCCCCGTCCGCCACCCCGGTAGAATTGGCCAGCACAGAGACCCCGCCCCACCGCCGGAAGGCTCCCGTGTCACCAGCGACTCCCGCTGCCGCCGCCCCCGACACCGTCCTGGTCGTCGACTTCGGCGCGCAGTACGCCCAGCTCATCGCCCGCCGCGTCCGCGAGGCCCGGGTCTACAGCGAGATCGTGCCGAGCACCATGCCGGTCGCTGAGATGCTCGCCAAGAACCCGGCGGCGATCATCCTCTCCGGCGGCCCCTCGTCCGTGTACGAGGAGGGCGCCCCCCGCCTCGACCGCGAGCTGTTCGAGGCCGGCGTCCCCGTCTTCGGCATGTGCTACGGCTTCCAGCTGATGGCTCAGATCCTCGGCGGCACCGTCGACAACACCGGCGCCCGCGAGTACGGCCGTACCGACCTGCACGTCTCCAAGTCGGGCTCCACCCTCTTCGAGGGCACCCCGGACGAGCAGCACGTGTGGATGTCGCACGGCGACGCCTGCTCCGCCGCCCCCGAGGGCTTCGCCGTGACCGCGTCCACGGACGTCGTCCCGGTCGCCGCCTTCGAGAACGACGAGAAGAAGCTCTACGGCGTCCAGTACCACCCCGAGGTCATGCACTCCACGCACGGCCAGCAGGTGCTGGAGCACTTCCTGTACCGCGGCGCCGGCCTGAAGCCCGACTGGACGACCGGCAACGTGATCGAGGAGCAGGTCGCCCTCATCCGCGAGCAGGTCGGCGACAAGCGCGCCATCTGCGGCCTGTCCGGCGGCGTGGACTCCGCCGTCGCCGCGGCCCTCGTCGCGCGGGCCATCGGTTCCCAGCTGACCTGCGTCTACGTCGACCACGGCCTGATGCGCAAGGGCGAGACCGAGCAGGTCGAGAAGGACTTCGTGGCCGCGACCGGCGTCAAGCTGGTCGTCGTGGACGCCGAGGAGCGGTTCCTGACCGCGCTCAAGGGCGTCTCCGACCCGGAGGAGAAGCGGAAGATCATCGGCCGCGAGTTCATCCGCGTCTTCGAGCAGGCGCAGGCGGAGATCATCGCGGACGAGGGCCCGGCCGTGGAGTTCCTCGTCCAGGGCACCCTCTACCCGGACGTGGTCGAGTCCGGCGGCGGCACCGGCACCGCCAACATCAAGTCCCACCACAACGTCGGCGGCCTCCCCGAGGACCTCGAGTTCCAGCTGATCGAGCCGCTGCGCAAGCTGTTCAAGGACGAGGTCCGGATGGTCGGCCAGGAGCTCGGCCTGCCGGAGGAGATCGTCCAGCGCCAGCCCTTCCCGGGCCCCGGCCTCGGCATCCGCATCGTCGGCGAGGTCACCAAGGAGCGCCTGGACCTGCTGCGCGACGCCGACGCCATCGCCCGTGAGGAGCTGACCGCGGCCGGCCTCGACCGCGAGATCTGGCAGTGTCCCGTGGTGCTGCTCGCGGACGTCCGCAGCGTCGGCGTCCAGGGCGACGGCCGCACCTACGGTCACCCGATCGTGCTGCGCCCCGTCTCCTCCGAGGACGCCATGACCGCCGACTGGTCCCGGCTGCCCTACGAGGTCCTCGCGAAGATCTCCACCCGCATCACCAACGAGGTCCGCGACGTCAACCGCGTCGTCCTCGACGTGACCTCGAAGCCCCCGGGCACCATCGAGTGGGAGTAGCCCTCCCGCCGCCGGTGACGGCGGTCAGGTCCGCTTGAGCGTGCGCACCGGCGCTCCGGGCTTCCAGATCTGGACGACGAGGTACTTCTCGTCCTCGACGTAGGTCCGCACGACCTCCGTCAGCTCGGTGCGGAAGAGGTGGAACGGCCCCTCGGGCGGTTCCACCTCTTTCGCGTATCCGGCCTTCGCGGCGCCGTCCTCGACCTCCACCGCGCGCCCGCTGATCCGCACGTCCCCGCCGCCCATCGACGTGCCCTCGCCCGGGTTCGCCTGGAGCGCGAAACGCGGATCGCGGAGCAGATCGAGCGCCTTGAGGGAGTCCGGCATCATCCCGAGCCACAGCTCCCCGTCGAGGAAGCGCGTCTCCAGCCCACTGGTGCGCGGCGAGCCGTCGCGCCGCAGCGTGGCGAGGACATGGTGGGTGTACGCGCCGAAGCGCTCTTCGGCGATCGTGGCGAGCTCCGGCTCGGCCGCGGCGAAGGCCGCCCAGTTCACAGGGGTCATGCAGCCACCTTCGCGCAGATACCGGACATCTTCTGTCGGGTATCTGCGCGACACGACGGAAAACCCCACCGGCTCCCCGCCGGAAGGAGCGCCGACCGCACGCGGAGGAATCGGCGACCGCACGTAACAGTTGTGCAAGCTCTTCCCGGAATGGGCCTGTTCTCCTGCGCTGACCGGCGGTAACTTCCGACCCCACAGCAACCCAGTGCCGGAGGACGAACATGCACGGGACCCCCGGGGCCGGGCCCACGCCGCCCCTGCCGCTCCCCACGGACCAGCTGAGATTCGCGATGCCGCCCAGGCACGACTCCGTCGACGACGAGCGCCGGCACCGCAAGGAGCGGCTCGCGGGCGCGCTGCGGCTGTTCGGGCGGCTCGGCTTCGAGGACGGGGTGTCCGGGCACATCACCGCCCGCGACCCCGAGTTCAGCGACTGCTTCTGGGTCAACCCGTTCGGGATGCCGTTCAAGCACGTCACCGTCTCCGACCTGGTCATGGCGAACCAGGACGGACAGGTCGTCCAGGGCCGCTACCACGTCAACCAGGCCGCCTTCACCGTGCACGCCCAGGTCCACGCCGCCCGCCCCGACGTCGTCGCCGTCGCCCACTGCCACTCCGTGCACGGCCGCGCCCTGTCCGCGCTCGGCGACCTGCTCGACCCGATGACCCAGGAGAGCTGTGCTTTCTACGAGGACCACGCCCTCTACGACGCCTACTCCGGTGTCGCCGTCGACGCCGAGGAGGGCCGTCGCATCGCCGCCGCGCTGGGCTCGCACAAGGCTCTGGTGCTGCGCAACCACGGCCTGCTCACCGTCGGCGACTCGGTCGACGCGGCGGCCTGGTGGTTCCTGTCGATGGAGCGGTCCTGCCAGGTGCAGCTGACGGCGCGGGCGGCGGGGCGGCCGGTCCTCATCGACCACAAGG
Source organism: Streptomyces mangrovisoli (assembly GCF_000974985.2). Taxonomy (GTDB): domain Bacteria; phylum Actinomycetota; class Actinomycetes; order Streptomycetales; family Streptomycetaceae; genus Streptomyces; species Streptomyces mangrovisoli. Next base: position 53,957 of record NZ_LAVA02000026.1, on the reverse strand, counting down.
CGGCTTCCGCCACGCGCGAGCAGCTCGGCACCGACCTGGTGGCCTGGATCAACTACCAGCCGCTGTGGCAGGACGTCAGCCGCAGCGAGCCGGACCTGCTCGGCTGACCGCACCCGCGCGGCCCGCGGGCCCGCGCGGCTCAGAAACCCCGCAGGACGGCCGCCTTGGCCAGGGTGAACTCCTCGTCGGTGAGCACGCCGTCCCGGTGCAGCTCGCCCAGCTCCCGCAGCCGCCGTAGCAGTACGTCGTGGTGGTCGGCCGGCACCACCGCCGGGAGCGCCGCCCCGTCCGGGTCCGCGGGCCCCTCGCCCGTGCGGGTGGACGGATGCGGCAGCCGGGCCGTGACCGCGGCGGCGATCTGCGCGGTCAGCATGTCCCGGCGCGTGCTGCCCCACAGGTCGAGCGCGTACGGATCCTTCTCCGGCGGCAGCTTGGTGAACACCGTCTCCTGGGTCGCGAAGCGCAGGAACCCGTTCCCGTAGCCCGAGTTGGGCAGCCATTCGACCTGGACCAGCTCGGCCACGGAGATGATCCGCGGGCCCGTGGCCCGCTTGATCCGGTCGGAGGTGTCGGCCCAGTCGATGCGCACCTGTGTGCCGTCGAAGGAGACCGTGCCGTCGGAGGAGCGCACCGAGACCGGCACCGGCGGGCCCGGCAGCAGATACGCCGTCGTCGGCTCCCCGGGTACCTGGTCCAGCAGCAGCCCGTGGCGGATCTCCTCGGCGACGTACTCCGCGACCCCGCCGCGGTCCGTGTCCACCGCCAACCGGTAGGGGTCCGCCGCCTCCGGCAGCCGTCCGCCGGTCGCCTGGAGCAGCGGGTCGGCGCCCTCCCGCAGCAGCATCCGCAGCCTGCCCCGCCTGCGCTCCGGCTCGAAGGCGACGCTCGCGATCGCCTCCAGCGGCACCGTGATCTCCCCGTACGCCTGCCGGAACAGCGGAACGGAGCGGTGCAGTCCCGGCGTGATGCGCACCGAGCTGCCGTCGAAGGCCCAGGTCCCGTCGCGCTGGATGATCTCGGCCACGGTCACATTCTCGCAGCCAGGTCAACACGGCGCGGCCGACCCCACCCGCCCTGACCGGACCTGCCGGGCGGGAGCGGGGTGGCGTAGGGCACAATTCGCAGACGTCGTTGGGGAGTTGCGGTCCTGTTCGGGCAGGGGAAGGCGGGCGTCGGGCGTGGCGGTGCAGGAGGCGAGACAGGGCGCGCACATGAGCGCCCACGAAGGGGGCTGCACCTGCGGAGACTGTCCGCACGGGGCCCGCGAGGGACACCGGCGCGCGGTCGCCGCGTTCCTCGTCAAGCGCGACGAGTACGCGGCCGGGCAGGGCCTGCCGGCCGCGGTGGCGCACTCGGCGTCCGCCTCCCGCCAGTGGGTGTCGGAGGAACTGACGCAGTCGGCGGAGGTGGTCGCCGAACGCGGCCGCGCCGAGGGCCAGGCCTGGCTGACGCGGCTGTGGCGCCGCACCACTGGGGCGGTGTGGGGCCTGTTCGTGCTGCTGCTCCTGGCGCAGTCGCTCACCGCGATCGGCGCGGGCTGGACCGCCGCCCGCACCGCCGGGCTGCTGGCCGCGCTCGTGGTGGCGCTCGCCCTGACCACCGCGTCCTGGTTCCACCGGGCCCGCGGCGGCGCGCTCGCCCCAGTGATCGGCGAGGACAACCGGCTGTCCACGTCCCGCGCGGTGGCCGCCTCGTGGGTGCTGCTCACCGCCTACTCCGTGCTGGTCCTGGTGGGCCGGCTGGCCGCGGCCTCCGCCCCCGGCGACCGCGACCGGATCGTCTCCGGTCTCGACCTCGCCCGCGGCGCGGGCCTGGTGACCGTGCTCGCGGTGGTCTGCGGCATCGCCGTGCTGGTCCGCCGGGTGGTGGGGATGCGGGTGCTCGGGCAGCGGCTCCAGAAGGTGCGCGCGGACCGCCCGCGCGCCGCCGACCTGCTGACCGACGACTCCGGTCGGGGCACCTTCGCCGACATCCAGTACGTCGTGATCGTCGCCGTCGCCCTGGTCTTCGCGGCCGTGCGGCTCGCCCGCCGCCCCGACCAGCTGCCCGACCTGCCCTGGGGGCTCGCGGTGGTGGTGCTGATCTCGGCGGCGACCTACCTCACCGGCAAGTACGCGGAGGGCGGCCGTCCGGTCATCCTCTCCGTCGTCCGCGCGCGGGAGGCCGGCGACCTGGACGCGCCGATCCGCACCGGCGACGACATCGAGATCCGGGGCGCCGGTTTCGTGCCGCCCGGCGCGCAGGCCGCCGACCGTCTCTCCCGCATGGTCGTGCGGATCGGCGCCGTCCATGTGCATGTCCCGCTGGTCCCCGTGACCGGCGGCTTCAGCAACCCCACGGACACCCTGCTGACCGTGCCCGTGCCGGCCGACGTCGAACCCGGGCGCGTGGAGGTGCAGGTCGTCACCACCGCCGGGGTGGAGACGAACGCCTGCGTGATCGATGTGACGGACTGAGGCCTGCGCGGACACGGAACACCTCCGACACCTGTGGGACGAGACGGGCGAACCCGGAAATTGCGCCTGGGGGCGATTGAGCGTCACCCGTTCGTCGTACGTATGGTCTGTTGAGGAGTCTCTGCACGGCGGGCGAGAGGCGGCTACGAACGATGACTCATGGCATACGGACGGACACGGCGACCTCCTACGGGAGCGGCAACCGGGGCTGGCGCGACACCGCCGGCCACTATGCGCTCCTTCCTCTACGGATCTTTCTGGGCGTCACCTTCATCTACGCGGGCGTGGACAAGCTGACCGACAGCGCGTTCATGAAGTCCGGCGGCAGCGGGTCCATCGGCGACACGATGCGTTCGGCCCGTGACTCCTCGGCCATCCCGGCCCTGATCGACCTGGCCCTGAAGAACCCGGTCGGGTTCGGCTACGCCATCGCCTTCGGTGAACTCGCCGTCGGCATCGGCATCCTGGTCGGACTCCTCGGCCGGCTGGCCGCGCTCGGCGGGGCGTTGATCTCCCTCAGCCTCTGGCTGACCGTCAGCTGGGCGGCCGATCCGTACTACTACGGCAACGACCTCGCCTACCTGATGGCCTGGCTGCCGCTCGTCCTCGCGGGCACCCCCTACCTGTCCTTGGACGCGGCCCTGCACTCCCGGCGACGGCAGCGCTCCGGAGGCGGCCTCGGCAGCGTCGGGGTCGGCAGCTACCGCTAGACACCTCTGGTTCCCCTGGTGCCGCGGTGCCGCGGCACCAGGGACGCGGGCTTCGCGTCAGCCGGGCGTGTGCGTCGTGGCCTCGGCCGCGCCACGCGCCCGGCTCCGCGCGCGGCGCCTGCGCCGTATGCCCCCGTTGACCAGGGCGACCAGCCCGGCCAGGAACAGGCCGACGACGACCAGGGGGATCACCGCGAACCACGGCGTCCGCCAGGCGCCGGCCGCGTCCCCGGCATAGAGGGCGCCCGCCCCGGCGAGGAACAGTCCGGCCACCAGCTTCCCGGGCTGGAACTCATGACGCAGCACGGCTCACCTCCGCCTGTCCCGCGCCGACCTGGAGGTCGAGCACGACGGTCCCCACGGACTTGGTACCGCTCGCCGGTGCGAGGGTGACCTGCCGGCGCTTGTCGGGCTCCACGTCCACGTCCTTCTTCTTGTCCCCCGGCAGCTGGATGTCTCCGACACCGACCTCGATGTCCGCCTTCACCGTCACGTTCTTCGGCACGATCACCACGAGCCGGCCGAGGCCCACCTCGGCCGCCGTCGATATCGACCGGCCCCCGGACAGTGCGACCCGGGACAGGTCCAGCGTGCCGACCCCCGTGCCGATCTCGTACTTCGGCCGGACGTCGGCCACCGTGGCCGGCCGCCACTCGGTGCGCGTCCAGTGGGTGCCGATGTTCTCGGGCAGCGCCGCCGAGGCCGCCAGCAGGGCCGCGGTGATCAGGGCGAGGAACACCGAACCGCCCCCCGTGCGCCCCAGGAACGCGCTGAACGCGATGCCCAGGCCGAAGACGCACAGCGCGCACGCCAGGCCCGTCTGCAGACTGGTGCCCAGCGCGTGGTCCTGCCAGGTCGCTGCCGTGCCCGCCGCGCCCGCCAGCAGTGCCAGCAGGAACACCCAGCCGCCGATCCAGCGCGGCCCGCGCGGCTTCGGCGCCGGCGGCCCGGGGGCGTACGCGAGGTCGAGCGGCGTCCGGCCCGTGCTGTAGCCGATGTTGATGGCCGCCGCGATGTCCCGGTCGCGGGACTGCGCGGGCCCCCACAGGTAACCGGTGCCGCCCTCGTGCGTGCCGTCCTTCACGATGGGGTCCCGCCACCACGACGGGTACGCGGCGGGCACGGGCGGCGCCTGCGGCTCCGGCGGGGCGTCGGCCACCGCCTGCGCGGCCAGCGGATCGGGGTCGGGCTCGCCGCGCCGCTGGGACCAGTACCCCGCGCCCGCGAGCAGCAGGGAGAGCACGACCGCGAAGGCCAGCACCCCGCCGTTGTTGATCATCGTCAGGAAGACTCCGCAGCCGACCAGCGCGAACAGCACGGCCGTCAGCGCCTGCCCGTCGACCCGGCCGGTCAGCAGCTTGCGGACCTCGTTCTCCTCGTCGTCGTCGTACGGCACGAACAGCCAGGCGAAGCCGTAGAAGAGCAGACCGATGCCGCCGGTCGCGGCCAGCACGGCGAGAGTGATGCGGAAGATCACCGGGTCCATGTCGCACTGCCGCCCCAGCCCCGCGCACACGCCCGCGAGCATCTTGGTCCGGCGCTCCCGCCGGAACCGGTGCGGCGGCCCCGCGAGCCCGGCCGGGCCCGCGGCGGGCGCGGCATCCGCCGGCCCCTCGCCCCGGCCGGGACGCGGGCCGGAGCCGGGTCCCGGACCCGCCGCGGCGTGCTGGTGATCAGTCATGAGTCCATGGTGACGGCCGAAGCGGCCCGGCGGCAGTCGGGACGACCCTGGCCGGACCCTGATATCGGCCCCGAGCCGGAGCGGGGGAAGCGTTCGACGACCCGCCGCGCCGAAGATCAGGGGAGTATCGGGGGCCGACCCTGATGCCCGGCCCCTGCCGCCGTGTGAGGATCGGTGCCATGCCGGAAGCCGCAAGCGCGCCCCTCGCCGACCCGCGGCCGCCGCGCAAGCTCTACCGCAGCAGCGACGGACGCTGGCTCGGTGGTGTGGCGCGGGGCCTCGCCGGGCATCTCGGGCTGCCCGTCGTCTGGGTGCGGCTCGTGTTCGTCGGCCTGTTCATGGCCGACGGCCTCGGCGCCCTGCTCTACGCGGCGTTCTGGTTCTTCGTGCCGCTCGGCGTCGGCGGCGTCGGCGGGCAGAAGTCCCCGTCCCTCGTCTCGACCGAGATATCGCCCGACGGGCGCCGCCGGCTCGTGGCCCGCAGACCCGACAAGGGCCAGATCGTCGCGCTCCTGCTCATGGTCGTCATCGCCATGGTCTTCGTCGGCAGCGTCAACGTGGGCAACGGCGCCAAGGCCTACCTCTGGCCGGTCGTCCTCGTCGGCGCGGGCGTCGCCCTGGTCTGGCGCCAGGCGGACAACGCCCGCCGGGCCCGCTGGGTCGAGGTCGGCCGCCGCAAGCGCACGCTCTCCCTGCTGCGGGCCGGCGCCGGCGTCCTGCTCGTCACCACCGGCGTCTCCGGCGTGGTCGTCCTCCAGGGCTCCACCGCCCACCTCGGCTCGGTCCTCCAGGCCGCGCTCGCCGTCCTCGTCGGGATAACGCTCCTCGCGGGCCCCTATCTCGTGCGGATGACCCAGGACCTCTCCGAGGAGCGCCTGATGCGTATCCGCGCCCAGGAGCGTGCCGAAGTCGCCGCCCATGTCCACGACTCCGTGCTGCACACCCTCACCCTGATCCAGCGCAACGCGGAGAACGCGGGCGAGGTGCGCCGGCTCGCCCGCGCCCAGGAGCGCGACCTGCGCACCTGGCTGTACAAGCCCGAGGGCACCGGCAAGGACGAGGCCGACGAGCCCACCACCCTCGCCGACGCGGTCCGGCGCAGCGCGGCCGAGGTGGAGGACAAGCACGGCGTCCCCATCGAGGTGGTGGTGGTCGGCGACTGCCCGCTCGACGAACGGACCGGCGCCCAGATGCAAGCCGCGCGCGAAGCAATGGTGAACGCCGCCAAGTACGGTGGCGACGGCGGCGCCGTGCAGGTCTACGCCGAGGTGGAGGGCAGGACGGTCTTCGTGTCCGTCCGTGACCGCGGCCCCGGCTTCGACCTCGACTCGATACCCGCCGACCGGATGGGCGTCAGAGAATCGATCATCGGCCGCATGGAGCGGCACGGCGGCACGGCCCGGCTACGGGCGGTGCCGGACGGCGGCACGGAGGTCGAGCTGGAGATGGAGAGGGCGGAGAAGACGTCATGAGCGATCCGACCGACGCGAACACGCAACCCGCGGAGACCACCGGCGGCGCGGGCGGCCGCCATGTGCGCGTGGTCCTCGTCGACGACCACCGCATGTTCCGCACCGGGGTGCAGGCCGAGATCGGCCAGACGGTCACGACCGGGGTCGAGGTGGTCGGCGAGGCCGCCGACGTCGACCAGGCGGTCACCGTCATCACCGCGACCCGCCCCGAGGTGGTCCTGCTCGACGTCCACCTGCCCGGCGGCGGGGGCGTCGAAGTGCTGCGCCGCTGCGCCGGGTTGATGGCCGACGCCGAGCAGCCCGTGCGCTTCCTCGCGCTGTCCGTCTCGGACGCGGCGGAGGACGTGATCGGGGTGATCCGCGGCGGTGCGCGCGGCTACGTCACCAAGACGATCACCGGCACCGACCTCGTGGCCTCCGTCTTCCGCGTGCAGGAGGGCGACGCCGTGTTCTCGCCGCGGCTGGCCGGGTTCGTCCTCGACGCCTTCGCCTCGACCGACGCCCCGCCGGTCGACGAGGACCTCGACCGGCTCACCCAGCGCGAGCGCGAGGTCCTGCGCCTCATCGCCCGGGGGTACGCGTACAAGGAGATCGCCAAGCAGCTGTTCATCTCGGTGAAGACCGTGGAGTCCCATGTCTCCGCCGTCCTCAGGAAGTTGCAGCTGTCCAACCGTCACGAGCTGACCCGCTGGGCGACCGCGCGACGCCTGGTCTGAGGGCGGGCCCGCCGGTGTCGCGACCGGTCCGGGAGGCGGGCCGGTGACCGCTCACACCACCCGCGTCGCCCCCGCGAACGGCATCTCGTCGACCGGGGCCAGCTTCACGGGCTCGGACGGGTTGGGCGCGTGGATCATCATGCCGTTGCCGACGTAGATGCCGACGTGGCTGATGCCGGAGTAGAAGAACACCAGGTCGCCCGGCTCCAGTTCGGAACGGGAGACGCGTCGGCCCGCGTCGATCTGGGCGTACGTCGTGCGCGGCAGGGAGACGCCGGCCGCGCGGTAGGCGGCCTGCGCCAGGCCCGAGCAGTCGAAGGCGCCGGGCCCCGTCGCGCCCCACACATAGGGGCTGCCGAGCTTGGAGTAGGCGTACGAGACGGCCGCCGCCGCCCGCGAGCCGGTGGCCGTGGAGCCGCCGGACCCCGGGTCCCCCGGGTCGTCCGACGAACCGAGCGAGGCCCGCGGGTCCGTGTCCGAGCGCGAGGCACGGCCCGTGCCCGAGGCGCTGCCGCCGGTGATCCCGGCGCGCTCCTGCGGGCTGAGCCGTGCCATCAGCTCCCGTGCCTCGGCCAGCTTGCCGGTGATCGTCTTCTTGTTCCGCTTCAGCTCCGCCTGGCGCGACCGCAGCGACGTCAGCTCCACATGGGCGGCGCCGCGCAACTGCTCGATCTCCCTGAGCTGGTTGCGCACCCGCGTCACGGCGTGCGCCTGCCGGTCGCCCGCCCGTTCGGCGAACGCTGCGTCGTCCAGATACGCGTCGGGCCGGTCGGAGAGCATGAGTTGCAGCGCCGGGTTCAGGCCCCCGCTGCGGTACTGGGCGCTGGCGATCGACCCCAGCGCGTCGCGGGCCGCGTTGAGCTTGTCCTGCCTGCGCGCCGCCTCGTCCCGCAGCTGCTTGAGGTGATGCTCGGCCCGGTCGGCCTTCTCCTTGGCGCCGTCGTACTTCTGGGTGGCCGCCTCGGCCTCCTGGTAGAGCTTGTCCACCTTCGCCTTGACCTGCGTGGCGGTCAGCTGCGGCTCGGCGTTCCCGACCCCTTCGAAGGCGGTCGCCGTCGCCGCGCCCGCGAGGGCGATGGTGACGGCCGTACGGGCCGTGCCGCCACCGAGCGGGCGCTGTCGGGACCTGCGGTGCGCTGCCACCAGAACCGTCACGTTCCTTTCGTACGCCCGCCTCGTCATACGGCGTCCGCACGGTCCGCCGGGTGAGCGGACCCACGGCCGCCCGGGGGAGCGGCTGACGCGTCCGGCGGCGGCTCGCACAGGGGGAGCTCGCCGCCGCCGGACTTTCTCGGCGGTGGTGTCCGACTGCCGTCCCTGGCCCGGACGGCGGTGGGGAGCCGGGCACCTGGGGGAGGACGCTAAACCTCTCTGTGTCGGCTTGGTAACAGCATGTACGGAAATGGCGTGAGGGGACCGACTGGTGACCGTATGCGACCGTGACGGCGGACAGCGGCCGCGACTTCGCGCGGTGCGATGACCGTTGCGGTGGTTGCCGTGCGGGCGGGTGGCGGCCGGTGCTATGGGGCGCATATATGCGGCCCGCGCGCCGACCTGCCCGTCCACGCGCCGCGCGGCCCGGTTCGGGAGACGCCCGCCGTCCGTACCGGACCCGTGTGCGAGCGCTCCAGGGGCGCTGGCTAGGCTCCCGCCTCATGGACGTACTCATCCATCTCTTCGTCGGCCTGCACATCATCGGCATCGCCGCGCTGCTCGGCGGCTTCCTCACCCAGATGAAGGCGATGGGCCAGGGCAAGGCCCGCTTCGTGCCGGGCATGCTGCACGGCGCGCTGACCATGCTGGTCACGGGTGCGATCCTGGTCGGTCTGGTCCAGGCGGACGGCCACGACATCAACACCGTCAAGATCGGCATCAAGCTGGCGGTGCTGGTGGTGATCCTCGGCCTGGTCTACGTCAAGCGGGACGAGGAGACGGTCGACAAGAAGCTGTTCGGCCTGGTCGGGCTGCTGACCATGGTGAACATCTTCATCGCCGTCCTGTGGACCTGATTCCCCGGTGCCTCGGCGGCTTCCCGCCGAGGTCGTCGCGGGCGGCCCGGACGGCTCCGGCCGCCACCACGACGCCCGCCAGGACCGAGACCCACAGCAGCGCCTGACCGAGGTCGTGGAGCCACGGCACGTCGTCCACGTCGGCGATCGACAGCGCGGCCACGGCCGTCATCCCCATCGGGAACACCGTCGCCCAGCGCAACTCGTCGTAGCGCAGTCGCGGGCGGGCCGCCTCGGCGACGACGAGCACCGCCCAGCAGCACAGGTCGAGGACCAGCAGCGCGACGGCCATGTAGCGCAGGACGCCGGCGTCGTCGTCGTTCCACAGGTACGCGATCGAGTCGTCCACGGCGAGCAGCCGCGACCCGGCCAGCGACGAGATGGCGAGCGCGCCGCCCGCGATCCACTGGTCCCCGGCCCCCTCGATCACCTGCCGCCGGTCGAACCGGGGCAGGGCGAGGCAGTAGATCACCAGCCCCAGCCAGAACAGCACCAGCGCGGTGTGCGCGAGCCACTCCGACGACCGCGCCGCGGCCAGTACGGCGGCCAGCACGGCGAGCCCCTCCGTGGCCACGCAGCCGAGGAACACCGTCCCCGGCATCCGCCACTGCCAGTTCCGTACGACGGTGAGCAGCAGGCCGGGCCACAGGAGCGCGGAGAGCGCGAGCAGCACCGCGGCCAGCGGCTGCCAACCGAGCAGCGAGAACCGCGCGCCGAGCACGGCCGTCGCGGCGACCGACGTCAGCGCGCCCGGTGTCGCCGCCTCCGCCATCCAGCGCTCGCGCTCGCCGAGCAGCCGTACGGCGAAGTTCACCGCGAGCCCGAGCCAGGTGGCGCAGGCGAGGACGAGGGCGATGCCGGACAGCACCTCGTAACCGGTCAGCCGCAGACCGATCGACATGATGCCGACGGCCATCACGGCAGCCCCGGCCGCGGGTGAACGCTGCGACCACCAGGCGCGCAGAGGTGAGGTGCCGGACATGCGCCCGATGCTAGGGAGCTTCGCGCACCGGGCACGCGGGCCACGCGCGCGGCCCGGCGAAAACCGCACGGGTGCGGGACACCGGGCGGCGCCGACGGCACCCGGGGCGGGTGTCAGGCCACCCGCACCACGCTGTGAATGATCGTTTCGCCGAGGTGGTGGACCGAGTCCTCGCGGACGTAGGCGCCGGGGTTCGGGGCGTGGATCATCATGCCGTCGCCGATGTGGATGCCGACATGGCCGATGCCGCCGTCGAAGAAGATCAGGTCACCCGGGCGGGCATCGGCGAGCGGGACCGCGACGCCGGCGCGGGCCTGGTCGTGGACGGCGCGGGGGAGCGCCACACCGGCGGCCTTCCAGGCGGCCTGGGTGAGCCCGGAGCAGTCGTAGGATCCGGGGCCGGCGGCGCCCCAGAGGGACGGCTTGCCGAGCTGCGCACGAGCGAAGGCGACCGCCTGCTCCGCCTTCGCGGCGTCCCACGCGCCGCCCGGGTGCGCGGGGTACGGCGATGCGCCCGGGGCCGCGGGGTACGGGGCTCCGGCCGTCTCCGTGCCGTAGGGGGTTCCGGCCGTCTCCGTGCCGTACGGCGCTCCGGGCGTCTGCGTGGCGTAGGCGTAGGGCGAGCCGACCGCCTGCGCCGCCGCGTACGGGGCTCCGACCGCCTCGGTGGTGTACGGCGACGCGGCCGTCCCCGCCGCCGGGTAGGGCGCTCCGACCGGACCCGCCCGGTCCGCCGGGTCCGGCGACCGCGGCGGGACCCGGCCGGCGCCGACGGCGTCCAGCTTCGACAGCAGTGCCCGCGCGTGGGCGAGCTTCTTCTGGACGGTGGACTTGGCGGTGACCAGCGCGTCCCCGTCCCGCGACTCGGCCGGCGGCTCGACGCCGCGCCGCGCCCGCCCCGGCTCCCGTGCGGCCGCGGGCTGCCGTACGGCTCCCGCAGCCGCCCGCCGCCGCGGGTCCTCGGCCGCCGCGGGCTGCTGCGCGGTGCCGCCGGTGTCGACGGCCTGCTTCTGCCGCTCGGTCAGGCGGCTCATCAGCTGCTCCTGGCCGAAGTAGTCCTCCGGGGTGTTGGCGAGCAGCAGGGCCGCCGTGTCCTGGGCCGAGGTGTCGGTGCGGTACTGCGTGCCGGTGAGGGCGCCGAACCGCTCCCGGGCCGTGTTGAGCATCTGGGTGCGCTTGGCGACGTCGTCGAGCAGGGCCGAGACGAGCGTGCGCTGCTTGCCGGTCCGCTCCCTGGTCGCCTCGGACCGCACCGCGGCCGGCTCGCTCTGGAGATAGAAGGCGTCGATCTTCTTCCCGACCTCGGCGAGGCTCGGCCCGCCCTCGTCCTCGGGGGCGGTGCCCTCGGAGGCGGCCTCGGCGGCCCGGGAGACCAGGTCGGCATAGGCCGACGCGGCTTCGGCGGCGGCGGAGGTGCCGGGGCCGGTCACGCGCTGTCCGAGGGGACGCGACTTGCGATGCGACGCCAAAGGAGGCGACTCCTTCCATGGTCCGCCCACCGAGCCGGCGGTGGGTGCCCCGGGCCGCCCAGGCGCCCGGGGGAGGGAACGGGCGGGCGGGTTCGGAGGGTCCGCCCTCCGACTGCCCTGCGACCGGGTCCCTCGGCAAGGGCCGTGCGGCCCGGCGACGTTCACCGGAAGGGGCCGTACGACTTGATCGGAACCGTAACCAACGCGTGTGGCTCGTGTGAAGGTTGATGTTCGATATGCCCGATACGTTTTCGTGACCTTTGCCCAAGGCTCGCGCACCGTGATCGTCGCGGGATGGACCGTGACCGCCGACGGCTCGACCGTGACCGGTCGGGGGCGGACCACGACCGGTGCGGAACGGGCCGTGACCGGCCCGGAGAGGCGCGGGGGTGTGATTTCGGTCGCTGCCGGTGGCGCCCGGTCCGCCGCCCACGGGCGCTCCGCCGGGGTGCGGCCGTCGCCGGTCGGCGCTCTCCCGGGTGGAGTTCTCAAGGCGGCGGCCGGCTGTCAGTGCGGCGCCCTAGACTCGGAGAGCGATGAGCAGCCTCTTTGACGACAGCTTCCTGGCGGACCTCCAGGCCCCTCGCGGGCACGCGGAGGAGCACCCGCCGCCGCCCGAGGACGATCACGAGGACGGCCACCCGGCGGAGCCGGTCCCGCACGATCTGTTCGGCGGGAAGTTCGACCTGCCCCCGGACCGCGAGGAGTACTACCGCGACGGCGCCCCGCGCCCGGTCCTCGACGCGGCCACGCTCCTGGAGGGGCTGAACGACAACCAGCGCGCCGCCGTCGTGCACGCCGGCTCCCCGCTGCTCATCGTGGCCGGCGCCGGTTCCGGCAAGACCCGTGTGCTCACCCACCGCATCGCCCACCTGCTGGCCGAGCGGAGCGTGCACCCGGGCCAGATCCTCGCGATCACCTTCACCAACAAGGCCGCGGGCGAGATGAAGGAGCGCGTCGAGCAGCTCGTCGGCCCGCGCGCCCACGCGATGTGGGTCATGACGTTCCACAGCGCGTGCGTGCGCATCCTGCGCCGCGAGTCGAAGAAGCTCGGCTTCACCTCGTCGTTCTCGATCTACGACGCCGCCGACTCCAAGCGCCTGATGGCCCTGGTCTGCCGCGATCTGGACCTCGACCCCAAGCGCTACCCGCCGAAGTCGTTCAGCGCCAAGATCTCCAACCTCAAGAACGAGCTGATCGACGAGGAGGACTTCGCGGCCCAGGCCGCCGACGGTTTCGAGAAGACCGTCGCCCAGGCGTACGCGATGTACCAGTCGCGGCTGCGCGAGGCCAACGCCCTCGACTTCGACGACCTGATCATGACGACGGTCAACCTGCTGCGCGCCTTCCCGGACGTCGCCGAGCACTACCGCCGCCGCTTCCGGCACGTCCTCGTCGACGAGTACCAGGACACCAACCACGCGCAGTACGCCCTCGTGCGCGAGCTCGTCGGCACCGCCGAGCACCCGGTGGACGTGCCGCCCAGCGAGTACGACCTCCAGCCCGCCGAACTGTGCGTGGTGGGCGACGCGGACCAGTCGATCTACGCCTTCCGCGGCGCGACCATCCGCAACATCCTCCAGTTCGAGGAGGACTACCCGAACGCGACGACGATCCTGCTGGAGCAGAACTACCGCTCCACGCAGACCATTCTGAGCGCCGCCAACGCGGTCATCGAGCGCAACGAGTCGCGCCGCCCCAAGAACCTGTGGACCAACGCCGGCGCGGGCGCCCGGATCACCGGCTACGTCGCCGACACCGAGCACGACGAGGCCCAGTTCGTCGCCGACGAGATAGACCGCCTGGTCGACGCGGGCGACGCCAAGGCCGGCGACGTCGCCGTCTTCTACCGCACCAACGCCCAGTCCCGGGTCTTCGAAGAGGTCTTCATCCGCGTCGGCCTGCCGTACAAGGTCGTCGGCGGTGTCCGCTTCTACGAGCGCAAGGAGGTCCGGGACGTCCTCGCCTATCTGCGGGTCCTGGCCAACCCGGAGGACTCCGTCCCGCTGCGCCGCATCCTCAACGTGCCCAAGCGCGGCATCGGCGACCGCGCGGAGGCGATGATCGACGCCCTCGCCCAGCGCGAGAAGATCAGCTTCCCGCAGGCGCTGCGCCGCGTCGACGAGGCCTACGGCATGGCGGCCCGCTCCACCAACGCCGTCAAGCGTTTCAACACGCTGATGGAGGAGCTGCGCACGATCGTCGAGTCGGGCGCCGGACCGGCCACCGTCCTGGAGGCGGTGCTCGAACGGACCGGCTATCTGGCCGAGTTGCAGGCGTCCACCGACCCGCAGGACGAGACCCGTATCGAGAACCTCCAGGAACTCGCCGCCGTGGCGCTGGAGTTCGAGCAGGAGGGCGCCGAGAGCGCCGAGGCCGCGGGTGCCGAGGGGGCCGCGGGCGCGGCCGCCCCGGCCGCCACGCTGGCCGACTTCCTCGAACGGGTCGCCCTGGTCGCCGACTCGGACCAGATCCCCGACGAGGACGAGGACGGCAGCGGCGTCATCACCCTGATGACCCTGCACACGGCCAAGGGCCTGGAGTTCCCGGTGGTCTTCCTCACCGGCATGGAGGACGGCGTCTTCCCGCACATGCGCTCTCTCGGCCAGACCAAGGAGCTGGAGGAGGAGCGGCGCCTGGCGTACGTCGGCATCACCCGCGCCCGGGAACGGCTCTACCTGACCCGGTCCGCGCTGCGCAGCGCCTGGGGCCAGCCGTCGTACAACCCGCCGTCGCGGTTCCTGGAGGAGATCCCGGCCGCGCACGTCGAGTGGAAGCGCACCGGCGCCACGGCCGCCGTCCCCGCGGGACCGGTGTCCGGCGTGGCGTCCTCCCTGTCGTCGTCCCGGTCGCGTTCGTCGGCCGCGGGCGCCTCCGGGTTCGCGACGCGGCGCGCCGCGGAGAAGCCGGTCGTGTCGCTGGCCGTCGGCGACCGCGTCACGCACGACCAGTTCGGCCTCGGCACGGTCGTCGCGGTGAAGGGCACGGGCGCCAACGCCGAGGCGACGATCGACTTCGGCGACAAGCCGAAGCGGCTGCTGCTGCGGTACGCGCCGGTGGAGAAGCTGTAGCTCCGGCCGCGGCCGCAAGGCGGCCGTGGCTGTGCCCTTGGCCTCGGCTGACGCCGTGGCCCGGGGAGGGGCCTTCGCTCCGGTGCCGGAGCGGCGGCCTCGTCAGGTCGGGTCGAGCCCGTGGCTGCGCAGCCACGGCAGAGGGTCTATCGGCGAACCCCCGGCCGGACGGACCTCGAAGTGCAGGTGCGGGCCCGTGGAGTTGCCGGAGTTCCCGGAGTACGCGATGGGGTCCCCGGCCTTGACGGTGGTTCCGGCGGCGACGCGGTAGCTGGAGAGGTGGCAGTACCAGGTCTCCGTGCCGTCCTTCGCCGTCACGATCATCATGTTGCCGTAGGCGCTGTTCCACTTGGTGGAGACCACACCGTCCGTCGCGGCCATGACCGTCGTGCCGTACGACACCGGGAAGTCGATACCGGTGTGCACGGACATCCAGTTCACGCCCGCCTGGCCGAAGTAGGCGCTGAGCCCCTTCTGGGTGACCGGGATCGCGAACTTCGGCCGGAGCCGTTCCTTGCGGGCCGCTTCCTCCGCCGCCTTCTTCTTCTCGGCGTCCTGCTCGGCCTTGAGGTCGATGCGTTCCTGGGTGCGGCTGGCCCGGTCGGCGAAGTCGTCGGCACCGGCCGACACGCTCTTCAGCTGGGCGTCCAGCTTGTTGTTCGCGGCGGACGGCTTCACCGACTGCGCGTCGGAGGCGGAGGCCGAGGTGTCCTTGTCACCGCCGGCGAAGGGGCCGACGTTGGCGGCGGCGATACCGGCCACGCCCATCACGCACACCGAGGGCACGGCCACCGTCAGCAGCGCCGAGCGCTTCGCGGGCGAACGGCGCCGCGAGCGGGACGCGGCGCGGCCGCCCGGCCGGGCCGCGGGGGTGAACTCCTCCTGATCCTCCAGGAGTTCGGTGACCGCGGGCAGTTCGCCGGTGTCGCCGGGGCCGTCCTGCGGGCCCGGATCGGCGTCGTCGTGCCCGGCGGCCTGGTCGTACTCCCCGGCCTGGTCGTACTCTTCGGCCTGCCCGTAGTCAGTGGCCTGCGGGTGGTCGGCGGCCTGTCCGTACTCGGTGGCCTGCTCGTGGTCCGAGGTCTGCTCGTACTCGGTGGTCTGGCCGTATTCGTCGGAACCGGCGTGGTCCGTGGGGCCGCCGTCGGTGTTCCACTGCGTGGTGTCGTAGGCGGCGGTCTCGAAGGTCTGGGTGCCCCACTCCCAGTGCTGGGTGGCGTCGGCGGTGCCGGCGGGCTGCTGCCAGCCGCTCGCGTCCCACTGTCCGGACGGGTCCGCGGGCGCGGCCTGCGGCGGTACGGCGGCGAGCCCCTGCCGGCCGGTGGCCCAGGCCGTCGCGTCGTAGGCGCCGCTGTCGTATCCGGCACTGTCGTATCCGGCGGTGCCGTACGCGGAGGCGTCGTAACCGGAGGTGTCGTAACCGGAGGTGTCGTAGCCGGTGCCGGCGTAGGCGGTGTGCTGCTGGGCCGCATAGGGGTCGTGCTGCGCGGACTGCCCTCCGTCGGAGGTCCACGCCGCGTTGCCGTACGCGTCCACGACCGGGGTCTGGCCCTGCAGGTCGCCGAAGAGCGGATCGGCCGCATAGGCCGTGGTGGCGTGGCCGGTGGCGTAACCGCCGGTGTCGTAGCCGCCGTACGTGGTGAAGTCGCCGTACTGGGCTTCCTGGCCGCCGTACGCGTAGGGCGTCGAGGCGGCGGCGTCGGAAGCCGGTGCCGGGGAGGTCATGGTCCCCGACGGGTGACGGTCGTTCACCAACTTCTCTTTCGCCTCGACTACAGGGGCCGGCAGAGCAGTGCGGCGACTGTACCCGGCGGTATGCGGGCGCGACAATCTTCCACAGGTTTCGTGCCCGCAGGAAACGGGCATTCGGCCGTGTTTCGGGGGACCACGGGCAAGGGTTTGGCTCTGTGTTCGAAGATTGTTCGAGGCTGTGAGGGGTCTTTGGGGCCTCTGAGCGCCCCGGGACGGGTGTCTCGGGGCGGTGTAGGGGTACGCCGTCGGGCCGCTGTCAGGCGACGGTCAGGCCGCCCTTGCCATGCCCGGCCGTCGGTTCTCCGGGGTGCGCGGTGTCGAGGGCCTGCCGTATGCCGGTCGCGACCGCCGGATGCACCGGGAGGGCGAGATGCCCCACGCCCGTCACCTGCACGTTCTGCACCAGGAGATCCGGGTGGTCGATCTGGGCGGTCTCCAGCGGGTCCATGAGGTGGTCGAGGTCGCTCCAGAAACTGACGAAGTGCGTACGGCATCCGGGTGCCGGGCGGGCCAGCTCCTCGACCAGATCCGAGCCGGGGCGCATCTGCCGGACGATCGGGTGGGCGTTGGCCAGCGGGGCGACCTTCGTGCCCGAGTGCGGGGTCCCGAGCGTCACGAGGGTGCGGACGCGCAGGTCACCGCCGAGCCGCTGGACGTAGTACCGGGCGATCAGGCCGCCCAGGCTGTGCCCCACGACGTCCACGTGCCGGCTGCCGGTGCGCTCGCAGATGTCCTCCACATGGCGGCCGAGCAGCTCGGCGGCGGCCCGGATGTCGCAGGTCAGCGGCGAGTAGTTGAGGCATTCGACGCGCTGTCTGCCGTGCTGGGCGAGGCTGCGCCGCAGCATCACGAAGACCGAGCGGTTGTCGATGAAGCCGTGCAGCAGGACGACGGGCGGCTTGGCCTCCGTCGGCAGCTGCGCGGTGCCCTCGGGCGGGTCGAGCAGCGGCCCGGGGCCGCGGCGTTCCTGGACGATGCCGGCCGGATAGAGGAAGAGGTGTCCCGCCAGGATGGCGATCTCCAGCGCGGTCGCCTTGAGGAGGGCCAGGGACAGCCCGGTCAGCCTGACCGGAAGCAGGCGCCGGCAGAGGGGAACGAAGGGCTGCACCACCCGGGTGACCATCATGGCCGACCTCCTGTCGGCACGCGTGAGGACGGCTTCGTCCCCCGTGTGCCCTCGTGGGAGACCACGGCGGAGGTGACCGACGGCGCGCGGACGGTCCGCGTGAGCTGGGTGCGGCAGGTGGCGCGGGTGGCGCCGGTGGTGCTGCGACGAGGTGGCCTGCCGGTGGGACGACGGGTTCCCCCGCTGTCCCGTCCAACCAGTTCTGCGTGCCCTTCGTGCACTCGTCGAAGTGCCGCACCAGCCGTCCGCGCGGCCTGCGGCGCGGTGCTGCGGCGACTCCGTTGCGGCTCCTGATGCGCTGGCTCCCGGCGCGGTCCGCGGTCCGCAGGATCATGCGGCCCGTGGGCCGCGAGGTCCTGGAGCGGAGCGCGGCGAACGTGTCCCACCGTGTGATTTCCCCCTCGGTCCGCGCCGCGAAACTGCCGGTTGCGGGATGCTGGAGATAACGTTCGTTCACTTGACCGGCCGGTGGCCTGTGAGGGGCGGATGGTACGCCTCGAGCGGTTTACGTGCCATGAGAGATATGCACGGCATGGGGCAAGTGCTCGACATGCGCCGAGCTTCTCGGTACGGATGGATCCGGTAGATCCGGTACGGATGGATGTAGTCGCTTCATGGAGGCAGTGATGGGTGTGGCAGCCGGTCCGATCCGCGTGGTCGTGGCCAAGCCGGGGCTCGACGGCCACGACCGCGGGGCCAAGGTGATCGCGCGGGCGCTGCGCGACGCCGGCATGGAGGTCATCTACACCGGGCTGCACCAGACGCCCGAGCAGATCGTCGCCACGGCGATCCAGGAGGACGCCGACGCGATCGGCCTGTCGATCCTCTCCGGCGCGCACAACACGCTCTTCGCGGCGGTGATCGACCTGCTCGCGGAGCGCGAGGCGGGGGACATCCTCGTCTTCGGCGGCGGCATCATTCCCGAGGACGACATCCCCGCGCTCAAGGAGAAGGGCGTCGCGGCGATCTTCACCCCGGGGGCGACCACGCAGTCCATCGTGGACTGGGTCCGGGCGAACGTCCGCCAGCCGGCCTCGTCCTGACCGAAGCGATCCGGCTGATCCGGCCGATCGGGTTGAACGGGCCGATCCGGCGGGGCGGGTTGATCCTGCCGGCTGGGCCGACTTGACCGACTTGGCCCACCTGGCTGACCTGGCCCACAGGGCTGCCCTGACCCGCCGGGCCGACCTGACCGATCGGGCCGACCTCACCGATCGGGCTGACCCGGCGGACCCGGTGATGTGGGGCGGGCGGGGTGCGGCCAGGTCGGCCCGGGCGGCTACGGCCGTCCCGGCGACGGGCGTGGGTCCGCCCTGGTCCGCGCGGGGGTGTTCCGCTACGGCCCCGACGGGCGGGGCGGGGCGAGTTCCTCGGACATCGTCGCGCGCAGCCGCAAGGTGGTCATCAGCCGCTGGAACGCCTCCGCCCAGTAGCCGCCGGCTCCCGGCGCGGCGTCCTCGGACTCGTCCGGGACCGCGAGCAGGCCCTCCAGCCGGCCGGCCTCCGCGGGGTCCAGACAGCGCTCGGCCAGCCCCATCACACCACTGAAACTCCATGGGTAGCTCCCCGCGTCCCGTGCGATGTCGAGGGCGTCCACGACGGCCCGCCCCAGTGGCCCGGCCCACGGCACCGCGCACACCCCGAGCAGCTGGAACGCCTCGGACAGTCCGTGCGTCGCGATGAACCCGGCCACCCACTCGGCCCGTTCGGCGGTGGCGAGCGTGCCGAGCAGCTTGGCGCGCTCGGCCAGGGACACCGCCCCCGGCCCGCCCGCCTCCGGCGCCGACGGGGCGCCGAGCAGCGCCCGGGACCACTCGGCGTCGTCCTGCCGCACCGCCGCCCGGCACCAGGCGGCATGGAGCTCCGCCTGCCAGCCGTCGGCCACCGGCAGCGCGACGATCTCCCGCGGTGACCGCCCGCCGAGCCGCCGCGACCACGACCCGAGCGATGCCGCCTCCACCAACTGGCCGAGCCACCAGGATCGTTGACCACGGCCCGTGGGCGGCTTGGCCACCACACCGTCCCGCTCCATGCTGGTGTCGCACTCGAGCGGGGCCTCCACGACGATCGCCGGTACGTCCCGCGTGCGGTCCACGGACACGCAGGAGCCGGCCCGCGCCGCCATCCGCCGTGCGAGGGCCGACGCGGGCAGCGCCGACAGCAGCTCCGCCGCCGTCGCCCGCACATTGCGGCTGCGGTCGGACAGGGCCGCCTCCAGGAACGGTTCGTCGTCCGCGTAAAGCCCGGTGCGCAGCGAGTCGAGGAACATCAGCCGGTCCTCCGCCCGCTCCGTCGCCCACGACGCCACGAGCAGTTCGCGCGCCGCGGCGGCGTCACGGGAGCGGAGCGCCGAGAGCAGGGCGACCCGCTCGGAGAACAGCCCTTCCTCCCACACCTGCCGGACGCGCTCGGGAGTGTCCGGACCGGGCGCCGCGGCGCCGCCCGGCGCGGCCCGCAGGGCGAACCGCCAGTCCGGGTTGAGCCGGGCCAGCCACAGTGCCCGGGGCCCGGCGAACGTCAGCGCCGCGGGCCGCAGGTCGGTCCGCCCCCGCGCCGCGTCCAGCAGGGCGGGCAGCGACTCGGCGGGGGCGGCGTAGCCATGCCCGTTCGCCGCCGCGAGCCATTGCGGGAGCAGTTCCTTCAGGTCCGGCGAGGTGCCCCGGCGGCCGCCCGAACCGGTGCCGGGGCGGTCGGCGAGCAGCAGCGCGAGGCGGCGGGCCGCGGCGGCCGGGAGGGCGGGCCGCGGGTCATCGGCCGCGGGGTCCGGGCGCCGTACCGCCGGTGCGGCGCGCAGACCGGCCCGCCGTCGTACGGTCTCCAGGGCCGCCGCGTCCAGCAGGGCCACCGGGGCCGCGCGGCGCGGCCCACCGGTGGCGGGTGGGCGGCGGTCGGTGCCGAGCAGCGCCGAGGTGACCAGCTCCTCCCAGGCGGCCGGGGCCGCCTGGGCGGCGGGTCGGTCGGGAGCGGACGTCCTGTTCACGCGGGTCCCTTCCTGGTCGATCGGCGTTGCCTTCGGAGCCGGAGCCGGAGCCGGAGCCGGAGCCGGAGCCGGAGCCGAAGGTGAAGCCGCAGCGGAAGTCGAAGCCGGAGTTGAAGGTGAAGCCGGGGTCGGGGCTGAGGCTGGAGCTGGGGCTCGGGCCGTGTCTCCGGCCGTGTCCGTCGCCCCGGGTGGCCTCTCCCCGGCGTCCCGCGTCCGGGTCAGCACAGCGCCACCGCCTCCCCCGTTTTCTCCGGCCAGGCCGTCAGCGGGGTGAATCCCCGGTGGCCGCACTCGCCGAAGACCGTCACCGGTGCGCCGCCCGACAGCGCGGCCAGCCGCCACAGGCCCGGCCGGGACAGGGCCGCGGGGGCGAGCGGCAGCGCCGTGTCCCCGTCGGCGTCCGCCAGTTGCCAGGAGTCGCCGTCCGGCGCGGGGATCACCCGCTCCAGGGTGACCGGGACCGCGTCCAGCCAGGGGTCGTCCCGCAGCGCCTCGCCGTACCGTGCGACGGCCTCACGCGGGGTCCTCCCCGGCGGCCGCACCGAGGTCGGGGCGGGGGCCGCGAACTGCTCGCCGAGGGCGGCACGCGGCTGCCCGGCACCCGGATAGGCCGACAGCTCCGCCTCCAGCGCCAGCCCCACCGGCAGCGCCAGTTCGGGGGAGCGGCCGGCCGCCCCATAAGAGAGGAGCAGCGCGTCACGGCCCGAGCCGACGCCGTGCAGCCAGATCCGCCGGGTCGTCAACTTCGCGTCGGCCGTGTCGTACTGCGCGAGGACCAGCCAGGTGTCGCGCACCGGCGGACCGTCGGCGGAGGCGGGCAGGCCGATACGGGAGCGGACCGTCGCCGCGAGACCGGCGGGCAGCCGGTCCCGGCGCAGCCAGCCCTGGTCGAGGAGGTGGAGCAGCGCGCACTCCTCCAGCAGCCGTACCGGCCAGCCCGGCCCGGAGTCCGGGATCGCGCCCAACTCCCGCGCTCGGGCGGCGAGTCCGGGTGCCTGCGCGTCGACCATGCGGGCCGCGGTCTCCTCCCACAGGCCGTACCCCCGCTCGCCGGCGGTCGCCAGGCCGGCGCGCAGCAGGTCGGAGAGGCGCTGCTCCAGCTCTGTCGCCCCCGCGGTGACCCGCTCGGCGCGGCGCTCCGCCCGGCGTCGCGCCGCCTCGGGATCGGCGGATCCGGCCGATGGACCGGCCGCCGCCTCTCCCCTTTTACTCTCGGCCCGTTTGCGGCGGCCTTCGAGCCACTGCTCGGCCCACCCCGGCGGCTCGGCCGTCGGCACCGCGCCGGGGCCGCCCGCCCACAGCAGCAGCAGTCCGATCGCGTGCTTGCACGGGAACTTGCGGCTCGGACAACTGCACTTGTACGCGGGCCCGGCCGCGTCCGCGATGTCGACGACCGTCTGGTACGGCTTGCCGCCGCTGCCCCGGCACAGCCCCCACACCGTGCCCTCGTCGGAACTCCCGGCCTCCGACCACGGGCCGGCCGCGCCGAGTTTGCTTCCCGCTTTGCGTGACGAGTCGTCAGGCGCCAGTGCCAGCACCTGGTCCGCCGTCCAGCGCACCCCCTGCTGAGTCATGTCCCCGACGGTAGGTCCCGCCACTGACAATCGGCCGGGCAGCCGCCCCGGCGAACGCGTTCTCGCAGGTCACATCGCATTGTCAGTGGGGTGGTGCACGGTGGGTGACAGATCCGAACCGGCCGAGCTGGAGGGGACCTCAGCCATGTCAGCCACGTCAGCCATGTCGCGGTCTGTCGCACAGACCACCGCGGACGCGTCCGCGCCCGAGCGGTCCGAGGCGTTGCGACCGCACGCCGAGGACGCTTTCGCCACCGAACTCGCGGCGCTGGCCGCCCAGGACGACCGGCCGCGCCCGGCCCGCTGGAAGCTGTCGCCGTGGGCGGTGGCGACCTATCTGCTGGGCGGCACGCTGCCGGACGGCACCGTGATCACACCGAAGTACGTGGGGCCGCGCCGCATCGTCGAGGTGGCCGTCACCACGCTCGCCACCGACCGGGCCCTGCTCCTGCTCGGCGTGCCCGGCACCGCCAAGACCTGGGTGTCGGAACACCTGGCCGCGGCGGTCAGCGGGGACTCGACGCTGCTGGTCCAGGGCACGGCGGGCACACCGGAGGAGGCGATCCGCTACGGCTGGAACTACGCGCAGCTCCTCGCCCACGGCCCGAGCCGCGCCGCGCTCGTGCCCAGCCCCGTGATGCGGGCCATGGCGGAGGGCATGACGGCCCGGGTCGAGGAACTGACCCGTATCCCCGCCGACGTGCAGGACACGTTGATCACCATCCTGTCCGAGAAGACCCTGCCGATACCGGAGCTGGGGCAGGAGGTGCAGGCGGTCCGCGGCTTCAACCTCATCGCCACGGCCAACGACCGCGACCGCGGGGTCAACGACCTGTCGAGCGCGCTGCGCCGCCGCTTCAACACGGTGGTGCTGCCGCTGCCGGAGAGCGCCGACGCCGAGGTCGAGATCGTGGCGCGCCGCGTCGACCAGATCGGCCGCTCCCTCGATCTGCCGGCCGCGCCCGACGGCGCCGACGAGATCCGCCGCGTCGTCACCGTCTTCCGTGAGCTGCGCGACGGGATGACGGCGGACGGACGGACCAAGCTGAAGTCGCCCAGCGGCACGCTGTCCACCGCCGAGGCGATCTCCGTGGTGACCAACGGTCTCGCGCTCGCCGCCCACTTCGGCGACGGCGTGCTGCGGCCCGGCGACGTCGCCGCGGGCATCCTCGGCGCGGTGGTCCGCGACCCGGCCGCCGACCGGGTGGTCTGGCGGGAGTACCTGGAGACGGTCGTGCGCGAACGCGACGGCTGGAAGGACTTCTACCGCGCCTGCCGGGAGGTGAGCGCGTGAGCACCCCCGCGATGACGACGATGACGACGAAGAGGACGAAGGCGATGAAGACGGCGGCGGTGACGACCACAGCGGTGACGACCACGGCGGTGACGACCACGGCGACGACCGGGGCCCCGGCTCCGGAGTGCCGGAAGGAGGGCATGGTGTTCGACGACGACACGCGCTGGCCGCAGCGGGCCCACCGGGGTCCGCGACCGCACGGAGCCCGACGTCCGGGACGGCGGGCAGGGCGGGCGGCCGGGGGTCCCGCGGTGCGAGGGGGACGGTGTGGCGGGCGCTGAGCGCGCGGGCGGGGGGCCGCTGCTGCTCGGGGTGCGGCACCACGGACCGGGCTCGGCGCGCGCCGTGCGGCGGGCGCTGGCCGCGGCCCGCCCCCGGGTCGTGCTGATCGAGGGCCCGCCCGAGGCCGACGCGCTGATCCCGCTCGCCGCCGACGAGGAGATGCGCCCGCCGGTCGCGCTGCTCGCGCACGCCGTGGACGAGCCCGGCCGTTCGGCGTTCTGGCCGCTGGCCGAGTTCTCCCCCGAGTGGGTCGCGATCCGCTGGGCCCTGCACCACGGCGTCCCGGCCCGCTTCATCGACCTGCCGGCCGCGCACACGCTGGCGGAGGACGTGCTGCACACCCTGACGGAGGAGCACGCACGGACGCCCGCGGCGGACGGCCCGCCCGACGACGACGGCGGTCCCGCCCCCCATCCCGATCCTGACCCCCATCCCGATCCCGATTCCCATCCGCATCCCGGCGCCGACGTCCGGGTCGATCCGCTGGCCGTCCTCGCGGAGACCGCCGGGTACGACGACCCCGAGCGCTGGTGGGAGGACGTCGTGGAGCACCGGGGGGCCGGGGAGCCGGACGCCTTCGCTCCGTTCACGGTGCTGGAGGAGGCCATGGGCGCGCTGCGCGAGACGTACGGTCACGGCGGCCACGCCCGGGACCTGGTCCGCGAGGCCCATATGCGGCTCCAGGTGCGCGCGGCGCAGAAGGAGTTCGGCGCGGACGAGGTCGCCGTGGTCTGCGGGGCCTGGCACGTTCCCGCGCTGCGCGCCAGGAGCTCTGTCGCCGCGGACCGGGCCCTGCTGAAGGGCCTGCCCAAGGTGAAGGCGGACCTGACCTGGGTGCCCTGGACGCACCGCAGGCTGGCCAGGGCGAGCGGCTACGGCGCCGGCATCGACTCACCGGGGTGGTACGGGCATCTGTTCGCGGCGCCCGACCGCCCGGTCGAACGGTGGCTGACCAAGGTGGCGGGCCTGCTGCGGGACGAGGACCGGATCGTCTCCTCGGCCCATGTCATCGAGGCGGTGCGGCTGGCCGAGACGCTCGCCGTGATGCGCGGCCGTCCGCTGCCCGGCCTGGGCGAGACCACCGACGCGGTGCGGGCCGTGATGTGCGAGGGCTCGGACGTGCCGCTGGCCCTCGTGCACGACCGGCTGATCGTGGGGGACGTACTGGGGGAGGTGCCCGAGTCGGCGCCCGCGGTGCCCCTGCAGCGCGACCTCACCCGCCTCCAGCGCCGGCTGCGCCTGAAGCCGGAGGCCCTGGAGCGGGAGCTGGAGCTCGACCTGCGCAAGGAGACCGACGCCGAGCGCAGCGGACTGCTGCACCGGCTGGGTCTGCTGGGCGTCGGCTGGGGTGAGCCGGCCGCGTCCCGCGGCAGCACGGGGACGTTCCGGGAGACCTGGCGGCTGCGCTGGGAGCCGGAGCTGTCGGTGCGGGTCGCCGAGGCCGGGGTGTGGGGCACCACGGTGCTCGCCGCCGCGACCGCGAAGGCGGAGTCCGACGCCGTCGCCGCGCGGGCGCTGGCCGATGTCACCGCGCTCGCGGAGCGGTGCCTGCTCGCGGGGCTGGCGCGGGCGCTGCCCGTCGTCATGCGGGTCCTCGCCGACCGGGCGGCGCTCGACACGGACGTCGGCCGGCTCGCCGAGGCCCTCCCGGCGCTGGTCCGCTCGCTGCGCTACGGCGATGTCCGCGGCACCGACACCGCGGCCCTGTCCGAGGTCGCCGCGGGCCTGGCCGAGCGTATCTTCGTCGGTCTGCCCCCGGCCTGCGCCGCGCTGGACGCGGACGCCGCCGAGGCGATGCGCGGCCACGTGGACGCGGTGCACACCGCGGTGGGCCTCCTGGACGAGGCACCCGCGACCGGCCGCGCGCAGCTGCGCGACCGGTGGCGGGCCGTGCTGCGCGTGCTGTCCGGGCGGGACACCGTGCCGGGCGTGATCCGTGGGCGGGCCGTACGGCTCCTGCTGGACGAAGGGGAGCTGGCGCAGGACGAGGCGGCACGGCTGATGGGCCATGTGCTGTCGCCGGGCACCCCGCCCGCGGACGCGGCCGCGTGGATCGAGGGGTTCGTGGGCGGCGGCTCGGGCGGCGGGATGCTCCTCGTCCACGACGAACGGCTGCTCGGGCTGGTCGACGCATGGCTGACCGGGGTGCCGGCGGAGGCGTTCACCGACGTGCTGCCGCTGTTGCGCCGCACCTTCTCGGCGTACGAGCCGGGCGTCCGCAGAACGCTCGGCGAACTGGTCCGGCGTGGCCCGGGCGAGGGGCCGCGGGCGGCGGCCGCCGGCACCGGGGCCCTCCCGGGCTTCGCCGCCGAGTCCGACCCCGGCCGGGCGGCGGCCGTCACCCCGGTGCTCCGCCTGCTCCTCGGCCTGGACGACCCGGACACCCTCACCGACACGGGGACCGAAACGGTCGGTACCGACATGATCGGTGCCGAAACAACCAGTACCGAAACAATCAGTACCGAAACGATCGCTACCGACACGATCAGTACCGACGACAACGACCTCGCGGGGGTGGGCGGATGACGGACGAGGTGGCGGACCCGGCGCAGGAGCGGCTGCGGCGCTGGCGGCTGGTGCTCGGCGGCGGTCGGGCGGACGGTGTCGGTCGCGCGCTCTCCGCTCAGGACGCCGCGATGGACGGGGCGCTGACCGCGCTCTACGGCAAGGAGGACGGACGGCGCGGCGCCAAGGACCGCTCGGCGGGGCTCGGGGCGTCGGCGCCGGCCGTGGCGCGCTGGCTCGGTGACATCCGGACGTACTTCCCGTCCTCCGTCGTACAGGTCATGCAGCGCGACGCGATCGACCGGCTCGGGCTGGCCTCGCTGCTGCTGGAGCCGGAGATGCTGGAGGCGGTCGAGGCCGACGTGCACCTGGTCGGCACGCTGCTCTCGCTCAACAAGGCGATGCCGGAGACCACGCGCGAGACGGCGCGCGCGGTGGTGCGCAAGGTCGTCGAGGACCTGGAGAAGCGGCTGGCCACCCGTACCCGGGCCACGCTCACCGGCGCGCTCGACCGCAGCGCGCGCATCGCCCGGCCGCGCCACCACGACATCGACTGGAACCGCACGATCGCGGCCAACCTCAAGCACTACCTGCCGGAGTACCGCACGATCGTGCCCGAGCGGCTGATCGGCTACGGCCGGGCGGCGCAGTCGGTGAAGAAGGAGGTCGTGCTCTGCATCGACCAGTCCGGTTCGATGGCGGCGTCGGTCGTCTACGCCTCGGTGTTCGGGGCGGTGCTGGCGTCGATGCGGTCGATCCGGACCCGGCTGGTCGTCTTCGACACGGCGGTGGTCGACCTGACCGACCAGCTCGACGACCCCGTGGACGTGCTCTTCGGCACCCAGCTCGGCGGCGGCACGGACATCAACCGGGCGCTCGCCTACTGCCAGTCGCAGATCACCCGGCCCGCCGAGACCGTGGTGGTGCTGATCAGCGACCTCTACGAAGGGGGTATCCGCGACGAGATGCTGAAGCGGGTCGCGGCGATGAAGGCGTCGGGGGTGCAGTTCGCGGCGCTGCTGGCGCTGTCCGACGAGGGGGCGCCGGCGTACGACCGCGAGCACGCGGCGGCGCTGGCCGCGCTGGGCGCGCCGGCCTTCGCCTGCACGCCCGATCTGTTCCCCGAGGTGATGGCGGCGGCCATCGAGAAGCGGCCGCTGCCGATACCCGAGGCCGGCTGAGGCCCGCCGGAGGAACCGCCCGAGGAACCGCCCGGACCCGGCTGCGTCGCCGCGCACGGTGAGAGCGTTGGCGATATGCCGACTTATTGACGAGAAACGGCCGGAAGGCCGGAAAGTGGACATGCCTACCCATCGGTAATGGGGGGCTTGCGCAACCCCGGGCGTCCCGTAAAGATCGCTGTCTCGTACCAAGTGATCCTTTCGCCCCTGTTGCGTCCCGTCCCGCCGCCCGGCCTCCCGCCCGCGGCGTGACTGCTCCGTCGCGTACCGGGCACAGGGTCACCGACGTCGCGCCGGGCGACGGGACGCCGTAGGGCCGCCGCCGGGCGGGTCTCGCGTGCTCCGCCCGCACCCGTGCGGGGAGCGCAACCGCACCCCGCGAAGGCAATGCGTGCAGTCGCCGTGGGTGCCGTCGCGCGGCGCGTGCAGAGGACTCCGCGGGGGCGACCGCCCGGACGGCCGAACGCCATCGGCCGGCTCCGGACGGGTCCGCGCGGACGGGGCGGGTGGTCTCCATTGGGGTGGGGATCAATCGTTCCGAGTTCCGGGGAACCCCCTGATCGGGGCGCCCTTCCGGGGCTGAGCACGGGGCCTCACCGGGTCAACCCCAGCCCGGTGAGGCTTCATCCCGGCCCCGCCGCGACCCCCTCGCGGGCGGGCCGCCGGTCGTGTCCCGTTCCCCTCCCGTTCGGATCGGGGACCGCTTCCCACCCGGTGCCCGCGGCACGGGGTGCCGTAGAAAACGGCATCATGTGACAGGTATCACCGCGGCCGTGTGACCCTCGATTTAGGGACCTTCGGCAAGCGGCGATAACCTGCGAGACGGACATGCCGCGCGCTCGGACACCGTGTGCGCCCCCCTTGTGACACACGCGGACGTCACGTTGCCCTTCGCGGCACGCCCACGCATCCAACGAACCGCGACGAGATCACTGATAGGGACGGAAGCGCGTGGACCTGTTCGAGTACCAGGCGAGGGACCTCTTCGCCAAGCACGATGTACCGGTGCTGGCCGGTGAAGTCATCGACACGCCTGAGGCGGCGCGCGAGATCACCGAGCGGCTCGGCGGCAAGTCCGTCGTCAAGGCGCAGGTGAAGGTCGGTGGTCGCGGCAAGGCCGGTGGCGTCAAGCTGGCCGCCTCCGCGGACGAGGCCGTCGCCCGGGCGACGGACATTCTCGGCATGGACATCAAGGGCCACACGGTCCACAAGGTCATGATCGCCGAGACCGCCCCGGAGATCCTCGAGGAGTACTACGTCTCCTTCCTCCTCGACCGTGCCAACCGCACCTTCCTCTCCATCGCCTCCGTCGAGGGCGGCATGGAGATCGAGGAGGTGGCGGCCACCCGCCCCGAGGCCGTCGCCAAGACCCCGATCGACGCCATCGACGGCGTGGACGAGGCCAAGGCCCGCGAGATCGTCGCGGCCGCCAACTTCCCGGCCGAGGTCGCCGACAAGGTCGCGAACGTCCTCGTCAAGCTGTGGGACACCTTCATCAAGTCGGACGCCCTCCTGGTCGAGGTCAACCCGCTCGCGAAGGTCGCCTCCGGCGAGGTCATCGCGCTCGACGGCAAGGTGTCGCTCGACGAGAACGCCGAGTTCCGCCACCCCGAGTACGAGGAGCTCCACGACAAGGACGCGGCCAACCCCCTCGAGGCCGCGGCCAAGGAGAAGGGCCTCAACTACGTCAAGCTCGAGGGCGAGGTCGGCATCATCGGCAACGGCGCGGGTCTCGTCATGAGCACCCTGGACGTCGTCGCGTACGCCGGTGAGAACCACGGTGGCGTCAAGCCCGCCAACTTCCTCGACATCGGTGGCGGCGCGTCCGCCCAGGTGATGGCGAACGGCCTGGAGATCATCCTCGGCGACCCGGACGTCAAGTCCGTCTTCGTCAACGTCTTCGGTGGCATCACGGCGTGCGACGAGGTCGCCAACGGCATCGTGCAGGCTCTGAAGCTCCTCGAGGACCGCGGCGAGAACGTGACGAAGCCGCTCGTCGTCCGCCTCGACGGCAACAACGCCGAGCTGGGCCGCAAGATCCTCACCGACGCCAACCACCCGCTGGTGCAGCGCGTCGACACCATGGACGGCGCGGCCGACAAGGCCGCCGAGCTGGCCGCCGCCAAGTAAGCACAAGGACGAGGACACCAACACCATGGCTATCTGGCTCAACAAGGACAGCAAGGTCATCGTCCAGGGCATGACCGGCGCCACCGGCATGAAGCACACCAAGCTCATGCTGGGTGACGGCACCGAGGTCGTGGGCGGCGTGAACCCGCGCAAGGCGGGTCAGAAGGTCGACTTCGACGGCACCGAGGTACCCGTCTTCGGCACCGTCAAGGAGGCCATCGAGGCCACCGGCGCCAACGTCTCCGTCATCTTCGTGCCGGAGAAGTTCACCAAGGACGCCGTCGTCGAGGCCATCGACGCCGAGATCCCGCTGGCCGTCGTGATCACCGAGGGCATCGCCGTGCACGACACGGCCTCCTTCTGGGCGTACGCCGGCAAGAAGGGCAACAAGACCCGGATCATCGGCCCGAACTGCCCCGGCATCATCACCCCGGGCCAGTCGAACGTCGGCATCATCCCGGGCGACATCACGAAGCCGGGCCGCATCGGCCTGGTCTCGAAGTCCGGCACGCTGACGTACCAGATGATGTACGAGCTGCGCGACATCGGCTTCTCCACCGCCGTCGGCATCGGTGGCGACCCGATCATCGGCACCACGCACATCGACGCGCTGGCCGCCTTCCAGGACGACCCCGACACCGACCTGATCGTCATGATCGGTGAGATCGGCGGCGACGCCGAGGAGCGGGCCGCGGCCTTCATCGCGAAGAACGTGACCAAGCCGGTCGTCGGCTACGTCGCGGGCTTCACCGCGCCCGAGGGCAAGACCATGGGCCACGCGGGCGCCATCGTCTCCGGCTCGTCCGGCACCGCCCAGGCGAAGAAGGAGGCCCTCGAGGCCGCCGGCGTCAAGGTCGGCAAGACGCCGACCGAGACGGCGAAGCTGGCCCGCGAGATCCTCGCCGGCTGATGCGGCTTCCCGTGGCCTGATCCGGGCCCCGAGCCCGGACGCCCGGTCCACACGGAAGGGCCCGCACCTCACGGGGGGTGCGGGCCCTTCCGTGCGTCCGTGGACATGCGTCGCGCGGCCCCGTCGTGGCCGGTCGCGCAGTTCCCCGCGCCCCTCGGAGGTGCGGTCGGTGCGCCCCGTCGGGGCCGCGGGGAACTGCGCGAACAACCCCCACCGGCCCGCGGCCGAACACCTCGCGCGGCCGTCACGCGGGTGACCCCTCGGAGGGGGGCTCGCGTCAGCGGTCGTCCGGCAGCAGCCGTTCCGGACCCTTCGCCGACTCCCGGCGGAGCTTGTCCCGCAGGCGCTGCTCCGCGTGCGACAGCGGCCCCATCGCCTCTTGTGGCGGCAGCCCCTGGACGGCCACGCCCGGCCCGACCGGCCGCTCGTAGTGGGTCGGCGCCGTACGCACCGTCAGGGTCGTCGCCCCGGCGATCGCGACGGTGAAGGCGATCGCCGCCCGGGTCCAGAAGCGCGTCCTGCGCTCGCCGACGCCGCGCACCCGCGGCGGCTGGGCGGCGCCGAGCCGCTCGTTCGACGCCAACTGGACCATCCGCCGGTGCAGTTCACCGGGTCGGGCCAACTCCGGCAGCCGCGCCGCGACCGCCTCCCGGGCGTGCAGCAGCCGGTGCGCCGCGGCCGGTGTGCTCGCCTCCGTCTCGGCCGCCGTCTCCGGCAGGCCGAGACCGACACCGTCGTAGAGCAGCAGCGTGCGGCGGTACGACGGCGGGAGCGTCTGGAGCACGTCCATCAGGGCGCGGTCGGCCGCCTCGGCGGGGGGCGGCTCGGGGTTGCGGTAGCGGGGCCGGAAGCGGTGCCAGGGGGCGAGCGCGATGTCGTACGCCACCGACCGCACCCAGCCCGCCGGGTCCCGGTCCTGGGCCACGTCGGGCCAGCGCTCCCAGGCCATGTGGAACGCCCGCTCCACGGCCTCGCGCGCGAGTTGCCGGCGGCCGGTGAGCAGATAGGTCTGGCGTACGAGGGCGGGTGCGCAGAAGGCGTAGAGGGCGTCGAACGCCTGAGCGGGCGTCAGGTCGGACGTGAGCTGACCTTGCGTCACCGGGCCCCCCTCCACAGGAAAAAGCACATAAACGTATCTTGGGCGACACTGCGAAGGTTCGCCTGTTACGACGGAAAAGCGCGTGTCGTTGGGAGCATGACCGTCGTGATCCACACGACCGATCGTCGACGACCGCCGTTGCCGCTCCTGTTCACCCGGATGCGCGGCCGATCACCGGGCCTGGCCGCGGGCCTCCTCGGCGGGGTGCTCGCGGCGGCACTGGGGCTCGGCTCCTTCGCGGTGCTGGTCACCGTGGTGTGGATCAGCTCCCCGTACCCCGACAGCGGGCCGGGCGGCGCGCTGCATGTCGCGGCCGCGCTGTGGCTGCTGGCGCACGGCGTGGAACTGGTCCGCACCGACACCCTCTCGGGTGCGCCCGCGCCGGTGGGCGTCACCCCGCTGCTGCTGCTCGCGCTCCCCGTGTGGCTGGTGTACCGGGCGGCGCGGGACGCGGTGCTGCCACCCGGCGACGAGAGCGACGAGAGCGACGAGCGCGCCGAGCGCGCCGAGACGACCCGGGGCACCGGCCGGCCGCGCCGGGAGGCGCCCCCGGTGCCCCCGGTGCCCGCGCGGACCGCGTGGACCGGCGTGCTGGTCGGCTACCTCGCCGTGGGATGTGCCACCGCCCTCTACGCCACCGGGGGCGAGCTGCGCCCGGAGTGGTCCCGGGTGGCGGTGTGCCTGCCGCTGCTGGTCGGCGCGGCCGCCGGGGTGGGGGTGTGGTCGGCGTACGGGCGCCCGCGCGACCCCGTGCTCAGCGTGCTGGTGCTGCTGCCCGGCAGGCTCAGGCGGCTGGTTCTCGGGCCCGCCGCACCCGTCCGCCCGGCCGCCGCCGCCCGCGCCGCGGCGGCCGGTACGGCGGTGCTGGTGGGCGGAGGCGCGCTGCTGGCCGCGGTGTCCCTCGCCTGGCACGGCGGGGCGGCGCGCGGGGCGTTCACCCATCTCACGGACGGGGTGTCCGGTCGGTTCGCGGTGCTGCTGCTGTGTCTGGCGCTGGTGCCGAACGCGGCCGTATGGGGGGCGGCGTACGGCGTCGGGCCCGGGTTCCTGCTCGGCGCCGGGCACGCCGTGGGCCCGCTCTCCTCGGCCCCCGCCCCGCTGCTGCCGCCGTTCCCGCTGCTGGCGGCGGTGCCGGAGGCGGGCTCGGGCGGGCCGCTCAACTGGGCCGCCGCACTGGTGCCGGTGGCGGCCGGGGTGACGGTGGGATGGTTCACGGCGGGGGCCGCGGTGGCGAGGCGGCGGGAGCCGGTGCGCGACGAGCGGACGCTGCCGCTGCGGCGCCGTGCGCCGGGCGGCATGCGGGTGCCGGTCTGGTCGGTCGGCCGCACCGCCACGACCACCGCGCTGGCGGCGCTCCTGTGCGGGGTCGCGCTGGCCGTGCTCGCCGCGCTGGCCGGCGGGCGGCTCGGGGTCGCCGCGCTCAGCGGTTTCGGGCCGGTGTGGTGGGCGACCGGCGCGGCGACGCTGGGCTGGCTGACGCTGGTGGCGGTACCGGTGGCGCTGGCCGGGCGCCTGGTACGCCTCCGCGCCCGCGGGGGAGAACCCGAACCGCCCCCGGCCGACGCCCGCAGACGGACGGGCACCCCGCAGACGGCACAGACGGCACAGACGGCGCGGCCGCCCCAGGAGAAGCCCCACCCGGCCGTGACGGCACCCGGCGGCCGGTGGTTCCGTCGTCTGCGGCGGCCGGCCGGGCCCGGTGCGGCGCAGGTGGCGCGTACGACACGGGAGGAGACCGGTCCGGACGGGGCACCGGAGCGCCGGTGGTCCCGGCGTCCGCGGCGGCCGCTTCGGCCGGGTGCGGTGCAGCCGGCGGGTGCGGCGCGCGGGGAGTCCGGTCAGGGCGCGGCGGCATCGGGCGGCGGGTGGTGGTCGCGGCGCCTGCGGCGGCCGGCCGGGTCCGGTGCGGCGCGGAGCGTGCATGCGGCGCGCGGGGAGTCCGGTCAGGGCGCGGCGGCCCCGGGCGGCGGGTGGTGGTCGCGGTATCTGCGGCGACCGGTCGCGTCCGCTGCGGCGAAGGCGGCGCCCACGGTGCGAGAGGAGCCGGGTCCGGACATGGCACCGGAGCGCCGGTGGTTCCGGCGTCCGTGGCGGCCGGACCGGCTGCGGCGAGGGGAACGGCGGCCGGGCGGCGGTCCGCGCCTGCCGTCACCGGGCCGCGCCCGGCGGGACCGGAGCGCTCCGCCCGTGCCCACCCTTCCGGCACCGACACCGCCCGAGCCCGACTTCTACGACCACGAGGAGTCGTACGACATCCTGCCCGCGGAACCGCCGGACGGCGGCCGCGGGCACGACGGCTCCGACGGCCCCTGGTGGGCCGCCCCGCCGCACGTGCCCCGCCCACCGGAGCCCCCGCGGCAGAGCTGATCCGCCCACCGGAACCCCCGCCGCGGAGCTGATCCGCCCGGGGGCCGGCCCGTGGGCGGAGCGGTCAGCCGTCGGTTCCCAGCACGCCCCGCAGCTGCTCCGGCAGGAGGTGGGTGCAGGACTGCCGCGCCTCGTTGGTGAGGGCGTCGTTGGTGCAGGTGTAGTAGTCGCTGTAGACCAGCTGGGCCGTGAACGTCGCCGCCACCAGCATCAGGGCCAGCAGCGCGGTCACCAGACCGCTGATCGCGGCCGTGACCTGCGGGCGGCCCTGCGGCTCGGGCGCCGGGTTGTCCGGGTCGGGCCGGCGGGGCTTGGCGCGCAGCGCGCTGCCGCCCCAGTACAGGGCCAGCGCGCCGAGCAGCAGCGCCACGTACGGCCAGCTGAACAGCGCGAAGAAGAAGGCCCACATGC
The DNA here is from genome assembly GCF_000974985.2 of Streptomyces mangrovisoli. GTDB lineage: Bacteria > Actinomycetota > Actinomycetes > Streptomycetales > Streptomycetaceae > Streptomyces > Streptomyces mangrovisoli. The sequence continues at coordinate 19,777 of NZ_LAVA02000026.1, read as the reverse complement.
CCGACAGCAGCGAGTAGCGGGCACGCCGCTGGACCGGGTCCGTGGGGTCCCAGCGCAGCTGCGGCCCGGGGGCGCCGCCGCCCGGACCCTCGGGGCCGCCGGGCCCCGCGCCGGGGCGCTCGCCGAAGCCGCCGGGGGAGCGGCCCGGCTGGCGGTCGCTCCACTGGCTGCCCCACGGGGAGGAGTCCTTGCCCTGCGCGTCGCCGTCCGGGCCGCCGGCGGGCTTGCGCGGCTGCCAGGGGCGGTCCGGGGTGCCCTCCGGCGGCGGGGCGAACGGGTTGTCGTCCTGACCCTCGCCGTCCCGGCCGGACGGCGTGCCGCCCTGGCCGCCCGCGGGCGCGCCGGAACCCGAGCCCGCCCCGCCCGCGGAACCGTCCGGGCCGTGCGAGGGCGCGTCGGGCGGCGAGGCCGGCCGTTCGCGCAGCAGCACGGCACCCCGTGCCCCTCGCTGCGCCGACTGCGGGGGGAGCGTGAGAAGTCGCGGGCTGCGATCCGGCATCAAGATGAGCGTCTTCCCCTAGATGGATACGGCTGACGGACGTGCATGGTGTGGGCTGTCACTCCGGGAACGCGCCGCAGGACCACGGCGTTCCCGATACCCACTCCCCGCAGACGCTACCTTCCGGCCACGCCCCCGTCCCGTGGGGGCCGTCCGGTGTGCCGGTATCGTTGCTGACGGTCGGCCGCTTCGTAGACTTCCCCGTATCCCGGGGCGCGAAGCATTCGTATGAATGTACAAGGCAGCTGCGGTCCGGCCGCCGACCGAACGCTTCCCCGAGAAAGGGCCCCATCGTGGCCGCCAAGCCCGTGGCCAAGCGCCTCGTCGTGCTGGTCTCCGGATCAGGCACCAACCTGCAGGCGCTGCTCGACACCATCGGACAGCTCGGGCCCGAGGAGTACGGCGCCGAGATCGTGGCCGTCGGCGCCGACCGCGACGGCATCGAGGGGCTGGCCCGTGCCGAGCGCGCCGGGATCCCGGTGTTCGTCCGGCGGGTGAAGGACTACGACAGCCGCGAGGAGTGGGACGCCGCCCTCGCCGAGGCCGTCGCCTCCCACGCGCCCGACCTGGTCGTCTCCGCCGGGTTCATGCGGATCGTGGGCAAGGAGTTCCTCGCCCGGTTCGGCGGCCGGTTCATCAACACGCACCCGGCCCTGCTGCCCAGTTTCCCGGGGGCCCACGGCGTACGGGACGCGCTCGCGTACGGCGCCAAGGTCACCGGCTGCACCGTCCACTTCGTCGACGACGGCGTCGACACCGGACCGATCATCGCTCAGGGCGTGGTCGAGGTCCGGGACGAGGACGACGAGAGCGCTCTGCACGAGCGCATCAAAGAAGTCGAGCGAAGGCTGCTCGTCGAGGTCGTGGGGCGGATCGCCCGCAACGGCCATCGCATCGAGGGACGAAAGGTAGTTATCCAGTGACCGCCGAGAGCATCGAGAGCGGCAAGCGGGCCATCCGTCGCGCGCTCGTCAGCGTCTACGACAAGACCGGCCTCGAGGAGCTGGCGAAGGGCCTGCACGCGGCGGGCGTGGAGCTGGTCTCCACCGGTTCCACCGCCTCGCGGATCGCCGCGGCCGGCGTCCCCGTCACCAAGGTCGAGGAGCTCACCGGCTTCCCCGAGTGCCTGGACGGCCGGGTCAAGACCCTGCACCCCAAGGTCCACGCGGGCATCCTCGCCGACCTGCGGCTGGAGAGCCACCGGCAGCAGCTCGACGAGCTGGGCGTCGCGCCCTTCGACCTCGTCGTCGTCAACCTCTACCCGTTCCGGGAGACCGTCGCCTCCGGCGCCTCGCCCGACGAGTGCGTCGAGCAGATCGACATCGGCGGTCCGTCGATGGTGCGCGCCGCGGCCAAGAACCACCCCTCCGTCGCCGTCGTCACCAGCCCCGAGCGGTACGCCGACGTGCTCGCGGCCGTCCAGGGCGGCGGGTTCGACCTGACCACCCGCAAGCGGCTGGCCGCCGAGGCGTTCCAGCACACCGCGTCGTACGACGTCGCCGTGGCCTCCTGGTTCGCCTCCGAGTACGCCCCCGTCGACGAGTCGCGGTTCCCCGACTTCCTCGGCGCGACCTGGCAGCGCGAGAACACCCTGCGCTACGGCGAGAACCCGCACCAGCCCGCGGCGCTCTACGTCGACGCGAGCGGCGCCGGCCTCGCGCAGGCCGAGCAGCTGCACGGCAAGGAGATGTCGTACAACAACTACACGGACACGGACGCCGCCCGCCGTGCCGCGTACGACCACGACGAGCCCTGTGTCGCGATCATCAAGCACGCCAACCCGTGCGGTATCGCGGTCGGCGCGGACGTCGCCGAGGCGCACCGCAGGGCGCACGCCTGCGACCCGCTGTCCGCGTTCGGCGGTGTGATCGCCGTGAACCGCCCGGTCAGCAAGGAGATGGCGGAGCAGGTCGCGGAGATCTTCACCGAGGTCATCGTCGCTCCGGCCTACGAGGACGGCGCCCTGGAGGCGCTCGCCAAGAAGAAGAACATCCGCGTGCTGAAGGCCGCCGGCGCCCCGGCGAACCCGGTCGAGGTCAAGGCGATCGACGGCGGCGTGCTGCTCCAGGTCACCGACCGGCTCCAGGCCGACGGGGACGACCCGGAGAACTGGACGCTGGCCACCGGCGAGGCGCTCTCCGAGGCCGAGCTGCGCGAGCTGGCGTTCGCGTGGAAGGCGTGCCGCGCGGTCAAGTCCAACGCCATCCTGCTCGCCAAGGACGGCGCCTCGGTCGGCGTCGGCATGGGCCAGGTCAACCGGGTCGACTCCGCGAAGCTCGCGGTGGAGCGGGCGGGCGCCGAGCGCGCCCAGGGGTCGTACGCCGCCTCCGACGCGTTCTTCCCCTTCCCGGACGGGCTGGAGATCCTGACCGAGGCCGGCGTGAAGGCCGTGGTGCAGCCCGGCGGCTCGGTCCGTGACGAGCTGGTCGTGGAGGCCGCGAAGAAGGCGGGCGTGACGATGTACTTCACGGGCACGCGGCACTTCTTCCACTGAGCCCCGGGTCCCGAAGGGCACATCGGGACCTACGCGCAAGCGGCCCGCCGCCCCCGTTCACGGGGGCCGCGGGCCGCTTCCGGCGCGGGTTCAGGCGCCGCTCACTGCGAGCGGATGACGATGGAACCCATGATCTTGTCGGCGAAGGTCTGACGCTTGGCGTCCCACGCCGGCCACAGCCAGCCCAGGTAGCAGGCGACGCTGTCCACGAAGTGGGCGATGCGGCGGACGAAGGCCATGCCGACCCCCAGCGGCTGGCCCGTCTCCTCCTTCACCAGGCGTATGCCGAGCGCCTTCTTGCCGACGGTCTGGCCGGTGCGGCCCTCCTGGATCAGCTGCCAGATCGCGAGGCCGATGATCGCGAGGAAACCGATCGCCAGCAGCGCGCCGTTGTCGCGGCCCACGAGGATCAGGATGTACGGCACCAGGAACACGAGGCCGTCGACCAGGGTGCCCAGGAAGCGCTGGCCCCAGTTGGCGTACGGCGGCTGGGCGCCGTAACCGGGCTGCGGGTAGCCGTAACCGCCCTGCTGCGGGACACCGGGGGCCTGCTGCGGGTAGCCGTAGCCGGGCTGGCCCTGCTGGGGGTAGCCGTACTGGGCGTTCGGGTCCTGCGGTTGACCGTAGGGGTTGGGCGAGCCATAACTCATGGCGTGATTCCTCCGTTTGCGACCAGGGACGACGCGGGTGGCGCGGAGGAACGTCAACAGGCTGAGCGGTGTTGCCCCCCAACACTTACCGCGGTACTGCGCCGTTCATCGTCGTGGCAGAGACGAGTCCTTGTCCAGCCGCTTTCCAGAGGTGTTGTGCAAGTGCAACATCGCCGATCATGGCCGGATCGCTCGGGCGCCGCCCGGGGGTACCCGGATTGAACCGGCGGCCCGCGATCCGGGAGGATGGGAGCCATGACCGCCCAGATTCTCGATGGCAAGGCCACCGCAGCAGAGATCAAGTCCGATCTGACCGCCCGCGTGGCGGCGCTGAAGGAGAAGGGCGTCACGCCCGGCCTCGGCACGATCCTCGTCGGTGAAGACCCCGGCAGCCAGAAGTACGTGGCCGGCAAGCACCGCGACTGCGCCCAGGTGGGCATCGCCTCCATCCAGCGCGAGCTGCCCGCCACCGCCACGCAGGAGGAGATCGAGGCGGTGGTCCGGGAGCTGAACGAGGACCCGGCCTGCACCGGCTACATCGTGCAGCTCCCGCTGCCCAAGGGCATCGACGAGAACCGCATCCTCGAACTGATGGACCCGGACAAGGACGCCGACGGCCTGCACCCGATGAACCTCGGCCGCCTGGTCCTGAACGAGCCGGCCCCCCTGCCCTGCACGCCGAACGGCGTCCTCACCCTGCTCCGCCGCTACGGCGTCGAGCTCAAGGGCGCGGAGGTCGTGGTCGTCGGCCGCGGGGTGACCATCGGCCGCCCGATGCCGCTGCTGCTGACCCGGCGCAGCGAGAACGCCACGGTGACCCAGTGCCACACCGGCACCCGTGACCTCTCGGCGCATCTGCGGCGCGCGGACATCATCGTCGCCGCCGCGGGCTCCGCCCACCTGATCCGGCCCGAGGACGTCAAGCCGGGCGCGGCCGTCCTCGACGTCGGCGTCTCGCGCAGCGCGGAGGGCAAGATCGTCGGCGACGTCCACCCCGGTGTGGCCGAGGTGGCCGGCTGGATCTCCCCGAACCCGGGCGGCGTCGGCCCGATGACCCGCGCCCAGCTGCTCGTCAACGTGGTCGAGGCGGCGGAGCGCGGTGTCGCCTGACCCCGAGCGGACGGCTCCCGAGCGCCCGGCCCCGGCCGGGGGTGCTGCGGTCGGCACGGATCCCGCGGAGCCGGCCCCCGCGATCAACGGCGCACGGGCGGCGCGGGACATCGCCGATGCCGCCGACGCGTCCTCCGACGTGTCCGCTGTGTCCGCCACGGCCGACGCGTCCTCCGGCGCGTCCGGTACGGCTGACGCGTCCTCCGGCGTGTCCGAAGCCGCCGCCGGAGCCGGAGCCGGAGCCGCCGCCGATGTCGACGCCGCCGACGCCGAGTCCGCCGACGCGCCCGACGTCGAGGCGCACGCGCACGCCGACGGTGCGGGTGAAGAGGAACTGACCGTCCGCGACGCCATCAGCGCGCCCGACGCCGAGGGCCGCCCCCGGCGGGCCACGCGGCGGTTCCCGCTGTTCACGAAGGACACCGCCCGGCCCGAGGGCGGCGGCCGGGCCGCACCCGGCGACGCCCCGGCACCGGCCCGCCAGTGGCCCGTGCTGCTGGTGCTGGGCCTGGCCGCGATCGGCCTGCTGATCACCGCGCTGGACCAGTTCCGGGCCGGCACCCTGGTGGTCGGCGTCGCCCTGCTCGGCGGCGCGGCCATGCGCTGGGTGCTGCCGAGCGTCGGGATGCTCGCGGTGCGCTCCCGCTTCACCGACATCGTCACCTACGGCCTGCTCGGCGTGGCCATCGTGGCGCTCGCGCTGATGGCCCAGCCGCACCCCCTGCTGGAGATCCCGTTCCTCAAGGACACCCTGCACTTCACGGTGAGCAACAGCTGACCCGCTCGCCCGCGCCGCGACGGACGGGCCGTCCCCATCCCCCGAGAAGGACGGCCCGCCGCCGGGACCAACCCTCCAGCACCCCGGAGCGGCCGTTCAACGCCTGTCCGCGCGCTGTGGCACGGAAGTGACGGTTCCGGCACCCGCCCACCGCTGTGTCCCAGGACGTGTCCTGAGTCGTGCGGGGTTACGCGCGTGTGTCCGATGTGTTGATGTATCGACAAGTTCGGGGAAGTGCCCCAAGCCCGCGTTCGACCGGGCTACCGTGGCCGCAGCATGTGCGCGGCCGCGGGGGGAGACTGCGGTGCGCGCCGGGGTAAGAGGGGGGAACCTATGCCTCGTTGGAGGGCTCTGCCCGATGAACTCGACCCACAGGTGGCCGAGTTCGCGGGTCAGTTGCGTCGGCTGGTGGACCGCAGCGGCCTGAGCGTCGCCTCGGTCTCGGACCGTACGGGCTACAGCAAGACATCCTGGGACCGCTATCTCAACGGCAGGCTGCTCGCGCCGAAGGGAGCGATCGTCGCCCTGGCCGAGGTCACCGGCGCCGACCCGGTCCATCTCACCACCATGTGGGAGCTGGCCGAACGCGCGTGGAGCCGTTCCGAGATGCGGCATGACATGACCATGGAGGCGGTACGGATCTCGCAGGCGCGCGCCGCGCTCGGCGAGTTCGGGGCGGCGCCCGGGGCCGGGCCCGCCGTGAACGGCAGGGCGGCCCGCGCGGGCACCGCCGTCCCGCCCGCCGTCGCGGGACCCGCGCCGACGGTCCCGGCACAGCCGTCGGCCGCCGACACCGACGTCCGGGAGACGACGGGCGACGGCGCGGACGCCCCGGACGGCGCCGAGGGCGCGGCGGGCTCCGGCGCGGTCGACGCGGTCAACTCCTGGAAGGTCGCCGGGTACAAGGGGCCCTCACCCACCGCGCAGGGCCCGCAGGCGCCCGCCGAACCGGGCGCGTTCGGCGCACCCCCGCAGATGCCTGCCCAGGGGGAACGTTCCGGCGCCGGTGCCGGTACCGGTCTCAGTGCGGGTGCGGGTGCGGGTGCGGGTGCGGGTGCGGGTGCGGGTGCAGGGGCGGGGACAGGGCCAGGAGCCGGGGCGGGTGTCGGTACCGGCGCGGGAAGACGGCGTCTGCTGATGTTCCTGGCCGGGGTCGTCGGCGTGCTGATCGTGGTCGGGGTCGCGATGCTCCTCACGGGTGGCGACGACGGCACGAAGGGTGCGGGAGCCCACCGCTCGGCCACGCCGTCGGTGAGCGCCGACCCGAACCTGCCGGCCGGGGTGAAGTGCAGCGGCGCCGCCTGCACCGGCAAGGACGCGGAGGCCATGGGCTGCACGAAGGACGCGGACGCGGTCACCACGGCCAAGAGCGTGACCGTCGGCACCACCCTGCTGGAGGTGCGCTACAGCAAGGTCTGCGGGGCGGCCTGGGGGCGGATCACGGCGGCCGGGCAGGGGGACAGCGTCCAGGTGAGCGCGGGCGCGCTGAAGGAGTCCGACGCGATCACCACGGCGGGGGACACCATCGCGTACACGCCGATGGTGGCGGTGCGCGACGCGAACACGGCGAAGGCGTGCGTGACCCTGGCGTCGGGCCGCACGGCCTGCACCCGCTAGCCCGGCCCGGCGGGATGTCCGGCCGCCTGCCCGGCCCCCGGCCCCCGGGCGAAAAACACAGGACATGCCGCGCATGAACCTCGACCCGCCGGGCAGGCGATCCATACCCCCACGGGAGTCCGGTCAGCCGGTGCCCCCAGACCGGCGGCCGTACCGTCCCCACCTCTCCCGGACGGGCGGCCGCCGATTTCTCGCTCTCCCCGCGGCGGCCGCAGGCTCCCGCGCGGCCCGGCCGGGGTGGTCCGTGGGGTGGTCTGTGGGGTGGGCCACACGGACCCGGACGTCCGGGATGCCGGATGCGCGATAGCCTGACCGCTGGATCTCTCTTGACGCCAAGAGATCGATCAAACGTACCCGTGATCGATCATCGCGGCGGGCACCGGTCACCAGCCGGGGCGGGGATCCCGTACCCCCGGGGCAGGGACGCCCCACCGTCAGCTGTCATACGGAGAACGCCATGACCCGCACTCCCGTGAACGTCACCGTCACCGGCGCCGCCGGCCAGATCGGTTACGCCCTGCTCTTCCGCATCGCCTCCGGCCAGCTGCTCGGCGCGGACGTGCCGGTCAAGCTTCGCCTTCTCGAGATCACCCCGGCGCTCAAGGCCGCCGAGGGCACCGCCATGGAGCTGGACGACTGCGCGTTCCCGCTGCTCCAGGGCATCGACATCAGCGACGACCCGAACGTCGCGTTCGACGGCGCCAACGTCGCCCTGCTCGTGGGCGCCCGCCCGCGCACCAAGGGCATGGAGCGCGGTGACCTGCTCTCCGCCAACGGCGGCATCTTCAAGCCGCAGGGCAAGGCCATCAACGACCACGCCGCGGACGACATCAAGGTCCTCGTCGTCGGCAACCCGGCCAACACCAACGCGCTCATCGCGCAGGCCGCCGCCCCGGACGTACCGGCGGAGCGCTTCACCGCGATGACCCGTCTGGACCACAACCGCGCGCTGACCCAGCTCGCGAAGAAGACCGGCACCACGGTCGCCGACATCAAGCGCCTGACCATCTGGGGCAACCACTCCGCCACCCAGTACCCGGACATCTTCCAGGCCACGGTCGCGGGCAAGAACGCCGCCGAGGTCGTCTCCGACGAGAAGTGGCTCGCCGAGGACTTCATCCCGACCGTCGCCAAGCGCGGTGCCGCGATCATCGAGGCCCGTGGCGCCTCGTCGGCCGCCTCCGCCGCCAACGCCGCCATCGACCACGTGCACACCTGGGTCAACGGCACCGCGGACGGCGACTGGACCTCCATGGGCATCCCGTCGGACGGCTCCTACGGCGTCCCCGAGGGCCTCATCTCGTCCTTCCCGGTCACCACGAAGGACGGCCGCTACGAGATCGTCCAGGGCCTGGAGATCAACGAGTTCTCCCGCGCCCGCATCGACGCCTCCGTCAAGGAGCTCGAGGAGGAGCGCGAGGCGGTCCGCGCCCTCGGCCTCATCTGACGGTTCCCCGGTCTCCGTACGCGACCTGACGGTTCCTCGGTCTCCTTGCGAGGCCTGACGGTTCCCGGTTTCGTCACGAGCCTGCGCGGGCCCCGTTCCGGTTCCGTCCGGAACGGGGCCCGCGCCCGTTTTCGCCGCTACCGTCAAGAGCGGTACCCACCAGGGTGATTCGGGGGGTTTCGCGATGAGCGGACGGTACGAGTACGACGACGCCGGGTCCGGGCCCGAGCGGGAACCGAGCGAGGAACGGGGCCGGGCCGCCTGGTCCGGCGGGGAGACCGGCGCCGTGCCGCCGTGGGCCTCGGCGCAGACCCAGGCGGGCGGTGCCGCGCCACCGCCGTGGGCGTCCGCGCAGACCCGGTCCGGCGGCGGCCCGCCCCCGTCCTGGACGAGCCCGCCGCCCCCCGCGTCCGGCCCGCTGCCGCCCCCGCCGGGCACCGCGCACGCCACACCTCCGGGCACCCCGTATCCCACCCCGCCGTACACCCTGGCGCCGGGCGTGCCGCCCGCGCGCCCGGCCCGGCGGACCGGCCGGCTGGTCGCGGCGGTGGTGCTGACCGTGGTGGTCGGCGCGGGGGCCGGGGCGGGCGGCTGGTATCTGACCCGCGACCACTCCACCGGCTCCGAGGCGGGTGCGGGCACCACGGTCTCGGCCCCGCCGCAGTCCTCGGCGCCCGGCTCCACCCCGCCCGCGAGCCCCTCGGCCACGGACGCGTCCGACGCGGGCACCGGCCCGGCGAGCACCCCGGCCTCCGGCCCCGCGACGGCGTCCGCGGCGCCCGGATACCGCACCGCCGACGATCCCATCGGCTATCGCGTCCAGATCCCCGAGGGCTGGACGCGCCGGGAGAAGCAGGGCGAGAAGGCCCCGGTCGTCACCTACGAATCGCCGGGCGACGGGCGGCAGTTGCAGATCTTCCGGGTCACCGAGCCGACCCCGGCGGCCTCCCTGGAACTCGCCGAGACGGCGCCCGGCTACGGCTTCGCGCACCAGCGGGGCTACCAGGTGCTCGACCGCGCCTCCGGAGACGGCTGGTCGGAGCTGACGTACCGCTACGACGACAAGGACGAGGGTGCCCGGCGGGTCGTCGACCACCGCTTCGAGGCCTCGGACGGCACGTTGTACGCGATCCGGGCGAGCGGTCCGGAGAGCCTGGGGGCGGACCTGGTGGGTGAGCCGCTCACCACGGCGGTGGCGTCCTTCTGCCCGTCGGGGGCGCAGTGCGGGTGAGCCTGCCGGCGGCTCCGTCTCGTTCCGGGTCGTGTGGTTCACCTGCGGGCCGGTGGGGGCTGGTCGCGCAGTTCCCCGCGCCCCTTCCGGGGCGGCCCGGCAGGGGCGCGGATCACTCCAGGCCGCGCTTGCCCGGTGCCCAGAACGGTTTGGTGAGCACGGAGCGCCGGTCCCAGCCGGCCTCGCGCAGCACCTGCCGCACCCGCTGCACGGTCCGCGCCTCCCCGGCGACATACGCGATCCCGCCCGGCTCGGGCGCCAACTCCCGTACGGCGTCGGGCAGTGCGGTGGTGCCCCGGACCAGCCAGCCGATCCGGTCGCCGTGGGCGAGCGGCAGCCGGTCGGCAGCCGACCCGGTCTCCACGCAGCCGGCGACCCGGGCCGACGCGGGCAGCGCGGCGAGCATCGCGCCGAAGGCGACGGCGGCGGTCTCGTCCCCGGCGAACACATGGTGCGTGGCGTCGGGACGCACGGTGAACGACCCCTCCGGCCTGCCCAGCCGGACCTCGTCGCCCACCGCCGCCGCCCGCGCCCACAGCGCCCCCGGCCCGGCACCGGGATGGTCGAGCACGCACAACTCCAGGGCGCCCTCGGGGTCGTAGCGCCATATCGAGTACGTACGGCGGGTCAGCCCGCTCGTGACGTGCACCCGCACCTGCTGCCCGGGGCGCACGTCGAGTCCCGCGAGGGCGTGGCCCTCCAGGCGCAGCCGGCGCATCCGGGCCGCGACGGGCGCGGCCTCGGTGACCGTGGCGCGCAGCGTCAGCAGGTCGAGTACCGGGTCGAGAAGTGCGGGCATGGCCGCTCCTTGCCGTTCAGTGGTGGGGGCGCAGGGGACGCACGGGTGGCGAAGTCGGCCGGGAGGCGCGGGAGTTGCACCGCGCCGTCGAGCCGGACGCGATAGTACGCGTTCCACGCCGGACGCGACAGTACGCGACGTGCCGCGGCCTCGCTCCTCGAAGCCGCCCCTACACCCGCTTCTCGAACCAGAACGCGGCGTACACGTTGTCGTCGTAGGCGGGGATCTCCCGGTACCCGCACGCCCGGTACATCGCCTGCGCCTCGGTGAGCACCGCGTGCGTGTCCAGTCGTACGACGTCCAGGCCGCGCGCCGCCGCCTCCCGCTCCAGCGCGCCCAGGATCCGCCGGGCCAGCCCCAGCCGGCGCGCGTCCGGGGACACCCACACGTGCCGGATCTCGCCCACGCCGTCCGGCTGCCGGCGCAGCGCGCCGCAGCCCACCGGGCGCCCCTCCTCGTACGCGACGAAGAACGCCCCCGCCGCCCCGGACACCTCCTGCGGCGACACCAGGGCGGCTCTGTCGAACCCCTCGGGGAAACGGGCGCCGATGTCGGCCGCGTAGGCGTCGAGGCAGGCGCGGGCGTCCGGCGAGCCGCCGTCGACCGGGTCGACCGTGATCGCGGCCAGCCGCAGCAGCCGCTGTGCCGTGTCCACGGCCTCGGTGAGCCGGGTGCGCTGGTCCCCGGTGAGCCCGTCGATCAGCCCGGCGGCGAGCGCGTCGGCCCGCCGGTTCTGCTCCGCGACCTCGGTCCGGCCCGCCGCGGTCAGCTCGACCGTGCGCAGCCTGCTGTCGTCCGGGTGGACCGCCAGCCGGACCAGCCCGTTGCTCTGGAGGGACTTGGTCATCCGGCTCAAGTATCCGGCGTCCAGGTCGAGTTGTGCGCGCAGGGTCCGCAGCGGGACCCCCGCCGGGTGCCGGGCGATCTCGAAGAGCAGCCGGGCCTCGCCCAGCGGGCGGTCCTGGCCGAGATAGTGATCGTCGAGGACGCCGATCCGGCGCGTGAAGTAACGGTTGAAGCGGCGCAGCGCCGCGACATCGGTGGCAGACACGGGCTCCATATTTCTTTGACTTTAGTCAAAGGTGTCCGGTTCGTCCAGGGGATGCGCGGGAGTCGCGCTGTGCGCATTCCGCTGTTCCCGTCACCATCCGTCCCCCTATGCTGAGGATTCGCCGACACGGCCCCGGACGAGAGCGTTCCGGTCGGGCCGGGAACGGCGTTCACCCGCTGGGGAGCGGGACACAGGGGCTACGGGGGGCGTGGTGGTCGACGGACCGCGGTACTGGAACGAGGAGACCCAGCGCTGGGAGGGCGCCGACGACACGGGGGCGACTCCGTCGGGGTCGGCGGCTTCGGTCGGTTCAGCCGGTTCAGCCGGTTCGGCCGGTTCGGCTGCCGAGCCCGAGCCGCCGGTGGGGGTGCCCGCCTGGGTCGCGGCGCAGACGCAGACCGCTCCGGCCCCGCCGCGACCGGCGGCCCCCGCGGCCGTGACCCCTCCGGCGGCCGCCCCGGCGCCCGCGACGGACCGGGCCCCGACGCCCGCACCCGCGGGAAGCCCGGCGCCCGCACCCGCGGGGAGCCCAGCGCCCGGCACGCCCGAGCCGCGGGCCACTCCGGCCTCCGACGCGTCTGTGCCGGGGGTGGCTTCGGTTTCCGACGCGCCCGCGGAGGGGGTGGCTTCGGTGTCGGGCGTGCCTGCGCCGGGGGTGGCTTCGGTTTCCGACGCGCCCGCGGAGGGGGTGACTTCGGCGTCGGGCGCGGCTGCGCCGGGGGTGGCCTCGGCGTCCGTCACTCCTGAGCCGGAGGCGGTTCCGGCGTCCGTCACTCCTGAGCCGGGGGCGGCTCCGGTGTCCGACACGCCCGCGCCCGCGTCCGCGGTGGTGTCTCCCGCGTCCGACGCGACCGTTCCCGAGGGCGGTTCGGCGGCAGGGGGCCGTGCGCCCGGCCGCGGCCCCTCCCTTGCGAAGACCCCACCCCCGGCCCCCGCGACGGCGCCCGCGACGGCGCCCGCGGCGGCCCCCGGGGAGCCGCTCCCGTCCGACCAGCCGTACCCCTCGGATCAACCGATCCCGCCCCACCAGCCCCACCCGCCGCAGCAGCCCTACCCGTCGGACCAGCCGTACCCGTCGGACCAGCCCTACCCGTCCGGCCGGCCGATCCCGTCAGACCAGCCCATCCCCTCCGACCGGACCCCGTCCTCCCACGAGACCCCGCCCGCCGGGGCGGTTCCGGACGCGTCCTCGGCCTCCGCGGCCCCCTGGTTCCAGGTGCCGCCCCCGGAGGACCCCCTCCCGCACGCGCTGACCGCGCCCGACCTCGCCGCGCCGCCGCCGTACGGCGCCCCGCCGGCCCCGCCCGCGGCCTACGGGTCGGTGCCCCCGCCGCCCCCGCCCTACGCGGCCGCGCCGCCGCACGGCCCCGCGGCCACCCCGCCCTGGGGCGCCGCCCCCGCCGGGGCGCAGGGGGCCGGAGCGCCCTGGTCCACGCCCGAGTGGCCCGCCGGGCCGGGCGGCGGCACGCCCCCGTACGCGGTGCCGGGGGCCGCGCCCGCCGCCCCCGCCGGGCACAGCCGCAGGCTGGTGTGGTCGGTGGTCGGCGGGGCCGCCGTCGTCGGGGTGGCCGTCAGCCTGGTGCTGACCTTCGTGCTCGGCGGCGGCACGGGCTCGCAGGCGGACACCAGCCCGCCCGTCACGCCGCTGAGCACCGGTCCCGAGACCCCGGGCGACAGCACCCCGCCGTCCTCCCCGAGCCCCTCGCCGTCCGCGACCCTGCCCGCGGGCTACGCGTCCTACGAGGACCAGGAGGGTTTCCGCATCGCCCACCCCACCGGCTGGAGCCGGTCGACCAGGGCGTCGGCGTACGGCATGGACGTGGTCAACTACCGCAGCCCGGATCGCACTCGCCGGATCCAGGTCTACCAGGTGGCGGAGTCCTCCCCGGACGCGTCGTTCGACCTGTTCCTGTCCGACGCGACGCCGAAGAACGCCGCGTTCCAGAAGCTCTCCCTGGACAACCTGGACCACGACGGCTTCACCGGCTCCCGCCTGGAGTACACGACCGGCCCCATCAGCGGGGAGCCGGACGTGGGCACGTGGCACGTCTTCGACGAGCGGTTCGTGGCCGCCGACGGCGACATCTACGCCGTGGCCGTCTACGGCCCCGACGACGACACCGGCGCCGACAGCCTCGAACTGCTCACCACCGCGGTGGACTGGTTCTGCCCGGACGGCGCGACCTGCCCGGCCCCGACCGCGTGAGACGGCCCGTGCCTCAACTCGGCCGCGGCAGCAGCCCCTCGGCGATCTCCGAGAGCGCCGCGGCCGCCCGGCGTTGCAGACCCGGCCCGAACGTGATCCGGGTGGCGCCCCGTTCGCCGAGCTCGGCGGGCGTGGGCCCCGTGCCGTCCAGCCGGGCCAGCGCGTTGACCGGGCCCTGGATGCCCGACCGCAGCAGCGGCAGCAGCTCGGCCGGGGCGAAGATCGGGTAGATGCAGTCGGCGCCCGCCGCGACGTACGCCGCGGCCCGCGCGATGGCCTGTTCCGGGTCGCCGTCGCCGTACGCGAAGGTGTCGACGCGGGCGTTGACGAACAGCTCGCCCCCCGCCGCCGCGACGACCTCGGCGAGCCGGTCCGCGTGCCGGTGCGGGTCCTGGAGAACCCCGCCCGCGGAGTCCTCCAGATTGCAGCCCACCGCCCCGGCCTCCAGCAGCCGTTCGACGAGCTCCTTCGGCGGCAGCCCGTAGCCGCCCTCCACGTCGGCCGACACGGGCACGTCCACGGCCCGGCAGATCCGCGCCACCGCGGCGAACATCTCGTCGGCCGGGGTCTGCCCGTCGGCGTGCCCGAGCGCCGCCGCGACCCCCGCGCTCGGGGTGGCCAGCGCCGGGAACCCGGCGTCGGCGAACACCCGCGCGGAGACGGCGTCCCACGGTCCCGGCAGCACCAGCGGGTCGCCCGGGGCGCGGCGGTGCAGCGCGCGGAAGGTCTCCGCCCCGGTCACCATCGCGTGCTCCCGGCGGGGATGCGGCGGCCGACCATCAGCCGGTTCCAGCTGTTGACGACGTTGATCAGGCCGACGAGGTGGGCGAGGCGCGGCTCGTCGAAGCGGGCGGCCGCGGCGGCGTACACCGCGTCCGGCACGAACCCCGACGCCGTCGGCACGGTGACCGCCTCGGTCAGCGCGAGCGCGGCCCGCTCCCGCTCGTCGAAGACGTCACCGGCCTCCTCCCAGGCCTCCAGCAGATCCAACTTCCTTTCGCTCACGCCCACTTCGCGGGCGACCGTGAGATGCATGTCCAGGCAGAACGCGCAGTGGTTGAGCTGTGAGGCGCGGATCTGCACCAGTTCGGCGAGGGCCGGGTCGCCGAGGCCCTTCCTCGCGGCCGCGCCCGCCGCCCGGAGCGCGGCGCGCACCCCGGCGTCCAGCAGGGTCGTGCGCGCGGTCGCCGCTGCCCCCGTGCCGGCCGTCACCGGTGCTGCCCCGGCGTGTAGTGGCCGGGCACCATCCGGGTGGTCACCGCGAACCGGTTCCACGCATTGATCACCGCGATCGCGGCGATCAGCTGGGCCAGTTCGGTCTCGTCGAAGTGGATCGCGGCGCGCTCGTACACCTCGTCCGGCACGAAGCCGTCGGTCAACACCGTGATCGCCTCGGTGAGTTCGATGGCCGCGACCTCCTTCTCCGTGTAGAAGTGCCGCGACTCCTCCCAGGCGCTCAGCTGCACGATCCGCTCCACGCTCTCGCCCGCGGCGAGCGCGTCCTTGGTGTGCATGTCGAGGCAGAACGCGCAGTGGTTGAGCTGCGAGGCGCGGATCTTGACGAGTTCGCCCAGCTTCGGGTCCAGGCCCTGACGGGCGGCGGCGTCCAGCCGGACCATCGCCTTGTAGACCTCGGGGGCGTGCTTGGCCCACTGCATACGGGGGGTGTGCTCGGGGGCGTACTCGATGCGCTCTTCGGTCGTCGTCATGGTTCGACCCTAGGAGCGGGGCAGCCCAGGAGTATGGTCCATTTACATGGCGAATCCTTGGGCCACTTTGGGTGTCGACCTGCATCTGGAACCGGTCGGGCCGGGGGTGCGGCGCGGGCTGACCGACGCGCTGCGCGAGGCCGTGCGCACCGGGCGGCTGGCGCCCGGCACCCGGCTGCCGTCCTCGCGCGTGCTCGCCGCCGACCTCGGCATCGCCCGCAACACGGTCGCCGACGCCTACGCCGACCTGGTCGCCGAGGGCTGGCTGACCGCCCGCCAGGGCTCCGGCACCCGGGTCGCCACCCGGGCCGCCGCGACCGGACCGGCTCCCGGCCGGGGCACCGCCCGCCCGGTCCACCGCCGCGCCGCCGCCCGCCCCGCGCACGACCTCGTGCCCGGCACCCCGGACCTCGCGGCCTTCCCGCGCGCCGAGTGGCTGAAGGCGGCCCGGCGCGCGCTCGCCGCCGTCCCGGGCGACGCGCTCGGCTACGGCGATCCGCGCGGCCGCCCCGAACTGCGCTCGGCGCTCGCCGGATACCTCGCCCGCGCGCGCGGCGTACGCGCCGACCCCGAGCGGCTCCTCGTCACCGCCGGGATCTCGCAGGGGCTGCGGATCCTCGGCACGGTGCTGCGCGAACGCGGCCTGCGCACCATCGCCGTCGAGTCGTACGGACTGGAGGTGCACTGGCGGATCCTGGAGGCGGCCGGGCTGCGCACGGTGCCGCTGCCGTTCGACGGACTCGGCACGGAAACGCGAGGGTTGACGGAGTTCGGGGCCGTACTCCTCACGCCCGCGCACCAGTTCCCGATGGGGGTGCCGCTCCACCGCGACCGGCGGGCCGCCGTCGTCGACTGGGCGCGGCGCACCGGCGGTTACGTCCTGGAGGACGACTACGACGGCGAGTTCCGCTACGACCGCCAGCCCGTCGGCGCGCTCCAGGGCCTCGACCCCGACCGGGTCGTGCACCTCGGCACCGCCAGCAAGTCCCTGGCGCCGGCGCTGCGCCTCGGCTGGGCGGTGCTGCCGCCGGACCTCGCGGAGGACGCCGTACGGACCAAGGGCGGCACCGACAGCTGCGGGCTGTTCGACCAGCTGACCCTCGCCGAGTTCCTGGTCTCCGGCGCCTACGACCGCCATGTGCGCGCCTCCCGCCTGCGCTACCGGCGGCGCCGCGACGCCCTGGTCGAGGCGCTCGCGACGCGCGCCCCCGCGGTGCGGGCGACGGGCATCGCGGCCGGACTGCACGCGGTGCTGCGGCTGCCGCCCGGTACGGAGGCGAGCGTGGTCCAGGCGGCCGCCTGGCAGGGCCTGGCCCTGCACGGCCTGGCCTTCTACCGCCACGACCGGTCCACGCCGCCGCCCCTGGACGCGCTGGTCGTCGGCTACGGCACCCCGTCGGACCACACCTGGCCGGGCGCACTGGACGCCCTGTGCCGGGTGCTTCCGTAGCGCGTCGGCGGTCGGCCGGAGCGGACGGGTGGGCGGCAGCCGGCCGGTGGGGGCTGGTCGCGCAGTTCCCCGCGCCCCTTTGGGGCGTGGCTGCGACGAGCCCCTGAAAGGGGCGCGGGGAACTGCGCGACCAGCCACGACGCACCCGCAGAGCCCTCGCCACCGGCAGGGGACCCCCGCAGACTCAGCCGCCGGCAGGGCCCCCCGCACGGGGCTCCGGGGCCTCCCCGAAGCGGGCCAGCGCCAGCGCCCCCGCGACTGCCACCAGGAAGCCCAGGACCGCCAGCCAGGCCAGGCCCTCCCGGGTGCGGTCGCCCAGCCAGATCACGCCCACCGCCGCGGGCCCGATGGTCTCGCCGACCACCATCCCGGCCGTGGCCGCCGTCACCGAGCCGCGCTGGAGCGCCGACGTCAGCAGCAGGAACCCGGCCGCGCCGCCCAGCAGCAGCGCCCACAGGGCGGGGTCGGTGAGCAGGTCCACCACGCCGAAGGAGTCGATCAGCCGGACGGACACCTCGACCACCCCGAACCCGAACCCCGCGCCGAGCCCCAGCACCAGCGAGCGGAACCGCCCGCCCAGCCGGCCCGCGCCGAGCGCCAGCAGCACCATCGCGGCGCCGATCGCGAGCATCGCGTACGCGAGGGCCGTCGAGCCGCCCTCCTCGCCCTCCGGCCCGGCGGCCAGCCCCAGCATCGCCAGCCCGGCGCACACCACGCCCACCGCGCCCCACTCGGTGCGGCTCAGGCGCGCCTTCAGCAGCCGGGCCGCGACCACCGCGGTCACCGCGAGGCTCGACGCGAGCGCCGCGCTGACGGCGTAGATCGGGATCGAGCGCAGCGCCGCGATCTGGAACACGAACCCGAGCCCGTCCAGCGCCAGACCGGCCAGGTACCGCCACTGCCGCAGCGCCCGCAGCAGCAGCGCCGCCTCCCCGCCGCCCCCGCCCCCGGCCGCCCGCGCGGCGACCGCCTGCAACACGGTCGCCGTACCGAAACAGACCGCGGCCGCCAGCGCACACACCATCCCGAAGAGCACACGGTGAGCCTAGGGCCTGTCGTCGCTCGCATGGTGGACGCCGGACCTGGGCGGATCGCCCCGCCCGGTACGCTGATCCACGGGCCGTGACTGGCGCGCTGGGATGGGACGGACCATCGGGGAGCGGCCCGGCAGGAAGCGATCGAGTGCCGTGCGCCTGGGCCGAACCCGTGAACTGTGTACGCACGCCTCCGGAGGTCCTCATGTCAGAGCAGCCCCTCTCCACCGAGTCCACCGCCTTCCGTGCCGCCCTCGACGTGGTCCGCGCCGTCGAGCCGCGCGTCGCCGACGCCATCGGTCAGGAGGTCGCCGACCAGCGCGAGATGCTCAAGCTGATCGCCTCGGAGAACTACGCCTCCCCGGCCACCCTCCTCGCGATGGGCAACTGGTTCAGCGACAAGTACGCCGAGGGCACCATCGGCCGCCGCTTCTACGCCGGCTGCCGCAACGTCGACACCGTCGAGTCGATCGCCGCCGAGCACGCCCGCGAGCTGTTCGGCGCCCGCCACGCCTACGTCCAGCCGCACTCCGGCATCGACGCCAACCTGGTCGCCTTCTGGGCGGTGCTCGCCGACCGCGTCGAGGTGCCCTTCCTGGAGAAGACCGGCGTCCGCCAGGTCAACGACCTCTCCGAGGCCGACTGGGCCGAACTGCGCCAGGCGTTCGGCAACCAGCGCATGCTCGGCATGTCCCTCGACGCCGGCGGCCACCTCACCCACGGCTTCCGCCCGAACATCTCCGGCAAGATGTTCGACCAGCGCTCCTACGGCACCGACCCGGCCACCGGCCTCATCGACTACGACGCCCTGCGCGCCCAGGCCCGCGCGTTCAAGCCGCTGATCATCGTCGCCGGCTACTCCGCCTACCCCCGTCTGGTGAACTTCCGCGTCATGCGCGAGATCGCGGACGAGGTCGGCGCCACGCTCATGGTCGACATGGCCCACTTCGCGGGCCTGGTCGCGGGCAAGGTGCTGACCGGCGACTTCGACCCGGTGCCGCACGCGCAGATCGTCACCACGACCACCCACAAGTCCCTGCGCGGTCCGCGCGGCGGCATGGTGCTGTGCGACGACTCGCTCAAGGACCAGGTGGACCGCGGCTGTCCGATGGTCCTCGGCGGCCCGCTGCCGCACGTCATGGCCGCGAAGGCGGTGGCCCTGGCCGAGGCCCGGCAGCCCGCCTTCCAGGACTACGCGCAGCGCATCGTGGACAACTCCCGCGCGCTCGCCGAGGGCCTCATGCGGCGCGGCGCCACCCTGGTGACCGGCGGCACGGACAACCACCTCAACCTGATCGACGTCGCCGGCTCCTACGGCCTGACCGGCCGTCAGGCGGAGGCCGCGCTGCTGGAGTCGGGCATCGTCACCAACCGCAACGCGATCCCCGCCGACCCGAACGGTGCCTGGTACACCTCCGGCATCCGGATCGGCACCCCGGCGCTCACCACGCGCGGCCTCGGCACGGCCGAGATGGACGAGGTCGCGGGCCTGATCGACCGCGTCCTGACGACGACCGAGCCGGGCACCACCAAGTCGGGCGCCCCCAGCAAGGCCGCCCACGTCCTGGACGAGAAGATCGCCCAGGAGATCGCCACCCGAGCCACCGACCTGGTGGCAGGCTTCCCCCTCTACCCGGAGATCGACCTCGGCTGACCAACCCCGAGGCATGGCGCCCTGAAAGGGGCGCGGGGAACTGCGCGA
>NZ_LAVA02000025.1 GCF_000974985.2 Streptomyces mangrovisoli | reverse complement strand
TCAGGTCAGGGGGGTGGGGGTGAAGCGGGACGCCGCCGCGAGGTCCGCGGAGATGTGGGACGCCGTGGCCCACAGGGCGGGCAGGAGGTCGGCGACGCACTGTTCGGGGGTGCGGCGGGCCGCGTGCAGGGCCGTGCCCAGGGCCGCCACCACCCGGCCCGCGCGGTCGCGCACCGGTACCGCCAGCGAGCGCAGACCCTCCTCCAGTACGCCGTCGACCAGGGCGTAGCCGTCCCGGGGGTCCAGCAGCACCCGGCCCGACGCCGTCGCCCGCGCGGGCAGGCGCGTGCCCACCGCGATGCGCACGCTCAGGACGTGGGGAGCCGGCACGCCTGCCGTGTACTGGGTCTCCTCGTGGTCCTCCGTCAGGACCGCCAGCGTGGACGACTCCTGGATCCGGGACGACAGGTCCGCCAGGTGCGGGGTCGCGATCTGGGGGAGGGAGAGGCGGGACAGCGCCGGGAAGCCCAGGGACAGGGTGCGGGGGGTCAGGACGAAGGCGCGGTCCCTCGCTTCCACCAGGCCGAGGTGGGTGTACGTGATCAGCGCGCGGCGCGCCGTCGCCCGGGGCAGGCCCGTCGCGTTCGCCACCTCCGTCAGCGTCGGCGCCGCGCGGCCCTCCCCGAACGCGGTCAGCACCGTCAGGCCCCTGGCCAGCGATTCGACGAATCCGCGGCCCAACTCGTGCTTCGAGGCCGAGGTCCAGGCCGCGAGACCGGTCGCGGAGTGGGCGGGCAGCGTGGGCGGTGCCGTGCGCAGGGTCTCCTCCATCTCCGCCACCGCCGCACGCAGGCGCGGCAGCAGCGCGGAGCGCAGATCCGCCGCCGTACGGCGGCTCGTGTGGCTGACCACGCTCGCCACGCACGCGATCCGGCCGTTCTCCGGATCCCGTACGGGGACCGACACCGCCACCAGGCCCGGTTCGATGAGCTGGTCGTCCAGGGACCAGCCGTCCGCCGACGCGCGAGTCGTACGGGTGGCGAAGTCGTCCGGGTCCGGGTGCGAGTTCGGGGGAGGGGCAGGGGTGGCGGCGGGGGTCGGGTCCGGCTCGGGGTCCGGTTCCGGGGCCGGACGGGTGCGTGGGGGGACGGCCGGGAAGCTCGTGTCCCTCGGGTCCCGGGTCCGGCGCTCGCGCCAGTGCCGCCAGTCCGCCTCCGTCCACTCCGTCGCGAACAGCGGGCCCGGCGCCGTGCGTTCGGCCGGCAGCAGGTCGCCGATGCGGAAGCTCAGGGACATCGCCCGGCGGCGCGTCGCCTGGTGGATGAAGCGGATGCCGTCCCGGTCGGCGACCGCCAGCGACACCGACTCGTCCAGTTCGTCGGCCAGCGCGTCGGCGCGGGCCGACAGCAGGCCGGGCAGGCGGAGCGCCCCGAGGTAGGCGTTGCCGAGCTCCATCACGCGGGGGGTCAGGACCACGTCCCGGCCGTCCTGGCGGACGTATTCCATGCGGGCGAGCGTGGTGGTGATCCGGTCCACCGTGGAGCGGGCCAGGCCGGTGGCCCGTTCGAGGTCGCTCGGGCTCAGCCTGCCGCCCGCCTCGGTCAGCCGCAGCAGCACCGACACCCCGCGGATCAGCGGCGCCACCGCCTCATCGGGTACGGCGGACGCGGAAGCAGACGCGGACGCGGACTCGGACACGGACGCGGTGTCGGGGACGGGCGCGCCGGGCGCGGGCCCCGCGCTCGCGGGCGGCGTCATCGGTTGTGCGGGCACACCCCCATTGTCCCGGGACCCCGGTCCCGCCGTACGACCACGGGTCCCCTCGCCCGGGGATCCCGGTCCCGCCTTATGTTCACCGGCTCCATCGCCCGTTCGGGATCTCAGTCCCGCCGTACGACCACCCGGTAGTTGCCCGACGCGTCCGTCCCCGTGACCGCGATGCCGATGCCGTGGCGCGGGTCGCGGAAGGACTCGCCCGGGGAGAAGGCGGCGTCCGACAGTTCCGCCTGCACGTTCGGGCTGCGGGTGCAGCCGCCGCTGTCGCGGTGGGCGTCGTAGACCTTGACCGGGCCGCGGCCGGTGTCGACGTCCGCGTCGACCTTGTAGATGAGGACGCCGGGGTGGCAGACGGACTCGTCGTTGCCCTCGTGCGTGCGGACCTCCACGGCGTAGCCGGTGCGGGAGTCCACGGGGACGAAGATCAGCTTCTGGCCGCCGGGCCGCTCCAACGGGCTGAGGGTGAACTGTGTCGTGCCCGGCGCCGCCGCGCAGTGCACCTGCGAGGGGTCGAGCCAGCCCAGCTTCCACTTGTGCCAGCCGAGCAGATCGTTGTCGGCGCCCCAGTCCTCGCTCATGATGTCCCAGTGCCCGACCGCGCCCCCGCCCTCCTGGGTGTAGAGGTCGGGCAGGCCGAACACATGGCCGTTCTCGTGCGGCAGGACCCGGAAGCCGGTGCGGGCGTAGGAGCCTGAGCCGTCGTCCTGCCGGGAGTAGACGAAGGACGCGTTGGCCACCGGGACGCCGTCGGCCACGGGCGCCTCGGAGTTCCCCGCGAAGGTCACCGACAGCACGGTGTCCAGCGCGGAGGGGCCCGCGTTCGGGGTCATGAGGACGTTCAGGAAGTCGTACTTGCGGAAGTCCACCTCCGGATCCGCGGCGGCCACGATGTCCTGGATCAGCTTGCGGTAGCCGGGGTCGAAGGGCGCGCCGCGTTCTATGTCGTACGCGCCGAACGCCTTCGGCATGCGCAGCCAGTGCCGGATCGGCGTTTCGGGCACGTAGTCGAGGCGGCCGTAGGAACTGGTGCGGAACCACTGCTGGGTCTGCGGGAAGAACTCGTGGAAGCGGTCCATCGCGCCGCCCTCGCCGGGCGTGTCCGGGAAGTCGACCATCAGCGTCAGCGCGTGGACCGTGCCGGTGGAGCGGGAGTAACCGCCGGAGGTCGGGACGCCCTCGGACATCTGGACGTCCATGTTGCCGTTGATCATGCACGGGCCGAGCGCGGAGGAGCGGGCGACGGTGAGCGGGCCGGCGCCGGCCCCGCGGAAGCCGGTGGTCAGATGCCCCGACCCCGCCGAGGTGCCGAACGCCAGGATCAGCGCGGTCACCGCGCCGAGTGCGGCCGTCCGACGCGGGCGTATGCGACGGCTGGTCGGCGGCTGCTGCTCCGGCTCCATGCGGGGCCCTTCGCTCCCGGCAGCCCCTGGTCACCGGCTGCTCCCTTTCGATCACCCTGTGTCGAGGGGGAGGGGGGCGCGCGCTGGGAGGACCGATCGTGGGTTTCCCGCGCGTAGCAGTGTGACTCAGGTCACATGAGAACTTCGCGAAGGAGGGAAATATCCGGGGATCCTTTCCCCGTTTAGACCTGTGTCCGCGCGAAACGGGGAAACGATCCCCGGATCGCTTCGGGGGACCCCGATCACATCGGGGGACAGGGACAACCAGCGACACAGCGAACAGAGACACCGACGAAGGAGCACACCGTGCAGACCGCGCCCCTCGCACCGCGCAAGGCGACCCGGCCGCGCGCCGACGCCCTGCGCAACCGCGAGCGGATCGTCATCGCCGCCCGCGAGATGTTCGTCGAGTACGGCCCCGAGGTGCCGCTCGACGAGATCGCCCGCCGGGCCGGCGTCGGCAACGCCACGGTGTACCGCAACTTCCCCGACCGTGACGCCCTCGTCCGCGAGGTCGTCTGCTCGGTCATGGACCGTACGGCGGAGGCGGCCGAACAGGCCCTCGCGGAGACCGGAGACGCCTTCGCCGCCCTGGAGCGCTTCGTGCACACCGCGGCCGACGAGCGGATCAGCGCTCTGTGCCCGATGATCTCCAGCACCTTCGACCAGCACCACCCCGATCTCGAAGCATCGCGTCGACGCGTCGAGGAGCTCGTCGCGGAGGTCATGGACCGGGCGAAGGCGGCCGGTCAGCTCCGCGGCGACGTGGGAGTCGGCGACCTCATGGTCGTCGTGGCCCAGCTCAGCCGGCCCCCGGCCGGGGCCGACTGCCTCAGCATCGACCGCTTCGTCCACCGACACCTTCAGCTGTTCCTGGACGGACTGCGGGCCCCGGCCCGCTCCACCCTGCCGGGTACGGCTGTGACCATGGAGGATCTACGCCAGGCCTGACCCCGACCGCCGCAAAGGCGCCGGCCCCGGCGATGAGTCCGCGGGCCCGAAGGGGTCGTAGAGACCAAGACTCGTAGCGAACCGACCAGTCCCCGACACGCACACAGAGGAAGCGACCGCCGACGACGGCGCGTCGTCTCCTTTCCGTCACCTTTTTTCCGTCACGAAGTCCCGAAGTGGGTATCCCCATGTCTGAAACAGCCGCAAAGGCTCCAGGCGCCGCACCGGCCGCACCGGCCGGCGACGCCAATCGCTGGAAGGCGCTCGTCTTCATCGCGCTCGCCCAGCTGATGGTCGTCCTCGACGCCACCATCGTGAACATCGCGCTGCCCTCCGCCCAGCAGGACCTGGGCATCTCCGACGGCAACCGGCAGTGGGTCGTCACGGCCTACGCCCTCGCCTTCGGCGGACTCCTGCTCTTCGGCGGCCGCATCGCCGACCTGTGGGGCCGCAAGCGCGCCTTCGTCATCGGCCTGATCGGCTTCGCCGCGGCCTCCGCGCTCGGCGGCGCCGCCCAGTCCGGCGCGATGATGTTCGGCGCCCGCGCCCTCCAGGGCGTCTTCGGCGCCCTGCTCGCGCCCGCCGCGCTCTCCCTGCTCGCCGTGATGTTCACGGACGCCAAGGAGCGCGCCAAGGCGTTCGGCATCTACGGCGCGATCGCCGGTGGCGGCGGCGCCGTCGGCTTCATCCTCGGCGGCGTGCTGACCGAGTACCTCGACTGGCGCTGGACGTTCTTCGTGAACATCCCGTTCGCCGTGATCGCCGCGCTCGGCGCGTACTTCGTCATCCGTGAGCCGGAGGGCGGCCGCAACCGCAACCCGCTCGACATCCCGGGCGTCCTGCTCTCCACCCTCGGCCTGGTCTCGCTCGTCTACGGCTTCACCCGCGCCGAGTCCGACGGCTGGGGCGACGTCACGACCGTCTCGCTGTTCGTTGCGGCGGCCGTGCTGCTGATCGCCTTCGTCGTCACCGAGGCCAAGGTCAAGGCCCCGCTGCTGCCCCTGCGCGTGGTCACCGACCGCAACCGCGGCGGCATCTACCTCTCGCTCGGCATCGCCATCATCGCGATGTTCGGCACCTTCCTGTTCCTGACCTACTACCTCCAGGTCATCCAGGGCTTCTCGCCGATCAAGACCGGCTTCGCCTTCCTGCCCATGATCGCGGGCATGATGGTCGGCTCCACCCAGATCGGTGCCCGCCTGATGACCCGGGTTCCGGCCCGGCTGCTGATGGGCCCCGGCTTCCTGGTCGCCGCGGTCGGCATGCTGCTGATGACGCAGCTGGAGATCGGTTCGTCGTACGCCTCGACGATCCTGCCGGCGATGCTGCTGCTCGGTCTCGGCATGGGTACGGCGTTCATGCCGGCCATGTCGCTGGCCACCCTGGGCGTCGAGCCCCGGGACGCGGGCGTCGCCTCCGCGATGGTCAACACCTCGCAGCAGGTCGGCGGCGCGATCGGCACCGCCCTGCTGAACACCATCGCCGCCTCGGCGACGACGGCGTACATCAAGGACCACATCGCGGGTGCGACCTCCAAGTCGCAGGCGCAGCTGGTCCAGATGGAAGGCGCGGTGCACGGCTACACCAACGCCATCTGGTTCGCCGTCGGCATGCTGGTGCTCGCCGCGGTGATCGTCGTGACCCTCGTCAACGCCGGTACGCCGGGCAGCACCACCGTCACCGGCTCCGGCACGGGCGCGGACGACGCCGAGGACGCGGTGGCCGTCCCGGTGATCGCGCACTGACGGTCGCGGACCCCACTTCGGAACACCGCGCGCGGGTGGGCGACCCGTGGACCCGCGCGCCCCGTACGGGAGGGGAAGGGGACGCTCCTCCCGTACGGACCGGATCGCCACCGGGGCCCTGGACCCCGGACGATCCCGCGGACCTGCCCCGGTCGCGCGCTCAGCGCAGCCAGGGCAGGTCCGCACCCGCTTCGCTGGGCTGCAGGCCCTCGGCGACGATCTGCATGATCTCGCCGAGGGCCTGCTGCTGTTCGGGGGTGAGCCGCTCGAACAGCGCCTGCCGTACGGCGGTCACATGGCCCGGTGCCGTGCGCGCCAGCACCTCGCGGCCCTGCTCGGTCAGGACCGCGAACTGGCCCCGCTTGTCGGAGGGGCAGTTCTCGCGGCGCACCCAACCGCTGCCCTCCAGGCGCGCGATCGCGTGCGAGAGACGGGAGCGGGTGATCTTCGCGTTCATCGCCAGCTCGGTCATCCGCAGCCGTTCCTGCGGCGCCTCGGCGAGCTGCACCAGCAGGCCGTAGTAGATGTGCGGCATACCCGCGTCACGCTGGAGCTGGCGGTCCAGATGGTCCTCGAGGAGGGTGGTGGCGTGGAGGTACGAGCGCCAGACGCGCTGCTCGTCGGGGGAGAGCCAGCGCTGCGCGGCCGTGTCGGGTGCCGTGTTCATGGGATCCACTGTACGAGGCACCTCCTTGAAAGTTGAACAAGTCACGCGTAGGGTGAGGGAAAGTAAAGCTTGAGAGTTAAAGCAATCAGGTCGAAGGTCCGGGACCGAGGGCCGCGGGTCGCGAGCTGCAGGGTCAGGGCCGCGGGTCGCCGGCCGAGGGCCGCAGACCGAGGGTCGTACGCCGAGACCGGCAGATCGAGGGTCGTAGGCCGAGAGCCGCCGATCGAGAGCTGAAGCGATGACGCGAGGTCCGGGCCCCGGGACCCGCAGAGGGAGCCGCCGTCATGTCCGCCACCACCAGCGAGCGCATGCCCGCCCTCTACCTCAGCCACGGCGCGCCGCCGCTCGCCGACGACCCCGTCTGGCCCGGCCAGCTCGCCGCCTGGTCCGCCGACCTGCCCCGCCCCACCGCGATCCTGATGGTCTCCGCCCACTGGGAGGAGGCGCCGCTCGCCGTCGGCGCGGTCCGGCCCGTTCCGCTCGTCTACGACTTCTGGGGCTTCCCCGAGCACTACTACCGGGTGACGTACGACGCCCCCGGCGCGCCCGCGCTCGCCGAGTCCGTCCGCAAGCTGCTGCGCGCGCCCGGCACGCCCGTGCAGGACATCCCGGACCGCGGCCTCGACCACGGCGCCTACGTGCCGCTCGTCGAGATGTTCCCCGCCGCCGACATCCCGGTCCTCCAGATCTCGATGCCGACCCTCGACCCGGTACGGCTGATGGACATCGGCCGTAAACTGGCCCCGCTGCGCGACGAGGGGGTGCTGATCGTCGGCTCCGGCTTCTTCACCCACAACCTGGCCGCCCTGCGCCACACCGGCGCCGGCGTGCCCAGCTGGTCCTCCGAGTTCGACGACTGGGGGCGGCAGGCGCTGGAGGCGCGGGACTGGGACGGCCTCCTCGACTTCCTCGACAAGGCGCCGGCGGGGCGCTACGCCCACCCGCGCACCGAGCACTTCGCCCCGCTCTTCGTCACGATGGGCGCGGCGGAGGCCGGCGGCGAACTGGACGCCCAGCGGTCGGTGATCGACGGGTTCTGGCTGGGGATGGCCAAGCGGTCGGTGCAGTTCGGCTGAGGCCGGCGCCGACGCTGGGGTGAGCGGGGCGCGGGTCGGAGGCCTTCTCGTGCCAGGCCGCGCACCGGTGCCCGGTCAGAGGTCCTTCTCGTACCAGGCCACGTCCCAGTAGCGGCCGAACTTCCGCCCCACCTCCCGGTAGGTGCCGACGTAGCGGAACCCGAAGCGTTCGTGCAGCCGCGCGGACGCTTCGTTGGGCTGCGCGATGCCCGCGTACGCCCGGTGCAGGTCCTCGTCCGCCAGGGCCTCGAACAGCGACGCGTACAGCAGGGTGCCGATGCCCCGGCGGCCGGCGTCCGGGGCGACGTACACGGTCGTCTCCACGGACGTGGCATAGGCGGGCTTCGCCCGGTAAGCCGAGGAAGTGGCGTATCCGAGAATCCGCTGTGAGTCCGTGGCCACGGCAACCTTCAGGCGGTACAGGCCGTCTTCAGGGTGGGAGAGCAGCCAAGGGCGGCGTTCTTCCGGGGTGAAAGGGACGGTGTCGAATGTGATGGGCGTCTCACGCACGTAGTGGTTGTAGATCTCGGTGAGGGCGTCGAGATCGGTCTCGGCTCCCGGCCTGACCTGCACCTCTGCACGCTCTGGCGGCATCGTGTCTCCCTCTGTGGCCGGACAGGGTACTGCAAGATCAGAAAAATCGGAGGGCGGGTTGGGAATTCTGTCCTGATTCCAGTCGTTGTTCCCATTGAACGCGGGCACTCGAGGAGAGTCCGAGGACCTGGACAGGTCCGGTCGGGCTCGCCGCAGTAGCCGAGCGTCCAAGGACCACCCGCCAGCCACCATCGCAAGGGAGCACGCATGGCAACCCGTGCCGTCGCCCGTCGTAAGTCCGCCACCGGCGAGACCTCCGGCGCGGCAAGCAGTGTTCGCGCCCATGGCGGCGAGATCGCCGATCGCGACCTGGTCGGCATGTATCTCGACGAGATCGCGCGCACACCGCTGCTCGATGCCGCCAAGGAAGTCGAGCTGTCCCAGACCATCGAGGCGGGTGTGTTCGCGCGGCAGGTCCTCGACGGCGAGGAGGAGTCCGCGTCGGACGCCACCCGCGAGGAACTCGAGGCTCTGTACGCCGAGGGCGAGCGGGCCAAGGACGTCTTCATCCGGTCCAACCTCCGTCTCGTGGTCGCCGTGGCCCGGCGCTACCCGCGCAGCGGTCTGCCGCTCCTCGACCTCGTCCAGGAGGGCAACGCCGGCCTGGTGCGCGCGGTCGAGAAGTTCGACTACCGCAAGGGCTTCAAGTTCTCGACGTACGCGACCTGGTGGATCCGTCAGGCCATCACGCGGTCGATAGCCGACCAGTCGCGCACCATCCGCCTGCCCGTCCACCTGGTGGAGGAGCTGGGCCGGATCCGGCGCGTACAGCGGGAGTTCAACCGCGAGAACGGCCGCGAGCCGGAGCCCGCCGAGATCGCGGCCGAGCTCGGTTCGACCCCGGAGCGCGTCATCGACGTGCTGGACTGGGCCCGTGACCCGGTCTCGCTCAACATGTCGGTGGACGACGACGGCGATACGCAGTTCGGGGACCTCCTGGAGGACACCTCCGCGGTCTCCCCGGAGCAGTCGGTGCTCACGCTGCTGCGCAGCGAGGAACTCGACGACCTGATCGGCCGCTTGGACCAGCGCACGGCCTCCATCATCAAGATGCGCTACGGCATCGAGGACGGCCGCGAGCGCACCCTGACCGAGGTCGGCAAGGAGCACGGGCTGACCCGGGAGCGCATCCGCCAGATCGAGAAGCACGCGCTGCTGGAGCTCAAGAAGCTCGCACGGCAGACCGGGTTCGACGCGGCGGCCTGATCGCGACGGGATCCGCAAGAGGCGCTCACGACGGTGCCCGGGGTGGCGAAAGACGGCGCAAACATGGCGTTGGAACGCCGCTTCGAGCCCCGGAGCGCCGGGAACAACCTTGCGGGGCCCAGGAGTTCGAGGGTCAGGAGTTCGCGGCCCCGGAGTTCGGGACCCGTGAGTTCGGGGTCCGTGAGTCGGGCACCGGGAGTTCGGGACCCAAGGGGTTTCGTAGGCCCGGGAGTTCGGGTCCCGACCGCTGTCGCACCGCACCGCACCGCGCTGAACCACTGAACCACTGAATCGCTGAACCATTGAGCCACGTCCCGTCGCACTCCCCCCCGGCGCCGGGACTTTCCCCGAGCCGGGCTTCGGTGCCACTCCCCCCAGGCGCCGGGGCCCGGCTCTTTTCGTGCGGGCGCGCCGAGGGGCGGGGCACCCCGTACCTGAACCCCGGGGTGGCCCGCCGAATGGCAGATTGTGCCACAGCGGCATAGCCTGCCGATGTGAGTAGCCCCACCCCCGCGCGTAGACCCTCCGCTTCGACCCCCTCCCACGCTTCGTCCAGGTCACTGACCGAACGGCGCAAGGAAGCCACCCGGATGGAGATCGCCCGCGCGGCGGCCGCGCTCTTCGTGCAGCAGGGGTTGCGCGCCACCCGCGCGGAGGACATCGCCCAGCGGGCCGGGATCGCCCCCCGCACCTTCTACCGCTACTTCGCCACCAAGGAAGAGGCCATCGCCCCGCTGTACGCGGCGGGCTCCCTGCGCTGGACGGACGCCGTCCGCACGGCACCGCCCGAGCTGTCCGTGGTGGACGCCCTGGAGTACGCCGTACGGCACACCCTGACCCCGGGCGTCGGCGTCTCGGCCGCCTCCTGGGAGTGGGTCCGCACCCTGGTCCGCCTGGCCGAGGACAGCCCCGCCGCACGCAAGGTGTGGGCGGAGGTCTGCCAGGACTCGGAGCGGATCCTGGCGGACGTGCTGGCGGAACGGGTGGGGAGCGGCGGCGGCCCCGACAACGTTGCCCCGCGCCTCGCCGCCTCCCCGCGCCTGCGCTTCGCCGCGGCCGTGGCGAGCGCCGCCGTACGCGTGGCGGTGGAGTCCTGGGCGACGGGCGACGAGTCGGCCACCGGACCCGAGGGCCCGACGGCCCTGGCACTGCGCAATGTCGAGGCGCTGCGGGGGTTCAGCTGGGAGAAGTCGGCGGGGGAGTGAGGCCTGTCGGGCCCGGCTTTCCCGCCCGTACCAGCCGTGCCCCCAACTCCTGTACGCGAGCGACCAGTTCATCAGGGGCCGTGACGGTGAAGTCGTGTCCCACCATCGCCAGCCGTACCGCCATCCACTCCACGGGGTCCTCGCTCGACCCCCGCAGCCGGCAGCGCCCCTCCCCGAGGGGCTCCGGCTGCGGCAGCCAGGCCGGCAGCTTGCGGCCGAGCGCCTCGGCGGAGGCCTCGAACGTGACGTCGTAGTCGTACGTCTCCTGCCGTCGGTGGATCGACCGGCGCAGGTACTCCGCGGCGCTCCCCGTCGGCAGCTCCCGCGGAGCGAACCGCATACCCGTCGCGAACGGCTCGCTCACCCGGTCCACGCGGAAGGTGCGCCAGTCGGCGCGGTCGAGGTCGTAGGCCACGAGGTACCACCGCCGGCCCGTCGACACGAGCCGGTGCGGCTCGGTCAGGCGCCGGGACTCGGTGCCGTCGCCCGCGCGGTAGGCGAACCGCAGCCGTTCGTGTCCCGCCACCGTCGAGGCCATCACGGTCAGCGTCTCGGGTGCGATGCTCGCGCCGTCCCCGCTGGTGAGCGGCGTCGTCGCGGCCTGGAGGGTGCTGACCCGGTGCCGTAGCCGGGAGGGCAGCACCTGCTCCAGCTTCGCCAGCGCCCGTACGGACGCCTCGTCCACGCCCGCCACCGCGTGCCCGGCACCCGCCCGCAGGCCGACCGCGATCGCCACGGCCTCCTCGTCGTCCAGCACCAGGGGCGGCATCGCCTTGCCCGCGACCAGCCGGTAGCCGCCGTCGGCGCCCTTGGACGCCTGCACCGGGTAGCCGAGTTCGCGCAGCCGGTCGACATCGCGGCGCACCGTGCGCCGGGACACCCCGAGCCGATCGGCGAGCTCGCCGCCCGGCCATTCGCGGGGCGTCTGGAGGAGGGAGAGGAGCTGGAGCAGCCGGGCCGGCGTATCCGTCGTCATGCGTCCGAGGATGCCGTAGATCTAGGACATGATCTGACCTATTTGGCTTCTAGCTTGGATGCATGACCTCCACCGAACACCTTTCGGACAGCGTCCCCCTCCCGACGGACGGCGTTCCCCTCCCGACGGACGGCGTTCCGGTCCCGGCGGACGGCGTTCCGGTCCCGGCGACGGACAGCGTCCCGACCCCGGCGGACGGCGGGGCGGTCGGCGTGGGCCGGGGTGGTGGCGCCGCGGGTGACCGCCGTCGCTGGTTCGCCCTCGCCATCGTGATGGCCGCCGCCTTCATGGATCTCGTCGACGTCACGATCGTCAACATCGCCATCCCGTCCATCCAGAAGGACGCGGGCGCCACCTTCAGCCAGATCCAGTGGATCACCGCCGGTTACGCGCTCGCGTTCGCCGCGGGCCTGATCACCGGCGGGCGGCTCGGCGACATCCACGGCCGCAAGCGGCTCTTCCTCATCGGCGTCGGCGGCTTCACGATCGCCTCCGCGCTGTGCGGCTTCGCCGCGAACCCGGAGATGCTCGTCGCCTCGCGCTTCCTCCAGGGCGGCATGGCGGCGATGATGGTGCCGCAGGTGCTGTCGATCGTGCACGCGACCTTCCCCGCGCACGAGCGGGGCAAGGTGTTCGGCCTGTTCGGCGCGATCGTCGGGCTGGGCGCGGTCTCCGGCCCGCTGCTCGGCGCCCTGCTCACCGAGTGGAACCTGTTCGGCCTGGAGTGGCGGCCGATCTTCCTCATCAACCTGCCCGTCGGCATCGCGGCCCTCCTCCTCGGCCGCCGCTTCATCACGGAGTCCCGCGCCCCGAAGGCGCTGAAGCTGGACCTCGTCGGCGTCGCGCTGGTGACGCTCGGCCTCCTGATGCTGCTCTACCCGCTGACCCGGGGCCGCGAGCTGGGCTGGCCGCTGTGGGGGTACGCGTCCATGGCCGGCGCGTTCGCCGTCTTCGCGGCACTGGTCGCCTACGAGCGGCGCAAGGCGACCCGCGACGGCTCCCCGCTGATCGAACTCTCGCTGTTCCGCGTGAAGAGCTTCGCCGCGGGCATCGCCGTGCAGACCGTCTTCGGCGTCTCCCTCGGCATCTTCTTCCTGGTCTGGACGCTGTACATGCAGATCGGCCTCGGCTGGAGCCCGCTGCACGCCGGGCTGACCGGCGTTCCCTTCTCCCTCGCGGTCTCGACCGCCGCCGGGATGTCCGTCCAGAAGCTCGTGCCGCGCTTCGGCCGCAAGGTGCTCCAGGCGGGCGCCCTCGTGATGGCCGCGGGCGTCCTGATCTACCTGTGGGAGGCCCACCGCTACGGTCTCGGCATCGCCTCCTGGCAGATGGCGCTCCCGCTGGTCGTGATGGGCGCGGGCATGGGGCTGATCGTCGCGCCGCTGACCGACGCGGTGCTGTCGGGCGTGCCGCGCGAGCACGCCGGTTCGGCCTCCGGCCTGATCAACACCGTGCAGCAGATGGGCAACGCGCTCGGACTCGGCCTGGTGTCCGTGGTCTTCTACGGCGTGATCCCGGACCACCTCGTCCGGACCCAGGTGCGCCCGGCCTTCGTCCACGCCTTCCAGCACGCGCTCTGGTGGGTGGCGGCCGTGCTGGGCGTCATCTTCCTGCTGATGTCCGCCTTGCCGAAGCGCCCGGCGCAGCATCTGGAGGGGCAGTCCGAGGACCAGGGCGAGGGACAGGGGGAGGACCAGGGCGAGGGGCAGGCGGAGGACCAGGGCGAGGGGCAGGCGGAAGAACGGGCGGACGTGAGTGACGAGCTGTCGGCGGCCGCCGGACGGGAGGCGGACGACCGGGAGTTGGCGGACGAGCGGGAGTTGGCGGACGAGCGGGAGTTGGCGGGCCGGTCGGGCTGAGGACGCGGTCGGTGACGGGGCGCGATCCTCGTCCTGGAAGGGCCCGGTACCCGAGGGGGTACCGGGCCCTCCGCCATGCCCGGGGGGGCCTCTGCCATGTCCGCCGGGCCGGGTCCGTCTTCCGCCGTGTCCGGTCGGTCCTCTGCCATGTCCGGTCGGTCCTCCGCCATGTCCGGTCGGGCGTTCGCCATGCCCGGCCGGGCACGGAGGCGGGCGGGACCGCGTGCCCGCTCACGCCTGCCCATGCCCGTTCATGCCCGATTCGTTTCCGAACCTGTTTACTTTTCGAAAACGGCGGCGTAGCCTCCCAAGAAATCCACAAATTCGGGCACCGGGCGGAAGCGGTCGGACATCACGACCGGGCGCCACTGCGGAGGACCGGACACCACGGCGGAAGGCGAAGCGACATGTACGCACCGGAGCGGCAGCAGGAGATCCTGCGGCTCGCCCGCGACGGCGGCCGGGTGGACGTCGTATCGCTGGCCGAGGAGTTCCAGGTGACGGCTGAGACCATCCGCCGCGACCTGAAGGCCCTCGACCGCGCCGGACTGCTGCGCCGTGTGCACGGCGGCGCCCTCCCCGCCGGGCGCCTCGACTTCGAGCCGGACCTCGCCGAACGCGAGGGCACGGCCGCCGACGAGAAGGACCGCATCGCCAAAGCGGCCCTCGCCGAGCTGCCCGCCGAAGGCACGGTGATTCTCGACGCCGGTACGACCGTCGCCCGCCTGGCCGCCGCCATCCCGCTGGAGGCCTCGCTCACCGTCGTCACGCACTCCCTGCCCATCGCGGCCCGCCTCGCGGACCACCCCGGCATCCAGCTCCACCTGGTCGGGGGGCGCGTACGGCACCGTACGCGCGCCGCCGTCGACGCCTGGGCCCTGCGCGCCTACGGCGAGATCCGCGCCGACGTGCTGTTCGTCGCCGCCAACGGCTTCTCCGCCGCCCAGGGCCTGACCACCCCCGACCTCGCGGAGGCCGCGGTGAAGCGGGCCGCCGTGGCCGCGGCCCGCCGGGTGGTGCTGCTCGCCGACTCCGCCAAGCACGGCGAGGAGCACTTCGCCCGCTTCGGCGACCTGGCCGACGTGGACCTGCTGATCACCGACAGCGGGCTCGGCGACGAGAACGCCGCCGACATCGAGCGCGGTGGCACGGAAGTGGTGCGCGCATGATCCTCACCGTCACCCCCAACCCGTCCCTGGACCGCACCTACGAGGTGCCGTCCCTGGAGCGAGGCGAGGTCATCCGCGCCTCCGGCGAGCGCATGGACCCCGGCGGCAAGGGCGTCAACGTCTCCCGCGCCGTCGCCGCCGCCGGCCGGCGCACGGTCGCCGTACTGCCCCTGGGCGGTGCGCCGGGCGCGCTCGTCGCGGACCTGCTCGACGCGCAGGGCATCGAGGTCGCGCCCGTCCCGGTCGCCGGAGCCACCCGCTCGAACATCGCGCTCGCGGAAGCGGACGGGGTCCTCACCAAGATCAACGCGCCGGGCCCGGAACTGTCCGCCGCCGAACAGGAACTGCTCCTGGAGACGGTGCGCGCGCAGTCGGTCGACGCCGACTGGATCGCGTGCTGCGGAAGCCTGCCGCGGGGGCTCGCGCCGTCCTGGTACGCCGACGTGGTCGCGCGGGCGCACGCCGGGGGCGCGCGCATCGCACTGGACACCTCGGGGCGTGCGCTCCTCGAGGCGCTGCGCGAGCGGCCCGACGTGGTGAAGCCGAACGCCGAGGAGCTCGCGGCGGCCGTCGCGCGCCCCCTGACGACCGTGGGCGACGCGCTCAAGGCGGCCGAGGAGTTGCGCGCGATGGGCGCGCGCGCCGTGCTCGCGAGCCTGGGCGCCGACGGGCAGCTGCTCGTCGACGACGCGGGCGCCTGGTTCGGCAGCGCGCGCGTGGATGTCGTACGCAGCAACGTCGGCGCGGGCGACTCCTCGCTCGCCGGCTTCCTGATCGCCGGCGGCAGCGGTCCCGAGGCGCTGGCCTCCGCGGTCGCGCACGGCGCGGCGGCCGTCCGGCTGCCGGGCAGTGTGATGCCGGCCCCGGCCGACCTGGACCCGTCCGCGGTGACGGTCACGACGGAGGTCCCGACGGACCGCGAACTGACGGAACCGGCGCCATGACCCGCCCGCCCGCCGCGCGAACCGGCGCCCCGACGGCGGACGTACGCCCACCCGCGCGACCGTTTCCCCGACGGATGTCGCGGCGGACCAAACCGAAGATCTCGCGAGTGGTCCTGAGGTGGAACTCCCCGTTCCCCACCCCGCCCAGCCGCACGACGACGGACCGCACGACGACGGACCGCACGACGACGGCTTCCGCCGGGACAGGCCGCGCCACGACCGGCCCGGTCACGGCCGGCCCCGTCACGGCCGTCACCCCTCCCCGAAGCACCCCCGTCCCCACCCCCGCCCACTCCGCACCCCGGGCGATACGCGCGCTAAGGAGCCCGCGATGAGCGACATGATCACCGCGGACCTGGTCGATCTCGACCTGTCCGCCGACACCAAGCAAGCGGCGGCGCGCGCGCTCGCCGAACGCATGGTGGCCCTGGGCCGGGTGACCGACCTGGAGGGCTTCCTCGCCGACGTGGCCGCCCGCGAGGCACAGATGCCGACCGGCCTGGACGGCGGCATCGGCATCCCGCACTGCCGCAGCGCTCACGTCACCGAGCCGACGCTCGCCTTCGGGCGCAGCGCCGCGGGCATCGACTTCGGTGCCCCGGACGGCCCCGCCGACCTGATCTTCCTGATCGCCGCACCCGCCGGCGCCGACGACGCCCACCTGACGATCCTGTCGTCCCTGGCCCGACAGCTGATGAACGCCGACTTCACCTCCGCGCTGCGGTCGGCCGCCGACGCGCACACCGCGGCGGCGCTCATCAGCGGCGAGGGCGCGGGCGGCGCTCAGGGCGGCGCGAAGGGTGCCGTGAGCGCCCCCGAAGACACCGCTGCGGCGCCGGGGGCGGCCTCCGCCGGCGCAGCGGCGGGCAGTACGGTCCCCGCGCCCGGCGCGAGCGCCGACGACGCGCGCCCCACGGCGAGCGCGGGAGCCTCCGGCGCGCGACCGTTCCGCGTCGTCGCCGTCACCTCCTGCCCGACCGGCATCGCCCACACCTACATGGCGGCCGAGTCCCTGGAGAACGCTGGCCGGGAGGCGGGTGTCGAGGTCGTCGTGGAGACTCAGGGCTCGGCCGGCTTCACCCGGCTCGACCCGGCCGTGATCGCGGCGGCGGACGGCGTGATCTTCGCCCACGACGTGCCCGTCCGCGACAAGGAGCGCTTCGCGGGCAAGCCGACCGTCGACGTCGGCGTGAAGGCGGGCATCAACCGGCCCGCCGAACTGATCGGCGAGGTGCGCGAGAAGGCCGCGCGCGGCGAGGCCACCACGCCCGCGGCGCACGCGACCCCCGTCGAACGCTCAGGCGACCCCGGCGAGGGCTACGGCACCAAGCTCCGTAAATGGCTGATGTCGGGCGTCAGTTACATGGTGCCCTTCGTCGCGGCCGGCGGTCTGCTGATCGCCCTCGGGTTCGCGATCGGCGGGTACGAGATCAAGAACGCCCCCTCCGTCATGAACCACTTCGTGTGGACGCAGTCCGACAGTTGGGGCGCGCTGCTCTTCCAGATCGGCGGGGTCGCGTTCGGCTTCCTGGTCCCGGTCCTGGCCGGCTACATCGCCTACGGCATGGCGGATCGGCCCGGCCTGGTGCCCGGCTTCGTCGGCGGCATGATCGCGACGACCATCAACGCCGGTTTCCTCGGCGGCCTGGCCGCCGGTCTCATCGCCGGTGGCGTGGTGCTGGCGATCCAGAAGGTGCGGATCCCGGCCGCGTTGCGCGGGATCATGCCGGTGGTGGTGATCCCGCTGATCTCCTCGGCCATCGTCGGGTTCCTCATGTTCGTCGTGATCGGCAAGCCCATCGCCTCCGCCCAGAAGGGCATGACGGACTGGCTGAACGGCCTCACCGGCACC
Organism: Streptomyces mangrovisoli; assembly: GCF_000974985.2. Taxonomy (GTDB): domain Bacteria; phylum Actinomycetota; class Actinomycetes; order Streptomycetales; family Streptomycetaceae; genus Streptomyces; species Streptomyces mangrovisoli. The sequence goes on along the minus strand of NZ_LAVA02000025.1, from coordinate 36,177 downwards.
AACGCCGTCCTGCTCGGCGCCCTGCTCGGTCTGATGATGTGCTTCGACCTCGGCGGACCGGTCAACAAGGTCGCGTACACCTTCGCCACCGCCGGTATCGCGGTCGCCAACCCGAGCGACTCCGCGATGAAGATCATGGCGGCCGTGATGGCGGCCGGCATGGTCCCGCCGCTGGCGATGGCCCTGGCCACCACCGTGCGCCCCAGGCTCTTCACCGCGACGGAGCGCGAGAACGGCAAGGCCGCCTGGGTCCTCGGAGCCTCCTTCATCTCCGAAGGAGCGATCCCCTTCGCGGCGGCCGACCCGCTGCGCGTCATCCCGTCCTCCATGGTGGGCGGCGCGATCACCGGAGCCCTGTCCATGGCGTTCGGCGCCACGCTGCGCGCCCCGCACGGCGGCATCTTCGTGGTCCCGCTGATCGGCAACCCGTTCCTCTACCTGGTCGCCATCGCGGCGGGCATGTGCGCGGCCACGGCGCTCGTCGTCGCCCTGAAGGGCCTGCGCAAGCAGGCCCCGACCGGCACCGCCGGAGGTGCGGCGGACGGTGCGGCCGCCACGAAGACGGAGTCCACGCAGCCTGTCGCCGCCTGACCGAGCGACAGGACGGACCCTCCGGCCGATCGGCCGCACTGCCCAGCCGGGGGAGTGCGGCCGATCGGCATGCGCCGCCTTTGGGGCGCTTGCGCCGTTTGATGTGTTGTTCAGGCCACCTGCGAGATACGTCACGGTGCGCGGTCAAAGGCCCCAACCGTGGTGTCTACTGGCGTCATGCCTGAGCACGTCTCCATCATCCAGCCGGTGGGTGTGGTCTTCCTCGCCCTGGCGACCGCGATATGGGTGACCGGCCTGTCGCGGGTCGCTCGCCGCTACCGCCACGGCGACGCCCCGCGCCGCCCGGCCGGACTGACGCCGGGGCAGGAGCTCCCCGCGCTCCCGCAGCCCCGCCAGTCCGGCCCCCACCTGGAGGCCGTGGAGCTGACTCCGGCCGAACAGGACGCCTTCGCGGGTCTCGTACGACAGCTCGCCGACGGCCGCTAGCCGTACCGCGGCGTTCCCCGGTCATTCCGGCGCCCGCCCCGAACGGGTCGCGGCGCCGAGTCGTAGGAGCGGTGTCGTAGGAGCGGTGTCGTGGGGGCGGTGTCGTGGGAACGATGTCTCAGGACAGCTGGGCGGCCCGCCGTTCCATGGCGTCCCGCGCCGCGTCCTCGGTGTTGTACACCTCGCACATGTGACGGCCGTCGGGCGTCGCCGTGTGCTCGACCTCCCACAGGGAGATCTCCCTGCCGTCACGCAGCAGGAACGCGTGCTCGTAGAGCGAGAAGCACAGACCCACGCGGCCGGCCCGGCACGGGCGCCCGAACGCCTGGGTGATCTGGTGCGCGAACGCCGAGCGCAATAACGCGAGCGTCTCCGCGTCCGGCACGTCCGCGTTCTCCGCCCGGCGCAGCAGCCTGCGCGCGTGATCGGCGGAGTCGTCCGGCGCGTACGCGTGGCGCGGACCGGGGACCGGTGACAACTGCACCAGCACGGGCAGTTCGAAGTCCGGCGCGTCCGACGGCAGCGGCAGCCGGGTGGTCGCCGTGCGCAGCTCCTCCTCGTCCACGTACACCTCGTGCTGCGGGTCGCCGCCGGGGACGGTGTTGTGGACGAGCTCCCACAGCGTGAGCGCGGAGCCGTCCGCCAGCAGCCATGTGTGCCGGTACGTCTCCCGGTGCAGCCCCGCGCTGTGGTGCGCGGAGTGCAGCGAACTGTCGTGCGCCAGCGCGCAGTCGAGCAGCCGTATCGTCTCGTCGGGCAGCTCGAAGGAGTTCAGCGCGCGCCCCAGCAGTCGCGCGAGGTGCTCCTCCGGAGACTCCGGCGACTCGGGTGGTTCGTACGCTGTCGTCTCGTACGGAACGCTCAAGGCTTCTCCCGGCGTTGCTGCATGTCACCTTGTGGGTGCATACCGTAGCCCCTCGGTCGGACATCATGTCCTGGAACCGAGAAAACGTGCTCACCGAAAACGTTCGGGCCGCGCGGAATGTTCCCGCGCGGCCCGACGGACTGTCAGAAGCCGCTGCTCAGACGGCATATCCCCAGATCATGACCGTCTTTGGCGAGTGGCGCCCAGGTGGATCAGACGGCGCTGCCGGCCGTCCACTCGTTCCACGGCATGTTCCAGCCGTTGAGCCCGTTGTCCGGGGTGACCGTCTTGTCCGGGGAGTTCTTGACGATCACCACGTCGCCGACGAGCGAGTTGTCGTAGAACCACTTCGCGGGAGTGGCGCCGCCCCCGCCCTGCGTGTCCGCGAGACCCACGCAGCCATGGCTCGTACCGGCCTGCCCGAACGGCGGATTGCTCTGGTTGTACCAGTAGTTGCCGTGGATGAAGGTGCCCGAGGAGGTGAGGCGCATCGCGTGCGGCACGTCTGCGATGTCGTACTCGCCGCCCAGCCCGACCGTCTGGCTGTTCATCCGGGTCTGCTCGAACTTCTCGGAGATCACCATCTGCCCGTTGTAGGTGGTGTGCTCCGGGCTGCCCGTGGACACGGGGATCGTCTTGAACGTCTTGCCGTCCCGTACGACCGTCATGGTCTGTGTGTCGGCGTCCACGGTGGAGACCTGCGAGCGCCCGACGGTGAACGTCACCGTCTTCTTCTGCACGCCGTAGGCGCCGCTCGCGCCCTGCACGCCGTCCAGGTCGATCTTCACCGTCACCTTGGAACCGGCCTGCCAGTACTGCTCGGGCCGGAAGTCGAGCCGCTGCGTCCCGAACCAGTGCCCCACGACCTGCTGTCCGCTGCTGGAGGACACCGTGATGTGGGACTGCACCGCCTTCCGGTCGCTGATGGCCTTGTCGAAGGTGAACGACACCGGCATCCCGACACCCACCGTGGTGCCGTTGTCCGGCGCGTAGGTGCCGATGAAGCTGTTGGACGAAGTGACGGTGGTGAAGATGGAGTTGGCGGCCGCCGTCTGCCCGCTGCCGTCCTTCGCGGTCGCGGAGATCTGGTACTTGGTGCCCCGCTCCAGCTGCTCCTTCGGCTTCCAGGCGGCCCCGTCGGCGGAGATCGCGCCCGGCACCGCCTCGCCCGACCCGGCCACCGTCATCTTCACGTCGGTCAGCTTGCCGTCGCTGACCTTCACGCCGGTCGTGTTGATCGACGCGCCCGTGGACCCGTCCTTGGCCGAGATCACGATCCTGGCCGTCGACGTCCTGGCCGTGCCGGCGCCGCTCTTGCCGTTGTCGGTGTCGGCCTTGGCGTCGCCACCGCACGCGGTCAGGGTGAGGCTGCCGACCACGAGGGCGGCACAGGCCGCCCATGCGCGCCGCGCTGCTATGTTCGGCCTTGTCACGGAGTCCCCCAGTTCGTGTGATGTGCGTGATCCGCTCCGGTGCGTGAACAAAGAGGGCTTCGGGAGCCGGGCAGTTCCCGCCGAGCGGCACGCGGATCGTTGCGTGACAGAACCGGGACAAACGAGGGCGCGCGGCCCTTCCCTCACGCCCGGCGCGCAGGACCGCTCCCGCCCCCAACGCCTCCCCGCGCGCCCCCGCTTGGCACCGCGCCCCCGCGCCCCGCTACCTCCCCGCGCCGTACAACTCCCGGTAGGACGGCCACACTCCACCGGGCGTCTCCACCGACTCGGCGGCGCGCACGGCCCGTACGATCGCGCGCGTCACGACGTCCGCGCCCGCCGCGAGGATGTCGTTGAGCGCGAGCGGGTCGCCCGGGGCGAGCGGATGCGCCCCCGTGGCCAGCGCGAACACCGTGTCGCCGTCATGCATCAGATGCACCGGGCGCACGGCGCGCGCGATCCCGTCGTGCGCCGTGCCCGCCATCTTCTGCGCCTGCGCCTTCGACAGTTCCGCGTCCGTGGCGACCACGGCGAGCGTCGTGTTGAGCGGAGGAGGCGCGTGCGTCGCGGCGCTCTCGGTCAGCCTCCGGCGCGCGTTCTCGTGCACGCGCTCGTCCGGATACTCCACGCGCCCCGCGAAGAACTCGCCGTACAGCGCCCCCGTCGCCGGATCCACCACCGACCCGGCCGCGTTGACGACGACCAGCGCGGCGACCGTGACGCCCGAACCGAGAACGGCGCTCGCGGTGCCGACACCCCCCTTGAGCGGCCCCGCCGCCGCGCCCGTCCCGGCGCCCACGCACCCTTCCGCTACCTGCGCGCCCGGCGCGCTCGCCACGGCCGCCTCGACCGCGGCGCGCCCGGTCGCCGCGTCCGGCCGAGCGCCGAAGGAGCCACCGCGCCCCAGGTCGAAGACGCATGCGGCGGGCACCACCGGCACGACGTGCGCCGGGTCCGCGCCCACCCGTACGCCGCGCCCCTGCTCCTCGAGCCAGCTCATCACCCCCGACGCGGCGTCGAGCCCGTACGCGCTCCCGCCGGTCAGCACGACCGCGTGGACCCTCTGTACGACGTTGCGCGGGTCGAGGGCGTCCGTCTCCTTGGTGCCGGGGCCGCCGCCGTGCACGTCCACGGCGGCGACCGCCCCGTCCTGCGGAGCGAGGACGACCGTCGTGCCGGTGAGCCACCCGTCGCCCCTGCGGGTGGCATGCCCCACCCGCAGGCCCGCGACGTCCGTCAAAGCGTCGACTGTCATGAGCTCAGTCTCGCCCAGGCCCCGAGGCGCCGGCCGGATCCGATGGCCCCGGCCGGCTCCGGTTGCCCCGGCCGGAGCCCCTCACCCCGGTCGGCTCGTGCCGTCCCGGCCGCAATCACGCGGCGGGCGCGTCCGCCTCCGCCGCACTCCCCGCGGACGCCGTCCGCGCCGTCAGCGTCGTGCCGACCGCCACGGCCAGCGCGCACACGAGACCGGCCGCGAGGACCGCCCAGTCGCGCAGGAAGGTGCAGCAGATGACCAGGAGCGCCGTGACCGGCAGCACCGCCTGCTGGGCGATGCCCACCTTGAAGTGGCGGGAGTGCAGCGCCCACACGGTGAGCAGGTACAGCGCCGTCGGGAGGGTCACCGCCGACGAGGCGGCCAGCGTGGAGATGTGGGCCGTGCCCACGGCCTCCTCGACCGCGACCTCCAGACCCGCACCGATCACGGCCGCCGACGCGAAGATCAGGTAGTGGCCGTAGCCCCACAGGAACGCCTGCCGGTTGGAGCGCAGGTGCCCGTGGATCGGCACCACGAAGTAGATCCACCAGGCGGAGAACACGATCAGCAGCCCGCCCGCCGCGATCGGCAGCAGATCGCTCAGCGCGTCGTGCTCGTCGACGGCCGACTTCACCGCCACCGTGGCCGCCGCGATCGTCTCGCCGAGCACGATGATCGTGAACAGGCCGTACCGCTCGGAGATGTGGTGCGGGTGCCAGGCGGTCGCGTAGTCGCGCTCCGCGTACAGCGGCACGCACAGTTCTGCGATCACCATCACGAGGAACACCCAGGGGCGCGCGGGCTCCGGCAGCAGCACCAGGCCCAGCCAGCCGACCAGGCACAGCAGCACGCCCGTCGCGTACCGCAGCGCCATCGTCCGCTCCGCGCCCTCGGCGTCCCGCGCGGCGCGCAGCCACTGCGTCGCCATCGCCAGGCGCATGATCAGATAGCCGAGCCAGACCACGAAGAAGTCATGGCTGTCGAAGGCCTGGGAGACCCCGGCGGCCAGCACGAGCACGCCGGCGATCTGCACCAGGGTGACTATCCGGTACAGCGGGTCGTCGTTGTCGTACGCCGAGGCGAACCACGTGAAGTTCATCCAGGCCCACCAGATGGCGAAGAACTGCATCGCGTAGTTCAGGAGGCCGGTGCCCGCGTGCCCCGCGGCGAGGGCGTGCACCAGTTCCACGCCCGCCTGGGAGATCGCCACCACGAAACACAGGTCGAAGAAGAGCTCGAGCGGTGTGGAGGCCCGGTGGGCCTCGTCCCGGCCGCGTGCGGTGAGCCTGCGCAGACCGCCCGGCCGGGGGCGCGCGCCCGCGGCCGGCGAGGAGTCCGAACGTGACGTCATGGCTCCCAGCACAGCAGACAACGACCGGAAAATCTTGTGAAGACGTTCACAAGTGGACGGGAGTCGTGCGGGGCGGGAGAACGTACAGGTCAGAGCGTGCCTGCGTCGACCCCACCCGCCCGACCCGGGACCTTCGGCCCCCGATCGAGGACGGTTGCCGTGCCCCGCCGCGGCGCCGCGGGCGTGCAATGGATGGGTATTCACCGAGCGATGCGGAAGGTGCCGGCCATGACTGCCACTCCGACGGAATCCACGACTGCGGTGCCTGCCACGCCGCCGACGGCGCCCGGCACGACGCCGGACGGCGCCTGGAAGGGATTCCGCGGGGGCCTGTGGCGCGACTCCATCGACGTGCGCGACTTCGTCCAGCAGAACTACACCCCCTACGAGGGTGACGACGCCTTCCTCGCGGGCCCCACCGAGCGCACCACGAAGGTCTGGAACAAGCTCCTCGCGATGTTCCCCACCGAGATCGAGCGGGGCGTCCACGACGTCGACGTCAGCACCCCCTCCCGCATCGACGCCTTCGCACCCGGCTACATCGACCGCGACCTCGACCTCGTCGTCGGCCTCCAGACCGACGCCCCGCTCAAGCGCGCCATCATGCCCAACGGCGGCTGGCGCATGGTCGAGGGCGCCCTGCGCGCCTACGGCTACGAGCCCGACCCTGCCGTCCGGGAGATCTACACCAAGCTCCGCAAGACCCACAACGACGGTGTCTTCGACGCCTACACGCCCGAGATCCGCGCCTGCCGCTCCTCCGGAATCATCACCGGCCTGCCCGACGCCTACGGCCGCGGCCGCATCATCGGCGACTACCGCCGCGTCGCCCTCTACGGCGTCGACCGGCTCATCGCCGCCAAAAAGGCGGACAAGGCCCTCCTCGACGCCGAGTGGCCCACCGAGCAGGTCATCCAGGAACGCGAGGAAACCAGTGAGCAGATCCGGGCCCTCGCCGAACTCAAGGCCATGGCCGCCTCCTACGGCTACGACATCTCCGGCCCCGCCCGCACCGGCCGCGAGGCCGTCCAGTGGCTCTACTTCGCCTACCTCGGCGCCGTGAAGGAACAGAACGGCGCCGCCATGTCGATCGGCCGCATCGACGCCTTCCTCGACGTCTACCTCCAGCGGGACGTCGAAGCCGGCGCCCTGACCGAGACCGAGGCGCAGGAACTCATCGACGACTTCGTCATCAAGCTGCGCATCGTGCGCTTCCTGCGCACCCCCGAGTACAACGAGCTCTACTCCGGCGACCCCACCTGGGTCACCTGGTCGATGGCCGGCATCGGCGAGGACGGGCGCCCCCTCGTCACCCGCACCACCTTCCGCGCCCTCAACACCCTGCGCAACCTCGGCCCCGCCCCCGAACCGAACCTCACCGTCTTCTGGTCGCAGCGCCTGCCCGAGCCGTTCAAGAGGTTCGCCTCGCAGATCGCCATCGAATCCAGCGCCCTGCAGTTCGAGTCCGACGAACTGATGCGGCCCAAGTACGGCGACGACACCGCCATCGCCTGCTGCGTCTCCGCCATGGCCATGGGCCGGCAGATGCAGTTCTTCGGAGCCCGCGTCAACGTCGCGAAGGCCCTGCTGTACGCCATCAACGGCGGCCGCGACGAGATGTCCGGCAAGACGATCGTCGAGGGCCTCGAGCCGATCACCGACGACGAGCTCGACTACGACACCGTCCTCGCCCGCTACGACATCATGCTCGACTGGCTCGCGAAGACCTACGTCCAGGCGCTCGACATCATCCACTACATGCACGACAAGTACGCCTACGAGCGGCTCGAGATGGCCCTGCACGACCGGCAGATCCTGCGCACCATGGCCTGTGGCATCGCCGGACTGTCCGTCGCCGCCGACTCGCTGTCCGCCATGAAGCACGCGCGCGTCAAGGTCGTCCGCGACGAGACCGGTCTCGCCGTCGACTACGTCGTCGAGGGCGACTACCCGGCGTACGGCAACAACGACGACCGGGCCGACGACCTCGCCCGCTGGATCGTCCACGAGTTCATGGAAAAGGTCCGCCGCCACCCGACGTACCGCAACGCGGTGCACACCCAGTCGGTGCTGACGATCACTTCGAACGTCGTCTACGGCAAGAAGACCGGCAACACGCCCGACGGCCGCCGCGCCGGTACCCCCTTCGCGCCCGGTGCCAACCCGATGAACGGCCGTGACCAGCACGGCTACATCGCCGCGGCGCTCTCCGTCGCCAAACTCCCGTACGACGACGCGGAGGACGGCATCTCGCTGACCAACACGATCACCCCCGGCGCCCTGGGCCGCAGCCCTGAGGAACGGGTCGGCAACCTCAGCGGCGTGCTCGACGGCTTCATGGCCGAAGGCGGCTTCCACATGAACGTCAACGTCCTCGACAAGGCGACCCTCCAGGACGCGATGGAGCACCCCGAGAAGTACCCGCAGCTGACCATCCGGGTCTCCGGCTACGCCGTCAACTTCGTCCGCCTCACGCGCGAGCAGCAACTCGACGTCATCAACCGGACCTTCCACGGTTCGCTCTGAGAGCGAGGAACGATGACCGCGCTTCCTGCGCCCGCGGCGGCCACGCCGCCGCGGGCGGCCCGCCCGCCCGCCGCGCTGTCCGCCCCCGCCACCCCGGCCGCCGCAGTCATGCAGCGGCCGGTCGTGGGGTCGGTCCACTCGTGGGACCTGTCGACCGGTGTCGACGGCCCCGGCAGCCGGTTCGTCGTCTTCCTGTCCGGCTGTCCGCTGACCTGCCTGTACTGCCAGAACCCCGACACCTGGCGCATGCGCGACGGCAAGCGCACCACGGCCGACGAGGTCGTCGCCGAGGCCTCCCGGTACACGCACTTCATCGCGGCCGCAGGCGGCGGCGCCACCATCAGCGGGGGCGAGCCGCTGCTCCAGCCGGTGTTCACCGGCGAGCTGCTCCACCGTTTCAAGCACGAACTCGGGCTGCACACCGCCCTGGACACCTCCGGGTTCCTCGGCTCGCGGGCGACCGACGCGCTGCTGCGGGACACCGATCTCGTCCTGCTGGACATCAAGTCCTGGGACCGCGCCACCTACCAGCGGGTCACGGGCCGCCATCTCGACCCGACCCTCGCCTTCGCCCGGCGCCTCGCCGACCTCGGCAAGGAGGTCCACGTGCGGTTCGTGCTCGTCCCGGGCCTCACCGACCACCCGGACAACATCGACGGAGTGGCCGCGTTCGCCGCGTCCCTCGGCAATGTCACACGGGTCGACGTGCTGCCCTTCCACAAGCTGGGCGAGGCCAAATGGCGTGCGCTGCACAGGCCGTTCACCCTGAGTGACACCCCCGTACCCACCACCGAGCAGACGAACCTGGCCCGGAGCATCTTCGCCGCTCACGGTCTGAACGCCGTCTGAGCGGCACGGGCCCGCGGGTGCGGAGCCGTCCGCGTCCGGCACGGAACCGCCGCCGCACAGCCCGGTCCGCCTGGCCTGGCCTGGCCCCTCGGGCGGCGCGGCCTCCCCGGGCTCCCCGCCCGGCCCGGTCCCGCCGGTCCGCCCCGTCCCCTCGCTCAGGTCGGGCCGGCGGTCCGGGCGACGGTCGCCTCCGGCGCCGTACCCTGGACGCATGAGCAGCACCCCGACCCCCGAGCCGAGCCGGCCGAAGACCGCGCTGATCTTCGACGACCCGATGGACCAGCAGTCGTCGGACGACACCGACCGCGGGTGGGGCGAGCGGAGCGAGGCCGACAGCGCCGCCGACCTGAAGCGCTTCCTCGACGAGAAGCCGCCCCACCACCTCTGAGCCCGTCGTCCGACGGCCACCGCCGCCGCGCGGGCGCCTCGGCACCCGCGTCGGCGCGCGTCTAGCGCAGGCCCTGGCTGGGACCGCCATGACCGCCGGGGCCGCCGGGACCACGCTGCGCGACCAGGCTGTCGCGGATCTGCTTCAGCACCTCCAGCTCGGTCACCTCGATGACCTCGTGCGTGCCCTCGCGAGCCCTCCTGCGCGCCTCCAGGCGGGACAGGTACTTCGCCATGGGCAGCACCATCAGGAAGTAGACCACCGCCGCGGTGATCACGAAGTTCAGCGCGGCACCCAGAACCGTGCCCCACAGGAGCGGCACACCGCTCTGGATCGTGCCGTCCGCCGCCACCTTGCAAGGGGCTTGCAGACACGAGCTGTAGCTGTCGAGGTTCTTCGTGCCGACAGCACCCACCAGCGGGTTGATGACGCCCTTCACCACCGCGTTCACGATGTTCGTGAAGGCCGCGCCGATGACCACCGCGACTGCCAGATCGACGACATTGCCGCGCATCAGGAAGGACTTGAAGCCCTGCCAGACGCTCGGTCCCTTCTTCTCGGCCACGTAGGGGACTCTCCTTGCATGCAGGGGGTGTGGAACGAACAGGTCCGCAACCTACGGCACGGAGCGGTCCCCCTGTCCAATCACCCCTTCCGCGCAAGGTATTTGGGACGAGATCTCCCAGCAGCCGGTACACGAGGCTCAGCACAGCGTCACCGCCAGGTGTGCCGTCGCGCTCGCGCCGACCAGACGGGCGGCAGTGGAACGCGGTACCCGCAGCACGACCAGGGCCCCGCTGCCGGCGGACTCGTCCAGCGGCTCGGGGACGGCCGCGACGCGCGCGCCCCGCGCGATCACCTGGGCCGCCGCGCCGTTGGCCTCGTCGCCGGCCGCGATGACGTCGACCCGGTCACCGGGCCGCAGCAGCCGGACCGTGGCGGCGTCGGCGATCCGTACGGGCGCCGTCACCGGGCGGGCAGCGCGATGCGGCCGCGCGGGTGTCGCCGCCGGGTGCCCGCGTGCCCGTTCGCCGTGGTGCGGGTTCGCGCCGGAGCGTGGGCCCGCCGCCACGAGCGCGGCCGCGGTGACCGCGAGCCCGGCCGCCAGGGCCCGGCGGCGGTGCCGTACGAGCCGCTGCAGTTGATGGCGCCCGCCGCGCACCCGTACGGGATCGAACTGCGGCACCTCGCACGTGGCGGGGGTGTCGGCGCCGGGCGGGTGCGCGGAGAAGTACGGCGGCGGGAAGGACGGGGGCGGGGGCGGCTGGGGAGACGAAGCAGAGGACGGGTGAGGGGCTGAAGGGTGAGGGGCTGACGGGTGGGGAGAGGACGGGCGAGGGGGAAGGGGCATGGGGAACCACCACCTGCGACGAGTGATCGGGCTGTGAGGCCACGATGGGGCCTCGCGCCGCCGCTCGCTCGGGCCGGTGTACTACCGACCGGTTGTGGACAACTTCCTCACCCGAACGAGGACTTCCCCCTCCGCCCGCCCGCCCGCCTGCCTGCCTGCCGCCCGGCTCGACTCATCAGGCCCGGCTTGATTCCCGCCCCGCCCCGCCCCGCTCGATCACACCAAGCCACCGCGACGGCTACGGCAGCTCGAACCCCGGGTCCATCCCGCCCAGCGCCTGAGTGCACAGGCAGTCCCGCTCTCCGCCGTCCGGCAGGGCGGCCACCGCGTCGAACAGCACGCCGCGCAGCCGGTCCACGTTCGCGGCGAAGACCCGAAGGACCTCCTCGTGCGAGACGCCCTCACCGCTCTCGGCGCCCGCGTCGAGGTCGGTGACCAGGGTCAACGATGTGTAGCAGAGCTCCAGTTCACGGGCGAGCGCCGCCTCGGGGTGGCCGGTCATGCCGACGATCGACCAGCCCTGCGCCTGGTGCCACAACGATTCGGCGCGGGTCGAGAAGCGCGGCCCCTCGATCACCACCAGCGTGCCGCCGTCCACGGCCTCCCAGTCCCGGCCGCGTGCCGCCTTGAGGGCGGCGGCCCGGCCCACGGGGCAGTAGGGGTCGGCCAGGGACACGTGCACCACGTTCGGCACCGCACCGTCCGGCAGCGGCAGGCCGTCGAAGTACGTCCCCACCCGCGACTTGGTGCGGTCCACCAGCTGGTCGGGCACGAGCAGGGTGCCCGGCCCGTACTCCGGGCGCAGACCGCCCACCGCGCACGGGCCGAGGACCTGGCGCACGCCCACGGAACGCAGCGCCCAGAGGTTGGCCCGGTAGTTGATCCGGTGCGGCGGCAGATGGTGGCCGCGCCCGTGCCGGGGCAGGAACGCCACCCGCCGCCCGGCGATCTCGCCGAGGAAGAGGGAGTCGCTGGGCGGTCCGTACGGGGTGTCCACCTGGATCTCGGTCACGTCGTCGAGGAACGAGTAGAAGCCCGAGCCGCCGATTACACCGATCTCTGCGTTCGCCATGACGGCAGCGTATCGGGGCGGCCCAGGAGCGTCTCGGGCCCGCCTGGGGCACGCACTCCGTCCTGCCCGGCACCGCCCGCGCCCTACCGCCCCGCTCAGGGAACGCCGAGAACCCTGCCGTCGTACGACGGCAGGGTTCTCGGAAGAAATCTCAGGCGGCGGAGGTGCCGGCGGAGCTCGACGACGTCGACTTGGAGTCGGACGACGACGAGGACGTGCTGGACGTGCTCGAGCTCGACGAGTCCGAGGAGCCGGCAGAGCTCGACGACTTCGACGACGACGCCGGGGAGCTGCTCGACGAGGAGCCGCGGCTGTCGTTGCGGTAGAAGCCGGAACCCTTGAAGACGATGCCGACGGCGGAGAACACCTTCTTCAGGCGGCCACTGCAGTTGGGGCACTCGGTCAGGGCGTCATCGGTGAACTTCTGCACCGCCTCGAGGCCCTCGCCGCACTCGGTGCACTGGTACTGGTAGGTCGGCACTGTCTTCCTCCTGGCACTCTCACTCGATGAGTGCTAACGACGATCCATAGTGACGTATTCCGGGGGATCAGTCCACCGTCACCGGCGCGCGGTGACCGATGCCACGTGCGACGGTGCGCGCGGTGGAGCGTGGGGCGAGCCGTGAACGCAGGGTCACGAGGGTCGCCAGAGCCAGCACCGTACCGGCCATCGGCACGAGGAACCCGGCACCGCCCCAGAGGTGGTCCTCCAGCTGTCCGGCGACGGTCACCGCGGCGGCCTGTCCCAGCGCGACCGCACCGGTCAGCCAGGTGAACGCCTCGGTGCGCGCCCCTGCCGGGACCAGGCCCTCGACCAGGGTGTAGCCGGTGATCAGCGCGGGCGCGATGCACATGCCGACGAGGAGGCCGAGCCCGGCCAGGAACAGCGCGGAGTGGGCGGTCCACAGGGCGGACGCGGTCAGCGCGAGGGCGGCGTACCCGACGACCAGGCGATGCTGCGGCGCGACCCGCCAGGCGAGGGCGCCGCACACGATCCCCGAGAGCATGTTGCCCGCGGCGAAGACGCCGTACAGGACGCCGTTCAGCCCCGGGGAGCCGATCGACTCGGTGAACGCGGCCAGGGAGACCTGCATGCCCCCGAAGACGGAGCCGATGCCGAGGAACGCCACGATGAGGACGCGTACGCCGGGGATGCGCAGAGCGGAGCCGCGCTCCACGCGCGCGTGCCCGGCGGCCGCCACGGGCGGCTGCGTGCCCTTCTGTGCGGCGAACAGCAGGCCGCCGACGAGGGTCAACGACGCCTCCGTGACGAGGCCGGCCGCCGGCGTGACGGCGGTGCACAGCGCGGTGGCCAGCAGCGGGCCGAGGACGAAGGTGAGCTCGTCGGTGACGGACTCGAACGCCGCCGCCGTGCTCATCAGGGGGGAGTCCTTCAGGGCGACGCCCCAGCGGGAGCGCACCATGGGGCCGATCTGCGGCACGGACGCGCCGGTGGGGACGGCCGCCACGAACAGCGCCCACAGGGGCGCGTGCGCCAGCGCGAGCGACGTGAGCGTGAGCCCGCTCACGGTGTGCACCAGCACGCCCGGCAGCAGCACGGCGCGCTGACCGTAGCGGTCGGCGAGGCGCCCGCTGTACGGCGCGAAAAGCGCCATCGAGACGCCGGTGGCCGCCGCGGCGGCGCCCGCGGCGCCGTACGAGCCGGTGGTGTGCTGCACGAGCAGCACGATCGAGATGGTCAGCATCGCGAAGGGCTGGCGCGCCGCGAAGCCGGGAAGCAGGAACGTCCACGCGCCGGGCGTGCGCAACAGCTGTCCGTAGCCGGTGCGGGAGGACGTCGTCGAATTCTTCGCCGACGCGTCGGAGACCGTGGGAGCCACGGCCCGTGCCTTTCTGCCACCTGGTAGCGCGCCCGTGCGGGGGCGCCGAGAGCTGTCCTCGGTGCGCGTAACTGCGGTAGATACCGGCGTTCGCCTCGTGGGTGCGCCGGCCGCCATACGGTCGCGCCAGCTCTGCGTCAGGCAGAGTTGGTTCGATCAGGTTGGCTTCATCGTACAGGGGTGATCCCGCGGGACACCTGTGAAAGTGAGCACCACAGGGCGCGTCCGCCTGGCATCGACAGGGGTGTGAACACTACGAAACGTGCCCTTAATGCCCGTGCGCGCCGTTCACGCCGAGCCAGCCCGCGAGCTTGCCGCCCTGGGCGACCGCGCGCAGGCGCTGCTCCGCCGCGTCGCGGACCGGGTCGGTGGCGACCACCAGCAGTTCGTCGCCGTGCCGCAGGACCGTGGAGGGCGCGGGCACGAACGACCGCCCCTCCCGGACGACGAGGGTGACGGCGGCGCCGGGCGGCAGCCGCAGCTCGTCGACCTCCACGCCGTGCATGCGCGAGCCCTCGGGGATCGCGATCGACAGGAGGTGGCCGCGCAGCCGCTCCAGGGGCGCCGATTCGATCCCCAGGTCGGCGGCCGTCTCGGGGCCCTCGCGCAGGTTCAGCGTGCGGGCCAGCCAGGGCAGGGTCGGCCCCTGGATGAGGGTGTAGACGACGACCAGGACGAAGACGATGTTGAAGACGCGCTGACTGCCGTCGACGCCGTTCACCATGGGGATGGTCGCCAGGATGATGGGCACGGCGCCCCGGAGCCCGGCCCAGGACATGAGCGTCTGGTCCTGCCAGGGCACCCGGAACGGCGTGAGGCACAGCAGCACGCTCAGGGGCCGCGCGACCATGGTGAGCACCAGCCCGATGACGAGCGCGGGCACGATGTCGTCGCCCAGCTCGTGCGGGGTCACCAGCAGGCCGAGCAGGACGAACATGCCGATCTGGGCGATCCAGCCGAGCCCGTCGGCGAACCCGCGCGTGGCGGGCCAGTGGGGCAGCCGGGCGTTGCCGAGCATCATGGCCGCGAGGTAGACGGCGAGGAAGCCGCTGCCGTGCGCCAGGGCGCCCGCGGCGTACGCCATGACGGCGATGGCCATGACGGCGATGGGGTAGAGGCCGGACGCGGGCAGCGCCACGTGCCGCAGCCCCCAGGCGCCGAGCCAGCCCACCGCGCAGCCGATGACGGCGCCGATGGCCAGCTCCAGGGCTATCTCGGCGATCAGGATGTACCAGTGCTCGACGCGACCCGAGGTGGAGAAGGCGACGACCAGGATGACGACGGGGGCGTCGTTGAAGCCGGACTCCGCCTCCAGGGTGCCCGTCACGCGCGCGGGGAGCGGGACCCTGCGCAGCACCGAGAAGACCGCCGCCGCGTCGGTCGAGGACACCACCGCGCCGATGATGAGCGCCTGCCGCCATTCCAGCCCGATCAGCCAGTGCGCGCCCGCGGCCGTGACCCCGACGCTCACGGCGACGCCCGCCGACGCGAGCGCGGTGGCCGCCGGGAGGGCCGGCCGGATCTCTTTCCACTTCGTGCCGAGGCCGCCCTCGGCGAGGATCACGACCAGGGCGGCGTAGCCGATGACCTGGGTCAGTTCGGCGTTGTCGAAGTGGACGTCGCCGATGCCGTCCTGGCCGATGAGGACGCCGATCCCCAGGTACACGAGCAGGCTGGGGAGCCCGCTGCGCGAGGAGATCCGGACCGCTGCGACGGCGATGAGCAGGACGAGCGAGCAGACGAGCAGAAGCTGGTTGAGGTGGTGGACAGTCAGCGGCCGTACCTTTCCTCGATCCCTGAACGCATGTGGACGCTGCGCACATGCGGGCCGGTGCGGAGCGAGCCGTCCCACACCAACTACTTCGTTACCTTACCTAACTCTTGACGCTTTCTTGACGCTTTTGACGGCAAGATCGAACCCCGTCCCGTGCTGGTACCCGACTCCGCGTCAAGCGCCGCGAAGCCCTGCGCCTATGGTTGCTCCAGCACTCCGAGACCGCCTGCCGCTCGCGTTAGGACAGCAAGGACAGCGATGCCCCCCAACACCACCGCCACAACGGGTGACACGTCCGGCAAGTCCGGCAGGAAGAAGGGGCGCAAAGCCCGTCTTGTCGTGCTCGTGCTGGTGCTGGCCGTCGTCGGAGGCATTGCTTTCGGGGCGTACTGGTCGATCAGCACGGTCCGGGCCTCCTTCCCGCAGACCAAGGGTTCGATCACGCTCCAGGGCCTCTCGGGGCCCGTGGAGGTCGAACGCGACGGCTACGGCATCCCGCAGATCTACGCCTCCTCCGACGAGGACCTGTTCATGGCGCAGGGCTACGTCCAGGCGCAGGACCGGTTCTACGAGATGGACGTGCGCCGGCACATGACGTCCGGGCGCCTGTCGGAGATGTTCGGCAAGAGCCAGGTCAAGAACGACGAGTTCCTGCGCACCCTCGGCTGGGACCGCACGGCGCAGAAGGAATACGACACCACCCTGTCGGCGTCGACCAAGAAGTACCTCCAGGCCTACTCCGAGGGTGTCAACGCCTACCTCGCCGGCAAGGACGGCAAGGACATCTCCCTGGAGTACGCGGCTCTCGGGTTCACCAACGACTACAAGCCGCAGAAGTGGACGCCGGTCGACTCGGTCGCCTGGCTGAAGGCCATGGCGTGGGACCTGCGCGGCAACATGCAGGACGAGATCGACCGCGCCCTGATGACCAGCCGGCTCGGCCCCAAGCAGATCGCCGACCTGTACCCGGAGTACCCGTACAGCCGTAACAAGACGATCGTCCAGGAGGGCCAGTACGACGAGCTCACGGGCACGTTCGAGCAGAACGGCTCCACGAGCTCCTCAGGGACGTCCACGAGCACCACGGGTACTTCGACCACCTCGACGGAGGGTTCGGCGCTCCAGAGCCAGCTGAGCGGCCTCTACAACCTCCTGGACAACGTCCCGACGGCCGTCGGCGTGAACGGCCAGGGCATCGGCTCCAACTCGTGGGTCGTCGCGGGGAAGTACACGATCACCGGCAAGCCGCTGCTGGCCAACGACCCGCACCTGTCGGCCTCGCTGCCGTCCGTCTGGTACCAGATGGGCCTGCACTGCCGCACCGTCTCCAGCAAGTGCCAGTACGACGTCACCGGCTATACGTTCGCCGGAATGCCCGGTGTGATCATCGGACACAACGCGGACATCGCCTGGGGCATGACCAACTCCGGGGTCGACGTCACCGACCTCTACCTGGAGAAGCTCAGCGGCGACGGCTACCTCTACGACGGCAAGACCGTCCCCTTCAAGAGCCGCAAGGAGACCATCAAGGTCGCCGGCGGCAAGTCGAAGACGATCGTCGTCCGCGAGACCAACAACGGCCCGCTGCTGTCCGACCGGGACGACGAACTCGTGACGGTCGGCAAGAAGGCCACCGTCGACACCTCCGCGCCCGACCGTGGTGACGGCTACGGCATCGCCCTGCGCTGGACGGCCCTCGACGCCGGCACCTCCATGGACGCCGTCTTCGCGATGGACAAGGCGTCCGACTGGAGCGAGTTCCGGTCCGCGGCGGCCCTGTTCGACGTGCCGTCGCAGAACCTGATCTACGCCGACACCAAGAACAACATCGGCTACACCCTGCCGGGCCGCATCCCCACGCGCGCGAAGGGCGACGACGGCTCCATCCCGGCACCGGGATGGGACTCGAAGTACAAGTGGACCGGCTACATCAAGCAGAGCGAACTGCCCTACGAGTACAACCCCAAACGCGGCTACATCGTCACCGCCAACCAGGCCGTCGTCGACAAGGACAAGTACCCCTACACGCTCACCACGGACTGGGGCTACGGCACGCGCAGCCAGCGCATCACCGACCTGATCGAGTCGAAGATCAAGGGCGGCGGCAAGATCTCCACCGACGACATGCGTCAGATGCAGCTCGACGACAGCAGCGAGATCGCCAAGCTGCTGGTGCCCAAGCTGCTGAAGATCGACATCGACGACCCGGACGTCCGTGAGGCGCAGAAGCTCCTCGAGGGCTGGGACTACACCCAGGACGCCGATTCGGCGGCGGCCGCCTACTTCAACGCGGTCTGGCGCAACATCCTCAAGCTCGCCTTCGGCAACAAGCTCCCCAAGGAGCTGCGGGTCGAGGGCCAGTGCCTCTGGGTCAGCAAGATCGACAGCACCGGCCCGGTGGACGAGGACGCCGACAAGGTCCGCGAGTGCGGCGAACGCGACGCCGACCAGGCGCAGCCGGACGGCGGCGACCGCTGGTTCGAGGTGGTCCGCAACCTGATGGACGACGAGAACAGCGACTGGTGGAAGACGCCGGCCCAGGGCACCCGCCCCAAGGCGGACAACCGTGACCAGCTGTTCGAGCGCGCGATGATCGACGCCCGCTGGGAGCTGACCTCGAAGCTCGGCAAGGACATCGACACCTGGAGCTGGGGCCGGCTGCACCGCCTGTTCCTGAAGAACCAGACCCTCGGCACCAGCGGCCCCGACATCATCCAGTACGTCCTCAACCGCGGCCCCTGGAAGCTCAGCGGCGGCGAGGCGACGGTCAACGCGACCGGCTGGAACGCGGCGGGCGGCTACGGCGTCGTCTGGGTGCCCTCGATGCGCATGGTGGTCAACCTCGACGACCTCGACAAGTCGAAGTGGATCAACCTCACCGGCGCCTCGGGTCACGCCTTCAGCGCCCACTACACCGACCAGACGAGCAAATGGGCCAACGGCGAACTGCTGCCATGGTCGTTCTCGAAGAAGGCCGTCGACGACAGCACCAGCGACACCCTCGTCCTCAAGCCCTGACGGGTCCGCGGGACTCCGGCAGCCGGACGAGAAAGTGGCCCTCCACGCGCGCGTGGAGGGCCACTTCGTTTCGTCCACTGCTTCGCCGGCCTACTGCTTCACCGGGCCGGTCGCTTCACGCAGGCCGTCACGCCTGCCCGAAGCGGCGTACGGCCGAGGGGGTCACCACGGCGTGCACCGGACGGTCGTGCGCCTCCTCGGGGACGTGCTCGACGACTTCGGTGTCGTACAGGAGCACCACCAGCGAGGGGCGTGCGCCCGCGCTCTCCAGGCGGGCGAGCACGCGGTCGTACGACCCTCCGCCGCGCCCCAGGCGCATGCCCCGGGCGTCCACCGCGAGTCCGGGCAGCAGTACGGCGTCGGCGGTGGTCACCGCGTCCGGGCCGAGGCGCTCGCCGGCGGGCTCCAGGAGTTCCATGCGCCCCGCGTGCCGCACGCGCGCGAGGGAGCCCTCCCCGGTGTACGCGCCCCAGTCGAGGTCGTTGTCGGGCAGCAGCGCGGGGAGCAGGACGCGGGCACCCCGCGCGCGCAGCGCGTCCAGCAGCGCGAGCGTCCCGGGCTCGGTCCCCACCGAGACGTACGCCGCCACCGTGCGCGCCCCCGCCAGCTCCGGCAGTTCGAGCGCCCGCCGGGCCAGCGCCTCCGATGCCACACGTACGTCACCGGCAGTCAACCTGTTCCTCACCGCGAGGAACTCTCGCCGCAACATCCGCTTGCCAGCATCGGGTTGACGTCCCAGGGAACTCACAGGTCGCACCGTACCCTTCCTAATACGTTCATATGACGTCGAATTAACCGGAGCTACAGATTCCGTGCAAAGCGACCGGTTAAGGTTGCGGGCATGACTCAGTCGCACCCCAGGATCAGCAAGGCTGTCATCCCTGCTGCGGGCCTCGGCACCCGGTTCCTGCCGGCCACCAAAGCCACGCCCAAGGAAATGCTGCCGGTCGTCGACAAGCCGGCGATCCAGTACGTGGTCGAAGAGGCCGTGTCGGCTGGTCTCGATGACGTATTGATGGTCACCGGCCGCAACAAGCGGCCCCTGGAGGACCACTTCGACCGCAACTACGAGCTCGAGTCGGCCCTGGAGAAGAAAGGCGACGGCGAACGGCTCGCCAAGGTCCGGGAGTCCAGCGACCTC
Organism: Streptomyces mangrovisoli; assembly: GCF_000974985.2. Lineage (GTDB taxonomy): Bacteria > Actinomycetota > Actinomycetes > Streptomycetales > Streptomycetaceae > Streptomyces > Streptomyces mangrovisoli. The sequence continues at coordinate 16,275 of NZ_LAVA02000025.1, read as the reverse complement.
GCCAGCATCCACTACGTCCGCCAGGGCGACCCCAGGGGCCTCGGGCACGCCGTTCTGTGCGCCGCCCCGCACGTCGGGCACGAGCCCTTCGCCGTCCTCCTCGGCGACGACCTCATCGACCCGCGCGACCCCCTCCTTGCGCGCATGGTCGAGATCCAGGAGAAGTGCGGCGGCAGCGTCGTCGCGCTCATGGAGGTCGCTCCCGAGCAGATCCACCTCTACGGCTGCGCGGCCGTGGAACCCACCGACGAGGGTGACGTCGTCCGCGTCACGGGCCTCGTCGAGAAGCCGGACGCCGCGGACGCCCCGTCGAGTTACGCCATCATCGGGCGCTATGTCCTGGACCCGCACATCTTCGACATACTGCGCAAGACCGAGCCTGGCCGTGGCGGCGAGATCCAGCTCACCGACGCCCTCCAGCACCTCGCCGAGGACGAGAAGGTCGGCGGACCCGTCCACGGCGTCGTCTTCAAGGGCCGCCGGTATGACACCGGCGATCGAGGTGACTATCTGCGTGCCATTGTCAGACTCGCGTGCGAACGTGAAGACCTGGGCCCGGACTTCCGGACCTGGCTTCGCAGTTACGTAGCCGAGGAGATGCAGCAACATTGAGCAGCGCCGCGACCCGCACCGACGACCCGGACCACGTCTGGTCCGTGGACGAGCACCTCGAGGACATCCTCACCACCGTACGTCCCCTCGAGCCGATCGAGCTCCAACTGCTCGACGCCCAGGGCTGCGTCCTGGTCGAGGACGTCATGGTGCCGGTGTCCCTCCCCCCGTTCGACAACAGCTCCATGGACGGGTACGCGGTACGGGTCGCGGATGTCGCGGGCGCGAGCGAGGAGTTCCCGGCCGCCCTGGAGGTCGTCGGCGACGTCGCGGCCGGCTCGGCCGACCAGGTGCACGTCGGCCCCGGCCAGGCCGCCCGCATCATGACCGGCGCCCCCATGCCGTCCGGTGCCGAGGCCGTCGTCCCCGTGGAGTGGACCGACGGCGGACTCGGTGAAGGCCCCGTGACCGGGATGCGTGCCCGCAGCCTGGCACCCGAGGGCGCCTCCGGACAGGTCGCCGTCTACCGGCCGGCCGAGGCACGCGCCCACGTGCGCGCGAGGGGCAGCGACGTGAAGGCGGGCGACCGCGCGCTCGAGGCGGGCACCGTGCTCGGACCGCCGCAGATCGCGCTGCTCGCGGCGATCGGCCGCGGCACCGTCCGCGTGCGCCCGCGCCCGCGCGTGGTCGTGCTGTCCACCGGCAGTGAACTCGTCCAGCCCGACGAGGAGCTGGCGGCCGGACAGATCTACGACTCCAACAGCTTCGCCCTCACCGCCGCGGCGCGCGACGCGGGCGCCATCGCCTACCGCGTGGGCGCCGTCGCCGACGACGCGGAGACCCTCCGGTCCACCGTCGAGGACCAACTCGTGCGCGCCGACCTCATGGTCACCACGGGGGGCGTGAGCGTGGGGGCGTACGACGTCGTCAAGGAGGCGCTGTCGTACGCCGGCGACGAGGACGAGGCGGGCAGCGGCATCGACTTCCGCAAGCTCGCCATGCAGCCCGGCAAGCCGCAGGGCTTCGGCTCCATCGGACCCGAGCACACCCCGCTGCTCGCGCTGCCGGGCAACCCGGTCTCCTCGTACGTCTCCTTCGAGCTGTTCGTCCGGCCCGCGATCCGCACCCTCATGGGCCTGCCCGACGTCCACCGGCCGAGGACCCGGGCGACGCTGGCCGCCGCCGAGGCGCTGAGCTCGCCCAAGGGCCGCAGGCAGTTCCTGCGCGGCGTCCACGCCGACGGGACCGTCAGCCCGGTCGGTGGCGCGGGATCGCACCTGGTGGCGGCCCTGGCGCTCGCCGACGCGCTGATCGTCGTCCCCGAGGACGTCGAGTCCGTCGAGCCCGGCACCGAGGTCGAGGTCGTCCTGCTCGGCTGAGCCCCGCGCGCGGGAGCGCGGCAAGGCACTCCTGGTCCGCTGCCCGCGCCGACTTGGCGGTACCGTAGCGCGCACAACAGGCCCGCGCGCCGTACCGCGACGGGCCCGGACCGGGAGCGCCACACGCCATGACCGTGCCATCCCGGGGGGAGACCCCCGGAACCCCTGCGCAGGACCGACTGACGCACATCGACGAAGCGGGCGCCGCCCGCATGGTGGATGTGTCCGGCAAGTACGTGACCGCGCGCACCGCGCGCGCCAGCGGCCGGGTCCTCGTCTCCCCACGCGTCGTGGAACTGCTGCGCGGCGAGGGCATGCCCAAGGGCGACGCCCTCGCCACCGCGCGCATCGCGGGCATCATGGGTGCCAAGCGCACCCCGGACCTCGTCCCGCTGTGCCACCCCTTGGCGCTGTCCGGTGTGAGACTGGATCTGTCGGTCGCGGACGACGCCGTGGAGATCGAGGCCACCGTGCGGACCACGGACCGCACGGGCGTCGAGATGGAGGCCCTCACCGCGGTCTCCGTCGCCGCGCTCACCGTGATCGACATGGTCAAGGCGGTCGACAAGGGAGCGGTCATCACGGACGTACGGGTGGAGGAGAAGGCCGGCGGCGCCTCGGGCGACTGGAGCCGGTCGTGAGCGCCGGGGCGCGCGAGCCGTACCGCGCGCTGGTCGTGACCGCCTCCAACCGCGCCTCCGCCGGTGTCTACGAGGACAAGGGCGGCCCGCTGATCGCCGAAGGGCTCCAGGGCCTCGGCTTCGCCGTCGACGGGCCGCGAGTCGTCCCCGACGGCGACCCGGTGGCGGAGCAGCTGCGTGCCGGGGCCGCGGCCGGCTACGACGTGATCGTCACCACCGGCGGCACCGGCCTCTCGCCCACCGACCGCACCCCCGAGGCGACCCGCGAGGTGATCGACCACGAGGTGCCGGGCATCGCGGAGGCCGTCCGCGCGTACGGCCGCGAGAAGGTGCCCACCGCCGCGCTCTCCCGGGGCCTTGCCGGAGTCGCAGGCCGGACGCTGATCGTCAATCTGCCGGGCTCCACCGGCGGGGTGAAGGACGGGCTGGCCGTCCTCGCGCCCCTGCTGGCGCACGCCGTGGACCAGATCCGCGGCGGCGACCACCCGAGACCCGGTGCCACCACGGGGGGTGCGAGCTGAACAGCCCATCCTGGCCCGTCGTGCTGAGGGACGGCGACATCGTCCTCCGGCCGATAAGGCTGCGCGACCAGCGAGCCTGGCGCGAGGTGAACCGGCGCAACCGCGACTGGCTGCGCCCCTGGGAGGCGACGATCCCGCCGCCCACGCCCAGCGGCCCGATCACGCACCGGCCTACCTACCGCCAGATGGTCCGGCACCTGCGTTCCGAGGCGAACGCGGGACGGATGCTGCCGTTCGTCATCGAGTACCAGGGGCGGCTGGTCGGACAGTTGACGGTCGCGGGAATCACCTGGGGATCGATGTGCTCAGGGCACATCGGTTACTGGGTGGATCAGGGAGTCGCCGGACGCGGGGTGATGCCCACCTCCGTGGCGCTCGTCGTGGACCACTGTTTCCGGACCGTCGGCCTGCACCGCATCGAGGTCTGCATTCGCCCGGAGAACGGGCCGAGCCGCCGCGTCGTGGAGAAACTCGGATTCCGCGAGGAAGGCCTCAGGCCGCGTTATCTGCACATCGACGGCGCCTGGCGCGACCACCTCGTCTTCGCGCTCACCGTGGAGGAGGTCCCGGAAGGGCTGCTCAACCGCTGGCGGCGGGGGCGTGCGCAGAGCGCGCGGCCGAGCGCCAACGGCGCGCCGAGGAATCCGCAGAACACTCCCGGCAATCCCGCTTAGGCTGCAAAAATTGAATGTGTGTTCGAAATTGATCGGCGGGTGATCGGCTCGGGGCGTGGAAATTCACGTCCCTGATGGCCCGTCGATCGCATCGGTCGGAAAAAACGCTGGAAATATCAGCCAGATCGTGCGACACACCGGCTCAATTGGCGGATGGCCTCACGCAAACCCCTCTACCGTGTGAGGCGTGAGCAGCAGCGGCCTCATCTACGCAGTCATTGTCGGGGCCTGGGCCGCCTACTTGGTGCCGATGTGGCTCCGTAGGCAGGACGAGCTGAACGAGGCCCGTCCGACGGAACGCTTCAGCACCGCCATCCGGCTGCTGTCCGGACGGGCGGGCATGGAGCGCCGATACGCCAAGGACCTGCGGGCGCGCTCCACCGAAGAGGGGGAGCAGGGCGCCGGCGAACCGGACGCGGCCACCGACTCGGTGGACGTCCGGGCCTTCGCCATGCCTCCGACCCGCCGGCAGGCGCACGCCCCGGTCCCGACGGAGGAGCACGAACGCCCGGAACACACCGAGCGCACCGAGCGCCTGGAGCGCGCGGACTCGGTGTCCGAACCGGCGCGCGAACAGGCGTCCGCGCCGGTACCGGTGAACCCGGCGCCCGCGACCGGGTCCACGCCGGCGCGCAAGCAGATCCCTCACGCCCGGCGCACGCCCTCGGCGGAGGCGGCTGCAGCGCGCGCCCGGCGCACGAAGGTGCTCGCGCGCCGTCGGCGCACCACCGTCGTCCTCTTCCTCGCCTTCACACTCGGTGCGATCGTCGCGGCGGTCGGCGGACTCTCCCTCCTCTGGGCGCCCGCCGCACCCGCCCTGCTCCTGAGCACGTACATCGCCTACCTGCGCTCCCAGGAACGCCACCGCTTCGCCTACCAGATGGACCGCCGCCGCGCCGAGGCCGCGGCGCAGCGACTGCGGGAGAGGCAGCGCCAGCCGCGCCGCCGCACCCCCGTGGACACCGGCGCCGCCGAGATGGACGAGGCCGCGGCGGCGCAGACCGACACGGAATTGTCGTCGCTCGCGGCCGACCGGCGCGCCCTCGTGGAGCAGACCGACCACGCCGAGTGGGTCGATCAGCAGCGCGAGCGCCAGCGCCCCGGCAACGGCGACAGCTGGGACCCGGTGCCCGTACCGCTGCCGACCTACGTGACCGCGCCCGTCGCGCCGCGCGCCACGTCCGAGGTGGACCTCGGGGCGCCCGACACCTGGAGCTCGGCGCGCTCCAGCGCCGTCGTGCCCGAGCAGCAGGAGCACGCGGCGCAGCCCGCCGCTCCGGAGGCGGACGCGGACGAGGAGGGCGCGGACGACCGCTCCACGGCGGACGGCCGCAGCGACGCACGCCGCGCGGCCTCCGCACGCCGGGCGCGTGAGCGCGGCCGTACGCCCCTGTTCGACCAGTACGACGAAGACGGCCGACCGCGCGCGGCCAACGAATGACGGGCGCCCGCGTCGGCCGGAGGCCCGGCCGACGTGCCCCGGGTCACCCCCTGGGGTGCCCCGGGCAGCCGGGTCGCTGACCTGCCGGGGAATGGATTTCCAAGCACCCGGATCTGGATGCTAGAGTTTCACTCGTTGCAAGGGCCTGTGGCGCAGTCCGGTAGCGCACCTCGTTCGCATCGAGGGGGTCAGGGGTTCGAATCCCCTCAGGTCCACGCATCTTTGAGCCCCTGTCGGCAGTAGCCGACAGGGGCTCTTTCATGCATGCAACCACGCGGAGCGTCCTCCTTCCGGCGGGCCGTGGTGCCGCCGGAAGAGGAACCCCGTCCTCAGAGTGCCTTGGCGTAGCAGCGGCTCGACTCGTAGTCGCGGTAGTAGCCGAACTTGGCACACGGCTCGTAGCCGCTGGACGTGTACAGCGCGATCGCCTCCGGCTGCTTGTCGCCGGTCTCCAGCACCATGCGCAGCCGGCCCGCCGCGCGGGCGTCCTCCTCCAGCGCCGCCAGGATGCGCCGGGCGATGCCGAGACCGCGGGCCTCCTCGACCACGTACATGCGCTTCAGCTCGGCATCGCCGTCCGTGTTGCCCTCGCCGTTCTCGTTCTGGCTGCGCCAGCCGCCGGTGGCGACGGGGTGGTCGGACTCGTCGTAGGCGATCAGGTAGGCGCCGTACGGCGGGACGAAGTCCGAGGGGGCCATGGGGGTGGAGTCGCCCCCGTCGCCGTAGCGCACGTGGTACTCGGCCTGTACCTGGTCGTTCAGCTTGACGGCGTCGGGGTGGTCGAACGGGACGCGGCGTATGTTCATGTGGGAGATCGTACTTCTATGCATGAGACGGGCAGGGGCATCGTCCAGTGTGCCGGTATCGTGCCGGGGTGCTCACTGTGACCTCCGTGAATGTGAACGGGCTGCGCGCCGCCGCCAAGAAGGGCTTCGTGGAGTGGCTCGACGCCACCTCCGCGGACGTGCTCTGCCTCCAGGAGGTGCGCGCCGAGCCGCAGCAGCTCCCGGAGCAGGTCCGGCAGCCCGAAGGGTGGCACGTCGTGCACGCGCCGGCGGCGGCCAAGGGGCGCGCCGGTGTCTCGCTGTACACGCGCCGCGAGCCGGACCGGGTCCGGATCGGGTTCGGGTCGGCGGAGTTCGACGGCAGCGGGCGCTACGTCGAGGCCGACCTGCCCGGCGTCACCGTCGCGAGCCTCTACCTGCCCTCCGGCGAGGTCGGCACGGAGCGCCAGGAAGAGAAGATGCGCTTCATGGCCGAGTTCGCGGCCTACCTCAAGGAACTGCGTGAGCGGGCTGCGGCCGACGGACGCCATGTCGTGGTCTGCGGCGACTGGAACATCGCCCACCAGCAGGCAGACCTCAAGAACTGGCGCGGCAACACCAAGAACTCCGGCTTCCTCCCGGAGGAGCGCGAGTGGCTCGGTACCGTCCTCGACCCGGCGGACGGCGGCTACGTCGACGTCGTACGCGCACTGCACCCCGACGCCGAGGGTCCGTACTCCTGGTGGTCGTACCGGGGGCGGGCCTTCGACAACGACAGTGGATGGCGTATCGACTACGAAATGGCCACGCCGGGGCTCGCGAGCCGGGCGCTCAAGGCGTACGTGGAGCGCGCGGCGACGCATGGGGAGCGCTGGTCCGACCACGCGCCGGTCACGGTCGTCTACGACCTCTGACACGCCCCCAGGGGGCGCCTCAGATTCTCGCGCGCCCCTGCGCGCCCATCTGCGCGCCCCCGCGCACGCCCCTCCGGGCGTCAGTCCTGCTCGCGCCCCTCAGTCCCGCTTGCGCATCCGGCGGTCCAGTGCCAGGGAGAGTTCCGCCTCGACCACGCTGCGGGCCAGGGGGCGCAGGCGGTGGAGGTCTTCCTCCGGGGCGTGGCGGAGGATCAGTTCGGTGAAGAGGGCGGCGAGGGCATCGGCGTGTTCGCGGACGCGGGCGCCGGCCTGGAGGACCTCGGCGAGCGGGATGCCCTCGCGGACCAGGGCCGAGGAGACGTCGAGCAGCCGGCGGCTGATGTGGACGATGTCGCCGCCGTCGGTGCCGAGGTAGCCGAGGTCCAGGGCGGCGGCGAGGTTCTCGGGGGTGACCTCGCCCTCGAAGCGGGCGGCGAGTTCCTCGGGGGTGAGGCGGACCGGTTCCTCCTCGGTGGGGGCGCCCACGCCGAGGAGGTCGGCGACGTCCCGGCCGTGGTCGAAGGCCTCCGCGAGCTCGGCGATGCCGTTCAGGGTGTGGCCGCGCTCCAGCAGCGTGGAGATGGTGTGCAGCCGGGCCAGGTGCGTGTCGTCGTACCAGGCGATACGGCCTTCGCGGCGGGGTGGCTGGATGAGCTTGCGCTCGCGGTAGAAGCGCAGGGTGCGCACCGTGATCCCGGCCTTCTCGGCCAGCTCATCCATGCGATATTCACGCTTCTCCGCCACACGGGCACCCTAGTCCGTACCGCAGGTAACTTTCCCTCCCCGCCCCCTACCCATCGGTACGGAGCTGTTCTACAGTCCCATTGCGCCAGTATTCACTGGCGTGGTCCGATGCGATGCGTGGAGGCTCCGGGATGGCCGAGCACGAGCACGAGGACGGGCGTGCGCACGAGCATGTCCGGGTGGCGGTGATCGGGTCCGGGTTCGGCGGGCTCGGGGCGGCCGTACGGCTGCGCCGCGAGGGGATCACGGACTTCGTGGTCCTCGAACGGGCGGGCAGCGTCGGCGGGACCTGGCGGGACAACAGCTATCCGGGCTGCGCCTGCGACGTGCCCTCGCACCTGTACTCGTTCTCGTTCGCCCCCAATCCCGACTGGCCGCGCACCTTCTCCGGGCAGGAGCACATCCGCGCCTACCTGGAGCACGTCGCCGACGTCTTCCGGCTGCGGCCGCACCTGCGGTTCGACTCCGAGGTCAAGCGGATGACCTGGAACGCCGAGCTGCTGCGCTGGGACATCGAGACCGCGAGCGGGAACCTGTCCGCCGATGTCGTGGTCTCCGCGACCGGGCCGCTGTCCGATCCCAAGGTTCCCGAGATCCCGGGGCTCAACTCTTTCCCGGGCAAGGTCTTCCACTCCGCGCGCTGGGACCACGACGAGGACCTGTCGGGCAAGCGGGTCGCCATGGTGGGAACCGGCGCGTCCGCCATCCAGATCGTGCCCGCCATCCAGCCGAAGGTCGGACGGCTCACGCTCTTCCAGCGCACCCCGCCCTGGGTCATGCCCCGCATGGACCGCGCGATCAGCGGTGCGGAGCGCGCGCTGCACCGCGCGCTCCCCTTCACCACCCAGATGCGCCGGGGGATGCTGTGGGGCATTAGGGAGCTACAGGTCCAGGCGTTCACCAAGCGCCCCGACGAGCTCGGCTTCGTCGAGAAGCTGGCCAAGCGCAACATGGCGCGCGCCATCAAGGATCCGGCCCTGCGTGCCAAGCTCACGCCCGACTACCGCATCGGCTGCAAGCGGATCCTGTTGTCCAGCGAGTACTACCCGGCGCTCGCCCGGCCGAATGTCGACGTCGTCACCAGCGGGCTCGCCGAGGTGCGCGGCTCGACCGTGGTGGCCGCGGACGGCACCGAGACCGAGGTCGACGTGATCGTCTTCGGCACCGGCTTCCATGTGACGGACATGCCGATCGCCGAGCGCGTGGTGGGCGCGGACGGGCACACGCTCGCGGAGTCCTGGAAGGACGGCATGCAGGCGCTGCGCGGCGCGAGCGCCGCCGGCTTCCCCAACTGGATGACGATCATCGGCCCCAACACCGGTCTCGGGAACTCCTCGATGATCCTCATGATCGAGTCCCAGCTGAACTACATGGCCGACTATCTGCACCAACTGGGCGTGCTCGGCGGGCGCGCCGCCCTCGACGCCCGCCCGAGCGCCGTGAACGCCTGGAACCGCACGGTGCAGGAGCGCATGAAGCGCACGGTGTGGAACACCGGCGGCTGCACCAGCTGGTACCTCGACGCGAGCGGCCGCAACACGACGATCTGGCCGGGTACGACCGCGGAGTTCCGGCGCGCGACGCGGCGGGTGGACCTGGCGGAGTACGCGGTGCTGCGCGCGCCGGCGCCTGCTGCCGGAGGGGGCGCACCCGCTTCCGAGGGGGGCGCGCCTTCTGTGGACGCGCCCCCTGGAGAAGGGGGCGCCCCTGCTGCGGAAGGCGGCGCGCCGTCCTCCAAGGGCAAGCCCTCCACCGGCCGGAAGTCGGTGACCGCGTGAGCCGCCTGACGCACGTCGCCTCCGGTCCGTACGCGCCCCCCGCCGCGGCCCACGAGCTCACCGTCACCTCCGCCGACGGCGCGCGGTTGCATGTCGAGGTGCACGGCCCCGAGAACGCGCCCCCGGTTGTCCTCGCGCACGGCTGGACCTGCTCGACCGCCTTCTGGGCGTGGCAGGTCCGCGAGCTGGCCACCGATCACCGGGTCGTCGTCTACGACCAGAGGGGGCACGGGCGTAGTCCCGCGAGCCCCGCGTGCACCACCGACGCGCTGGCGGACGACCTGGAAGCGGTGCTCGCGGCCACCCTCGCGCGCGGGGAGAAGGCCGTGATCGCCGGCCACTCCATGGGCGGCATGACCGTGATGGCCGCGGCCGCGCGCCCCCGCCTCAAGGAGCACGCCGCCGCCGTCCTGCTGTGCAGCACGGGCAGTTCGCGGCTGGTGGCGGAGTCGCGGGTGCTGCCGCTGCCCGCCGGGCGTGTACGCACCTGGCTCACGGCGCGCGTGCTGAGTTCGCGCGCCCCCCTCGGCCCGGTCACGCCGGTCGCGCTGCGCATCCTCAAGTACGCCACCATGGGCGCCGGTTCGGACCCCGACATGGTCGAGGCGTGCGCGCACATCGTGCACGCCTGCCCGCGCAAGGTGCGCCACGCCTGGTCGCGCACGCTGGAGGCGCTCGATCTGGCGCACGGCGTACGGCAGCTGACGGTGCCCACGGCCGTGATCGTGGGCACCGCCGACCGGCTGACCCCGCCGGTGCACGCGCGCGAACTGGTCGCCGCGCTCCCGCAGTGCGTGGGGCTCACCGAGCTGCCGGGGCTCGGCCACATGACTCCGGTCGAGGCGCCCGAGACGGTCACGGTGAAGATCCGTGAGCTGGCCCGTACCTACCTGGCGGCCGCACCGGCCGGCGGGGAAGCTGAAGACGTGACCGACGGCACGGCCGTGACGGAAGACGGAGCGGCCGTGACGGCCGCAGAGGTCAAGGAGGGCGCATGAGCAGGGTGAGCCTGGAGGGTCAGGTCGCGGTCGTGACCGGCGCGGCGCGGGGCGTCGGCGAGCTGCTCGCGCGCAAACTCTCCGCGCGCGGCGCGACGGTGGCGCTGGTCGGACTGGAGCCGGACGCGCTCAAGGAGGTCGCCGGGCGGCTGCACGGCGACAGCGACCACTGGTACGCCGACGTCACCGACCAGGAGGCGATGTCCCGGGTGGCGCGGGAGGTCAAGGAGCGCTTCGGGAAGGTCGACATCGTCGTGGCCAACGCCGGTGTCGCCACCGGCGGTCCCTTCGTCGACTCCGACCCGGAGTCCTGGCGCCGGGTGATCGAGGTGAACCTCATCGGCTCCGCGGTGACGGCCCGCGCCTTCCTGCCGCTGCTCATGGAGAGCCGCGGCTACCTGCTCCAGATCGCGTCCCTCGCCGCGATCACGCCCGCGCCGATGATGACGGCGTACTGCGCCTCCAAGTCCGGTGTGGAGGCGTACGCGCACAGTCTGCGCGCCGAGGTCGGCTACAAGGGTGTGCGGGTCGGCGTCGGCTACCTCTCGTGGACCGACACGGACATGGTGCGCGGTGCCGATCAGGAGGAGGTCATGCGGGAGTTGCGGCAGCGGCTGCCGTGGCCGTCGAACAAGACGTATCCGCTGGGCCCCGCCGTGGACCGGCTCGTGGCCGGGATCGAGCGGCGCGCGAGCCATGTCTACGGGCAGTGGTGGCTGCGCGGGATGCAGGGCGTGCGCGGCTACCTGCCGGGGCTGATCGGCACGGTCGGGCAGCGGGAGATGCGGCGGTTCGCGCCGCGGCTCCAGGGGATGCGCACGGGGCTCGTCGGCGCCGGCGGCGCGGCCGATGAACAGCAGCGCGTCGCTCAGCGTGACTGATCGACATGCGCAGGGTCACCGCCCGTGTGAATCTGATGGAGGCCCCGACAGGGGGCCCCGACATCTCATCTCCCACAGGAGTGAACCCACATGGGTATGAAGGACAAGTTCCAGGAGCAGTCCCAGCAGCGCTCGCAGCAGGCCCGCCAGAAGGCCGGTCAGGCCAAGGAGCAGGTGCAGCAGCGTGCGCGCCGCCAGGACAACATGGATGAGCAGTCCGAGCGCATGCAGCGCGACGACGAGGACCGCTTCGCCCAGGACTACGACGCCTGACGCGAGGTCCTCGTGACGCGAGGGGCGCCCCACGGGGGCGCCCCTCGCCGCATGTGCGCCCGGCGTGCAAGCCGTTGTCCCGCGCCAGGAGGTGCGTTGACTCAGGTGCGCGCCCCTCAAGTGGAGCGAGCGCCCGGCGGAAGTGTCGAAGTGCGCGCCGGAGAATGTCATTTCACGCCCGCGCGCGAACCATCGCCTCACGCCCCCCGTGGCGGAAGCTTCGGGCGGGAGCGGTCCGGGACGTCGTGGAGGTCCGGGGGAACGGCCGCCGGAGTCGTCTTCAGGAGATCCAGGGCCAGTTGGACGGCATCGTCCAGCTGGGCGTGGCGGCCCTCGGCCCAGTCGAGGGGGGTGCGCAGGATCTCCAGGTCCGGGGCGACACCGTGGTTCTCCACGGACCAGCCGTAGGCGTCGAACCAGGCCGCGTTCATCGGCACGGTGATCACCGAGCCGTCCCCGAGGCGGTGGCGGCCGGTCATCCCGACGACCCCGCCCCAGGTGCGCTGGCCCACCACCGGCCCCAGCTTCAGTAGTTTGAAGGCGGCCGTGATCATGTCGCCGTCGGACGACGTCGCTTCGTCGGCCAGCGCGACGACCGGGCCGCGCGGGGCGTTCGAGGCGTACGACACCGGCTGGGCGTCGCGGGTGAGGTCCCAGCCGAGGATCGTGCGGGTCAGCTTCTCCACGACCAGTTCGCTGATGTGGCCGCCCGCGTTGCCGCGCACGTCGACGATGAGGGCGGGCCGGGAGACCTCCATGCGCAGATCTCGGTTGAACTGGGCCCAGCCCGAGCCGCCCATGTCGGGGATGTGCAGATAGCCGCACCGCCCGCCGCTCAACTCGCGCACCACCTCACGCCGTTTGGCGACCCAGTCCTGGTAGCGCAGCGGGCGTTCGTCGACGAGGGGGACGACCGCGACCCGGCGCGAGCGGCCCTCCCCGGCCGCCGGGGTGAACGTCAGCTCCACCGTCGTACCGCCCGCCCCGGCGAGCAGCGGGTACGGGCCCGTCACCGGATCCACCGGGCGGCCGTCGACATGGGTGAGGACCGCGCCCTCGCGGATGCCCGTGCCGGCCAGCGGTGAGCGGGCCTTGGAGTCCGAGGACTCGCCGGGCAGGATGCGCTTCACCGTCCAGCCGGCGTCCCGGCGCACGAGGTTGGCGCCGAGCAGGCCCTGGCGGCGCTGGTAGTGCGGGGGGCCCTCGTCGCGGCGGGCGGCCGTGACATAGGCGTGCGAGGTGCCCAGTTCACCGAGCACCTCGCGCAGCAGATCGGCGAAGTCGTCGGGTGAGGCGACCCGTTCGACGAGCGGACGGTACTGCGCGAGGACGGCGTCCCAGTCGATGCCGCACATCCCGGGGTCCCAGAAGTAGGCGCGGATGAGCCGGCCCGCCTCCTCGTACGCCTGACGCCACTCCGCGCCCGGGTCGACCTCGTGCAGGATGCGGCGCAGGTCGATCCAGGTGATGGAGTCGCTGTCGCCGCTCTCGCTCGACGGCACCGCGCGCAGGTCGCCCTCGTCCACCACGACCAGCCGGCTGCCGTCGCCGCTCACCGCGAACCAGTCGAGGTGGTCGACCAGTTCGGACTTCTTCGCCTTGGCGATGTTGAAGTGCTCCAGGGTCGGGCGGCCGCTGGTGTCCGACGGGTTCGCGAACGTCTCGCCCAGCGCGCCCGAGATCGGCCAGCGCAGCCACACCAGGCCGCCGCCCGCGACCGGGTACAGCGCCGAGTACTTGGAGGCGGAGACCGGGAACGGCGTTACCCGGTTCGCCAGCCCCTCCACCTCCACGGTGACCGTGGAGCCGCCCTCGCCGGAGCCGCCGGTGTCATCGTCCTCCAGCGGGTCCAGGCCGCCCGCGGCGGGGCGCCCGTCGGGGCTGAGCGCGAACGGGGAGGGGGTCGCCGAGGACAGCGGGACCAGGTAGGGGCGGCAGCCGAGGGGGAAGGAGAGGTCGCCGGTGTGGACGTCGTACACCGGGTCGAAGCCGCGCCACGACAGGAACGCCAGATAGCGGCCGTCGCGCGTGAAGACGGGGTTCTCGTCCTCGAAGCGGCCGTCGGTGACGTCGACGATCAGCCGGCCGGCGGGCTGCGGGCCGGAGATCCGCGCCATCTTGATCTGGCGCAGCGTGCGCCCGATGCCGGGGTGGGACCAGGTCAGCCAGGCGCCGTCCGGCGAGAAGGCGAGGTCGCGGACGGGGCCGTTGACCGAGTGGATCAGCTCGGTCACCTCTCCGTTGGAGTCCTCGGTCGAGTCGAGGAGGAGAAGCCGTCCGTCGTGCGCGGCGATGGCCAGCCGTTCGCCGTCGGGGTCGGAGACCAGTTCCAGTACGCGGCCGAGCTCGCCGGAGGCCAGCCGCCGGGGCTCGCGGTCACCGGTCGCGCGCGGCAGGTGCGCGATCTCGATCGCGTCCTCGCCGTCGGCGTCGGTGACGTAGGCGACCTGCCCGCTCTCGCCGAGCATCTCCGGCAGCCGGACGCGCACGCCGGGCGTGTCGGTGATGGTGCGCGCCGGTCCGTCGCGGTGGGTGAGCCAGTACAGGCTGCCGCGGACGACGACCGCGCTCGCCCGCCCGGTCTCGTCGACGGAGATGCCGTCGACGTGCTGGGCCGCGGGCACCTGGTAGGGGCGGCGGCCGGCGCGCGGACCGGCCAGGCGCACGTCCAGGCGGCGCGGCTCGGAGCCGGCGGAGAGGTCGTCGACGATCCACAGGTCGCCCGCGCACTGGTAGACGACCCGGGTGCCGTCGCCGGCGGCGTGGCGGGCGTAGAAGGTGTCGTGATCGGTGTGCCGACGCAGGTCGGAGCCGTCGTAGGCGCACGAGTAGAGGTTGCCGACGCCCTCGTGGTCGGAGAGGAAAGCGATCCGGCCGCCCACGAAGAGTGGAGAGTGCAGATGCCCGTTCAGGCCGGGCAGCAGCCGTTGTCCGTGCAGCCAGAGGCGGCCCGTCGCGCCGCCGCGGTAGCGCTTCCACGCGGCGGGCTCGTGCGGCGGGGTGCCGGTCAGCAGGAGGGTGCGGCGCTCGTCCTCGATGTCGGCGACCTGGATGTCGCAGACCGGACCCCAGGGGAGCTTGCGGCCGGGGTCGCCGTCGGTGGCGACCTTGTAGGCCCACATGTAGTAGGAGAAGGGCTCGCCGTGGGAGGCGACGGCCAGGATCTCGGCGGCGCCGTCCTCGGCGGGCGGGGTCCAGCCGCAGACGCGGGTGTCGGGGCTGCCCCAGTAGGTCAGCCGGCGGCCCTCGCCGCCCTCGACGGGCACGACGTGGATCTCCGGTACGAGACTGCGCCAGCTCGTGTACGCGATGTGGCGGCCGTCGGGCGAGAAGCGGGGGTGGCCGAGCTTGGTGCGGTCGACGGTGATCCGCCAGGCCCGGCCCGGGCCGTCGAGGTCGGCCAGCCAGAGATCGTCCTCGGCCACGAAGCACAGCAGGTCGCCATTGAGGTGGGGCAGGCGCAGATAGCTCACCTCCCCATGCTTTTCCGCGGGACGGACCGGAGCAACTTGTGAAAAACCGGCGCGCGGGCTCTCGCGTGCGCCGGAAGGGCGCGTCACCGGCTCGCGCGCTGATGGTGCGCAACTCGCGCTCGGCTTGCGCGCTGCCCGCGCCCGCGTGCGGACACGGGGTGCGCGCCGTCGGGGCGCGCCTGGGCGCGGCCCACCCGCGCGCCCCGATCGCGCGCCGCCCGATCGCGCGCCTCGCCCGCGCGCCCCGCCCTCGCGCCCCGATCGCGCAGCACCGAGCGCGGCCCGCCCCGCGCGACCCGCCCCCGCGTGTGCCGCCCGATCCGCGCTCGCCGCGTGCGCCCGCGCCCCGTCGAGCGCCCGCGCGCCCCCACCGGCGCCCTAGCTCCCGCACCCCGTTCCCCGCCGGCGTGACTCAAGACACGTACGAAACGGTTTCGTTTCGCTATCTGCTGCGCTACATTCATCGTGTACGCGAACGAAAGCCCGTCGTCCGGAGTGGAAGGTGAGGGCCATGACTGAGGTCGCAACGGCGCGTCGCAGTCGTATCACGCCCGAGCGCGAGGCCGAGCTCTACGGCGCCGTCCTCGACCTGCTCCGAGAAGTCGGCTACGACGCCCTCACCATGGACGCCGTGGCCACGCGCACCCGGTCCAGCAAGGCGACGCTCTACCGCCAGTGGGGCGGCAAGGCCGACCTGGTCGTCAAGGCGCTGCGGCACAGCAAGACGGCCCATCTCGACGACATCGACACGGGGTCCCTCCGGGGCGACCTGCACGCGCTGGTGGCGCTGGAGGACGACTGCACCATGGAGCGGAACTCCGCGCTGATGCGGGGCGTCGCCATGGCGATGCACCACAACGAGGATCTGCGCGAGGCGTTCTACGAGCAGATCGTCGATCCCGAGATCGGCGGGTTCCGGCAGGTCATGCAGCGTGCGGTCGACCGGGGCGAGGTCCGTCCGGACTGCCCGGCGCTCGACTTCACGCTGCACATGATGATCGGCGGGTTCGCCACGCGCGCGATTCTGGAGGACAAGCCGCCGACCCAGGCGTTCCTGTCCGCGTACATCGACGCCGTGGTCCTCCCCGCCCTCGGCGTCCGGCCCAGCTGACACGCGACCACCCGTCGGGCCCCACCCGACGCCGCACCACCCGTCGGGCCCCACCCGACATGGCGCCACCTGTCAGGTCCCACCTGACACGGCACCACCGGTCAGGTCCCACCTGACACGGCACCACCGGT
>NZ_LAVA02000024.1 GCF_000974985.2 Streptomyces mangrovisoli | reverse complement strand
GGGTGGGGGCTGGTCGCGCAGTTCCTCGCGCCCCTGGGGTGGCTGGGCGTCGTGTTCGGGTGCGGGTTGCCGGTGGCTGGTCGCGCAGTTCCTCGCGCCCCTGGGGTGGTTGGGGGTTTTGTTCGGGTGCGGGTTGCCGGTGGCTGGTCGCGCAGTTCCTCGCGCCCCTGGGGTGGTTGGGGGTTTTGTTCGGGTGCGGGTTGCCGGTGGCTGGTCGCGCAGTTCCCCGCGCCCCTGGGGGTGGCTGGGGGTTGTGGTCGGGTGCGACCAGCCCCCACGGACCCGCGGTCGAACGTGGTTTTTGGGGGCGCGGGGAACTGCGCGATCAGACCCCACCGGGCCGCGGCCGGACGTGGTGTTCAGGGGCGCGGGGAACTGCGCGATCGGGCTCCGCCGGGCCGCAGGGGGTTCCGGCAAGGGCGGGGGGAGGGCACTGTAAGGGGGAGCCCCTGACGAGTAGTTCACCGACCCCTACCCACCGGGGTGACCCTAGGCGGTGACAGGCACATGGCACTGGGTACGGCCACGCCCCCGTACGAGCCGCGCTTCGACGCCGGGCGGATCTGTCTGGATCTCCTCGCGACCGCCCATCCGGAGGAACGGTTCGACGCCCTGGACCCGTTGTGCGCCTGGATCACCGGGGCGGGCCTGGTCCCGCCGGGCACCCCGCTCGGCCACGCCGACCCCTCCTGGCTGGTCGGCTTCCGCGAACTACGCGCCCATATCGCCCAGTTGGTGCACAGCGGCCCGGCCGCGGAGCGCCGCCCGCCGGACGCCGCGCTCGGCCGGGTCAACGACCTCGCCCGCACCGCGCCCCCCGCGCCCCGGGCCGTACGCGGCGCGGACGGCGTGCTGGTGCGGCAGTTGGACGAGCCGCCCGCCTGCGCCGCGCTGCTCGCCGTCGTCGCGCGGGACGCCGTCGAGCTGCTGACCGACCCCGTCGACCGGGCCCGGCTGCGCCAGTGCGAGGGCGACAACTGCCCGATCGTGTACGTCGACACCTCGCGCGGCCGACGCCGCCGCTGGTGCTCCAGCGAGGTCTGCGGGAACCGGGAGCGGGTCGCCCGGCACCGCCGCAGGGCCGCCCTGGCGCGGGCCTGACCAGCGTGGGAGCGCTCCCGACCGTGGCGGACGAGCGCCCGGACGCCCTCCCGGCCGGGCCGGCCGCTCCGCTGTGTGTCTGATATGCGCCTTCTGTGGCGCGGGCGGCCAAGTGATTTGCGTTACACGCCGTTTGCCGACAGCGCGTCGAGGGCAGCCGACTCGATCTTGACCCTGTGTCGGAAATGTAAAGATCGAGAGGTGGGAATGTGGCCGCATGTCCCGGTCGTCACGTCACACCGGAGAAAATTGTCGTCTCGATTTGAACACGATGCGGTTGGCCCGCGTACCCCTCCATGAGCGACCGACTGGGGGATCCCCCGGACATCGGAGGTGGGCGTGCGCAAGGATTCCGTCGTGGCCAATGAACGTGGATCGAGGGCCCGACATCGCATGTCCCAGTCCTCGGAGCCAGATGAGGAGTTGATGCGTGCCCTGTACCGGGAGCACGCCGGACCTCTCCTCGCGTATGTCCTCAGGCTGGTCGCCGGAGATCGGCAGCGAGCAGAGGACGTCGTGCAGGAGACGCTCATCCGTGCCTGGAAGAACGCCGGCCAGCTCAATCGAGCGACCGGTTCGGTACGCCCCTGGCTGGTGACGGTCGCTCGTCGCATCGTCATCGACGGCCACCGAAGCCGGCAGGCCCGGCCGCAGGAGGTCGATCCGTCGCCGCTGGAGGTCATCCCCGCGGAGGACGAGATCGACAAGGCGCTGTGGCTGATGACGCTGTCGGACGCGCTCGACGACCTGACCCCTGCCCACCGGGAGGTCCTCGTCGAGACGTACTTCAAGGGGCGTACCGTCAACGAGGCGGCGGAAACCCTGGGCATTCCCAGCGGAACCGTCCGTTCCAGGGTCTTCTACGCCCTGCGGTCGATGAAGCTGGCTCTGGAGGAGCGGGGGGTGACGGCATGAGTGTGTACGGGGGATTCGGAACAGGTGGTTCGGGTATGTCAGGGGCCATGCAGGGATCTCCGGTGCCGAACGAGCACGAAACAGTAGGCGCCTACGCCCTCGGGATTCTCGACGACGCCGAAGCAACCGCTTTCGAGGCGCATCTCGCGGGCTGCGACTGGTGCGCCCGACAGCTCGACGAGCTCACCGGCATGGAGCCCATGCTGGCCGCGCTCGCCGACCTGCCCGGCACCGGCACGCCCGCCCTCGGCGAGTCGCTGTCCGCCAAGCCCAGCCCACGGCTGGTGGAACGGCTGGTCGACGAGGTCTCGGAGACCCGCGCGAACAAGCGCCGGCGCAGCTTCTACATGATCGCTGCCGCCGCCGCGCTGATCATCGGCGGCCCGCTGGTGGTCGTGGCGGCGCACGACGGCGGCTCCGGCCAGAGCGCCACTCCGCTCGCGGCCACCGCCAAGACCGCCTTCGCCGGCATCTCCGACAAGGTCTCCGCCACCGACTCGAGCACCAAGGTCAAGGCGACCGTGGCGCTGGAGAAGAAGGACTGGGGCACCTGGGGTGTCCTCCAGCTCAGCAACGTCAAGGGCCCGGAGAAGTGCTCGCTCATCGCCGTCGGCAAGAACGGCGAGCGCGAGACGATGACCTCCTGGTCGGTTCCGAACTGGGGCTACGGCATCTCGAACGGCAAGACCGAGGAGTCGAAGCAGCCGCTGTACGCGCAGGGCGGCGCGGCCCTCCAGCCGAACCAGATCGACCACTTCGAGGTCATGACCTTCGACGGCAAGAAGCTGGTGCAGATCGACGCCTGATCAGGCGGTACGACGAACCGCCCGGCAACCGCGCCGGGCGGTCCGTAGCTTTCGGGGCCCCCTTTCGCGTACGGTTGACGGCTGCCCAGCACGTCAGAAGGGGGCCCGGTGGCCGCTCAGGCTCAACAGGAAACCGTGGTCGGATCGGTTCACGACGCAGGCCACGACTCCGTGCGCGACCGAGAGATCAGCGTCGAACAGGAACACCTGGACCAGGTGTACCGACGCCTTGAGGAGAAGATCCACGAGGCCGAGTTCCTCATGCACGACGCGGCCCGCCGCGGCCAGGTCGGCACGCCCGGCGCGCTCGCCGAGCGGGACGCCCAGGTCTTCCGCGCGGGCGTCCACCTGAACCGGCTGAACAACGAGTTCGAGGACTTCCTCTTCGGCCGGATCGACCTGCTGCCCGGCAAGGACGGCAAGAAGGGCCCGGACGGCGCGTACACCGCCGTCGAGCCCGCCGAGGGCGCGGTCCGCGAGGACAACACCGCCGACATCGCCGAGACCCTGCACATCGGCCGGATCGGCGTCCTCGACGAGGACTACTCCCCCCTGGTGATCGACTGGCGGGCCCCGGCGGCCGCCCCGTTCTACCGCTCCACCCCGGTCGAACCCGGCCGGGTGGTGCGGCGGCGGGTCATCCGCTCCAAGGGCCGCAAGGTCCTCGGCGTCGAGGACGACCTGATGCGCCCCGAGCTGACGGCCTTCCTCGACGGGAACACGCTTCCCGTCATCGGCGACGGCGCCCTCATGGCCGCCCTCGGCCAGGCCCGCGGCCACACCATGCGCGACATCGTCGCCTCCATCCAGGCCGAGCAGGACCTGGTCATCCGCGCCCCCGCCGCGTCCGTGACCTATGTCGAGGGCGGCCCCGGCACCGGCAAGACCGCCGTCGCCCTGCACCGCGCCGCCTACCTGCTCTACCAGGACCGGCGCCGCTACGCGGGCGGCATCCTCATCGTCTCGCCGACGCCGCTGCTGGTGGCGTACACCGAGGGCGTCCTGCCCTCCCTCGGCGAGGAGGGCCAGGTCGCGATCCGTGCCATCGGCTCCCTCGTCGACGGCGCCGAGGCCACCCTGTACGACTCCCCGCAGACCGCCCGCGCCAAGGGCTCCTCGCGGATGCTGAAGGTGCTGCGCAAGGCGGCCCGGGGCGCCCTGGAGGCCGGCGAGCCGCCCACCCGGCTGCGCGTGGTGGCCTTCGGACGCCGTCTCGAGCTGGAGGCCGACGCGCTCCAGCGCATCCGGCACGCCGTCCTCGGCGGCACCGCACCGGTGAACCTGCTGCGCCCGCGCGCCCGCAAGCTGCTGCTCGACGCCCTGTGGGAGCAGTCCGGCGCGGCCGGC
Organism: Streptomyces mangrovisoli; assembly: GCF_000974985.2. GTDB lineage: Bacteria > Actinomycetota > Actinomycetes > Streptomycetales > Streptomycetaceae > Streptomyces > Streptomyces mangrovisoli. Next base: position 68,559 of record NZ_LAVA02000024.1, on the reverse strand, counting down.
CGGCACAGCGACCCCGAGCTCGCCGCCGAACTGCGCTCCTCCTTCGACGAGGACATCACCTCCGAGGACGCGTTCCTGGAGTTCCTCGACGCGTGGTGGCCCGAGCTGACCCCGCGCGGCGTGCTCACGGCCATGGCGGACGAGCGCCGCCTCGGCCGCTGGGCGCGCCGCGTCCTCAACCCCGGCGAGGTCCGCCGGGTGGCCCGCTCGCTGCGCCGCGAGGGGCTCACCGTGCACGACATCGCCATGCTCGACGAGCTCCAGGCGATCCTCGGCACCCCGGCCCGCCCCCGCAAGAGACGAGAACTGGACCCGCTCGACCAGCTCACCGGCCTGGAGGAGCTGATGCCGGTGCGCGAGGAGACGCAGCGCGAGCGCGCCGAGCGCCTGGCCCAGGAGCGCACCGAGTACGCCCATGTCATCGTCGACGAGGCGCAGGACCTCACGCCGATGCAGTGGCGCATGGTCGGCCGCCGCGGCCGACACGCCACCTGGACGGTCGTCGGCGACCCGGCCCAGTCCTCCTGGTCCGACCCGGACGAGGCGGCCGAGGCACGGGACGAGGCCCTCGGCAGCCGTCCGCGCCGCCGCTTCGAGCTCACCGTGAACTACCGCAACCCGTCCGAGATCGCCGACCTCGCCGCCAAGGTGCTGGCCCTCGCGATGCCCGGCTCGACATCCCCGTCCGCGGTGCGCTCCACCGGCGTACAGCCGCGCTTCGGGGTGGTGGCGGACTCCCTGGGGTCGACCGTGCGCGCCGAGGCCGAGCGGCTGCTCGACCTGGTCGACGGCACCGTGGGTGTCGTCGTCGCCATGAACCGGCGCGAGGAGGCCGCGCGCTGGCTCACCGGGCTCGGCGACCGCGTGGTGGCGCTCGGCAGCCTGGAGGCGAAGGGCCTGGAGTACGACGCGACGGTGGTCGTCAGCCCCGCGGAGATCGCCGACGAGAGTCCGGCGGGACTGCGGGTGCTCTACGTCGCCCTGACCCGGGCCACCCAGCAGCTGACGGTGGTCTCGGCGGACCGGGACGACCCGGACGCGAACGGGGTGCCCGACCTGCTGCGGGACTGACCGGGGACCGGGACCGGTCCTGACGAGAGGCCGACCGGGAACCGGGATCCGGCCTGATGGGGGCCGACCGGGAACCGGGATCCGGCCTGATGGGGGACTGATTCCTGTGAATGGGGCGGACGGGAATGGCCCGCGGGGATCCGTTTGTTAGCCTGGGTGTGACACCGGCTCGATCCAAGCCCCCGGGCCCAACCTTCGTCGCCACGAGCGACCACTTGCCGCGAGGCGAGCATGGCGGGTCGGTGTCATAGCCTTCGAGGAGGCCCACGTCGGATGTGACGTGGGCCTCTTTTCGTCCCGGGTCTTTTTCCCGTCTCCTGCCGCCCGGTGAACAAAAAGTTCGCAATACCGGCCCGGCTAACGCCTACCGGGCGGTAGGTGCGACGATCGGACGGCACATTTACGCGACACGGTGAAGAGGAAGTCGGCCATGGCAACGGCGCCCAGCGTCTCCTACTCGATGACGATCCGGCTGGAGGTGCCGGCGAGCGGAACCGCGGTCTCGCAGCTCACCACCGCTGTGGAGTCCTCCGGAGGCTCGGTGACCGGCCTCGACGTGACGGCCTCGGGCCACGAGAAGCTGCGGATCGACGTCACCATCGCGGCCAGCTCGACCGCGCACGCGGACCAGATCGTCCAGCAGCTGCGCGGCATCGAGGGCGTCACCCTGGGCAAGGTCTCGGACCGTACGTTCCTGATGCACCTCGGCGGCAAGATCGAGATGCAGTCCAAGCACCCCATCCGCAACCGTGACGACCTGTCCATGATCTACACGCCGGGCGTGGCCCGCGTGTGCATGGCGATCGCGGAGAACCCCGAGGACGCCCGGCGCCTCACGATCAAGCGCAACTCCGTTGCGGTCGTGACGGACGGCTCCGCGGTGCTCGGTCTCGGCAACATCGGCCCCAAGGCCGCCCTGCCGGTCATGGAGGGCAAGGCGGCCCTGTTCAAGCGGTTCGCGGGCATCGACGCCTGGCCGCTGTGCCTGGACACCCAGGACACCGACGCGATCGTCGAGATCGTCAAGGCCATCGCCCCCGGCTTCGCGGGCATCAACCTCGAGGACATCTCCGCCCCGCGCTGCTTCGAGATCGAGGCGCGGCTGCGCGAGGCCCTCGACATCCCCGTCTTCCACGACGACCAGCACGGCACCGCGATCGTCGTGCTCGCCGCGCTCACCAACGCGCTGCGCGTCACGGGCAAGCCGATCGAGAACATCCGCGTCGTCATGTCCGGCGCGGGAGCGGCCGGCACGGCCATCCTCAAGCTGCTGATCGCCGCCGGTGTGAAGAACGCCGTCGTCGCCGACATCCACGGCGTCGTGCACGCGGGCCGCGAGGACCTGGTCGCCGCGGCCCCCGACTCGGCGCTGCGCTGGATCGCCGACAACACCAACCACGAGGGCCTCACGGGCACCCTGAAGGAGGCCGTGCGCGGCGCGGACGTCTTCATCGGAGTCTCCGCCCCGAACGTGCTCGACGGCGCCGACGTGGCCGCGATGGCGGACGACGCGATCGTGTTCGCGCTCGCGAACCCGGACCCCGAGGTGGACCCGGCGATCGCCCGCCAGACGGCGGCCGTCGTCGCCACCGGACGGTCCGACTTCCCCAACCAGATCAACAACGTGCTGGTCTTCCCGGGTGTCTTCCGCGGCCTGCTGGACGCCCAGTCCCGCACGGTCAACACCGAGATGATGCTCGCGGCCGCGAAGGCGCTGGCCGACGTGGTGACCGAGGACGAGCTCAACCCGAACTACATCATCCCCAGCGTCTTCAACGACAAGGTCGCGGGCGCGGTGGCGGGTGCGGTGCGCGAGGCGGCGAAGGCGGCCGGCGCGTCGGCGTCGTAGCGCCGCGGGCGGGCGGTACGGCGGTGTGGACCGCGATCACGCGGGTACGGGGGCTTGTGAGGATCGCCACGGCGGCCGCCCGTACCGGCGCGTCGCGGAACCGCCCGCCGTCGGGTGCCCTCTAGGGTGACGGCCTAGCGGGCGCTTCGTGTGACTCCCCAGGGTGTTCTCACGACTCCTACGGGTGCCGGATTGGCTTTCCCGCCGCAGGTAGGGGCAGGATGCGTCCCTGGGCGCGAGCATCGGCTTCGCTGTGCCTGACCGCGGCGCTGCCGCCTGGCACACCCCAACGGCAAGAAAAACACGGGAGTAACAACATGAACCGCAGTGAGCTGGTGGCCGCGCTGGCCGACCGCGCCGAGGTGACCCGCAAGGACGCCGACGCCGTTCTGGCCGCGTTCGCCGAGGTGGTCGGTGACATCGTCTCCAAGGGCGACGAGAAGGTCACCATCCCCGGCTTCCTGACCTTCGAGCGCACCCACCGTGCCGCTCGCACCGCGCGCAACCCGCAGACCGGCGACCCCATCCAGATCCCGGCCGGCTACAGCGTGAAGGTCTCCGCGGGCAGCAAGCTCAAGGAAGCCGCCAAGGGCTAGTCGGGCGCTCCGCCGCCCAGGACCGGCCGGCGCTCCGCAGAGCGCCCCGGGTGCCCGCGGGCCGTCGTAGGACAGCCGCGCGGCTCACCGGGCCCCTCGGGAGGCAGCCGCGACCGGGCGCGGACATCGACAGACACGAGCGGGGCGGCCCCTGATCCAGGGGCCGCCCCGCTCGGCGTATACGGACGTTCTAGCCGAGGGCCTTGCCCGGGAGTTCGACCTTCGCGCCCAGCTCCACCAGCTTGTCCATGCTGTGCTTGCCCGGGGGATGACCCCCGGACCCCCAGCCGGGAGGAGGCCCGGCCGGGCCGGTGCGCCGGTCTGTGGCGTTCTAGCCGAGGGCCTTGCCCGGGAGTTCGACCTTCGCGCCCAGCTCCACCAGCTTGTCCATGAAGTTCTCGTAGCCGCGGTTGATCAGGTCGATGCCGTGCACCCGCGAGGTGCCCTGCGCCGCCAGGGCCGCGATCAGGTACGAGAAGCCGCCGCGCAGGTCCGGGATGACCAGGTCGGCGCCCTGGAGCCGGGTCGGGCCCGACACCACCGCGGAGTGCAGGAAGTTGCGCTGCCCGAAGCGGCAGTCGGAGCCGCCGAGGCACTCGCGGTAGAGCTGGATGTGCGCGCCCATCTGGTTCAGCGCCGAGGTGAAGCCGAGCCGGGACTCGTACACCGTCTCGTGGATGATCGACAGGCCGGTGGCCTGCGTCAGGGCGACCACCAGCGGCTGCTGCCAGTCCGTCTGGAAGCCGGGGTGCACGTCCGTCTCCAGCGCGATGGACTTCAGCTGTCCGCCCGGGTGCCAGAAGCGGATGCCCTCGTCGTCGATCTCGAAGGCGCCGCCCACCTTCCGGTAGGTGTTGAGGAACGTCATCATCGAGCGCTGCTGCGCGCCGCGGACGTAGATGTTGCCCTCGGTCGCCAGCGCCGCCGACGCCCAGGACGCGGCCTCCAGACGGTCCGACAGGGCCCGGTGGGTGTAGCCGCCGAGGCTCTCCACGCCGGTGATGCGGATCGTGCGGTCGGTGTCCATCGCGATGATCGCGCCCATTTTCTGCAGAACGCAGATCAGGTCCTCGATCTCCGGTTCCACGGCCGCGTTGGACAGCTCGGTGACGCCCTCGGCCATCACGGCCGTCAGCAGCACCTGCTCCGTCGCGCCCACGGACGGGTACGGCAGCCGGATCTTCGTGCCGCGCAGGCCCTTGGGCGCCTCCAGGTACTGGCCGCCCTCCCGCTTCTCGATGGTCGCGCCGAACTGCCGCAGCACGTCGAAGTGGAAGTCGATGGGCCGGCCGCCGATGTCGCAGCCGCCGAGGCCCGGGATGAACGCGTGGCCCAGACGGTGCAGCAGCGGCCCGCAGAACAGGATCGGGATGCGGCTCGAGCCCGCGTGGGCATCGATGTCAGCGACGTTCGCGCTCTCCACGTGCGTGGGATCCAGGACCAGTTCGCCGGGCTCCTCGCCCGGACGGACCGTCACCCCGTGCAGCTGGAGCAGTCCGCGTACGACCCGCACGTCACGGATGTCCGGAACGTTGCGCAGCCGGCTTGGCGCACTGCCGAGGAGGGCGGCGACCATGGCCTTGGGTACGAGGTTCTTCGCACCGCGGACCCGGATCTCGCCCTCGAGCGGGGTGCCGCCGTGGACAAGCAGTACGTCGTCAGAGCCGTTGACGGTCATGAATCTCGCGTTCCATGGAGTATGGGCAGGGGAGCCTGAGGGGACAGCCTAAACGCCGCCCACCCCCTTGCCGTAAGCCCGAGCGCGACCCAGGTAGGTCATAGCTCGGTCACAACACGAACCGTTGAACACCGGGCACGTGCGGTCACCGCCCGCCCCGTGCGCCGGGGACGCTCCCGTCCGCCCTGAGCTGCCCTCACCCGCGAAGCCCGATTGCCTCCCCATGCGGCGGGAAGATGGGGGATCATGTCTGGCATGACCGAGGTGTCCTCGCTCACAGGGCGGCTGCTCGTGGCCACGCCCGCCCTGGCGGACCCGAACTTCGACCGTGCGGTGGTGCTCCTTCTCGACCACGACGAGGAGGGCTCCCTCGGTGTCGTGCTGAACCGTCCCACCCCCGTGGACGTGAGCGACATCCTGGCGGGCTGGGCGGACCTCGCCGGAGAGCCCGGCGTCGTCTTCCAGGGCGGCCCGGTCTCGCTGGACTCGGCCCTCGGCGTGGCGGTCATCCCGGGCGACAACGGGGACGGTGCCCCGCTCGGCTGGCGCAGGGTGCACGGGGCGATCGGGCTCGTCGATCTGGAGGCCCCGCCGGAGCTGCTGGCCGCCGCGGTCGGCTCCCTGCGGATCTTCGCCGGATACGCCGGCTGGGGCCCCGGCCAGCTGGAGGACGAGCTGGTGGAGGGCGCCTGGTACGTCGTGGAGTCGGAGCCGGGCGACATCTCCTCCCCGGCCCCCGAGAGACTCTGGCGCGAGGTGCTGCGCCGCCAGCGCAGCGAACTCGCGATGGTGGCCACCTACCCGGACGACCCTTCGCTCAACTGAAGGGTGCCGCCTTCAGTACCCTTGGCTGTTATGAGCACTCTTGAGCCCGAGCGCGGCACCGGTACGGGGACCCTCGTAGAGCCGACACCACAGGTGTCCCACGGCGACGGTGACCATGAGCGCTTCGCCCATTACGTCCAGAAGGACAAGATCATGGCGAGCGCCCTGGACGGCACCCCCGTCGTGGCGCTCTGCGGCAAGGTCTGGGTGCCCGGCCGCGACCCGAAGAAGTACCCCGTCTGTCCCATGTGCAAGGAGATCTACGAGTCCATGGGCAGCGGCGACGAGGGCGACGACAAGAAGTAGCCCGCAGCCCCCGTCACCGCACCGGCCCCTGGGTCCGGTGCCACACGGACAGGCCCCCGAGGCGCGCCTCCGCGCGATCCGGGGGCCTTCGTGCGTCGGCGCCTGCGGCTCGGCTCGGGAGTCGGGGGGTTCCCCGCGGCGTGGGTCCGGCGCCTGCGGGCGCGTCGGGGCTGGTCGCGCAGTTCCCCGCGCCCCTGGGTGGGCGGCCCGGTGCCCCTCAAGGGGCGCGAGGAACTGCGCGACCCACCACGACGCACCCGCGCCCGAACCTCACGCAGCAACCCCCCTGCCCCGCAAGGGGCGCGGGGAACTGCGCGGCCAGCCCCCACCGGGCCGCAGGCGGGTGGGATGCCCAGGGGCGCGGGGAACTGCGCGAAGGGGCCCACCGGCCCGCAGGCAAGCAGCCCGCAGCCCCCGCCGGGACGGCTTTCGTGTGTTCGTCCCATGGAATGGTCGAGACCAGTCATGCGATCATCGGCCCGTGACGCGACCTGACATTTCGGGCCCCGAAGGGCCGGTGCAGGACTGACATGGCCGAGGCGATCCACGACTCCCGGCGTCCCGGGCCGACCGACGGGACCCCGTACACCGGCGTGATCCCCGAGCCCCGGCACACGGCCCTCGGGCCGGACGGCCACTACACGCTCGGCCCCGCAACCGTGCTCGACGCGGGACCGGGCGCCGAGGGCGCCGCCCGCTGGCTGCGCGCCGTGCTCGGCGCCGCCACGGGCTTCTCCTTCCCGCCCGGCGACGGCGACGGCGGCGCCGACGGCGTCCTGCGGCTCACCGTGGACCCCGCCGACCCCCTCGGCCCGGAGGGCTACCGGCTGTCCGTCACCGAGACCGGCGCGGACCTGACCGGCGGCGGTCCGGCGGGCCTGTTCTGGGGCGCCCAGACGCTGCGGCAGCTGCTCGGCCCCGACGCCCACCGGCGCGCCCCGCTGCCCGGCCGCACCTGGCGGCTGCCGCTGCTCGCCATCGAGGACGCCCCCCGTTTCCGCTGGCGCGGCCTGCTGCTCGACGTGGCACGGCATTTCCTGCCCAAGGAAGGCGTGCTGCGCTATCTCGACCTGATGGCCGCGCACAAACTCAACGTCCTGCACTTCCACTTGACGGACGACCAGGGCTGGCGCATCGAGATCCGCCGCCATCCGAAGCTGACGGAGACCGGTTCCTGGCGCGCCCGCTCGAAATTCGGGCACCGCGCCTCGCCTTTGTGGGACGAGCGCCCGCACGGCGGTCACTACACCCAGGACGACATCCGCGAGATCGTCTCCTACGCCGCCGAGCGGCATATCACCGTGGTCCCCGAAATCGACGTGCCGGGGCACTCCCAGGCGGCCATCGCCGCGTACCCGGAGCTCGGCAACACCGACGTCATCGACACCTCCGCCCTCACGGTCTGGGACAACTGGGGCATCTCCGCGAACGTGCTCGCCCCCGCCGACACCACCCTGGCTTTCTACGAGGGGGTGTTCGAAGAAGTCCTGGAGCTGTTTCCGTCGGAGTTCGTGCACATCGGCGGCGACGAATGCCTGAAGGACCAGTGGAAGGAGTCCCGGGCGGCGCAGTCCCGTATCGCGGAACTCGGCCTGCGCGACGAGGACGAACTCCAGGCGTGGTTCATCGCCCATTTCGACAAGTGGCTCTCCGCGCGCGGACGCAGGCTCATCGGCTGGGACGAAATCCTGGAGGGCGGGCTCGCCGAGGGCGCGGCCGTCTCCTCGTGGCGGGGATATGCGGGCGGCGTCGCCGCGGCGCGGGCCGGCCACGACGTCGTCATGTGCCCCGAGCAGTACGTGTACCTGGACTACCGCCAGGACGCGGGGCCGGACGAACCCGTGCCGATCGCCTACGTGCGCACCCTGGAGGACGTCTACCGCTTCGAGCCGGTTCCGCCCGGCCTCGACGAGGAGCAGGCCCGCCATGTGCTGGGCACCCAGGCCAACGTGTGGACCGAGGTCATGGAGGACCTCGCCCGCGTCGACTACCAGGCGTTCCCCCGGCTCGCCGCGGTGAGCGAGGTCGCCTGGAGCGAGCTGCCCGCCCCCGCGGAGCGGGACTTCGGCGACTTCGAGCGGCGGATGGCCGGCCACTACCGGCGGCTCGACGCCCTCGGGGTCGCCTACCGGCCGCCCGGCGGACCGCACCCCTGGCAGCGGCGGCCCGGCGTGCTCGGCCGCCCACGGGACGGGGCGCCCCCGGACGGATAGCGGACCGGCGCCGCGAGGAGGGCGGCCGGCCGGAACATCACGGCAAGGTCACCGAAGAGTGGCAATCGACACACTTCGAAAATGCCGTACGAAAATGGGCGATCCTGCCGGTGAGGTGGGCGAATGCCTCCTAGCGGACCCCTGTCTTCGGGGCTCGCGAAGATGTGCCAGAGTTGCCACGTCCGCCCTGTCAGCACGTACCGTACGGCAACACAGGTGGGACCAGGTGGGGCAGCGGGAAGGGGCAGCCGGTTTGACCACGCACGCACCGCAGGCGGCGCAGGCCGTCACCCTGCCCGCGACGCTGGACGAGGCCGTGGAGGCGCTCGCCGCGCTGCCCGCGGCCGTGCCCGTGGCGGGCGGCACCGACCTCATGACGGCCGTCAACTCCGGACAGCTCAGGCCCGCCGCGCTGGTCGGCCTCGGCCGGATCAGCGAGATCCGCGGCTGGCAGTACCAGGACGGCCACGCGCTGCTCGGCGCCGGACTCACGCACGCGCGCATGGGCCGACCCGACTTCGCCGCGCTGATCCCGGCGCTCGCCGCCGCCGCGCGCGCCGCGGGCCCGCCGCAGATCCGCAACGCCGGCACGCTCGGCGGCAACATCGCCTCCGCCGCGCCCACCGGCGACGCGCTCCCCGTGCTCGCCGCCCTGGAGGCGACGCTGGTCATCGCCGGCCGGGCCGGAGCCCGGCGCGAGATCCCGGTCTCGCACCTGCTGGCCGGCGTGGACATGCTGCGCGGCGGCGAACTCATCGGCTACGTGCGCGTACCGCTGCTGCACGCGCCCCAGGTCTTCCTGAAGGCGACCGGCCGGACCGGCCCCGGGCGGGCCGTCGCCTCCGTCGCCCTCGTCCTCGACCCCGCCCGGCGCGGGGTGCGGTGCGCCGTCGGGGCCATAGCGCCGATGCCGCTGCGACCGCTGGAGGCCGAGCACTGGGTCGCCCAGCTCATCGACTGGGACAACAACCGCGCGATCGTCCCCGAGGCGCTCACCGCCTTCGGCGAGTACGTCGCCGCGGCCTGCATCCCCGACCAGGCCCCGGCCGAGGACGGCTCCGTGCCGCAGCTTCCGCCCGCCGTACTGCACCTGCGGCGCACCGTCGCCGCGCTGGCCCGACGAGCACTGGGGAGGGCGCTGTCGTGACCGACGACCAGCACGCGGAGGGCGCGGGCCGCGGCAGGAGCCGCTGGGACCCGCTGCCCCAGGGCGAGTACGACGACGGCGCCACGGCGTTCGTGAAACTTCCCGAGGGCGGCATCGACGCCCTGCTCGCCGCGCCCGGCCACGGCTACGTGCCGCCGCGGATAGCGGCCGCGCCCGCGCAGGAGCCCGGCGACCCGCAGGCGGGCGGCTGGGACCGGCCCGCGGGCGGCGCCGAGTGGCCCGACCCGAACGCGGCCGCGCGCGGGGGCGCCCCGGACGACCGGTTCACCTACAGCCCCGCCTCCACCCAGCAGTGGGACGTCCGCGACACCGCCGCCCCGCACGCCGGGACGCCGGCGGGCCACGACGTCACCGGACAGTGGTCGATCCCGGTCGCCGGCGGCGACCTGCCCGACGAGTCCGGCGAGTTCACCACGTCCGCGCTGGTCGAGCAGTGGGGCGGCACGCCCCCCGCCACCCTGCCCGGCGGCGCGTCCGCCCCCTGGGCCACCGACACCCCGGCCCGCCCCTGGAACCAGGACGCGCCGCAGGACCCCGCCGGACCCGGCGCCGTCCAGGGCGCCGCGGGCACCGCGACCGGACCCGCGCCGGACACCTCCATCAGCACCCCGGCCTACGGCACCGAACGCCCGTCGGCCGGCCACGGCGGCGAGCACACCCCGCCGCACGGCTACGGCACCGAAGGCACCGGGATCCCCGGCCGCACCGCCGCCGGCGCCCCCGGGACCGGCCCCGCGCACCCCGCCCCCGGGCGGGCCGGCGGCGACCGGCACGACGACGACCGGCACGGGGCCACCGCGCCCGACGCCCCCCGCGAGGCCGCAGCGGCCTCCGAGGGGCCCGCCGGCGGCCTCACCGGGCGCCCCGGGGCCGGGGAGCCGGCGCGCGAGCACGAGGCCGCCGCAGGGCCCGTGGCGGACCCGGCCCACGAGCCCGCCGACGACACGCCCGGCGACCCAGCCGCGCACGCCCCCGCCGACGACGAGCACCCCGCGCCGCTCCAGGACGAGCACCCGCTCGCCTCCTACACGCTGCGCGTCAACGGCGCCGACCGCCCGGTCACCGACGCCTGGATCGGCGAGTCGCTGCTGTACGTGCTGCGCGAGCGGCTCGGCCTCGCGGGCGCCAAGGACGGCTGCTCGCAGGGCGAGTGCGGCGCCTGCAACGTGCAGGTCGACGGCCGGCTCGTCGCCTCCTGCCTGGTGCCCGCGGTCACCGCGGCCGGCAGCGAGGTGCGCACCGTCGAGGGCCTGGCCGCCGACGGGCAGCCCTCGGACGTGCAGCGCGCGCTCGCCCGGTGCGGCGCCGTGCAGTGCGGCTTCTGCGTGCCCGGCATGGCGATGACCCTGCACGACCTGCTGGAGGGCAACCCCGCCCCCACCGAGCTGGAGACCCGCCAGGCGCTGTGCGGCAACCTCTGCCGCTGCTCCGGCTACCGGGGCGTCCTGGACGCGGTCAAGGAGGTCGTCGCCGAGCGCGAGGCGTACGCCGCCGCGGAGGCCGGTGAACAGGACGGGGACGAGGCCCGTATCCCGCACCAGGCGGGCCCGGGCGCCGGTGGCGTCCACCCCTCGGCCTTCGAACCGCACGACCGCTCCTACGGCCAGGACGGAGGCCAGCGTTGAGCAACGAAGCCCTCGCGGCGGCCACCACCGAGACCACCCCCGTCGCCGAGCCGCTGCCGCACGGCCTCGGGGCCTCCCTGCCCGCCGCCGACGCCCGCGCCAAGACCGAGGGCACCTTCCCGTACGCGGCGGACCTGTGGGCCGAGGGGCTGCTGTGGGGCGCCGTGCTGCGCTCCCCGCACCCGCACGCGCGCATCGTCTCCATCGACACCTCCCACGCGCTCGACATGCCCGGCGTGCGCGCCGTCGTCACGCACGAGGACGTGCCCGGCAACCCCTTCCACGGGCGCGGCCGCGCCGACCGGCCGGTGTTCGCCTCCGAGGTCGTACGCCACCACGGGGAGCCCATCGCGGCCGTCGCCGCCGACCACCCCGACACCGCGCGCATGGCCGCCGCCGCCGTCATCGTCGAGTACGACGTGCTCGACCCGATCACCGACCCCGAGCAGGCCTTCGAGGGCGAGGCGCTGCACCCCGACGGCAACCTGATCCGGCACATCCCGCTGCGCCACGGCGACCCCGACGCGGTCGGCGACGTCGTCGTCGAGGGCCTCTACCGCATCGGCCGCCAGGACCCGGCGCCGATCGGCGCCGAGGCGGGCCTCGCCGTGCCCCGGCCCGACGGCGGCGTCGAGCTCTACCTCGCCTCGACCGACCCGCACGCCGACCGCGACACCCTCGCCGCCTGCTACGGCCTCGAACCCGACCGGGTCAAGATCGTCGTCACCGGCGTCCCGGGCGCCACCGCGGACCGCGAGGACCAGGGTTTCCAGCTCCCGCTCGGCCTGCTCGCGCTGCGCACCGGCTGCCCGGTCAAGCTCACCGCCACCCGCGAGGAGTCCTTCCTCGGGCACGTCCACCGCCACCCCACCCTGCTGCGCTACCGCCACCACGCGGACGCCGAGGGCCGCCTGGTCAAGGTCGAAGCGCAGATCCTGCTCGACGCGGGCGCCTACGCCGACACCTCCGGCGAGGCGCTGGCCGCCGCCGTCTCCTTCGCGTGCGGCCCCTACGTCGTCCCGAACGCCTTCATCGAGGGCTGGGCGGTGCGCACCAACAACCCGCCCTCCGGCCATGTCCGCGGCGAGGGCGCGATGCAGGTCTGCGCGGCCTACGAGGCCCAGATGGACAAGCTCGCCAAGAAGCTCGGCGCGGACCCCGCGGAGCTGCGCCTGCGCAACGTCCTGGCCACCGGCGACGTACTGCCGACCGGACAGACCGTGACCTGCCCCGCGCCGGTCGCCGAACTCCTCCAGGCGGTGCAGGACTTCCCGCTGCCCGCACTGCCCAAGGACACCCCCGAGGACGAGTGGCTGCTGCCCGGCGGCCCCGAGGGCGCGGGCGAGCCGGGCGCGGTGCGCCGCGGCGTCGGCTACGGCCTCGGCATGGTCCACATGCTCGGCGCGGAGGGCGCGGACGAGGTCTCCACCGCCACCGTGAAGGTCCACGACGGCGTGGCGACCGTGCTGTGCGCGGCCGTCGAGAGCGGCCAGGGCTTCACCACGCTGGCCCGCCAGATCGTCCAGGAGACCCTCGGCATCGACGAGGTGCACGTGGCGCCGGTCGACACCGACCAGCCCCCCGCCGGCGCGGGCTCCCGCAGCCGCCACACCTGGGTGTCGGGCGGCGCCGTGGAGCGCGCGGCCAAGATGGTCCGCACGCAGCTCCTCCAGCCCCTCGCGCACAAGTTCGGCATGTCCACCGAGCTGCTCCAGATCGCCGACGGCAAGATCACGTCGTACGACGGCGTCCTGTCGACCACCGTCACGGAGGCGATGGACGGCAAGGAGCTGTGGGCGACCGCGCAGTGCCGCCCGCACCCCACCGAGCCGCTCGACGAGGCCGGTCAGGGCGACGCCTTCGTCGGCCTCGCGTTCTGCGCGGTCCGCGCGGTGGTCGACGTCGACATCGAGCTCGGCTCGGTCCGGGTGGTGGAGCTGGCCGTCGCGCAGGACGTCGGGCGGGTGCTCAACCCCGCCCAGCTCGTCGCGCGCATCGAGGCGGGCGTCACCCAGGGCGTGGGCATCGCGCTCACCGAGAACCTGCGCACCCCGCGCGGGCTGATCCGCCACCCCGACCTCACCGGCTACGCCCTGCCCACGGCCCTGGACGCGCCGGACATCCGCATCGTGAAGCTGGTCGAGGAGCGGGACGTGGTCGCGCCCTTCGGCGCCAAGGCCGCCAGCGCGGTGCCGGTGGTGACCTCCCCGGCGGCGATCGCCTCCGCGGTGCGCGCCGCGACGGGCCGCCCCGTCAACCGGCTGCCGATCCGCCCGCAGGCGGCGGTGGTGACGGACCGATGAGCGCGGCGGAAGGACCGGCGGAAGGACCGACAGCCGGACCGACAGCCGGACCGGCGGGCGAGCCGGCCGAGCGCGCCGGGGCGGAAGGCCGGCTTCAGGCCGGGACGGAAGGCGGGCCTCAGGCCGCGCGCTACGAGCCGCCGCCCAGCGTCGGCAAGCTGCTGGTGTGGGTCCTGCTGTTCGTCCTCGCGGCGATCGTCGTCGTCCTGGGCGGCGTGTACTTCACCTGAGCCCGTCCGCAGGGGAACGAACCTGTTGCGCACGGCGTCCTACGTGATGTGTGGGGAGCGCTCCCACCGCGGGCGGGGGCCGTTGTCAGTGGTGCCCCGTAGGCTGCCGAGCAGCTGGACGATCTGCACGGGGGAGCACGTGATGAGCACGATCGAGGCCACGGACATCGCCGACGTCGCGGCCGTCGTCCTGTCCTGGGACGACCTGGACCCGTACGTGACGCATCCGCCGACGCGCCGCCGCCTGACCGGCCCCGGCGTGCCGTTGGAGAGCGACCTGCTGAGCTTCGCCGCGCTGTCCCGGGACGGCCTGCGCACGGTCGCGGACTCCACCGGCGACCCGGACCGGCTGGCCGAGGAGCTGCGGGACCGCCTGGTCATCGGCGGCCTGCGGGGCGCCGACGGCACCGAGGCCGAGTCGCTGCTGCTCGACGGCGCCACCGGCGAGCTGTCCACGACGTACTTCCTCCCCGACCGCCCCGACCTGATGGACGCGCACCCGCTGGCGCCCTCCCTGGAGGCGCTGCTGCGGTTCGCCGCCCTGACCGAGGAACTGGCCGCGCTGCGCGGCCGGTTCGCCGGTTACGCGAGCCGTCGCGGCCCCGAGGCGGTGACCGAGGCGTCCCGGCGGCTGCTCGCCGTGTTCGAGGCCGGCACCGACGGCGAGGTCCCGCCGTACTGGCGGATGGCGGCGCTGATCCGCCCGCTGGCCCTGGTGGCCGGCCCCGGCACCCGGTCCGGTCTGGCGCTGGACCTGCCGGTGCGGCTGCTGGACGAGGAGTTCGGCGCCGGGGGCATCGTCCGCTTCGAGGACGTCGACTTCCCGGCCGCGCTGGCCCACGAACCGACCCGCCGCTTCCTGCGCGAGGTGGGCCTGCCCGAGGACGGCTTCTGGTTCACCCTGGACACGGACGTGCCGCTGCCGACCCTGACGGAGCACCACGCGGACGAGACGGAGGACCTTCTCGCCGCCCTCCCGCCCTCGGCCGGCCGTCTGATCCGCCTGGGCCACCTCCTGGAGGACACCAGCCTCGTCGTCGACGGCGCGACCGGCGCGGTCCTCGCCTGGAGCGAGCCCGACCTGACCCTGCGCCCGCTGAACGCGGACGTCTCCACGCTGGCGTTCACCTTCTGGCTGATCCACCGCGAGAAGGCCCTCGACGCCGAACACGGCCTGACCGACGCCTACGAGCAGCTGGCCGACACCCTGACCGCCACCCTCGCCGCCCTGGACCCGGTCGCCACCACCCGCGACGACGACGCCGACCGCTACTGGCCCCACATGTTCGCCGACCAGGCGGGCGGGGGGCTCTATCCCTGACCCCGCACAAAGAAAGGGCGGCCCCCTTCCGGGGTGCCGCCCTTCCCATGTCCATGCGGTCGAGACCGCAGAGGCCGTGGCGGGAATTGAACCCACGTGCCTCGCTTTGCAGGCGAGTCCCTAAGCCACTCGGGCACACGGCCGTGTCGGGGGCCGGGGACCGTGTGGTGCTCTCGGTTCCGGCCGTTCCGAACTCGGTGACTCGACCGTAGGCGGAGCGGCCGGGGCGGCTCAAGGGATCGGGCGGGGCTGCAACGCGACTGCCACACGCCGTTCATGAACGGGGTGTCGGGTGATCTGTGATGTCAGTCCCACCCGGGGGTGGCGCGGCCTTGTCGGGACCTCGGTCCGGGCCGCGCGCCGGTAGGGTGGCCCGGTTGTCATACGTGGCCGAGCCGCCCGATTCGCCCCTGATTCGATCCGATTCGACCCCCCATCTCCGGAGACCGTGACTACCACCGCCGCTTCCTCGACGCACTCGCACCACCTCTCCCCGGCCTTCCCCGGCCGTGCCCCCTGGGGCACCGCCAGCAGGCTGCGCGCCTGGCAGCAGGGGGCGATGGAGAGGTACATCCAGGAGCAGCCGCGCGACTTCCTCGCGGTCGCCACGCCCGGCGCCGGCAAGACGACCTTCGCCCTCACCCTGGCCTCCTGGCTGCTGCACCACCACGTCGTGCAGCAGGTGACCGTCGTCGCCCCGACCGAGCACCTGAAGAAGCAGTGGGCCGAGGCCGCCGCGCGGATAGGGATCAAGCTGGACCCCGAGTACAGCGCGGGCCCGCTCGGCAAGGACTACGACGGTGTCGCGGTCACCTACGCCGGTGTCGGCGTGCGCCCGATGCTGCACCGCAACCGCGTCGAGCAGCGCAAGACCCTCGTCATCCTCGACGAGATCCACCACGCGGGCGACTCCAAGTCCTGGGGCGAGGCGTGCCTGGAGGCGTTCGAGCCGGCCACCCGCCGGCTCGCGCTCACCGGCACCCCCTTCCGCTCCGACACCAACCCCATCCCCTTCGTGACGTACGAGGAGGGGCAGGACGGCATCCGGCGGTCCTCCGCCGACTACACCTACGGGTACGGCAACGCGCTCGCCGACCACGTCGTGCGCCCGGTGATATTCCTCTCCTACAGCGGCAGCATGCGCTGGCGCACCAAGGCCGGCGACGAGATCGCCGCCCGGCTCGGCGAGCCCATGACCAAGGACGCCGTCAGCCAGGCCTGGCGCACCGCGCTCGACCCGCGCGGCGAGTGGATGCCGAGCGTGCTGCGCGCCGCCGACCAGCGGCTCACCGAGGTCAGGAAGGGCATCCCGGACGCCGGCGCCCTCGTCATCGCCTCCGACCAGGACTCCGCCCGTGCCTACGCCAAGCTGATCCGCGAGATCACCGGCAGCAAGGCCACCGTCGTCCTCTCCGACGACACCGGGGCCTCGAAGCGGATCGACGAGTTCAGCGCCGGCGACGACCGGTGGATGGTCGCCGTCCGCATGGTGTCCGAGGGCGTCGACGTGCCCCGCCTCGCGGTCGGGGTGTACGCCACCACCATCTCCACCCCGCTGTTCTTCGCGCAGGCCGTCGGCCGCTTCGTGCGGTCCCGGCGGCGCGGCGAGACCGCCTCCGTGTTCCTGCCGACCATCCCCGACCTGCTCACCTTCGCCAACGAGATGGAGGTGGAGCGGGACCACGCCCTCGACAAGCCGAAGAAGGAGGGCGAGGAGGACCCGTACGCCGAGTCCGAGAAGGAGATGGAGGAGGCGAACAAGGAGCAGGACGAGGACACCGGCGAGCAGGAGCAGTTCTCCTTCGAGGCGCTGGAGTCCGAGGCCGTCTTCGACCGGGTCCTCTACGACGGCGCCGAGTTCGGCATGCAGGCGCACCCGGGCAGCGAGGAGGAGCAGGACTACCTCGGCATCCCGGGCCTGCTCGAACCCGACCAGGTGCAGATGCTGCTCCAGAAGCGGCAGGCCCGGCAGATCGCGCACAGCCGCAAGAAGCCCGACAGCGAGGCCGACCTGCTCGAACTGCCCGCCGAGCGGCGGCCGGTGGTCAGCCACAAGGAGATGATGGAGCTGCGCAAGCAGCTCAACACGATGGTCAGCGCCTACGTCCACCAGAGCGGCAAGCCGCACGGCGTGATCCACACCGAGCTGCGCCGGGTCTGCGGCGGCCCGCCCAGCGCCGAGGCCACGGCCGGGCAGCTGCGGCAGCGCATCGCGAAGGTGCAGGAGTGGGCCACCCGGATGCGGTGATCACGCCGGGCATGGCACGAGTTCTGCGGACGTAACGGGACGAATGGCCGGAGTCGCCGCGCGGCGTTGACCGGATTCTGGACGGAGGCTTCCGCTCAGCGAACCGGCTTCGCTACTGTCCCGCTACGCACACGCCCCGTGGCAGCGCCGCCGCGGAGCGCAGCCGTGAAGCGACTGGGCCCGGTCGAAGCCGGGCCGTCCTGCCATCGGCGGCCTCTGAAGCGCGTCGCTGACGGGACTCGGTGACGCATCCGCCGCGAGGGGGCCGCCGACCTCACCACTTAAGGAGTGGGCGTCGTGACCGCGGAAACCTCCCAGACGCTCGACAGAGGACTGAAGGTCCTCAAACTGCTGGCCGATACGGACCACGGGCTGACCGTCACCGAGCTATCCAACAAACTGGGCGTCAACCGGACCGTCGTGTACCGGTTGCTCGCCACCCTGGAACAGCATGCACTCGTACGGCGCGACCTGGGCGGGCGAGCCCGGGTCGGTCTGGGGGTGCTGCGTCTGGGCCGCCAGGTGCATCCGCTCGTCCGCGAGGCCGCGCTGCCGGCGCTGCGCTCGCTCGCCGAGGACATAGGGGCCACCGCCCATCTCACCCTGGTCGACGGCTCGGAGGCACTGGCCGTCGCCGTCGTCGAGCCGACCTGGACGGACTACCACGTCGCCTACCGCGCCGGGTTCCGCCACCCGCTGGACCGGGGTGCCGCGGGACGGGCGATCCTCTCCGCCCGCCGCCGCCCGATGACCGACCCCGGCTACACCCTGACCCATGGCGAGCTGGAGGCGGGCGCCAGCGGCGCCGCCGCCCCGCTGCTCGGGGTCACCGGGGTCGAGGGCAGCGTGGGCGTGGTGATGCTGGCCGACGCGGTGCCGGAACGGGTGGGACCCCGGGTGGTGGACGCGGCCCGGGAGGTGGCGGAAGCGCTCCGCTGACTCCACTGACCGGGTAGGTCGTCGTCTGCGGCCGAGTGGGGCCCTTTCGCACAATTCCCCGCGCCCCTTCAGGGGCGCGGGGAACTGCGCGACCAGCCCCCACCGACCCGCAGGCGGAGGCCGCCGAGCCCGCCGCTCAGGCGCGCCCGTTAGATTGATCCCGTGCTCTCACGCCTCACGCGCCCCCAGGCCGTCGCCGTCTGCGCCCTGCCCGTCGTGGCCCTGCTCGCCACGGCCGCGTTCGCGCCCCTGCCGTTCTCGGTGGCGCAGCCCGGTCTGACGGCCAATGTGCTCGGCGCGTACAAGGGCACGCAGGTGATCACGATCTCCGGCGCCCCGACCCGTACGACGACCGGGCAGCTGCGGATGACGACGATCGAGGCGACCGGCCCGGACCAGGACGTGTCCCTCGGCGACGTGCTCGACGGCTGGTTCCGCACCGACCAGGCGGTCCTGCCGCGCGACTCGGTCTACCCGAGCGGCGACACCGTCAAGGAGATCGAGGCGCACAACACCGAGCAGATGAAGCAGTCCCAGGACGCGGCGACCGAGGCCGCCCTGAAGTACCTGGGGAAGAGCTCGAAGGACGTGAAGGTCACGCTGAAGCTGGCCGACGTGGGCGGTCCGAGCGCGGGGCTGCTGTTCACCCTGGGGATCATCGACAAGCTGGACGGCGACGGCAGCGGCGGCGACCTCACGGGCGGCCGGAACATCGCCGGCACCGGGACCATCGCCGAGGACGGGACGGTCGGCGCGGTCGGCGGGGTGTCCCTCAAGACGCAGGCCGCCCGGCGGGACGGGGCGACCGTCTTCCTGGTGCCGAAGGCCGAGTGCGGCGACGCGAAGGCGGAACTCCCCAAGGGGCTGCGCCTGGTGCCGGTGACCACCCTGAAGGGCGCGGTCGACGCGCTGGTCTCCCTGGAGAAGGGCAAGGGCTCCGTACCGAGCTGCTAGGGCGCGGCCGGCAATGTCCGTCCGCCGGCACTTCCGTCCGTCCGGCGACTCCCGCCTGCCCGGCGGGCCGGTCCGGGGCGGGTCGTCTCAGGCCAGTGCCGTGGTCGGCCGCTGGGTGGCCGCCATGCGCAGGCCGATCTCGACGAGGGTCCAGCCGACCCGTCGGCGGATCTCGCCGGGGGCCTTGGTCTCGGCGGCCAGGCGGTACGCGGCGGCCTCGGCGTGCAGGTCGGCGTGGTGGAGCGCGGCCAGCCGGGCGGTGGTGTCGAACGTGTTCATCGTGTTGCCTCTCGGTCCGTCTCGATGGGGAACAGATGGGTGTGGACGCGCACTTGCTCCGAGCCGGGGGTGTCCTCGGCGGACACCCGGTCGCGGTACTCGTCGACCAGGTCGTGCATCTTGACGATCAGCTCGTGCGCCAGCTCGGGTGTGAGCCGCAGCGTCATGTCGCTCATGTCGGAGGCGTTGGTCCAGCCCTCCGTCCAGCGCTCCCGGCTGCCGAGCCAGGTCGCGAGCTCGCGGGAGTGGGTGTTCGCGATCTCGTGCAGGAACACCTCGGCCATGCCCCGGACCTCGGGCCCCGCGTCGGCGAACTCCGCGGTGTCGAAGACGATCCCCTGGTCCACGGCCCGCCACCAGCGCTCGCGCCCCTTGCCCTGACCGGGCGCGTCCTCGACGAACCCGTGCGCGGCGAGCTGGCGCAGGTGGTAGCTGGTCGCCCCGCTGGACTCGCCCAGCCGGGCGGCCAGTCGGGAGGCGGTGGCCGGGCCGCCGTGCCGCAGTGCGTCCAGCAGCTGCATCCGCAGCGGATGGGCCAGGCCGCGCAGCGAACGGGCGTCGAGTCGGCGCTCCCTGCGCTCTTCGCCTTCTTCGCGTTCTTCGTGCTCCTGCATGACTGCCAAGGTAGCGATGCAAAGACTCCTTTGCAAGCAGTTCTTTGCATCGACTTCTTGGCATCAACTCCCTTGCGTCGCAAGGGGGTCGCCGCCGGGTTCGCCGCCGGATTCGCCACCGGGGTCGTCACCGCACGAAGCCCTGCTCCTTCATCCACTTCAGGGCCACCTGGTGCGGGTCCTCGCCGTCGACGTCGACCTTCGCGTTCAGCGTCTGCGCCACCGTGTTGTCGAGCTTCGCGGTGATCGGGTCGAGCAGGGCGGTGATGGCCGGCCACTTCTTCAGCGCCTTGGAGTTGATCACCGGCGCGGCGTTGTAGTTGGGGAAGAAATGCTTGTCGTCGTCCATCACGACCAGGTTCATCGACTTGATGCGCCCGTCGGTGGTGAACACCTCGCCGTAGGTGCAACTCCCCTTCTGCACCTGGGTGTAGATGATCCCGGTGTCCATCTGCGTGATGTTCTTCGCGGGGATGTCCATCCCGTACGCCTGCTCCATGCCGGGCAGCCCGTCGGTGCGGTTGGCGAACTCGCTCTCCACGCACAGCGTCACCGCGCCGGGGTCCTTCGCGGCGAGCGCGGCCACGTCCGACAGGGTCCTGGTGTGGTACTTGCGGTAGTTGGCCTGGTTCATCGCGAGCGCGTAGGTGTTGTCGAGCCGCGACGGCGGCAGCCAGGTCAGCCCGTTCTTCAGGTCGGCGTCGTGCACGGCCTGCCACTGGGCCTGCGGGTCGGTGATCGGCTTGCTGTGGCCGAGGTAGGTGATCCACGCGGTGCCCGTGTACTCGTACATCGCGTCCGCGTCGCCGTTCTTGACCGCCTCGCGCGAGCCGATGGAACCCTGGATGCCGGTGCGGTCCAGCACGTCCGCGCCCGCCGCCTGGAAGGCGATGCCGATCATCGCGCCGAGGATGAGGTTCTCGGTGAACGACTTCGACGTCACGGTGAGATGGGCGCCCTTCAGCGGCGTGCCCTTGCCGATCGAGCCGGGGGAGACGTCGTCGACCATCGGGGAGCCGCTGTGCAGCCCGCAGCCGGCGAGCGCCGCACCCGCCAGCGACAGCGCCACCCCCGCCACCGCCGACCGCCCGCGCAGCCCTCGTACGACCGCCGCCGCGGACGGCCCGCGCAGCCCCCGTACGACCGCCACCGCCGACCGCCCGCGCACCGCCCGTACGACCGCCGCCGCGGACCGCTCCCGCCTCACGCCCCCGCCTCCAGCCCCCGCGGCCGCAGCAGGACTTCGGCGAGCGAGGCCAGCCAGTCCACCAGCAGCGCGAGCGCCACCGTGAGGATCGAGCCGAGCACCAGGACCGGCATCCGCTGGTTGGTGATGCCCGTGGTGATCAGCACGCCGAGCCCGCCGCCCCCGCCGAAGGTCGCGAGCGTCGCCGTACCGACGTTGAGCACCAGGGCCGTCCGCACGCCCGCGAGGATCAGCGGTACGGCCAGCGGGAGTTCGACCCGGCCGAGGACGCCCAGCGGGGACATGCCGATGCCGCGGGCCGCCTCCAGGACCGTCGGGTCGTTGGCCCGCAGCCCCGCGATCGTGTTGGACAGCACCGGCAGCACGGCGTAGGCGACGATGCCGATCAGCGCCGGCGTCTTCCCGGTGCCGAGCCAGATCACCAGCAGCGCCAGCAGGCCGATCGCGGGCGTCGCCTGGCCCATGTTGGCGAGGGCCATCGCGAACGGGGTGGCCCGGCGCAGCGGCGCCCGGGTGAGCAGGATGCCGAGCGGGATCGCGATGATCAGCACGAAGAACGTGGAGATCGCGACGAGTTCGATCTGCTCCCACAGCGCCTGCGACACCTGCCCGCCGGACAGCGCGTTGCGCGAGATCGCGTCGAGGTCGGCCTGCCGGTACCACAGCCAGGTCCCCAGCAGCAGGAGCACCAGGAAGGCGGGCAGGAGGGTCAGCTGCTGCCAGGTGATCCGGCGGGCGGCCCGGCCGGCCGCCGGCCCGTTCCCGCCCGCCGCGCCGGACGGCCCGCCGCCGGGCGCCCCGTCCGGCGGGCCGCCGCCCTCGTCGTCCTCGTCCGTGAGCAGGACACCGTCGTCGGAGGTCACGCCTTCCGCCCTCCCGCGTCGCCGCCCTCCTGCTCGGCGTGGGTCTGCGCGGACCGGGTCGTCTCCAGGTCGTGCTGGTGCTCCAGCGCCTCCAGGCGGTCCTCCTCCAGCAGTTCGTGCACGGAGTTCATCAGCGTCTCCATGTCGACGACGCCGATGTACTCGCCGCGCCGCCCGGTCACCGCGGCGCGCCCCGAGCTGTCGGTGAGCACCGCCTCCAGGGCGTCCCGCAGGGTCGCGTCCCGGGTCACCGTGTCCGTCACCAGCGTGCCCGCGCGGGCGAGCGAGCCCTTGGCCCGCATCAGGTCGCCGCGCCGCAGCCACTTGTAGGGGCGGTGGTTGCGGTCGAGCAGCAGGATCTCGCTGGTCCCGCTGGCCCGCAGGCTGTTGAAGATCTGCTGGAGCGGGGTGTCGACCGTGACCGTCGGGATGTCGGTGATCTCCACGTCCCGGACCCGGCTGAGATTGAGCCGCTTCAGCGCGGCCCCGGCGCCGACGAACCCGGACACGAAGTCGTCCGCCGGGTTGGTGAGGATCGCCTCCGGGGTGTCGAACTGCGCGATGTGCGAGCGCTCGCGCAGCACCGCGATCCGGTCGCCGAGCTTGATCGCCTCGTCGAAGTCGTGGGTGACGAAGACGATCGTCTTGTGCAGCTCCTGCTGGAGCCGGATCAGCTCGTCCTGGAGATGGTCGCGGGTGATCGGGTCGACCGCGCCGAACGGCTCGTCCATCAGCAGCACGGGCGGATCGGCGGCCAGCGCCCGCGCCACCCCGACGCGCTGCTGCTGCCCGCCGGAGAGCTGGCGCGGATAGCGGCCGAGGAACTCGCCCGGGTCCAGGCCGACGAGGTCGAGCATCTCCTCGACCCGCTCCTTGATCCGCGTCTTGCGCCAGCCCGTCATCCGCGGCACGAGCCCGATGTTCTGGGCGACCGTCATGTGCGGGAACAGGCCCGAGGACTGGATCGCGTAGCCGACCTTGCGGCGCAGCCGCACCGGGTCGATGTCGGTGACGTCCTCGCCGCCGATGCGGATGCGCCCGCCCGACGGCTCGATCAGCCGGTTGATCATCTTCAGGGTGGTCGACTTCCCGCACCCCGAGGGCCCCACGAAGATGACCGTCTCGCCCGCCCTGATCTCCATGTTCACGTTGTCCACGGCCGGGGCGCCGCTGCCCGGGTAGCGCTTGGTGAGCGCCTCCAGCTCGATCGTGGCGCCGTGGCTGTCGGATCGTCGCCCCGCCGCGGAACCGTCGCCGTCGCCGGGGGACGCGGCCGGGGGAGGGGAGGCGGGCGGGGCGTCAGGCACGGATCCCCCTGGAGATGGTCAGCCGTCCGATCAGCACGTACGCCGCGTCGAACAGCAGGGCGAGGATGATGATCCCGACGGTGCCCGCCAGCACCTGGTTGAGCGCGTTGGCGCTGCCCAGGGAGGCGATGCCGCGGAAGATCTCGTTGCCGAGCCCCGGCCCGGAGGCGTACGCCGCGATGGCCGCGATGCCCATCAGCATCTGCGTGGAGACCCGGATGCCGGTCAGGATCGGCGGCCAGGCCAGCGGCAGCTCGACGCGCAGCAGCCGGGCGAGCCGGGACATCCCGATGCCGCGGGCGGCCTCGGTCAGTGCCGGGTCGACCCCGCGCAGCCCGACGATCGCGTTGCGCACCACCGGCAGCAGCCCGTACAGCGTCAGCGCGATCACGGTGGGCGGCACGCCGAGCCCCACCAGCGGGATCAGCAGACCGATCATCGCGAGCGAGGGGATGGTCAGCAGCATCGAGCCGGCCGTCGTCGCGACATTGCCCGCCCAGGCACTGCGATAGGTGGTCACCCCGATCAGCACGCCCAGCGCGGTCGCCACCACCATGCACTGGAACACCACGCTGGCGTGCTGGTAGGCGTCGGTGAGCAGCTGCTGGTGCGTGGTGCGCACGTACTCCCAGAAGCTCATCCGCGCTCACCTCACCTCGTGTCGGCTACGCCGGTTCCCCTCCCGCGGCCTGCTCCACGAGCGGGATGACCCGCAGTGGAACGGGGTTCTCCATCACGATCGCGGTGGCGGCCCGGACGATCCCATCAAAACCGACGACGCGGTCGATGACCCGCTGGAGATCGGCGTTGGACCGGGCCACGAGGCGGCACAGCATGTCCCCGCTGCCGGTGGTGGTGTGCAGTTCGAGCACCTCCGGCACGGTCGCCAAGTGCGCCCGGACGTCCGGCCCTTGCCCCTGCCGGATCTGGAGCGTGGCGAAGGCCGTGACGGGATAGCCGAGGGCCGCCGGATCGACCTGGGGACCGAATCCGCGGATGACTCCGTTCGACTGAAGCCGGTCGAGCCGCGCCTGCACGGTGCCGCGCGCCACCCCCAGCCGCCGCGACATCTCCAGCACGCCGATCCGGGGCTCCCGCGCGAGCAGCACGATGATGCGCCCGTCCAGCTGATCGATCGCCACGCCGCCTCCCGGGGTGGTCATCCTGTACAGAAAGGTCCGGCGTTCGGCCGTACGGCTGCACACATTGACCAGTGAATACGCAAACTATTGCGCACCTTGCAGGCCGGAGCCACCCTGCCGTCATGACGCAGACCACTCACCACACTCCCGCCACGACCGCCCGGGAGGCGGACCCCTTCCCGGTCAAGGGCATGGACGCGGTCGTCTTCGCCGTGGGCAACGCCAAGCAGGCCGCGCACTACTACTCCACCGCCTTCGGCATGACACTGGTCGCGTACTCCGGCCCGGAGAACGGCAGCCGCGAGACCGCGAGTTACGTCCTCGAGAACGGCTCCGCCCGGTTCGTGTTCACCTCGGTCGTCAAGGCCGCCACCGACTGGGGCCACTTCCTCGCCCGGCACGTGGCCGAGCACGGCGACGGCGTCGTCGACCTCGCCATCGAGGTCCCGGACGCGCGCGCCGCGTACGCCTACGCGATCGAGCACGGCGCCACCTCGGTCGCCGAGCCGTACGAGCTGAAGGACGAGCACGGCACCGTCGTGCTCGCCGCGATCGCCACCTACGGCGAGACCCGCCACACCCTGGTCGACCGCTCCGGCTACGACGGCCCCTACCTGCCCGGCTACGTCGCCGCGAAGCCGATCGTCGAGCCGCCCGCCCAGCGCACCTTCCAGGCCGTCGACCACTGCGTCGGCAACGTCGAGCTCGGCCGCATGAACGAGTGGGTCGGCTTCTACAACAAGGTCATGGGCTTCACGAACATGAAGGAGTTCGTGGGCGACGACATCGCGACCGAGTACAGCGCCCTGATGTCGAAGGTCGTCGCCGACGGCACGCTCAAGGTCAAGTTCCCGATCAACGAGCCCGCCGTCGCGAAGAAGAAGTCGCAGATCGACGAGTACCTGGAGTTCTACGGCGGCGCCGGCGTCCAGCACATCGCGCTGAACACCAACGACATCGTGCGCACGGTGCGCACCATGCGCGCGGCCGGTGTGCAGTTCCTCGACACCCCGGACTCGTACTACGACACCCTCGGCGAGTGGGTCGGCGACACCCGCGTCCCCGTCGACACCCTGCGCGAGCTGAAGATCCTCGCCGACCGCGACGAGGACGGCTACCTGCTGCAGATCTTCACCAAGCCGGTCCAGGACCGCCCGACGGTCTTCTTCGAGATCATCGAGCGGCACGGCTCCATGGGCTTCGGCAAGGGCAACTTCAAGGCCCTGTTCGAGGCGATCGAGCGCGAGCAGGAGCGCCGCGGCAACCTGTAGCCCTCCGGGGGTTCGGGGCCTCCTTGAGGATCACCGGCGCGTGAGGGCCTGCGGGGGCCGGTCGCGCGGTTCCCCGCGCCCCTTCAGGGTCGGGTTGGTGTTCGTTTTCGTCCGCGGGCCGGTGGGGGTCGGGCGCGCAGTTCCCCGCGCCCCTTTCGGGGCACGGCCATCGATGCGCCCCAAAAAGGGGCGCGGGGAACTGCGCGACCAGCCCCCACCGGCCCGCAGGTGAATGAATGCCGGGGTGCCCGGAGGGCGACTCCGTCGCTGTGGGGGAGGCCGTCAGGAGGAGCCGTCGTCCTCCGGGACCCCCACCGCCGGCGGCTCGCCGAGCTGCGCCAGCGCGGCCCGTGCCGCCGGCACCCGCAACGGCGAGAACCACGGATCGATGCGCAGCGCCTCCTGGAGGAACCGCCGCGCCACGGCGTCCTGCCCGGACGCCTTCTCGATCAGGCCCCGGTGGTAGGCGAACAGCGCGCTGCGCACCCCGCCCGCGTGCTCCTTGTCCGTCGCGATCACCGCGAAGCCGCGCGCCTGCCCGTCGTCGCCGGCCCGGTGCAGCGCCCACCCCAGCGCGTCCGCCACCTCGACGCCCGGCTGACGCCGCCACTCCTCCCGCAGCAGCCGTACGGCCTCGTTCGGATCGCCGTGGTCGGCGGCGAACCGCCCCAGCACGAGCGCGTCGTCGATGCCCGCCGCCGCGTCCTGCCGCACCCGCACGCGCAGCGCGTCGTACTCCGCCCGGGCCTGCGTGGTCCGTCCCAGCGACTCGTACAACTCGCCAAGCTCCAGGGCGTACTGCGGCGTCGGCTGCCCCGCGAGGGCCGCCTGGTAGGCGTTCACCGCCTCGGTCGAACGGCCCAGCGCGGCCAGCGCGCGCGCCCGGCCGGCCTGCGCGGCCCGAAGGTCCGGGTCGGCGCGCAGGGCCGCGTCGAAGTGCCGCAGCGCGTTCGCGCGGTCGCCGCGCTCCAGCGCGAGATCCCCGGCCTGCTCCAGGTACGCGGCCCGCTCGGCCGCCGAGTCCGTGCCCGCCGCGGCGTCGTACAGGGCGGCCGCGGCGTCCTCGCGCTGCCCGCGGTCCCGGTAGACCGCGGCGGTCCACGCCTGCACGGCGGGCCCGGAGTGCAGCCCGGTCAGCGTGCCCAGATACCGGGCGACCGCCTTGCGGTCGCCGAGTCCGTCGCACGCGTCGATCAGCAGCGGATACGTCGTCCAGCGCTTGGGCGCCAGCCGCGCGGCCGCCTCGGCGTACGACCGGGCCGAGCGGAAGTCCCGGCGCGCGTTCGCCAGTGCCGCGAGACCGTCCAGCGCGTCGGCGTTGCCCCGCGGCCGGGCCCGCAGGGAGGCCCGCAGCGCGTTCTCGGCCTTCGGGAAGTACGCCCCGGCCTCGGAGGTACGGCGCCCGCGCTCGACGTAGGCCGCGCCGAGCACCGCCCACGAGCGGGCGTCCGCCGGATGGGCGCGCACCCGGGCCTCCCGGAGGGCGATCAGCGCCTTCAGGCCGGGCAGCGCGGCGGGCAGCCCGTCGGTCACCGCGGTCAGCGCCTGCGCGCCGGGGGCGGGCGCGGGGGGCCGGGCCGGACGCTCCCGCGGCGGCAGCAGCCACAGCATCAGCCCGCCGAGCACCCCGCAGCCCGCGGCGGCCGCGGCGGAGCCGAGCAGCACCCGGCGCAGCGCCGGGCGCCGCACCGGCCGCCCGGGCGCGGGCGCGTCGTCCGGCGCGGGCGCTCGCCCGGACCCGCGCGATCCCTCCGGCGCGGGTGCTCCCTCGGACCCCCGCGCTCCCTGTCCGTCCGGCGCGGGTGCTCCCTCGGACCCGCGCGCTGCCTGTCCGTCCGGCGCGGGTGCTCCCTCGGACCCGCGCGCTGCCTGTCCGTCCGGCGCGGGTGCTCCCTGGGACCCGCGCGCTGCCTGTCCGTCCGGCTTCTCCAGCCGCTCCGGCGCCACCGGCTGCTCCTGGATGTCCATGGCGGACACTGTGCGCCAGCGGGGCGACCGCACCCGGGCAGGCTACGGCCGCCGTGGGCGGGGTTCACACCGATGGCCCCGGGTGCGACGCTGTGATCATGAGCCGTATCGAAGCCCCCCGCGACGAGGTGACGGGCAACCTCGTCGACCGTCTGCTGAGCGGCCTGCCCGCGGCGGCGGTCCTCACCGACCCCGACGTCACGGCCTCCTACGCCAACGACATGGCCAGCTTCTGCCCCTCGGGCACCCCCGCCGTGGTGGTCCTGCCGCGCACCGTCGAACAGGTCCAGCACGTCCTGCGCACCGCCACCGAACTGCGCGTCCCGGTCGTCCCGCAGGGCGCCCGCACGGGCCTGTCCGGCGCCGCCAACGCCTCCGACGGCTGCATCGTGCTGTCGCTGACCAGGATGGACCGCATCCTGGAGATCAACCCGGTCGACCGCATCGCCGTGGTCGAGCCGGGGGTCGTCAACGCCGTGCTCTCCCGCGCCGTGGAGGAGCACGGCCTGTGCTACCCGCCGGACCCCTCCAGCTGGGAGACGTGCACGATCGGCGGCAACATCGGCACCGCGTCCGGCGGGCTGTGCTGCGTGAAGTACGGCGTCACGGCCGAGTACGTGCTCGGCCTGGACGTCGTCCTCGCCGACGGGCGGCTGATGACCACCGGCCGCCGTACCGCGAAGGGCGTCGCCGGATACGACCTCACCCGGCTCTTCGTCGGCTCCGAGGGCTCGCTCGGCGTGGTCGTACGGGCCGTGCTCGCGCTCAGGCCCAAGCCGCCGCGGCAGCTGGTGCTGGCGGCGGAGTTCCCCTCCGCGTCCGCCGCCTGCGCCGCCGTCTGCCGGATCATGGAGGGCGGCCATGTGCCGTCGCTGCTCGAACTCATGGACCGTACGACCGTGAAGGCCGTCAACGACCTCGCGCACATGGGCCTGCCGGAGTCGACCGAGGCGCTGCTGCTCGCCGCGTTCGACACCGCGGACCCGGCCGCCGACCTCGCCGCCGTGGGCGCCCTGTGCGAGGCCGCGGGCGCCACCCAGGTGGTCCCCGCGGACGACGTGGCCGAGTCCGAACTCCTGTTGCAGGCACGCCGGTTGTCGCTCACCGCGCTGGAGGCGGTGAAGGGCACGACGATGATCGACGACGTGTGCGTGCCCCGCTCCCGGCTCGGCGACATGCTGGAGGGCGTCGAGCGGATCGCCGAGAAGTACGCCCTCACGATCGGCGTCTGCGCGCACGCGGGGGACGGCAACACGCATCCCACGGTCTGCTTCGACGCGCAGGACCCCGACGAGTCGCGGCGGGCCCGCGAGTCCTTCGACGAGATCATGGCGCTCGGCCTGGAACTCGGCGGCACGATCACCGGCGAGCACGGGGTGGGCGTGCTGAAGAAGGACTGGCTGGCGCGCGAGATCGGCCCGGTGGGCCTGGAGATGCAGCGACGGATCAAGCAGGTCTTCGACCCGCTCGACATCCTGAACCCGGGCAAGGTGCTCTGAGTTCTGAACCGGGGCAGGCTCCGGCGCCGGGGCCGGAGACCGGCCGCGGCGGCCCGCCGTAACCCCTCACTCACCTTCCGGGCACTCGTCCGACGGCCGCGCCTCACGCAGCCACACGTCCTGCGGGCGCGGCCGGGCCGCCCGCTCGCGGGGCGCCGGACGCCCGGGGGCGGCGGGGTCGAGCAGCCCGGCCAGGGCGTCGTCCAGGGCGAGCCGGTCGCTCTCCGTCCCCGGCGGTACGGCCACGAGGGTCCGTTCCAGCCAGGCCGACAGCTGCGCGGACGGCGCCTCCAGCAGGGCGTCGCCGTCCGGGGAACTGAGCGCCAGCAGCACCACGCAGCGGCCGTCCGCCTTGGCCGGCCAGACCCGGACATCGCCGTAGCCGCACGGCCGGAACACACCCTCGACGAGCAGCTCGCGCGCGAACGTCCAGCGCACCGGGTGCTCGGCGCGGATGTGGAAGGCGATGTGGACGGCGTACGGGTCGTCACCGCGGTAGGCCAGCCTGGCGGGGACGGGGATGCTGCGTTCGGGCGACAGGACGAGCCGGAGCTCCACCTCGCGCTCCACGACGACTGTCTGCTGCATGATGTGTGCCCTTCCTCCCTCACGCGGGCCGGGACGGTCCCGCACGCAGGGAGAGCGGATCCGGGCGGCGGCATTACGCGGGTTCGGCGAACTTTTCTTCCGGATCGGGTGAAGGGGTGCACGCCCTTGCCCGGAAAGGGGTGGGTCCGGCGGGACTTGCGGTGGCCAGGGCCCGCGTCTGATAGATGTGGAGCCCCCCAGACGACCTCCGAGCAGATACGGGACGACGGACATGAGCGCCCCAACCCCGGCCCCCGGTGACGACAGACCCCGCGAGGGCTACTACCCGGACCCGTCCATCCCCGGTTACGTCCGCTACTGGAACGGCGCCGCGTGGGTGCCCGGCACCAGCCGGCCCGCGCCCCAGGACGGCCGGCCGCTCGTCCCGCCCGCGGGTTCCCGGCCGGCGCCCGCGCAGGTCGAGGAGACGGGCCCGCACTTCTTCGACGAGGACCCGCCGGGTCCGGGCGGCGACGACCAGTACGGCAACCGGCCCGAGCCGGCGTCCGCCTGGGGCGCCGACAGCGCCCGGCAGTCCGGCTTCGGCGACCACGACCGCCGGATCTCCTGGGGTGCGCAGCCCGCCGCCGATCCCGCCGACGACGACGCGGCGCAGGGGGCGCACGGGCCGGGCGCGCAGGGCGCGGCCGGCGCTCCCGCGGCGGGCACGCCCGGCTTCGCCGCGGGCAAGGCCGCGGCGGCCCGCGCGGCCGCCAAGGCCCAGGCGGGCCAGGGCCAGGCGCCCCAGGTGCCCGCGCCGCAGGCGCACCCCCAGGGCGCGCAGCTCCACGCCCAGCCGCAGTCTCCGGCGGGTCCTGCGGGTCCTGCGGGTCCGGCCCAAGCCGCCCAGGCGCAGCCCGGTCCGGTCCAGCCCGGTCCGGTCCAGGCGGGTCCGGCCCAAGCCGCCCAGGCGCAGGCCTCGTTCCCGTCCCAGCAGGCGCCCTACCCGGCATCCGACCGGCCCGCGCCGCAGCCTCAGGTCCCGGCCCAGGACCCGTCGCCGGGGCCCGCCGGGCAGGCAGGGCGGCCGGGTCTGCGGGCCCATCCGCTGCCGCCGAACCCGGCCGCTCCGGAGCCCGCCGCGCCCCAGGTGCCGCAGCAGACCGCCGGTCCCGGCAGCCCGGCGCCGATGACCGGCGGGCCGGGCGGCGGCCAGTCCTCCTGGGCGCAGCAGGTGCACCGGCTCGCGGGCGCGGACGACGACCAGCCCGTCACACCGTGGAAGCCTCCGGTGGACGACCCCTTCCAGGCGGCCGCCCGGCGTCAGGCGGCGGCCCGTCCCGCGGGGCTCGGCCGCCGGCTGGCCGCCCGTCTGGTGGACAGCGTGGTGCTGGCCGCCGTCACCGCGGCGGCCGCGGTACCGCTCGCCGGCCGCGCGGTGGACCACGTCCAGGCCAAGATCGACGCGGCGAAGCTCTCCGGACGGACCGTCACGGTCTGGCTCCTCGACGGCACGACCTCGGCGTACCTCGGGATCGTCCTCGGCGTGCTGCTCGTCTTCGGTGTGCTCTACGAGGTGCTGCCCACCGCCAGGTGGGGCCGTACGGTCGGCAAGAAGCTGTGCGGCGTGCAGGTGCAGGACATCGAGGGCCACGAGCCGCCGACCTTCGGCGCGTCCCTGCGCCGCTGGCTGGTCTACGTCGTGCCGGGCCTGCTGGGCATCGGCCTGCTCGGCGTGGCGTGGTGCCTCTTCGACCGCCCCTGGCACCAGTGCTGGCACGACAAGGCAGCCCACACCTTCGTAGCCCGCTGACCGACACCCCCTCGGACCACACCCCGTCAGACCACAGTCCCCAGGCCACCCCCCAGGGTCCACCCCCTCAGGGGGAGGCGCGCCCCTCAGCGTGACACCCGCCCCAGGGCCCACCCCCTCAGGGGGAGGCGCGTCCCTCAGCGTGACACCCGCCTCAGGGCCCACCCCCTCAGGGGCGCGGGGAACTGCGCGATCAACCCCCACCGGCCGGGGCCCGGGGACGGCGCTCCGCCCCCGCCCCCGGTCCCACCGCCAAAGCCGCGGCGCCAGCCGCCCCCGTACCCCTTACGGCCGCTCGCCGGATGCGCCGCGTCGATCTTCGGGTTCCACTCGGGCCATGAGCACCGAACCGCCCCCGGGCTCCGGCGAGCCGCCGGAAGACGACCCGCTGAGGAAGCAGCCCCCGTCCGGTCAGGGGTCGGGCTCGCCCTACGACACGCCGTACGGCGCTCAGCAGCCGCCCCCCGGCGGGCAGCAGCCCCCTGGTGGCCCGCAGCCGCCCCCCGGCGGGCAACAGCCCCCAGGCGGCCCGCAGCCGCCGTACGGGGGCGAGCAGCCCCCGCCCTACGGCGGCCCGCCACCCCCCGGCGGCCAGCCGCCCGGCGGCCAGCCGCCCCCGCACGGCGCCGGCGGCTACCCCGCCGACCCCCTCGCCGGTATGCCGCCCCTCGCCGACAGCGGCAAGCGCACCCTCGCCCGGATCATCGACATGATCCTCGTCGGGATCGTGGTGGCGCTGCTGTCCTGGGGCTTCGGCGTCGCTGCGTACACGGTGAACGCGGACCGGATGCAGTTCGGCAAGTCGTTCGCCGAGGAGATCATCGCGGCCGTCCTGTACATCGCCTACGACACCGTGCTGATCAGCAGGACGGGTCAGACCCTGGGCAAGAAGTGGCTGGGGATGCGGGTGGCCAACCTGGACAACGGCTCCACGCCCTCGGTCCAGACGTCCCTGGCCCGCGCGGCGGTGCTGTGGATCCCGTTCGCCTTCTGCTGCGCCTGTGTCTGGACGGCGATCGCGGGCGGCTGGAGCTTCTTCGACCGGCCCTACAAGCAGGGCCTGCACGACAAGGCGGCCAAGACGGTGGTGGTCAGCCTCGGTTGACGCACGAACGGCCGCCCGGAACCGGGCGGCCGCTGCTGTGCGGGGTGGGGGACATGCCCACCTTGAGGGACATGCCCACCTCAGGGGCGCGGGGAACTGCGCGACAGGCCACGACGAGCCCGCACTCGGCAACGCGCGCTCAGGAGGCCGAAGGCTCCCGAACCGCCTCGGGCGTGGCAGCCACGGACTCCCGGAGCGCGGGCTCCAGAAGGGCGGGCTCCCGCAGCGTGGACTCCCGCAGCGCGGACACCCGCTCCGGCACCGCCTCGGGAATGTTCGTACGGGCCACCAGGCCGCGGGACTTGGGTTGCGGCACCGTCATGGCCACCAGCAGTCCCAGACCCAGCGCCGCGAGCGCGATGACCGCGATCCCCACGCCGGACGACGTCTGTGACAGCAGCAGCATGGCGAGCGTCGAGAGGATCACCGTGCAGGAACCGTAGGCGAGCTGTGCAGCGGTCGGACGAGGCATGGCAATCGTGTCCTCGGAAGATTCTCGGGGGTGAGACGGGTAACCGGCCTGGCTTTCCGCCGACTTCCGGGCGTTCCACCATTCGACTCTATTCGCGTCCATGCCCGAGGGGAACGACCGGTAAGCGTGACCTAACCCACGGTACCGGTGCACAGGGGGCGCACGGGTTCATGCAGTCCAGCAAGTGGACGGGAACGCGCGCCCGTTGAGCGAGCCTCCGGCGCGCACCGAGCGGCGCGCGTGCGGCGCGCGTGCGGGGCACCGGCGCGCCGGACGGGTGGTACATACGCCTGCCACGCCCCGGACACGCGTCCGTAAAGCGAACCACCGATCCGCATAGTGCACTTGATAGGTACAAGTCAAGGTCTTGTCTTTCCACGTAAACCTCTAGTCAAATAACGGCACTTGACTAACACGCGTCAACCGCGCGCGGACCTCTCTCGACTTCAGGCCCCCCTTTCCGTGCGCCCGGACGCGTCTGGGGAGGACATCAAGTGACCACTAGACCCTGGACGTTCAGAGTCGCCGCGATCGGTGTGGCGCTCGCGGCGGCATCCGCCACGTTCTCGACCTTCGCCGTCGCGGAAGCGGCCACGACGGCCACGACCGCCACGACGGCCGGCTCCGCCGCCGTGGACCGGCACGACCCGACCGCCGTACAGCGGGACCACGACCTCGACGGGCCCCTGAGCAAGACGCAGGACGCCCAGCGCCAGGAGGCCCTCAACCAGGTCATATCCGGCAAGGCCAAGGTCACCGACCGCAACGGCTCGCAGGTCGTCCAGCTCAAGGGCAAGAAGGGCGACAGCAAGTACGTCGAGCTCGGCCGGGAGAAGACCGACAAGATCTTCACGATCCTGGTGGAGTTCGGCGACCAGGTCGACAGCCGCTACGGCGGCACCGCCGGCCCGCTGCACAACCAGATAGCCGCGCCCGACCGCAAGACGGACAACAGCACGGCCTGGCAGGCGGACTACAACCAGCAGCACTTCCAGGACCTGTACTTCGGCACCGGCAAGAACACCGAGTCGCTGAAGAAGTACTACGAGACGCAGTCCTCGGGCCGCTACTCGGTCGACGGCGAGGTCACGGACTGGGTCAAGGTCCCCTACAACGAGGCCCGTTACGGCTCCAACAAGGCCTCCACCGGCGCCTGGTACGCGGTCCAGGACGGCGTCAACGCCTGGGTCGCCGACCGCGAGGCGGCCGGCGACACCGCCGCCGAGATCAAGACGGAGCTGGCCCAGTACGACCAGTGGGACCGCTACGACTACGACGGCGACGGCAACTTCAACGAGCCGGACGGCTACATCGACCACTTCCAGATCGTGCACGCCGGTGAGGACGAGTCCGCGGGCGGCGGCGCCCAGGGCGCGGACGCGATCTGGGCGCACCGCTGGTACGCCTTCGGCACCGACGCCGGCGCCACCGGCCCGGACGCCAACAAGCTCGGCGGCACCCAGATCGGCGACACCGGCATCTGGGTCGGCGACTACACCATCCAGCCGGAGAACGGCGGACTCGGCGTCTACGCCCACGAGTACGGCCACGACCTCGGCCTGCCGGACGAGTACGACACCAACGGCGGCGAGAACTCGACCGGTTTCTGGACCCTGATGTCCTCGGGCTCCTGGCTCGGCACCGGCAAGGAGGCCATCGGCGACCTGCCCGGCGACCTCAACGCCTGGGACAAGCTCCAGCTGGGCTGGCTCAACTACGACACGGCCAAGGCCGGCAAGCAGTCCACCACCAAGCTGGGCGTCGCCGAGTACAACACGTGGGACAAGCAGGCCCTGGTGGTCTCGCTGCCCCAGAAGGCGGTCACCACCGACGTCGTCACCCCGGCCCAGGGCTCGACGCAGTGGTGGAGCGGCAGCGGCAACGACCTCAAGAACACCCTGACCCGCTCGGTCGACCTGACGGGCAAGTCCTCGGCCACGCTGAGCCTCGACGGCTACTACGACATCGAGGCCGACTACGACTACCTCTACGCCGAGGTGTCGACCGACGGCGGCGCCAACTGGAAGGCGCTGGACGGCACGGTGGGCGGCCAGGCGATCCCGCGGGACGCCAGCGGCACCCCCGCGCTGACCGGCACCGTCGACGGCTACCAGCAGCTGTCGTACCCCCTGGACGCCTACGCGGGCCAGAAGTTCCAGCTGCGCTTCCGCTACCAGACGGACGGCGGCGTCGCCCTGACGGGCTTCGCGGCCGACGAGATCAAGCTGACCGCCGACGGCGCCACCGTCTTCTCCGACGACGCCGAGAGCGCCGATCCCGCCTGGACCGCCGACGGGTTCAGCCGCATCGGCGCGTCCTTCACCAAGGACTACGCGCAGTACTACATCGCGGAGAACCGTCAGTACGTGTCGTACGACAAGACCCTCAAGGTCGGCCCGTACAACTTCGGTTTCGCCTCGAAGCCGGACTGGGTGGAGCACTACCCGTACCAGAACGGCCTGTTGATCTGGAAGTGGGACACCTCCCAGGTGGACAACAACACCGGCGACCACCCGGGCGTCGGCCAGATCCTGCCGATCGACGCGCACCCGACGCCGCTGAAGTGGTCCGACGGGACGATCATGCGCGGCCGCATCCAGGCGTACGACTCCACGTTCACCCTGGAGCGCACGGACGGCATCACGCTGCACAAGGCGGACGTCGCCACCCGCATCCCGTCGCTGAAGGGTGTGTCGGTCTTCGACGACCACGCGAACACGTACTACGACCCGGCGACCCCGGCCGACGGTGTCAAGGTCACTGACACGAACACCACGATAAAGATCGTCAAGGAGGCCGGCGACGGCTCCACGATCGAGCTCAAGGTCGGGCCCGCGGTGAAGTAGCAGGCATCTTCGCAGGTCAGAAGCGTATCGGCGGTGACCCCCTGGCGGGTCGCCGCCGATCGTGTTTAGGTGCGTCCTGTGACCGACTTATTGACACCGACGTCCACGGGGGTGTGACCGCATGGCCGCAGGAGGGTTCTGCAAGCTGCCGAACGGCACGGTGGTGGTGGCGCTGCACCTGCCCCGCCCCGCCGCCGGAGGCACCGGCAGCGTGCGCGTTCTCGTCCACGCGCAGAACCGGGCACGCGCCCTGACCAGGCTGCGCAACCTGGGGCTGCGCGCGGTCTACCTGCGGGGCAACGCGGCCCCGCCGACCCCGGACGAGATCACCGCGGTCCTGCACCACCCGGACGGCCTGATATGGCGTACGGCCCCGGCCGGGGACGTCGCCGTACCGGAGCCGATGCCTGAGCCGATGCCGGGGCCGGTGTCGGAGCCGATGCCGGAGCTGTGGCACCCGATCCGGGCCCTGCTGCGCCGCACGGCGGCGCCCCAGGGGAGCTGACCGGGCGTGACGCCCGCCGTGCCGCCCGCGGCGGCCGCGCACCGCGCCGCCCGCCGTCGTGACGCCTACTGCACCACCGGCTTGCCCGTCAGCTCCACGCCCGCCTCGCGCAGCTCCTCCAGGGCCCGCTCGGTGGTCTCCTGGGCCACCCCCGCGGTGAGGTCGAGCAGCACCTGGGTGCGGAACCCCTCGCGCCGGGCGTCCAGCGCGGTGGCCCGCACGCAGTGGTCGGTGGCGATCCCGACCACGTCGACCTCGGTGATCTCCCGGGCGCGCAGCCAGTCCCCGAGCGTCACGCCGTTCTCGTCGGCGCCCTCGAAGCCGCTGTAGGCGGCCGCGTACGCCCCCTTGTCGAAGACGGCGTCGATCGCGCCCGAGGCGACCACGGGCGCGAAGTTCGGGTGGAAGCCCACGCCCTCGGTGCCCGCCACGCAGTGCGCCGGCCAGGACCGTACGTAGTCGGGGTTGTCGGCGAAGTGGCCGCCGGGCGCGATGTGGTGGTCGCGGGTGGCCACCACGTGGCGGTACCCGGCGGGGGCCTGACCGATCAGCTCGGTGATGGCGGCGGCCACATCGGCACCCCCGGCCACCGCGAGGCTGCCCCCCTCGCAGAAGTCGTTCTGCACGTCTACGACGATCAAGGCGCGGCGCATGCTGGGTGTCCTTCGGCTATGAGGCCGGACCGGAGGGTCGACCGGAATGTGTGCGTCATCTGTGCGGGTGCCCGACCGTGAACCTCCGAGCCTACGGAGTTACGGCGGCGTAGGGGAGAGGGCGTGTCACGTCCGGCCGGCACCTGTCTCTAGCTACCCGACGCCAGATGGACGTACTCCGTCGGAATGACCGGCTCGCCGCGGGAGAGCTGGGTCGCCGACATCGGCAGCCCCGCGCGGGCCGCCGCGTGCCGCTCGCGGACCACGTCGAGCGGCTCGCGCCCGACCACCTCGCCGCCCTTGACCAGCTCGACCAGCAGCTGCCGGCCGGCCAGGGCGGGCGGCACGTCCGCGGTGCCCACGACCTCCGCCTCGGCGACGCCGTCCTCGTCCAGCCGCCGCGCGGCCCACTTGCGGCCGCCGAGGGAGGTCTTGCCGCCGGTGGACCGCTTCGCCACCGGGACCACGGGCGCGGAGGGGCGCTCCGAGGCGGCGCGGGCCACCAGCTTGTAGACCATCGAGCAGGTGGGGTGCCCCGAGCCGGTGACCAGCTGGGTGCCGACGCCGTACGCGTCCACCGGTGCCGCGGCGAGCGAGGCGATGGCGTACTCGTCGAGGTCCGACGTCACGATGATCCTCGTGTCGTGGGCACCCAGCTCGTCCAGCTGCTGGCGCACCCGGTGCGCGACCAACAGCAGGTCGCCGGAGTCGATGCGGACCGCGCCCAGCTCGGGCCCGGCGACCTCCACGGCCGCGCGGACGGCCTCGGCGACGTCGTAGGTGTCCACGAGCAGCGTGGTGCCGCGGCCGAGCGAGTCGACCTGTGCCTGGAAGGCGTCCCGCTCCCGGTCGTGCAGCAGGGTGAAGGCGTGTGCCGAGGTGCCGACGGTGGGGATGTTGTAGCGGAAGCCGGCGGCCAGGTCGGAGGTGGAGGCGAAGCCGCCGATGTAGGCGGCGCGGGAGGCGGCGACCGCGGCCAGCTCGTGGGTGCGCCGGGCGCCCATCTCGATCAGCGGCCGGTCCCCGGCCGCGGCCGTCATCCGGGAGGCCGCCGCCGCGATCGCGGAGTCGTGGTTGAGGATCGACAGGATCACGGTCTCCAGCAGCACGCACTCGGCGAAGGAGCCCTCGACCCGCATGACCGGCGAGCCGGGGAAGTAGACCTCGCCCTCGGGGTAGCCCCAGATGTCACCGGTGAAGCGGTAGCCGGCCAGCCATTCGAGGGTCGGCTCGTCGACGATCCCCCGCTCGCGCAGGAAGCGGAGCACGTCCGCGTCGAAGCGGAAGTTCTCCACGGCGTCCAGCACCCGGCCGGTGCCCGCGACCACGCCGTAGCGGCGCCCCGACGGCAGCCGCCGGGTGAAGACCTCGAAGACGCTGTGCCGGTGTGCGGTGCCGGCCTTGAGGGCGGCCTGAAGCATCGTGAGCTCGTACTGGTCAGTGAAGAGCGCCGTCGAGGGGACATCCACCGGCAGCCCAAGGTCCGCTGTGTTCATGGCAACGGATGCTACACCCCTTTGCGTCAGTGTGACGATTTGTGGGGCCCGTGGCAGCATGGGCGTTGTGACGTCACCCGCTCCCGTAGAGATCGAACGCACCGAGTCGGCGGAGGAGGTCTTCGCCGTACCCGAGCCGGACGTCCCCTGGGTCACGATCGTCCACAACGACCCGGTCAACCTCATGAGCTACGTCACCTACGTCTTCCAGACGTACTTCGGCTACACCAAGGACAAAGCCACCAAGCTCATGCTCGACGTCCACCACAAGGGCCGGGCGGTCGTCTCCAGCGGATCGCGCGAGGAGATGGAACGCGACGTGCAGGCGATGCACGGCTACGGTCTGTGGGCCACCCTCCAGCAGGACCGGAAGTAGCGAACCCACTTCATGCCCGGACACTTCGAACCGCTCCCCGGCGGCGGCGCGGCCGTCGCCCTCGACGACGTCGAGATCTCCATCATCCGCTCGCTGGCCGTCCAGCTGCTCGAGCTGATCGGCCCCGGGCCCGGGGAGAACGCCTCCGAGGACCCGCTCGCCGAGCTGTTCGCGGAGGGCCCGAGCGAGCCGCCCTCCGACCCGGTCCTCAAGCGGCTCTTCCCGGACGCCTACAGCGACCCCGAGAAGGAACCCGCCTCGACCCGGGAGGCGGAGGAACGGCAGGCGCACTCGGCCGAGTTCCGCCGCTACACCGAGAACGACCTGCGCGCCGGCAAGCGTGAGAACGCCCTGGCCGTGGTCCGCACGCTGGACGCGCTGTCCCCCGCCGGGGACGGCGGGGCGGTGCTGAAGCTGACGCCCGCCGAGTCCCGGCAGTGGCTCGGCGCCCTGAACGACCTGCGGCTCGCGATCGGCGCCCGCCTGGAGATCGCCGACGAGGACGACACGGACATCCTCTACGGCCTCCCCGACGAGGACCCGCGCAAGCCGATGGTGATGGCCTACCTGTGGCTGGGCGGCCTCCAGGAGACCCTGGTGACGACCCTCCTCGCGTGACCGGGGCGGATCCGCCCCCCTCCGAAGGGCCGCCCCACGCCCGCCCGCGTCTGTCCCGCGCCCGCCCGCGTCTGTCCCGCGCCCGCCCGCGTCTGTCCCGCGCCCGCCCGTGCCTGTCCCGCACCCGCCCGTGCCGCCCGAGCCCGCCTGCACCGCGCAGGCGGGCTTTTTGTCGCCTTCGAGGGGATTTCGCGTTCGCTCAGAGAGTGCTCAAATCCGGATAACGATCGCGTCACCGCCTCGGCCCGGTCTGACACTTTCGGGCGACATTTGTCCCCTTTTTCCTGTGCGATGCGCCACAACACGCGCGATCGATCAAAGTTGCGGCCGTGATAAATCTTCACGACCGCTCGGACGGCACCACCCATGCCCGTCCGGGTGCGCCACCGAGCCGGTGATCGCCGGCCAGGCACGGACGGGTCCTCAGGGGCCCGCCCAACTCCAGATATCCGGGGGGATCGAAACCCGATCCGCGGCCGACAACGGTCCGGGTCGGCATGGAGAAAGGCGCACACACATGACCTCCGAGAGGGTCACCGACACCCCTGAAGAGGGGTACGAGCGCGGTCTCGGCAGCCGTCAGGTCCAGATGATCGCGATCGGCGGCGCCATCGGCGTCGGCCTGTTCCTGGGCGCCGGGGCGAACATCGCCAAGGCCGGTCCCAGCCTCATCCTGATGTACGCCCTGGCGGGCGCGATCGTCTTCTTCATCATGCGGGCCCTGGGCGAACTGCTGCTCTACCGCCCGGTCTCAGGCTCCTTCGCGGAGTACTCGCGCGAGTTCCTCGGCCCGTTCTTCGGCTACTTCACCGGCTGGACGTACTGGCTGATGTGGGTGGTGACCGGCATGGCCGAGCTGACGGCCGCCGCGATCTACGTCCACTACTGGTTCCCGCACATCCCCCAGTGGGTCACCGCGCTGGTGTTCCTGGTGGTGCTCTTCGTGGCCAACCTGATCTCGGTGAAGCTCTTCGGTGAGATCGAGTTCTGGTTCTCGATGGTCAAGGTCACCGCCCTGATCGGCATGATCGTGATCGGCGTCGGCGTGCTCACCTTCGGCTTCAGCGCGGCCGGCGACACCGCCCACGTGGCGAACCTGTGGCAGTTCGACGGCTTCTTCCCCAAGGGCGTCGGCTCCTCCCTGATGACCCTCCAGGGCGTGATGTTCGCCTACCTCGCGGTCGAGCTGGTCGGTGTCACCGCGGGCGAGTCGGAGAACCCCGAGAAGACGCTGCCGAAGGCGATCAACACCCTGCCCTGGCGCATCGCCCTCTTCTACGTCGGCGCCCTGACCGTGATCCTCTGCGTGGTGAAGTGGACCGACTTCGCGGCGGGCGTGAGCCCCTTCGTGAAGGCGTTCGCCGTGATCGGCATCCCGGCCGGCGCGGGCATCGTCAACTTCGTGGTGCTCACCGCGGCCCTGTCGTCCTGCAACTCCGGCATGTACTCCACCGGCCGGATGCTGCGCACCCTCGCCGACAACGGCGAGGCGCCCCGGGCCTTCGGCCGCCTGTCGGCCACCAAGACCCCGGCGCTCGGCATCACCGTCTCCGTCGCCTTCATGGCGATCGGCGTGGTCCTCAACTACATCGTCCCGGAGAAGGCGTTCGGCTACGTCACCTCGGTGGCGACCGCGGCCGGCATCTGGACCTGGCTGATGATCCTGGTCAGCCACATCCTCTACCGCCGCGCGGTGGCGGCGGGCCGGCTGCCCGCCTCGTCCTTCCCGGCGCCGGGCGGCGCGGTGTGCAGCTGGATCGCGGTGGTCTTCCTGCTCTTCGTCACGGGCCTGATCGCCTACGACGCCGACTCCCGCATCTGCCTCTACGTCATGGCCGGCTGGGCCGCCGCGCTCGCCGCCGGCTGGGCCGTCCTCAAGGCCCGCAACCCCGAGGTCACCGAGCGCCGCGAGGAGCAGCCGGTGCCGGCCCGCGTGGGCTGACCGACCGCCCTCCGGGGCGTGACCGACCGCCCCTCGGGGCACTGGACCGCGGACGCCCGGCGGCCACGGGTACTCGTGGCACCCGCGGCCGTCGCCGCTCAGGGCGTCCGCCATATGGGCCGCCCCGTACCACTCCCCGGTACGGGGCGGCCTTCCGTCTATCCTGGCCGCCATGCTGACCCTGACCCAGGCCCTCCACGACCGGATCGTCGCCCACGCCCGCGAGGACCACCCCGACGAGGCGTGCGGTGTGGTCGCCGGCCCGGTGGGCACCGGCCGCCCCGAGCGCTTCATCCCCATGCTGAACGCGGCCCGCTCGCCCACGTTCTACGAGTTCGACTCCGGTGACCTGCTCAAGCTCTACCGCGAGATGGACGACCGGGACGAGGAGCCGGTGATCATCTACCACTCGCACACCGCGACCGAGGCCTACCCCTCGCGCACCGACATCTCCTACGCCAACGAGCCCGGCGCGCACTACGTCCTGGTGTCGACCGCGGACGCCGACGGCGCGGGCCCCTTCCAGTTCCGCTCGTACCGGATCGTGGACGGCGAGGTCACCGAGGAGGAGGTCCGGGTCGTCGAGGCCTACTGATCTCGGCATCCGGTCGGCAATCGTCCGCGATGCGAGATCACATTCCGGGGAGCGGACGGGGAATCGATACGATGACCCCATGGTTCTGAACGTCGTACGCCCCGCGGGGTGACGTTCCCGACCCGAGATGATCCGACAGGAGCCCGCTAAATGGCCATCGAGGTCCGCATCCCCACCATCCTCCGCCAGTACACCGACGGTCAGAAGGCGGTGGAGGGCAACGGTGACACCCTCGCCGCACTGTTCGCCGACCTCGAGACCCGGCACGCGGGCATCCAGGCCCGGATCGTCGACGACGGCAAGCTGCGCCGCTTCGTCAACGTCTACCTGAACGACGAGGACGTCCGCTTCCTGGACAGCATCAACACCAAGCTGTCCGACGGCGACACCGTGACGATCCTGCCGGCCGTGGCCGGCGGCTCGGTCTGATCTTCATGCGCTACGACTCCCCGCTGGCCGCGGTGGGCAACACCCCCCTGGTGCGCCTGCCGCGGCTGTCGCCCTCCGCCGAGGTGCGGATCTGGGCCAAGCTGGAGGACCGCAATCCGACCGGCTCGGTCAAGGACCGCCCCGCGCTGCACATGATCGAGCAGGCGGAGAAGGACGGCCGCCTCACCCCGGGCTGCACGATCCTGGAGCCGACCTCCGGCAACACCGGCATCTCGCTGGCCATGGCGGCCAAGCTCAAGGGCTACCGCATGGTGT
The DNA here is from genome assembly GCF_000974985.2 of Streptomyces mangrovisoli. Lineage (GTDB taxonomy): Bacteria > Actinomycetota > Actinomycetes > Streptomycetales > Streptomycetaceae > Streptomyces > Streptomyces mangrovisoli. The sequence continues at coordinate 25,429 of NZ_LAVA02000024.1, read as the reverse complement.
GCGTGATGCCGGAGAACACCTCGCAGGAGCGCCGGGACCTGCTGGGCATGTGGGGCGCCGAGATCATCTCCTCGCCGGCCGCCGGCGGTTCCAACACCGCCGTGCGCGTCGCCAAGGAGCTGTCCGCCGAGCACCCCGACTGGGTGATGCTCTACCAGTACGGCAACCCGGACAACGCGGGCGCCCACTACGCCACGACCGGCCCGGAGATCCTCGCGGACCTGCCGTCGGTCACCCACTTCGTGGCGGGCCTGGGCACCACCGGCACCCTCATGGGCGTCGGACGCTTCCTGCGCGAGCACAAGCCGGACGTGAAGATCGTCGCCGCCGAACCGCGCTACGACGACCTCGTCTACGGCCTGCGCAACCTCGACGAGGGCTTCGTGCCCGAGCTCTACGACGCCTCCGTGCTCACCACGCGCTTCTCGGTCGGCTCCGCCGACGCGGTCACCCGCACCCGTGAACTCCTCCAGCAGGAGGGCATCTTCGCGGGCGTCTCGACCGGTGCCGCCCTGCACGCCGCGATCGGCGTCGGCAACAAGGCCGTGAAGGCGGGGGAGAGCGCCGACATCGTCTTCGTGGTCGCCGACGGCGGGTGGAAGTACCTGTCCACCGGCGTCTACACGGCCGCCACCACCGAAGCGGCGATCGAGACACTGCACGGTCAACTCTGGGCCTGAGCGAAGGAATTGCGGCGCTGCGCGCGTAGACCCCGACGGGCTTCGCGTGTGGCGCCGTCTCTCATCAACGCGCCAACCCCCCGCTATGAGGCGGCTAAACGCTGCCTATGAGGGGGCAAAGATCTTGCTCGCGGGGTGCCTGCCCGCGGTCGGGTCGGGCTACGTTCTGGCCGTCCTGTCATGCCACGTTCAATGGCAGAGCAGGGTGTTCGGAATGTCATGCTCATGACTGCGCACTCTGCCGCCGCTACGCGCGTCACGGGCCTGCCTTGTAACCCCACCGATGGAGGCAGCACCCATGCGTGAATCCCGCCCGAGCAAGCGCCGAAGGAGTCTGCGAAGACTCCTGACAGCGGCCCTCCCCGTCATCACCCTCACCTTCGCCGGCCTGGTGGCGGCGCCCTCCGCCGGGGCCGCCCAGCCCGCGGCCGCCACCCCCCACGCCGCCTCGCGCACCACCCAGAACGCCAAGGCGCTCACCTCGCCCGACCGGCAGGCCGTGCACGCCACCGGCAAGGCCGGCCAGAAGGTGCCGACCGAGCACCTGTGCGCCAAGGCCAAGGCCGGCCAGGCGTCCTGCTTCGCCCAGCGGCGCACCGACATCAAGCAGCAGCTCTCCAGTGCGCTGGCGGCCGCGGCCCCCTCCGGCCTCAGCCCGTCCAACCTGCACAGCGCCTACAACCTGCCCTCGACCGGCGGCTCCGGCCTGACCGTCGCCGTCGTGGACGCGTACAACGACCCCAACGCCGAGTCGGACCTGGCCACTTACCGCTCCACCTACGGCCTGTCCTCCTGCACCAAGGCCAACGGCTGCTTCAAGCAGGTCAGCCAGACCGGCTCCACCACCTCGCTGCCGTCCAACGACAGCGGCTGGGCCGGTGAAGAGGCGCTCGACATCGACATGGTCAGCGCCGTCTGCCCGAACTGCAACATCATCCTGGTCGAGGCCACCTCCGCCACCGACGCCAACCTCGGCACCGCCGAGAACGAGGCCGTCGCGCTCGGCGCCAAGTTCGTCTCCAACAGCTGGGGCGGCAGCGAGTCGTCCTCCCAGACCAGCGAGGACACCTCCTACTTCAAGCACCCGGGTGTCGCCATCACCGTCTCCTCCGGTGACGAGGACTACGGCGCCGAGTACCCGGCGACCTCCCAGTACGTGACCGCCGTCGGCGGCACCGCGCTCTCCACCTCCTCCAACAGCCGCGGCTGGACCGAGTCCGTGTGGAAGACGTCCAGCAGCGAGGGCACCGGCTCCGGCTGCTCCGCCTACGACTCCAAGCCGACCTGGCAGACCGACACCGGCTGCACCAAGCGGATGGAGTCCGACGTCTCCGCCGTCGCCGACCCGGCCACCGGCGTCGCGGTCTACGACACCTACGGCGGCTCCGGCTGGGCGGTCTACGGCGGCACCAGCGCCTCCGCCCCGATCATCGCCGGCGTCTACGCCCTCGCGGGCACCCCGGGCTCCAGCGACTACCCGGCGAAGTACCCCTACTCGCACACCTCCAACCTGTACGACGTGACCAGCGGCAACAACGGCTCCTGCACCACGTCGTACTTCTGCACCGCCGGCACCGGCTACGACGGCCCGACCGGCTGGGGCACCCCCAACGGCACCACGGCCTTCGCCTCCGGCACCTCCACCGGCAACACCGTGACCGTCACCAACCCCGGCAGCCAGTCCACCGTGACCGGCAGCTCGGTCAGCCTCCAGATCTCGGCGACCGACAGCGCGGGCGCGTCCCTCACCTACAGCGCGAGCGGCCTGCCCACCGGTCTGTCGATCAGCAGCTCCGGCCTGATCTCCGGTACGGCGTCCACCGCCGGCACCTACCAGGTCACCGTGACGGCGACCGACTCCACCGGCGCGACCGGTTCGGCGTCGTTCAGCTGGACGGTGAGCACCAGCGGCGGTGGCGGCACCTGCACCTCCTCGCAGCTGGTCACCAACCCGGGCTTCGAGTCGGGCACCACCGGCTGGACCGAGACCAGCGGCGTCATCACCACCGACTCCGGTGAGGCCGCGCACGCCGGCTCGTACAAGGCGTGGCTCGACGGCTACGGCTCCAGCCACACCGACACGCTCTCGCAGTCGGTCACCGTCCCGTCCGGGTGCAAGGCGACCTTCACCTTCTACCTGCACATCGACACCGCCGAGACGTCCACCAGCACGGCGTACGACAAGCTGACCGTCACGGCCGGTTCGACGACCCTGGCCACCTACTCCAACCTCAACAAGGCGACCGGCTACACCCAGAAGTCGTTCGACCTCTCCTCCTACGCGGGCACCACGGTGACGCTGAAGTGGAGCGGCGTCGAGGACTCCTCGCTCCAGACCAGCTTCGTGGTCGACGACACCGCCGTCACGACCAGCTGATCCGACCGACCGCCCCGCAGCGGGGGCAGCGGGCCCCGGCCGGACCCACCGGCCGGGGCCTCGTCATGTCCGCGTCGAAATCGTGATGTACGGAGCGGATCCCGCGCCGCCGGGGAAACGTCCCATCGGCACCAGGCAACCGGTGGCGCTCCACCCTCCACCCCCGCGGAGCGCCGCCCCGGTCCCGCAGAAAGGCGGCCCACCCATGCGCCGTACCACCTCCCCCCACCCCGTGGCCACGGTCCTCGCCCTCGCCGCGGCGGCGCTGCTCCTGGCCGGCTGCGACGACGGCAAGGACACCGGGAGCGCCACCGCCGGGCCTTCCGCCACGTCCTCCGCGCCGTCCCCGTCGGTCACCGCGCCGTCCCCCTCGGCCCCGGCACAGTCCCCCTCGGCCCCGGCGCCGTCCCCGTCGGCCACCGCGAGTGGCGGCTGCGTCCAGGAACTCCAGCTCACCGCCGCCGACAACGGCCGTACCGTCTGCCTGGCGCGCGGCGGCCAGGTCCGGCTCACCCTGGACGGCACCGCCGCCCGGCCCTGGGACCGGATCACCGCGAGCGGGAGCGCGCTGACCCCCGCCAACCCGGGTGTCGCCGCGCCGCGGGGCGACGCCGTCGCCGCCTATCGCGCGGTGGCAGCGGGCAGTTCCGCGCTCACCTCGTCACGGCCGCTGTGCCCCGAGGCCACCAGCCCCGGCCAGGTGTCGTGCAAGGGGATCGTGGAATGGGCCGTCACCGTCGACGTGCGCTGAGGGGGCCGGGCCGCGGGGCGCTCAGCGCGCCAGATGGCGGACCTGGTCCCACAGTGCCGGGTCCACCACGCCCACCCGGCGCCGGAAGTCCCGCACGGGCACCTCGCGCAGCTCGCCGGTCTCCAGGAAGCTCGCCCGGCCCTGGGCGTCGCCGACCGAGCCGGGCGGCATCGGGATCACCCCGGCCCGCTCGTCGTGGTACCGGCTGGTGATCTTGGCGACCAGGACCCGGTTCCCGCGCACCGACAGCACCAGGCAGGGCCGGTCCTTCGCGCCCGGCACGTCCTCGAAGGGCACGTCGGCCCACCAGATCTCGGCGGGACTGGGCCGCCTCGCGCCGCGCTCGCGCCCGCGTCCCTCGCGGCGCCCCGGCGGCCTGCGCAGCCCTCGCCGGCGGGCCGGGCGCCGGCCGCGTCCCCAGCCGTCGACGAGCGTGGCGACCAGCCCGAGCAGCACCACCGCCGCGAGCGCCAGCCACCAGGACGTGTCCATGGGGACGACGTTACCGGCGCGCGGTCGGGGACGCGCGCCCTCTCGCGCACCACCCGCGCCTTGCTTCCAGCCGAACCGGTGACAGCACAGGTGAGTTCGCCCACAACGGCCCTTGGCGGAGGAGCGACAGGACGTTTTGCGCCTTACGCTCGACGGACCGCACGACCCCCGTCACCGTCCCCAGGTTTCCCTTTTTCCCAGGCTTTCCGCCAGCGGAGGTTTCTGCTCTATGAAGCTCACCGTCGTCGGCTGCTCGGGGTCGTTCCCGTCCGCGGAATCGGCTTGCTCGAGCTACCTCGTCGAGGCCGACGGCTTCCGGCTGCTTCTCGACATGGGCAACGGCGCCCTGGGCGAGTTGCAGCGCCACTGCGGTCTCTACGACCTCGACGCGATCTTCCTCAGTCATCTGCACCCCGACCACTGCATCGACATGTGCGGCTACTTCGTGGCGCGTTACTACCGGCACGACGGCGGCCGCTGCGAGCCGCTGCCGGTCTACGGCCCCGAGGGCACCGAGCACCGGCTGACCGTGGCGTACGCGGACACGCCGTCGGCCTCGTCGATGAGCGAGGTCTTCGACTTCCACACCGTCAAGCCGTCCACCTTCGACATCGGCCCGTTCACGGTGCATGTCGAGCGGGTGGCGCACCCCGTGGAGGCGTACGGCATCCGCGTCGAGCACGGCGGCAGCGCGCTGGTGTACTCCGGCGACACCGGCGTGAGCGACGCGCTCGAGTCGCTGGCCCGCGGCGCCGACCTGTTCCTGTGCGAGGCGGCGTTCACGCACGGCAAGGAGAACATCGCCGACGTGCACCTCAACGGCCGCCAGGCCGGCGAGACCGCGGCCCGCGCCGGGGTGGGCCGGCTGGTGCTCACCCACATCCCGCCGTGGACCGACCCCGAGGTCAACCTCGCCGACGCGCGCGCCGCGTTCGACGGCCCGACGGAGCTCGCGGCCCCGGGCGCGACGTACACGATCTGACGCCCCGACGCATACGGAAGGCCCCGGAACCTGGACGGTTCCGGGGCCTTCGTCATGCTGCAGGGAGAGAACTCACGCCTTCGTGAGGTCCTCGAGCTCCTCCTCGGGCTCGCGGCCCGGGGTCGGAAGGTCGAACTTGGTGATGGCGAACCGGAAGACCGTGTAGTAGATCGCCGCGAAGACCAGACCGATCGGGATGATCAGCCACGGCTTGGTGGCCAGGTTCCAGTTCAGCGCGTAGTCGATGAAGCCGGCCGAGAACGTGAAGCCCGCGTGCACGCCTAGCGCCCAGGTGATCGCCATGGACGCGGCGGTCAGGACCGCGTGGATCCCGTACAGCAGCGGCGCGATGAACATGAACGAGAACTCGATCGGCTCGGTCACACCGGTGACGAACGAGGTCAGCGCGAGGGAGATCATCATGCCGAGGACGGCCTTGCGGCGCTCCGGACGGGCGGAGTGCGCGATGGCGAGCGCGGCGGCCGGCAGGCCGAACATCATGATCGGGAAGAAGCCCGACATGAACTGTCCGGCGGTCGGGTCGCCGGCGAAGAAGCGGTTGAGGTCACCGTGGACGATCGTGCCGCCCGCACCCTTGAAGTCACCGATCTGGAACCAGGCGACCGTGTTGACGAACTGGTGCATGCCGACCGGGATGAGCGCGCGGTTGATCAGACCGAACAGACCCGCGCCGAAGGCGCCGAGACCGGTGATCCACTCGCCGAAGTTGGCGATGCCCTCACCGATCGGCTCCCAGACCAGGCCGAAGAACACACCGAGGAGGGTGCCCACGAAGGCCATCAGGATCGGCACCAGGCGGCGGCCGTTGAAGAAGCCGAGCCAGTCCACCAGCTTGGTGCGGTGGAAGCGCTGCCACACCACCGCGCTCAGCAGACCCACCACGATGCCGCCGAAGACACCCGGGTTGTTGTAGGTCGCGGCGACGTCGGCGCCGGCCTGGACCTTGGCCTCGGTGACCGGGAACGCGGTCAGGACGTTCTTGTACACCAGGAAGCCCACGAGCGCGGCGAGTGCCGTCGAGCCGTCCGACTTCTTCGCGAAGCCGATCGCGACGCCTATGCAGAACAGCAGGGGCAGGTTGTCGAAGATCGCGCCGCCGGCCGTCGCGAAGACCGCGGTGACCTTGTCCGGCAGGTTGAGCTTGTCGTGGACGTCAGCCTGTCCGAAACGCAGCAGGATGCCGGCGGCCGGCAGTACGGCGATCGGCAGCTGGAGGCTGCGGCCTACCTTCTGAAGACCCTGGAAAAGGCCAGATCCCCGCTTCTTTGCGGGGGCCGCCGTTGGCGCGGTGGCGGTGCTCATGGAGTTCCTCCATCGGGTGGTGGTCTACACCACTCAGTGGTGTAGACCTGTTGTACACGATGAAGACGGCATAAGGAACCCGCCAAATTCGTCACGGTTGGATCACGCATCGTGCCCCTGAAAACGTGTCAGCGCGGACCCCTTGCGGGACACCGGAAAGGCCCCCGGACCGGGTGGTCCAGGGGCCTCGGGACATGCGGTCGGCCGCCCGCCGTCACGCCTTGGTCGTGTCCTCCACCTCGTCCTCCGGCTCCCGGCCCGGCGTCTTCAGGTCGAACTTCGTGATGGCGAACCGGAAGATCGCGTAGTAGACGACGGCGAAGCACAGGCCGATCGGGATGATCAGCCACGGTTTGGTCGCCAGGTTCCAGTTGATGACGTAGTCGATCAGGCCGGCCGAGAAGCTGAAGCCGTCGTGCACCCCGAGCCCCCACGTCACCGCCATCGACACACCGGTCAGCACCGCGTGGACCGCGTACAGCAGCGGCGCGATGAACAGGAACGAGTACTCGATCGGCTCGGTGATACCGGTGACGAACGACGTCAGCGCCACCGACAGCATCAGGCCGCCGACCTCCTTGCGGCGATGGGGCTTCGCGCAGTGCGTCATCGCCAGCGCCGCCGCCGGCAGCGCGAACATCATGATCGGGAAGAAGCCCGTGGTGAACTGGCCCGCGTTCGGGTCGCCCGCCAGGAACATGTTGATGTCGCCGTGCACCACCGTGCCGTCCGGCTTGGTGTAGCTGCCGAACTGGAACCAGATGGGCACGTTCAGGAACTGGTGCAGACCGATCACGAGCAGCGCCCGGTTCGCGAGACCGAACACGCCCGCGCCCCACGCGCCCGCGTCGTGCAGCCAGTCGCTGAAGTGCTCCAGTCCGTCACCGATCGGCGGCCACACCCACAGGCACAGCGCGGCGAACCCGATCGCCACGAACGACATCAGGATCGGCACCAGACGGCGGCCGTTGAAGAAGCCCAGCCAGTCCACCAGCTTCGTGCGGTGGAAGCGCGCCCAGAACCAGGCCGCCAGCAGCCCCATGATGATGCCGCCGAACACGCCCGGGTTCTGGAACGTGAACGCCGTCACGCCCCCACCGGTCTCGGTGACCTGGCAGCCGATCCCCGCAATGGCCTTGGAGCCCTCCGGGCAGCCCTCGGGGAACTGGTGCAGCACGCCGTAGTAGACGAGGAAGCCCGCCACGGCCGCGAGCGCCGTCGAACCGTCCGCCTTCTTCGCCATGCCGATCGACACGCCGATGCAGAACAGCAGCGGCAGTCCGAGCGAGCCGTCGAGCAGCGCACCGCCCGCGCCGACCATCACCTTGGAGAGCCTGTTCCAGCCGAGCCCGTCGTCCCCGAACACGTCGGGCTGGCCCAGCCGGTTGAGGATGCCCGCGGCGGGCAGGACGGCGATGGGCAGCTGAAGGCTGCGCCCCATCTTCTGCAGGCCCTGGAACGCGGTGTTCCATCGGGCGCGCGCGGGGGAGATTCCCGCGCCGGCACTTTGTGCGCTCATGGTTTGTCGACCGCCTGTCAGGTGGTGTAGACCAGTCACGACGATGTCGTTGCTGTGACGTCATCCTCGGGCACAGGCGGCACGGTCGCTCGCGAAGTTGGGCCAACTGTGGGTTACTTCGAAAAAGCGGTTCGAAACAGGGAATTCAGGGAGAAACACCATGGCCACCAAGGCTGAGAAGATCGTTGCCGGGCTCGGCGGCATCGACAACATCGAAGAGGTCGAGGGCTGCATCACCCGTCTGCGCACCGAGGTCGTCGACCCGTCGCTGGTCGACGAGGCCGCCCTGAAGGCCGCCGGCGCCCACGGTGTCGTCAAGATGGGCACCGCCATCCAGGTCGTCATCGGCACCGACGCCGACCCGATCGCCGCGGACATCGAAGACATGATGTGAGCCGGCGGGCCGCCGCGCCGCCCCACCCCGGACGGGGTACGGCCGCGCGTACGAACGGCTCGCCGCCCAGGGGCCCCTCCGCACCGCGGTAGGGGCCCTTTCACCGGTGGGGATAGGCTCGTCGGCATGTCTCGAATCGACGGCCGCACCCCCCAGCAGCTCCGCCCCATCACCATCGAACGGGGATGGAGCAAGCACGCCGAAGGCTCCGTCCTCGTCTCCTTCGGCGACACCAAGGTGCTGTGCACCGCCTCCGTCACCGAAGGCGTCCCCCGCTGGCGCAAGGGCAGCGGCGAGGGCTGGGTCACCGCGGAGTACGCCATGCTGCCCCGCGCCACCAACACCCGGGGCGACCGCGAGTCCGTCAAGGGCCGCATCGGCGGCCGTACCCACGAGATCAGCCGCCTCATCGGCCGTTCGCTGCGCGCGGTCATCGACTACAAGGCGCTCGGCGAGAACACGATCGTCCTCGACTGCGACGTCCTCCAGGCCGACGGCGGCACCCGCACCGCGGCGATCACCGGCTCCTACGTCGCCCTCGCCGACGCGATCGGCTGGGCCCAGGGCAGGAAGCTGATCCGGGCCGGCCGCCAGCCCCTCACCGGCACGGTCTCCGCCGTCTCGGTCGGCATCGTCGGCGGCGTCCCCCTCCTCGACCTCTGCTACGAGGAGGACGTCAAGGCCGAGACCGACATGAACGTCGTCTGCACCGGCGACGGCCGCTTCGTCGAGGTCCAGGGCACCGCCGAGGCCGAGCCCTTCGCCCGCGACGAGCTCGACGCGCTGCTCGACCTCGCGGTGGCCGGCTGCGCCGAGCTGGCGGGTCATCAGCGCACCGCGCTGGACGCCCTGCTGGACCGCTGAGCCCCCACGTCCCCCGCTCCACCCACCGCCGGCGGGCCGGTGCGCCCCGCGCCCGGCCCGCTCGGCGCGCTGGAGGATCCGCTATCCCGTCGCCAACCCGTCCAGCATCAGTCCGATGGTGAAGTCGAAGCGGTCGTGGACCGTGCCCGCGGTGAGTTCGGCGGCGTGCCGCTTGGTCGCGGGGAACGTGTCGGGCAACGCGGCGAACCGGCGCAACAGTTCGTCGCGGCTGACCACCCAGCCGCCGTCGCCGCGCCCGAGCCGGCTCTCCGCCAGCGACACTTCCAGGCAGTACGCGTTGACGTACAGCATCAGTGAGTCCATGGCCCACGCGGCGGCCTGCGGGGCGACGCCGCCGGCCAGCAGGAGCGCCAGCATTCCCTCGCTGACGCGCAGCGTGTCCAGGTTGGACGGCGCCGCGGCGAACGCCGCCCGGGAGATGCCCGGATAGCGCAGATACCGGTCGCGCAGCCGGCCGAGAACGCCGGTGATCTGCTCCCGCCAGCGGTCCGGGTCCGGCTCGGGCAGCTCGATCCCCGTGCACAGCCGGCCGATGAGCAGCTCGTCCAGGTCCTCCTTGTTGACCACGTGCGCGTACAGCGACGACGGCCCGGTCTCCAGCGCGGTCGCCACCCGCCGCATCGTCAGGGCCTCGTACCCCTCCCGCTCCACGATGCCGAACGCGGTGTCGATGATGGCGTCGACCGTGATCGGCCGCTTGCGCCCGCCGGACGGACCGCGCCGGGCCGCCGGCGTGCCCGAACCGGTGCCGAGTTGGTGCCGCGCTGCGCGCCGTTCCTGCGGAGTCGGAGACATGGGGGAAGTCTAGCCAACCCGGGCGAACAGTGTTCTACGACACTAGGAACAGCGTTCGTCTTGCAACGAACAGTGTTCCGGAGTAGAACGGTGTTCGTGTCCACAACCCAGCGCACCCCACCCGCCCCCGCCACCGACCCCGCAACCGACTCCGCCCGGCCCACCCGCGCCGCCTGGCTCCTCCTGGCCGTCGTCGTCACCGCCGACGTCATGGACCTGATCGACTCCAGCGTCGCCAACCTCGCCGGCCCCGCCATCCACGCCGACCTCGGCGGCTCCACCGCCACGGTCCAATGGGTGCTCAGCGCCTACACCGCCGCCTTCGCGCTCGGCCTCGTCACCTCCGGCCGCCTCGGCGACCTCCTCGGCCGCCGCCGGCTGTTCCTGCTCGGCATGACCGGCTTCACCCTCGCCTCACTGGCCTGCGGACTCGCCCCCGGCGTGGTCTTCCTGATCGTCGCCCGCACCCTCCAGGGACTGTGCGGATCGGTCATGATCCCGCAGGGCCTCGCCCTGGTGAAGGTCGTCTTCCCGCCCCGGCACCTGCGCAGGGCCCTCATGCCGGTCGGCCCCCTCATGGGCCTGACCATGGTCGCCGGACCCGTCCTCGCCGGCTGGCTGCTCCACCTCGACCTGTTCGGCAGCGCATGGCGGTCCATCTTCCTCATCAACGTCCCGCTCGGCGTCGCCGCCGGCCTGCTCGCCCTGCGCGTCCTGCCCCACAACGGCGGCGAGGACCCCACCGCCCGCCTCGACCTCACCGGCGTCGGCCTGCTCACCGCGGCCTCCGCGCTGCTCGTCGTCCCGCTCATCCAGGGCCGCGACCTCGGCTGGCCGATCTGGACCTACGGCATGATGGCCGCGGCGCTCGTCCTGCTCGCCCTCTTCGTCCGCTCCGAACGCCGCAGCGACCACCCGGTCATCACACCGACCCTGCTGCGCAAACGCAGCTTCGTCGTCGGCCTGCTCGTCGTCGCCGGGTTCTACGCCTCCCTCAGCGCCTTCGTCCTCGTCGTCAACCTGCTGCTGCAGCAAGGCCTGCACTGGACCCCGTTGCACACCGGCCTCACCCTGCTGCCCTGGGCGCTCGGCACCGCCGTCGCCGTACTCCTCGCGGGCGCCACCCTCGCCGAGAAGCTCGGCCGCACCAGCCTGCACCTCGGCCTCGGCATCGCCGTCGCCGGACTGCTCGCGCTGTGGTGGTCCGTCGGCCACTGGGGCGCCGACCTCACCGCCTGGAAACTGGCACCCGCGCTCCTGGTCACCGGCTTCGGCTCCGGCCTGGTCTTCGTCCCGCTCGTCGACTTCATCCTCGGCGACGCCACCCCCGAGGAGGTCGGCACCGGCGCGGGCACGCTCAACGCCGTCCAGCAGTTCGCCGGCGCCATCGGCGTGGCCGCCCTCGGCACGGTCTTCTACTCCCGCGCCGGCCACCTCACCCCGGCGTCCGGCGTGGCCGCCGCGGAACTCGTCCTCGCCCTCGCCGCGGGCCTGAACCTGCTGACCCTCCTCCTCGTCGGCCTGCTGCCCCGGCACGCCCAGCAGGCGCACGGCTGACGCCCGCGCCAACCCGCGGTAAAGGCGGCGCAAAGCAACCGGCCCGCGCGGGCAACCGGACCGGCCGCCGCCGCGTCCCTACGGACGGGCGCGCGGCCGACACCGTGCGCCCGGCCCAAGGGGAGGGGACACCACCATGGCCGCGAGCCGACGCCGAGGCCGTCGCCGTACCACCACGACCGTCGCCCTGGCCGTGGCGGCCGCCGCGCTCGCCACCGGCTGCGACACCGTCGGCAAGGCCCTGGACTGCGTCCAGACCGCCGACTCCATCGCCGACAACGTCACCGACCTCCAGCAGGCGGTGGAGAACGCCGCCACGGACCCGAACCGCACCGACGCCTCGCTCACCGCCATAGAGAACGACCTCGACCGGATCGGCGACAAGACCGGCGACCCCGACGTCAACAAGGCCGTCGACGACCTGAAGAAGGCCGTCGGCAACGTCCGTACGGCCGTCAGGAACGGCGACGACACCCCCGACGTCGGCCCGGTCACCGACGCGGCCGGCGAACTGACGAAGGTCTGCACGTCGTAGCGGGCGCACCGGCCGCGCACCGGCCGCGCACCCGCCGGAACCGGCCGCGCACCGGTCGCGCACCCGCCGGACCCGGCCGCCCACCCGCCGCACGGCGCGGCCGGAGATACTGGCCCCATGACCCGCCTGATCCTCGCCACCCGCAACGCCGGAAAGATCACCGAGCTGAGGGCCATCCTCGCCGACGCCGGACTGCCCCACGAACTGGTCGGCGCGGACGCCTTCCCCGACGTCCCCGACGTCAAGGAGACCGGCGTCACCTTCGCCGAGAACGCCCTCCTCAAGGCCCACGCCCTGGCCCAGGCCACCGGCCTGCCCGCCGTCGCCGACGACTCCGGCCTCTGCGTCGACGTCCTCAACGGCGCCCCCGGCATCTTCTCCGCCCGCTGGGCCGGCCGGCACGGCGACGACCAGGCCAACCTCGACCTGCTGCTCGCCCAGATCGCCGACATCGCCGACGGACACCGCGGCGCCCACTTCGCCTGCGCCGCCGCCCTGGCCCTGCCCGACGGCACCGAACGCGTCGTCGAGGGCCAGCTACGCGGCATCCTCCGCCACACCCCCGCCGGCACCGGCGGCTTCGGCTACGACCCGATCCTCCAGCCGGACACCGAGACCCGAACCTGCGCGGAGCTCTCAGCCGCGGAGAAGAACGCGATCAGCCACCGCGGCAAGGCCTTCCGGGCACTGGTACCGGCGGTCCGGGAGCTGCTGGGCTGACATGGAGGGGCGCGGCGCCCAGTAGGGAGCCGCGCCCTGATGATGGGGCCGACGAGACTCGAACTCGCACTGGCCACTACCTAAAAGTGGTGCCTCCTGCCAATTGGGCTACGGCCCCACGGACAGCTTACTGGTACCCGCCGAGCGGTCGCCGCTGGCTGCCTCCCCTGCACCAGGTGCTGGTGATCGCGTGGCAGTTGGGGCACAGGAACCGCAGGTTCTCCCGCCGGTCGTCACTCCAGTTCCCGTTGATGTGGTCGACCTCCAGGGTCATGGGTCTGCCCAGCCACTCGGCGCCGACCTCGCACTCGGCACACGACTCGGGTGCACCCACTTCCAGAAGCGCCCTGCGGAGCAGGTGGGTTCTCGTTCGGCGGGTGCCGGTGTGTTGGACCAGGATGTCCTCGGCGCGCCTGAGCGGCGTGGCGCCCGGTCCGCCGCGTCGATGCGCCTGGCCCAGGAAGTGCGAGGTGTCGAGGCCGTCCTCGGCCACCCAGCAGTGGAATTGGCCGCGGAGCCTGCTGTTGTAGGGCGCAAAGCCCAGGGTACGGAGCGCGTCCGCGACGGAGCTCGCCCCTTCGACCGCTCGACGCAGGTCGTCGTTGGTCGGTCTGGCGGGTGCTGCCCTCGCTCGCCGCTGACGGGGCATGTGTGAGACGTCGATCCCGAAATGATCGAAGCGTCGGAAGAGATGGCCGCGCAGTCGGCCGTACGGCCGGGTGCCGAAGAAGGCGATGACCTCGTCGATGTCGGCGCATCGCGCGGCGGCCTCGGCCAGCCGTTCCCGGGTGTACTGCACGCCGCTGCTCATGCGTCCCTACCCTTGCCGCGGCCGCGGTAACTGTCCGTGATCGAGTGGCAGTTGGGGCACAGAAATCGGAGGTTCTCGATGCGGTTGTCGCGCCAGTCACCGTCGATGTGGTCGACTTCCAGGGGAATGGGCTGTCCTCGCCAGACCGCTTCCATGCCGCACATCGCGCAGCGCTCCGGCGTGCCTGTGGCCGTCATCGCCCACTTGAGACGATCGCTCGGGACACGCCTGGCCCGGCCGGTCGGCTGCGCGACAAGCAGGCCCTCGGGTGTTCGAGGACGCCAGGCCTTGCCCTGTCGGGTCGGTGGCTGGAAATGCGAGATGTCGATGCCGTACGTCTTGATCCGGCGGCTGATGTGCGTGTGGTGACCGCCGACGACCTCCAGCCCCAGCCGACGCAGCACCTCGCACATGTTCGTCGATGCCGAAACCGCCTCCTGAAGGATCTCCCGCGTCCACTTCACCTCACGCTCGAAGTGTGAGACATCCACGCCCAGCCTCTTCATCCGCTCGAAGACGTACCGCCGCGTCGGACTCCTGGGATCCACCCCCAGCCGCCCCAACGCCTCCGACAACGTCCGTGCCTCCCGAGCCGCTTCCTCCAGCCGCTCCTTGGTGTAAGCACTGACTCCCATCGAGCCCCCTCCGCTCCGGCCACACGTTCGCAGCCCGTACGGAGTAACGAACCGCCCGTCCGGCGGTCACGCCCGGCACGTGAAGCGGCCTGCACCGGGGACACCCAGGTGCAGGCCGTTCAGCCGGTGGAGCCGCCGGGTCAGATCCCCAGGTCCTTGATGATCTTGGCCACGTGGCCCGTCGCCTTGACGTTGTAGAGGGCGCGTTCGACCTTGCCCTCCTCGTCGACGATCACCGTGGAGCGGATGACGCCGACGACCGTCTTGCCGTAGAGCTTCTTCTCGCCGTAGGCGCCGTACGCCTCCAGGACCTTCTTGTCGGGGTCGGCCACCAGGGTGACCTTCAGGTGCTCCTTCTCGCGGAACTTGGCGAGCTTCTCCGGCTTGTCGGGGGAGACGCCGATGACGTCGTACCCGGCGCCGGCCAGGACCTGCAGGTTGTCGGTGAAGTCGCACGCCTGCTTGGTGCAGCCTGGCGTGAGGGCCGCGGGGTAGAAGTAGACGATGACCTTGCGGCCCTTGTGGTCGGCCAGGGAGACCTCGTTGCCGTCGGCATCGGGGAGGGTGAAGCCGGGGGCCACGTCCCCGGGCTGGAGTCGCTCGCTCATCGCACCAGCGTAACGGGGGCCCTTGCGGTGCGGCGGCGCCCGGAACTGACAGACTGTCCAGAACAGCATCAGCAGACTTCGGAGGCCGAACGGTGGCGGACACGTCGGACACCAGAACCCCGGCGCAGATCGAGGCGGACATCAAGGCCCGCCGCGCAGTGCTGGCCGATACGCTCGACGAGATCGGCGTGCGGGTGCACCCGAAGACCATCGTCGGCGATGCCAAGGCGAAGGTCGTCGGCCATGTCGACAACACCCTCGGACGGGCGTACGTGCAGGTCAACCGTGCGGTCAGCGAGGTGAAGGCGCAGTTCACGGACGAGGAGGGCGCGCCCCGGCTGGAGCGGGTCGTGCCGGTCGCCCTGCTCGCCGTCGGGGTCGTGGGGCTGCTGGTCGTGGGCGTCCGGCGGCGCCGCGGCTGACCCGGGCAGGTACCGACGCGTCGAAGGCAGGTAGGTTCACACGCGTGAGCGCCAAGAGAAACGACATCACCCAGCACGACAAGCTGCCCATCCGGATGCTGCACGACCGCGTCCTGGTGCGGCACGAGGCCGGTGAGGGCGAGCGGCGGTCCGGGGGCGGCATCCTGATCCCCGCCACCGCGGCGGTCGGGCGTCGGCTGGCCTGGGCGGAAGTCGTCGCGGTCGGGCAGAACGTGCGGACCGTGGAGCCGGGCGACCGGGTCCTGTACGACCCGGAGGACCGGGCCGAGGTCGAGGTGCGGGGTGTGGCCTACGTGCTCATGCGGGAGCGTGACCTGCACGCGGTGGCCGCGGACCGCTTCGAGGGCTCGGAGGACTCCACGGGGCTGTATCTGTAGCCGCCGTAGCGGAATCGAACGGATCGGCGAAGGGGCCGGTGGCGCGATGCCACCGGCCCCTTCGCCGTGTCCGTACGGGGGTCTCGTCCGTCAGTGTCTTCGTGCCGCCCCCGTGCTGAGCGGTCCCGCGCCCCCGGTGGTCGTGCCGGTGCCGCCGGTCGTGGTGCCCGTCGTCGTCCCGGCGTCGCCCGTCGTGCCGCCGCTCGGTTGCTGGCCTGTGGTGCCGCCGGTCGTCGTCCCGCCGGTGCCGGTGGTGCCTCCGGTGCCGGTGGTGGTCCCGCCCGCGGTGGTCCCGCCGGTCGCGGTGCCGTCGGTCGGGGTGCCGGTGGTCTGGCCGGTGGTCTGCCCCTGGGTCTGGCCCGGCGTCCGGCCGGTCGGGCCGGTGGACGGCGTGCTCGTGCCCGGGGTCGTGGACCGGCCGCTCGCCGGGGCGCTCGGCGGCGCGGTCATGTCCGCGCCGACCTGGAGCTCGAGGTCGAAGTCGCGCACCGGCTTGTTCTTCAGGGCCTCCTGGGTGAAGGCGGCCCAGATCTCCGCGGGCGCCCCGCCGCCGTTGATGCGCGGCAGCCCCATGGCGCCGTAGAGCGACTTGTGCGCGGCGGTCACCGGGTCCTGGCCCATGACCGAGACGACGGTGGCGAGGTCGGGCGTGTAGCCGGCGAACCAGGCCGCGGTGTCCTCCTCGGCGGTGCCGGTCTTGCCCGCGGCGGGGCGGCCCGCCTGGAGGGCGGCGGTCGCGGTGCCGTTCTGGACGACGCTCCGGAGCACCGAGGTGGTGGTGTCGGCGGCCTCGCGGCTGACGGCCTGCGTGGTGGCGGCGTGCGGCAGCTGCACGTCCTCCACGCCGTTCCTCGTGATCTTGCTGATCATGGTGTACGTGCCGTGCTCGCCGTGGTTGGCCAGCGTGGCGTACGCCTCCGCCATGTCGAGGACGCTGGCGGTCGCGGTGCCGAGCGCGATCGACGGGTAGGGGCTGAGGTCCTTGGTGTCGGCCGGGATGCCCAGGTCGACCGCGGTCTGCTTGACCTTCGCGGGGCCGACGTCGACGGCCATCTGCGCGTAGACCGAGTTGACGGACTTGTCGGTGGCGGTGCGCACGGTGATGTCGCCGTAGTCGACCTCGTCCTCGTTGTGCGGGGCGTAGGCGCCGCCGCTCCAGCCCTCCACGGGGCGCTGGTTGGTGCCGTCGTAGTAGGTGTTGGGGGAGATCATGTCCCCGTCCTGCGTCATCGAGTGGTTCTGCACGGCCGAGGCGAACACGAACGGCTTGAAGGTGGAGCCCACTTGGAAGTCGCCGCGGGTGGCGTTGTTCGTGTACTGCTGCACGTAGTCGATGCCGCCGTACATCGCGACGACCTCGCCCGTGCTCGGGTCGACGGCGGCGCCGCCCGCGCGGACGTAGGTGTCGACCTTGCGGTGCTTCTTGTCGAGCCGGGACATGAGCCGGTCGTCGACGGCCTTCACGAAGGCGTCCTGCTTGCTCTTCTGCAGGGTGGTGGTGATCCGGTACCCGCCGGCGTCGAGGGCGTCCGTGTCGAGGATCTTGTTGGTGGTGAGGTAGTCCTTGATCGCGTTGACGATGTAGCCGCGCTGGCCGGACATGCCGGTGGAGAGCGTCTGTTCCCTGGGCATCGGGAACTTCATCCCGGCCCGCTCGGCGGGGCTGAGCCAGTGCTTCTTCACCATGCCGTCGAGGACGTAGTTCCAGCGGGCCACGGCCGAGGCCTTGTTCTCGGGGTGGGCGATGACGTCGTACTCGCTGGGCGCGTTGACGAGGGCGGCGAGGTAGGCGGCGCGGGCCGGGTCGAGGCCGGCGGCGTCGGTGCCGTAGTACGCCTGGGCGGCGGCCTGGATGCCGTAGGCGTTGCGGCCGAAGTAACTGGTGTTGAGGTAGCCCTCGAAGATCTCGTCCTTGGACTTCTCGCGGTCCAGCTTGATGGAGATGAAGAACTCCTTCACCTTGCGGGTGACGGTCTGTTCCTGCGCCAGGTAGTAGTTCTTCACGTACTGCTGGGTGATCGTGGAGCCGGACTGCCTGCCCTTGCCGGTCGCGGTGTTCCAGCCGGCCCGCAGCATCGCCTTGGGGTCGATGGCCGACTCGGTGTAGAAGTCCCGGTCCTCGGCGGCGAGTACGGCGTGCTGGGCGGCCTTGGAGACCTGCGCGAGGCTGACGTTCTCGCGGTTGACGGCGCCGTCGCGGGCGATCTGGGTGCCGTCGGCGTAGAGGTAGACGTTGGCCTGCTTCATCGCGAGCGCGTTGGCGGAGGGGATGCTGACCAGCGAATAGCCGAGGAAGAACAGGCCGATCACCAGCAGCACGGCCATCACGAACGAACCGACCACCATCCGCCAGGTGGGCACGAGTCGCCGCCATCCGGTGCGCCGTGGCCGCTTGGGCCGCTTGGCGCCCGCGCCCGCCGCGCCGGCCGGGGCCGCGGGGCCCGGGGCCCCGGCCGCCTGCGGCTCTCTCGGTGCCCAGCCCTCGGTCGGCTGCTGCGGCTGCGGCTCGTCGCTCATCTCGTGCACGGACTCCTGTTTCGCGTCGTACGTTCCCGTACGCCCTCGTACGCCAACTGCGTCCCCGGTTGAAGACTCTCGCACCAAGCGTTCCGTTCCGAACCACGGCGCGCGTCGGGCCCCGAAAACGTGTGGCATCCGTCACCGGCCGCGGACTAGGCTCCTGCGCTTCGGTGCCGGGCGGTCCTGGGGAGGTTGACTGACGTGGGCTCGGGACGGTTGTACGCGGCCGTCACGGTGGGTGGTTTCCGACGATACGCGACCTATCGGACGGCGACCGTCGCCGGAGTGTTCACCAACACCGTGTTCGGACTGATCCTTGTGTACACATATCTCGCCCTGTGGGATGTGCGTCCGCATCTCGGCGGGTACGACCGCGCGCAGGCGGTCACCTACGTATGGCTGGGCCAGGCGCTGCTCGCGACCCTGGCGATAGGCGGCAGCGGCGTCGAGACCGAGCTGATGGAACGCATCAGGACCGGGGACGTGGCGGTGGATCTGTACCGCCCGGCCGATCTCCAACTGTGGTGGTTCGCCGCCGACTTGGGGAGGTCGTTGTTCCAGCTGCTGGGCCGGGGCGTGCTGCCCTTCGTGTTCGGCGCGCTGGTCTTCCCGGTGGCGCTGCCGCACGACTGGGGGACCTGGGCTGCGTTCCTGGTGGCGCTCGCGCTCGCGATGGCCGTCAGCTTCGGCATCCGCTACCTGGTGGCGCTGCTGTCCTTCTGGCTGCTGGACGGCACCGGCATGACGCAGATCATGATGCTCGCCGGGTTCTTCTGCTCGGGGCTGATGCTGCCGCTCAACGTCTTCCCGGGCGCGCTCGGCGACGTCGTACGCCTGCTGCCGTGGTCGTCGCTGCTGCAGCGGCCGGCGGACGTGCTGCTCGGGGAGGCGGACGTGTGGCGCACGTTCGCGTTCCAGGGAGCGTGGGCGCTGGTGCTGCTGGCGGCCGGGCGGCTGCTCCAGTCGGCGGCGACCCGCAGGGTGGTGGTGCAGGGTGGCTGAGGGGCTGCGGGTCTACCGGCTGATCGCCGCCATGTGGATCCGTTCCACGATGGCGTACCGCGCGTCGTTCGTGATGTCGACGTTCGCCAGTTTCACGGTGACCGCCCTGGACTTCGTCGCGATCCTGCTGATGTTCTCGCGCGTCGACGCGCTCGGCGGCTGGCCGCTGTCCGAAGTCGCCTTTCTGTACGGCCTGTCGTGCGTCTCCTTCGGCCTCGCCGACCTGGCGATCGGTTCGATGGAGCGGCTCGGGCAGCGGGTGCGCGACGGCACGCTGGACACCCTGCTGGTGCGTCCGGCGCCGGTCCTCGCGCAGGTGGCCGCCGACCGGTTCGGGCTGCGCCGGCTGGGGCGGGTGACCCAGGGCGCCCTGGTCCTCGGCTGGGCGGTGACCGCCGTCGGCGTCGACTGGACCCTGCCGAAGGTGCTGCTGATGCCGGTGGTCCTGCTGAGCGGCGCGGGGATCTTCTGCGCGGTGTTCGTGGCCGGCGCGGCCTTCCAGTTCGTGGCGCAGGACGCGTCGGAGGTGCAGAACGCGTTCACGTACGGCGGTACGACGCTGCTCCAGTACCCGCCGACCGTGTTCGGCACGGAGCTGGTGCGCGGGGTGACGTTCGTGCTGCCGCTGGCCTTCGTGAACTGGGTGCCGGCCGCCTATCTGCTGGGCCGGCCGCTGCCGTTGGACCTGCCCGGCTGGGTGGCGTTCACCTCGCCGCTGGTGGCGGCCGGCTGCGGGGCGCTGTCCGGGGTGGCGTGGCGGGCGGGGCTGCGGTCGTACCGGAGCACGGGGAGCTGACGGGGAGTGGACGTGGACAAGGAGGAGCCGGCGGTGGACGGCGGACCCGGCGCGCAGGGTGCTGCGCTCATCGAACTCGACGGTGTCGAGAAGGTCTTCGACGTGCGGCGCAGGACCGGCTTCCTGAAGCGGGAGCGGCACGAGGTGCGGGCCGTGGACGCGCTGTCCTTCCGGGTGCGGCGCGGGGAGATGGTCGGCTACATCGGCCCGAACGGCGCCGGGAAGTCCACCACCATCAAGATGCTCACGGGCATCCTCACCCCGAGCGGCGGCCGCCTGCGCGTCGCGGGCCTCGACCCCTCCCGCGAGCGCACCCGGCTGGCCCAGCGCATCGGCGTCGTCTTCGGGCAGCGTACGACCCTGTGGTGGGACCTGCCGCTGATCGACTCCTACCGGCTGATGCACCGCATGTACCGCATCCCCGACGCCCGTTACCGGGAGAACCTCGACCGCTGCGTCGAACTCCTCGAACTGGCGGACCTGTTGGACGTGCCCGTACGGCAGCTCTCGCTCGGCCAGCGGATGCGCGGCGACATCGCCGCGGCCCTGCTGCACGACCCGGAGATCCTCTACCTCGACGAGCCGACGATCGGCCTGGACGTGATCTCCAAGGTCAAGGTCCGTGGTTTCCTGAGGGACGTGAACACCGAGCGCGGCACCACGGTGCTGCTCACCACGCACGACCTCCAGGACATCGAGCAGCTCTGCTCGCGGGTGATGGTCATCGACCACGGCCGTCTGATGTACGACGGCCCGCTCGCCGGGCTGCACGAGGCGGGCGAGAGCGAACGCACGCTGGTGGTGGACCTGGAGCGCGAACTGCCGCCCGTCGACGTGCCCGGCGCCCGCGTGGTGCGGGTGGAGGGGGCGCGCCAGTGGCTGGCGTTCCCCGCGGACCGCTCGGCCGCGCCGCTGCTCGCGCACGTCGCCGCCGCGTACCCGCTGGTCGATCTCTCGGTGCGGGAACCGGACATCGAGGCCGTCATCGCGAAGATGTACGCGGGCAGGACGGTCTCGTAGGCTGCTGTCCATGACCGACGACGCAGCCCCGGAGCTTCGCGCATCCGACGCCGATCGTGAACGAGTCGCCGAGGTCCTGCGGGACGCCCTCGCCGAGGGGCGCCTCGACATGACGGAGTTCGAGGAACGCCTGGAGGCGACCTACGCGGCGCGCACGTACGCCGAACTGGCGCCCCTCACCCGTGACCTGCCGGCCGCCGGCGTCACCCCGCCCTCGCCCGTCTCCTTCGTCAAGGAACCCGAGCCGAGCGGGAGTTGGGGCTCGCGGATCGTCGGAGGCGAGGGCTCCTCCAGCGGGGCCGTGGCGGTGATGTCCGGGTTCCAGCGCAAGGGCCGCTGGACCGTGCCCAGGCGGTTCACCTGCTTCGCCTTCTGGGGCGGCGGCGAGATCGATCTGCGTGACGCGGACTTCGCCGACCGCGAGGTCGAGATCAACTGCATCGCGATCATGGGCGGGATGAACGTCGTCGTGCCCCCGGGCGTCGAGGTCGTGGTCCGCGGCATCGGCGTCATGGGCGGCTTCGACCACAGTCAGGAGGGCGTGCCGGGCGAGCCGGGCGCGCCCAGGGTGATCGTCACCGGGTTCGCCTTCTGGGGCGGCGTCGGCGTGGAGCGCAAGCTGACGCGGGCGGAGCGGCTGCGTCTGAAGGAGGAGCGGCGGCAGGAGAAGCTCGACCGCCGGGAGGCGCGGCGCGAGCTGGGCGCGGCCCACCACCGCGGCCTGTTCGACCTGCACGACGCGCGGCGGGAGGCGATGGAGGAGCAGCGCGAGCTGCTGCGGGAGCGCCGCGACGAGATGCGCGAGCAACACCGGGAGCGCCGCGAGGAGATGCGGGAACGGCACCGGGAGCGCCGGCAGGACCGGCACCGGCGGCGGCACGGGGGGTACTGAGCGGCGGCTGTCCGGCCGGGTGGCGTGTCGCCGGGGCCGCCGGGGCCGCCGGGTCGGATGGTCGAGCGGCCGGGGGATGTCCGGGGTGGCCGGGGGATGTCCGGGACGGCCGGGGGATGTCCGTTGTCCGGCCTCGGGGCGGGGTGTGTGCCCCGTCCGCTACGACTCCGCCTGCCCCGCCCCCTTCAGCATCCGCAGGTCGAACGACTGGGCCATCCGCCGGAAGCCCGCGTCGCTCGGGTGCAGATGGTCTCCCGAGTCGTAGTCCGACCGCAGGCGCCGCGGGTCGTACGGGTCGCGCAGGGCCTTGTCGAAGTCGACGTAGGAGTCGTAGACCCGGCCCGCCCTGATCCGCGCGTTGACCTGCCGGCGTACCGTCTCGCGGGCCGCGCTGTAGCCTTCGTGGCCCTCGAAGGGCATGAGGGTCGCGCCGATCACCTTCACCCCGCGGGCGTGTGCCTGCCGGACCAGGGTGCGCAGGCCCGCGACGATCCGGTCCGGGTCGGCCAGCTTCGGGTTGCGCAGGATGTCGTTGACGCCGAGGTCGATGACGACGACCTTCACGTTGGTGCGGGAGAGCACGTCGCGGCCGAACCGCCCGAGCCCGCTCTGGTTGTCCGCGGGCCGGCCGAGCCCGTTCGCCAGGACCTGGTTGCCGCTGATGCCCTCGTTGACGACGGAGTAGCGGGGCAGGTCCTGCCCCGCGGTGATCGCGGAGCGAAGCCGGCCCGCGAGGTCGTCGGTCCAGCGGCGGTTGGCGCCCACGGTGGAGGTGATGCCGTCGGTGAGGGAGTCGCCGAGCGCGACGACCGTGCCGTCCGAGTCGTTGCTGAGCACGTCCAGCGCGGTCAGATAGCGCCAGTAAGGCGTCTGTTCGGTGTACGCGGCGCCGGTGGTGTCCTCGGTGCGGTCGCCCCGGGCGACGTAGGAGATCTGCTGCGCGCGCGGGTGGTAGGTGACCGGGCCGGACGCGGTGGGGGAGTAGGTGGTGACGAGCACGTCGGAGCCGTTGGCGACGGTGAGGCGGACGGCGTCGCTCATCACCTGGCCGCCCGCCGGTATGACGACGGAGGTGGAGCCGCCGAAGGTGACCCGCCGCATCGACTGCGTGGCGGCGGTCGCGGTGTCGGCGCCCGCGGCGACGGCGACGGTGGCGTGCGTGATGGTCAGCGGGGCCTGGCCGTAGAGGTTGGAGAGGGTTATCCGGGCGCTGGTGCCCTCCGCGCTCGCGTGCACCACGTTGCGCACCGAGCGCCCGGCCAGGCCGCTCGTCTCGGTTCCGGGCTCGGCGCCGGCCGGTGCCGCGGACCAGGCGCCCACCCAGGTGCCGGTGGAGGCGGGCGCGGCGGAACTGCGCGCGGACCGGTGGCCGGCGGGCGCGTCACGGCTGGTGCCGTCGTCCGCGGCCACGCCGACGTATATCGCCGCCGACAGTGCCACCACCAGCGCGATCACCGCACTGAGCAGGGCATGGCCATGACGCCTGGGCATGCGAGTGCTGTTCTCCTCGGGCACTGGGGAGCCCCCGGGCTCCGTCCGATGAGCCCATGATGCGTCACGGGCCTGTGGGCCGCCGATCCGGGTCCTCAGGTACATGTCGGACGTCCCGTCCTGACAGACGCCGGGAACTCCTGATCCGTTCCAGGAGTCGGTCAGGAAGGGACAATGTGTGAGGGATCACCGAACGGGTGAGATCACCGAACGGGTGAATCGGATGCGGGTGGAGCACATGGCTGAGACGCAACCGGAGGGCCGGGACGCGACCGAGGGAGGGGAAGCGCCGCCCGGCGGGTCTGCGGGTGGGTCTGCCGACGGGGCCGCGGGTGGGACGGCGGCAGGTGCAGGTGCCGGTGCCGGTGCCGGTGCCGGTGCCGGTGCTGAGGCCGAGGCCGGGGCCGGGGCCGAGGCCGGGGCCGGGGCCGAGGCAGGTGCCGGTGCCGGTGCCGTGGCGGCCCCCACCCACCGGACGATGACCGCCTTCACCCCCGCCGACGAGGAGCGGCAGCGCGGCGTGCGCCGGATGAAGCTCACCGCCGCCGGTCTGCTGCTGTTCGTGGCCGTCGTCTACGTCCTCGCCACCTGGGCGGACCACGCGGGCGCGGGCGCCTGGGCGGGCTACGTCGCCGCGGCCGCCGAGGCCGGCATGGTCGGCGCGCTGGCCGACTGGTTCGCGGTCACGGCGCTCTTCCGCCACCCCCTCGGCCTGCCCATCCCGCACACCGCGATCATCCCCACCAAGAAGGACCAGCTGGGCGTCTCGCTCGGCGAGTTCGTCGGGGAGAACTTCCTCTCCGAGGACGTCGTACGCCAGCGGCTGCGTGCCGTCGGCATCGGCGGCCGGCTGGGCCACTGGCTCGCCGAGCCGGAACACGCCGACCGGGTGACGGCGGAGCTGGCCACCGCGCTGCGCGGCGCGCTGACCGTGCTGCGCGACTCCGACGTGCAGGCCGTGGTCGGGGAGGCGATCACGCGGCGCGCCGACGCCCGGGAGATCGCGCCCGGCATGGGCAAGATGCTGGAGCGGATCGTGGCCGACGGCGGACACCGCCGGTTCGTGGACCTGGTCGTGGGCCGGGCGCACGACTGGCTGGTGCTGCACGACGGGCAGGTCATGGACGCGGTGCAGGGCGGCGCGCCCGGCTGGACCCCGCGGTTCGTCGACAAGAAGGTCGGCGAGCGGGTCTACAAGGAACTGCTGCGCTTCGTGACCGAGATGCGCGACATGCCCTCCCACCCGGCCCGTGGTGCGCTCGACCGTTTCCTGGCGGACTTCGCCGCGGACCTCCAGTCCGACACGGACACCCGCGCGCGGGTCGAACGGCTCAAGAGCGAGGTGCTCGCTCGGGGCGAGGTGCAGGACCTCATCGCGTCCGCGTGGACGGCCGTACGGTCCATGATCGTGTCGGCGGCGGAGGACGAACGCAGCGAGCTGCGCCTGAGGGTGCGGGCCTCGCTGCTGTCGCTGGGCGCGCGGATGGAGGCGGACCCCAAGGTGGCGGGGAAGGTCGACCGCTGGGTGGAGGGCGCGGCGGTGTACGTGGTGACGACGTACCGCAAGGAGATCACCTCGCTGATCACCGACACGGTGGCGGGCTGGGACGCGGAACACACGACCCGCAAGATCGAGGCCCACATCGGCCGCGACCTCCAGTTCATCCGCATCAACGGCACGGTGGTGGGGTCGCTGGCGGGTCTGCTGATCTTCACGTTGTCGCGGGCGGTGGGGGCGTAGTTCCCGGCCGGGGGCATGTGGTGGTGGGGGCGCGGCCGGCAGCCGGGCGTGCGGTGGTGGGGGCGTGGCTGTCGGCCGCGGCA
>NZ_LAVA02000023.1 GCF_000974985.2 Streptomyces mangrovisoli | reverse complement strand
ACAGCTCGCTTCATGAAAGCGCGAGGCTAGTGGCTTTCTACGCGGTCCTGTACTACGCGGGCCTGCGGCCCGCTGAGGCGGTCGGGCTGAGGCGGTCTGACTGCCACCTGCCGCAGACGGGTTGGGGCACGCTCACGCTGCGGGAGACACGCCCCGTCTCCGGCAAGCAGTGGACTGACTCAGGCGAGCGGCACGACCGCCGCGGCCTGAAGGCGCGGGAGGCGACCAGCGACCGCCCGGTGCCCATCCCGCCCGTCCTGGTCACCATCCTCCAGGCCCACCTGAAGGGTTTCGGGACCGCCAAGGAAGGGCGCGTGTTCGGCAACGAACGTGGGGGAGTGGTCGGCTCCTCCACCTACTGGCGGGTGTGGGAGGAGGCGCGGGCGTACGCGCTTCCACCGGAACGCGTCGACTCGCCGTTGGCCGGGCGCCCGTACGATCTGCGGCACGCGTGCATCACGCGATGGCTGAACGCAGGGGTGCCCATCGCTGAGGTAGCCCGGCGGGTCGGCAACTCGCCGGAGGTTATCCATCGTCGATACCACGGCTGCATCGACGGCCACGAGGAAGCGGCCAATGCGAAGATCGCGAAAGCTTTGGAGGAGGACGGCGACGTGAACTAGCAGGCAGCGTCAGCCTGGAATCAGATGGTTTTCGTGCCTGCTCTGGGCTGTCCTGCGGTTTCCGTTGAAGTGACGTACTTGAAGGAGACAGTCTCTACAGTTTCCAGTGGTGCGATTGCGAAAGGATCTTTTCGGTCGGCGTCGCGGTAGCTAGGATTGCGCCGTGATCAAAGTGGGGGACGAGTTCGGCTTCTGGACAGTGCAAGAACACAGAGGGGGAGCTCGGTACTGGGTGCAGTGTCAGTGTGGGACCGAGCGTGAGGAATACGCCTCCTCCCTCCTCCTCGGGAAGACGCTCTCCTGCGGGTGTATGCGTCGAATGCGCCAACCCAAGGTGGGCGACACAGTCGGGGAGTGGAAGATTGTCTCTTACGGAGGCCCCCCGAGCCGTCGAGCACTGTGCCAGTGCTCCTGCGGCACTATGAAGGAGATCGATGTCTACTCATTGGGGCGCTCCAGCAACTCCTGCGGCCACGGCCGGCGCAAGACTGTCACTTCGGCGGTTGGCGCAAAACGCTGTGCCGAATGCGGAGAAGTGAAGCCCCTTGACGACTTCCACAGGGACAGGGGGTCATCGGACGGTCGGCGACCTCGTTGCAAGCCGTGCGTGAAGGAGTACGACGACGCTCGTCAGGGAGATCGGAATCGGCGCGCCCGCGAGGCGTACCAGAAGAATCCGGCAGCCAAGAACGAGAAGACAAGGGCGTACCATCTTGCCCACCCTGACTGGAGCAGTCAGAAGGCTCGGGAGAGTCATCTTAGACATGCTGAGGAGAGAGCTCGAAGGCATCGCGAGCGAGGCAAGGACCCGGTGGTCCAAGCGTCCCGGCGCGCAGCTAGTAGGCGTTCAGAGTCGCGCCGTCGCGCCATTAAGCGGCTCGCAGAGTCGGAGCACATAACCGAGCAGCAACTCCAGGATCTTGTGGACCAATTCGGAGGCGCCTGCTGGATCTGCAGTGACCTTTTCGATGAGGAGAAGGTCGTGCTTCAGATCGATCACTACAAGCCTTTGGCCAAGGGTGGGGCACACACCTTGGCCAACCTGCGTCCCGCATGCGCCGACTGCAATCTCCGCAAGAGTGGGAGGTGGCCGTTCACCGCCCAAATGAGGGCTGAGGTTGCCCAGGCGGTACGCCGCTTGAGATCGGGAAGCTGAGGATTGTCCCGGTGGCCGGCCGATACGGGCCCCTGGGCGTGGATCACCGACGGCCTCGTGCTCTGACAGGGAGGCTGTCGTGCCCGCAGGGTGTGCGAAGCCACCGAGGATGGCGCTGTAGGGGCAGACCGGAGCTTGGTGTGTCGGAGGTGTGTCGCGACCACTGAGAGACAACGAGAGAGGGCGGGAGTCAGTGAGACTGACTCCCGCCCTCTTCTCTCGGCATCCGCCCTGGTCAGCGCTTGATTTCTGCTGATCCTCGGCGAGTGCCCCCGGCAGGATTCGAACCTGCGCACACGGCTCCGGAGGCCGTTGCTCTATCCCCTGAGCTACGGGGGCGTGTCTGGTGCGGGCTGTTGCTCGCGGTGACGGGTAGAACCCTACCAGCTTCCTCGGGGTGTTCATGAACAGGTTTCTTCCCGCGCGGGGCGTGGTGAGCGGGCGCTCGCTCGTAGGGGGGTGGAAGTGGGGAAAACCCGGACGCGGTGGCCGGTCCGGACCTACTCTCGAGTTGTGCCAGGCGCGTCGGGTCGGGTGCTTGTTGTGGACGACAACAAGGTCATCCGGCAGCTGATCAGGGTCAATCTCGAGCTGGAGGGTCTCGAGGTCGTGACCGCGGCCGATGGTGCCGAGTGTCTGGAAGTCGTTCATCAGGTGCGGCCCGATGTCGTGACGCTCGATGTCGTCATGCCGCGTCTCGACGGGCTGCGTACCGCCGCCCGGCTGCGCTCCGACCCCCGTACGCGTGATCTTCCCGTCGCCATCGTCAGCGCCTGTACGCAGTACGAGGTCGAGAGCGGACTTGACATCGGCGTCGACGCGTTCCTCGCCAAGCCGTTCGAGCCCGCCGAACTTGTGCGGTTGGTAAGAGAGTTGATGGGGAGCAGAGGGGACGGCCGGGATCGGGGGCAGTCGTCAGGGCGGACTGAATCCGTGCGGCCCGAGCAGGCCCAGGCTGACGGGGATGGGGACGGCGGCGGCAGTGGCTGTCCCGGTGGCGGTGGCGGCGGCGGTGGCGACCATAGCGACGGGGGCGGCAACGGGAGCGGTGAATCGTTCAGCCCGGGGACCGCGCTCTCGGCCTCCGGCGCTCGGCACGGGGGGCCCGTGGCCTCCTCCTCCCGGCCCATTGTCTCTTCCGGGTCGGCCGTCTCCTCCGGGTCGGCGGTCTCTTCCGGGTCCGTCGTCGATCCGGCCGCCGAGCAGTCCGGTGCCGCCCACGACAGTGAGCCCGCCGGGTGGCATCGGGGCTGACGTTCGGGATCGATCGCGAGGGTCACCCACGGGCCTCGTGTCGAGGGTCACCCACGGGCCTCGCGTAAGGGATCGATCCCCAGGTCGCCCACGAGGTCGCCCGTGAGGCCAGTCGCGCAGCCGCCTGCGAGGCCAGTCGCGACGCCGCCAGGAAGTCTCTCCCGTCCGTGATCCGGCCGGCCGTTCGCGCCGGTGCGCGGGCGCGGCGCCGTCCACATCCCGGGACCCGTCCCCAACCCCTCGCATATCCGGACCCCGCCTCCCATACCCTTGTGCCGTGACCCCCGTCGAGCTCTCGCGCACCGTGCTGCATGCCGTGCGTCGTGCCGTCGACGACGGGGAGCTGAGCGTGACCGTGCCCGAACGGGTCGTGGTCGCGCCCCCCGGGCCCGGTGGCTGCGGTGACTACGCCACCAATGTCGCCCTCCAGCTCGCCCGCCCCGCAGGGCAACCGCCGCTGCGGGTCGCCGAGATCCTCCGGCCCCGGCTCGCCGGCGCCACCGGGGTCCGTGACGTCGTCGTCACCGGGCCCGGGTTCCTCAACATCAGTCTCGAGGGGGAGGGAAGGGGAGCGGCCGACGCCGCGCTCGTCGCCGAGATCCGGGCCGCGGGGCGGTCCTACGGCCATGGCGACGCCCTCGCCGGGCAGGTCGTCGAGTTGCGCGTGCCGTACGACGTACGCGCCGAAGTCGTCGCCGACGCCCTCGGGCGGATCATCGCCTCCCAGGGCGGGCGGGTCGCGATCGACCATCGCGAACCCGTCAACGTACGGCCCGTCCCGGCGCCCGAGGACCCCGCCCCGCTCGGTCCCGACGCCGCCCGCTGGGCGCTGCTCCACCCCGCCGCCCACGACCGGCCCCGCGTCACCGCCGACCACCTCGTGCAGCGTGAGGCCAATCCGCTCTTCCGGGTCCGTTACGCCCATGCCCGGACCCGCGCCCTCCTCCGCAACGCCGCCCGGCTCGGCTTCGCACCCGAACCCGGCCCCCTCGACCAGAGCGAGGGCCAAGGCGCCGGCCACGTCTTGTGTGACACCCTCGCCGACCACCCCCGCATCCTCGGTGCCGCGGCCACCCATCGCGCGCCCGACCGTCTTGCCCGGCATCTCGTCACCCTCGCCGATGCCACCTTTCCGCTGCTGCCCGCCGTCCTGCCGATCGGCGAGGAGAAACCCTCGGCCGCCCACCGCGCCCGGCTGGCCCTCGCCGAAGCCGCCGGGACGGTGCTCGCAGGTGGCCTGTCCCTGCTCGGCATCGACGCACCCGATCACCTCTGAGGGGGAGGGCACCCGCCCGCGGTACACGGCCGCGTACATGTCCGCGACGCACGTGCGCGACGCACGTGCGCGACGCACGTCCGCGACGCAGGTCCGCGGTCCGGCCGGCCCGGTGCACAGCGCCGTGCACCGAGCAGGAGAGAGTGCGCGCTCGTCGACGGTTCGCACCCGCCGACCCTTCGCGCAGCGCCACCCCACCGCCGGCCATCGCCCCACCCCACAGCGACGACAGAGAGATTCTGAGAGTCCACAGTCATGAGCCGTTCCGCACACCCCGCCGGGCCCCGTCACGCCGACGTCCTTCCCGAGGGGCACTACGCCGCCCCGCCCGCCGACCTCAACGCCCTCGACGCCAAGGTGTGGGCGCAGACCGTCAGCCGTGACGGCGACGGTGTCGTCACCGTGGGCGGGATCCCCGTGACCCGGCTCGCCGAGGAGTACGGCACCCCCGCCTACGTCCTCGACGAGGCCGACTTCCGCGCCCGTGCGCGTGCCTGGCGCGGTGCTTTCGGGACCGACGCCGACGTCTTCTACGCCGGCAAGGCGTTCCTGTCCCGGGCCGTCGTGCGCTGGCTGCACGACGAGGGGCTCAACCTCGACGTCTGCTCCGGCACCGAACTCGTCACCGCGCTCTCCGCCGGCATGCCCGCCGACCGCATCGCCTTCCACGGCAACAACAAGTCCGTGGCCGAGATCGAGCGCGCCGTCGAGGCCGGGGTCGGGCGGATCGTGCTCGACTCCTTCCAGGAGATCGTGCGCGTCGCCCACATCGCGCAGTCGCTCGGCAAGCGGCAGCGCGTGCAGATCCGCATCACCGTCGGCGTCGAGGCGCACACCCACGAGTTCATCGCCACCGCGCACGAGGACCAGAAGTTCGGCATCCCGCTGGCCGGCGGGCAGGCTGCCGAGGCCGTACGGCGGGCGCTCCAGCTCGACGGGCTCGAACTCATCGGCATCCACTCGCACATCGGGTCGCAGATCTTCGACATGTCCGGCTTCGAGGTCGCCGCGCACCGCGTCGTCGGACTGCTGCGCGACATCCGTGACGAGCACGGCGTCGAGCTGCCCGAGATCGACCTCGGCGGCGGCCTCGGCATCGCCTACACCAGCGCCGACGACCCGCGCGAGCCGCACGAGATCGCCAAGGCGCTCACCGAGATCGTCACGCGCGAGTGCGAGTCCGCGCGGCTGCGCACGCCGCGGATCTCCGTCGAGCCCGGGCGCGCCATCGTCGGGCCCACGGCCTTCACGCTGTACGAGGTCGGCACCATCAAGCCGCTCGACGGGCTGCGGACGTACGTCTCCGTCGACGGCGGCATGTCCGACAACATCCGTACCGCGCTCTACGACGCCGAATACAGCGTCGCCCTGGTCTCCCGCACCTCCGACGCGGAGCCGATGCTGGTCCGCGTGGTCGGCAAGCACTGCGAGAGCGGGGACATCGTGGTCAAGGACGCGTTCCTGCCCGCCGACCTGGCGCCGGGCGACCTGATCGCCGTACCGGCCACGGGTGCGTACTGCCGTTCCATGGCCAGCAACTACAACCACGCGCTGCGGCCGCCGGTCGTCGCCGTCCACGAGGGGAAGGCGCGCGTGATCGTACGGCGCGAGACCGAGGACGACCTGCTCCGCCTCGACGTCGGCTGACCCAGGTGCCGGGCGGCGTCAAAAAACCGCCCCCGCGCAAATGCAACATGGCAGATTGGTGGAGGGGCGGAAGATCTCCTGTTCCCGCCCCTCGCCGAAATGAAATGCATGTCTCACCATCCGGACCAGGCATAGAAAGCACGGTGCCGTGGGTGAGACTGGGTCCTACCGATGACGGTATGAGGAAACGAGGTCGGATGATGCGTACGCGTCCGCTGAAGGTGGCGCTGCTGGGCTGTGGAGTGGTCGGCTCCGAGGTGGCGCGCATCATGACGACGCACGCGGACGACCTCACGGCCAGGATCGGCGCCCCCGTCGAGCTCGCGGGGGTCGCCGTACGGCGTCCGTCGAAGGTGCGCGAGGGCATCGACCCGGCGCTGGTCACCACCGACGCCACCGCGCTCGTCAAACGCGGGGACATCGACGTGGTCGTCGAGGTCATCGGCGGCATCGAGCCCGCCCGCACGCTCATCACCACCGCGTTCGAGCACGGCGCGTCCGTCGTCTCCGCGAACAAGGCGCTGCTCGCCCAGGACGGCGCCGCCCTGCACGCCGCCGCCGAGCAGCACGGCCGCGACCTCTACTACGAGGCCGCCGTCGCCGGCGCCATCCCGCTGATCCGCCCGCTGCGCGAGTCCCTCGCCGGCGACAAGGTCAACCGCGTGCTCGGCATCGTCAACGGGACGACCAACTTCATCCTCGACAAGATGGACTCCACGGGGGCGGGCTATCAGGAGGCCCTCGACGAGGCCACCGCGCTCGGATACGCCGAGGCCGACCCCACCGCCGACGTCGAGGGATTCGACGCCGCGGCCAAGGCGGCCATCCTCGCCGGGATCGCCTTCCACACCCGCGTGCGCCTCGACGACGTGTACCGCGAGGGCATGACCGAGGTCACCGCCGCCGACTTCGCCTCGGCGAAGGAGATGGGCTGCACCATCAAGCTGCTCGCGATCTGCGAGCGGGCGGCCGACGGCGGCTCCGTCACCGCCCGCGTGCACCCGGCGATGATCCCGCTCAAGCACCCGCTGGCCGGCGTCCGCGGCGCGTACAACGCCGTCTTCGTCGAGTCCGACGCCGCCGGACAGCTGATGTTCTACGGCCCCGGCGCCGGCGGCGCGCCCACCGCGTCCGCCGTCCTCGGCGACCTGGTCGCCGTCTGCCGCAACCGGCTCGACGGCGCCACCGGGCCCGGCGAGTCGGCGTACGCCGCGCTGCCCGTCTCGCCCATGGGCGAGGTCGTCACGCGCTACCACATCAGCCTGGACGTCGCCGACAAGCCGGGCGTGCTCGCCCAGGTCGCGACGGTCTTCGCCGAGCACGGAGTCTCCATCGACACGGTTCGGCAGCACGTACGTCCGGACTCCGACGGCGAGGCGTCCCTCGTCGTCGTCACGCACCGCGCCACCGACGCCGCCCTCGGCGGGACGGTCGAGGCGCTGCGCAAGCTCGACACCGTGCGGGGTGTCGCCAGCATCATGCGGGTTGAAGGGGAGTAGCGAGCAATGACCCACCAGTGGCGCGGAATCATCGAGGAGTACCGGGACCGGCTGCCGGTGTCCGACAGCACGCCGGTCGTGACGCTCCGCGAGGGCGGCACGCCTCTCGTGCCCGCGCAGGTCCTCTCCGAGCGCACGGGCTGCGAGGTGCACCTCAAGGTCGAGGGCGCGAACCCGACCGGGTCCTTCAAGGACCGCGGCATGACCATGGCCATCACCCGGGCCAAGGAGGAGGGCGCCAAGGCGGTCATCTGCGCCTCCACCGGCAACACCTCCGCCTCCGCCGCCGCGTACGCGGTGCGGGCCGGGATGGTCTCCGCCGTGCTCGTGCCGCAGGGGAAGATCGCCATCGGCAAGATGGGCCAGGCCCTCGTGCACGGCGCGAAGATCCTCCAGGTCGACGGCAACTTCGACGACTGCCTCACCCTGGCCCGCCAGCTGAGCGACAACTATCCGGTGGCGCTGGTCAATTCGGTGAACCCGGTGCGCATCGAGGGCCAGAAGACGGCCGCGTTCGAGATCGTCGACATGCTCGGCGACGCACCCGACATCCATGTCCTCCCGGTGGGCAACGCGGGCAACATCACCGCCTACTGGAAGGGCTACAAGGAGTACGCCGCCGACTCCGTCGCCTCCCGCACCCCGCGCATGTGGGGCTTCCAGGCCTCCGGCAGCGCGCCGATCGTGCGCGGCGAGATCGTCAAGGACCCCTCGACGATCGCGACCGCGATCCGCATCGGCAACCCGGCCTCCTGGCAGTACGCGCTGGCCGCGCGGGACGAGTCCGGCGGCTTCATCGACGAGGTGACGGACCGTGAGATCCTGCGCGCCTACCGGCTGTTGGCGGCCCAGGAGGGCGTCTTCGTCGAGCCCGCGTCGGCCGCTTCGGTGGCCGGTCTGCTGAAGGCGGCGGAGCAGGGCAAGGTCGACCCGGGGCAGCGGATCGTCTGCACGGTCACCGGCAACGGCCTCAAGGACCCCGACTGGGCCGTCGCCGGCGCGCCGCAGCCGGTCACCGTCCCGGTCGACGCGGTCGCGGCGGCCTCCCGCCTCGGCCTCGCCTGAGACCCCGAGCAGTCGCAGGCCGGTCCCGGTCCCAGCCCCGGTCCGGTCCCGGTCCCAGCCCCGGTCAAGTCCCGGTCTCAGTCCCGGTCCGGTCCCGGCCCCGTCCCCGGCCTTCGGTGTCGTACGGCATCGAAGGCCACGGCGGCCGGACGCCGGGCCGCGACAGCCGGACGACGGCCCACGGCCCTCTTCCCGAGGCGGGCCCGGTCCTGTCCCGCCTCGGGAAACGACCGGAATTCGGCTGGGAAACGGCTGACGCCCGTCCGGGTCCCGCTCGCGGGACCCGGACCCGCCCGGCACCGGCGGCACCGGCGACCGGACGGCAACCGGCGGACTCCGCACGGCGTCCTCGCCAGTGAGCGCCCTGCCGGGGGGTGCACGAGGGGCTTACGACACGCATCGTGCGCCTCCTGTGCGCCCTATGTCGCCACAGAACCTTCCTTCGATAGGCTGTACTGAACCCGCCCGCCGCATATGCCTCCGCATCCGGTCGGTGCCGTTGCCGCCTCCGCGGCCCTCGCGGTTTCATGTACGTCTCCGCAGGTCGTTCCATCAACCCCGCAGCTCAAGGAGAGTCATCGAGCGATGGCCGGTCCCGCCTTCCGCGCCGCCGCCGTCCGGGTGCGCGTTCCCGCCACCAGCGCCAATCTCGGTCCGGGCTTCGACGCCTTCGGGCTCGCGCTGGGGCTCTACGACGACGTGGTCGTCCGGGTGGCCGACTCCGGGCTGCACATCGACATCGCCGGCGAAGGCAGCGAGACCCTGCCGCGCGACGAGAGTCACCTGCTCGTACGGTCCCTGCGCACGGCCTTCGACCTGCTCGGCGGGCAGCCGCGCGGCCTGGAGATCGTCTGCGCCAACCGCATCCCGCACGGCCGGGGCCTCGGCTCCTCCTCCGCCGCGATCTGCGCGGGCATCGTCGCCGCGCGCGCGGTGACCATAGGCGGCGAGGCCCGCCTCGACGACGCCGGACTGCTGGAGCTGGCCACCGAGATCGAGGGCCACCCCGACAACGTCGCGGCCTGCCTGCTGGGCGGGTTCACGCTCTCCTGGATGGAGGCCGGCGCCGCCCGCGCGATCCGGATGGAACCCGCCGAGTCCATCGTTCCGGTGGTTTTCGTGCCCGGGAAGCCCGTCCTCACCGAGACGGCGCGCGGACTGCTCCCGCGCTCCGTGCCGCACGTCGACGCCGCCGTCAACGCGGGCCGTGCCGCACTGCTCGTCGAGGCACTCACCCGCCGGCCCGAACTGCTGCTCCCGGCGACCGAGGACCGGCTGCACCAGGAGTACCGCGCCCCGGCCATGCCGGAGAGCGCCGCACTGGTGGAAAGGCTGCGGGCGGACGGCATTCCGGCGGTCATCTCCGGCGCCGGACCCACGGTCATGGCACTGACCGACGCGGACACCGCCGACAAGGTGGAAGCGCTGGCCGGCGAGGAATGGGCCGCCAATCGGCTCGACCTCGACCCGCAGGGAGCGAGCGTGCTGCCGCTTGCGCCCTGACACACGGTTGCCGGATTTGGAGAGGGGGAATGTTTGTTGGATCCGGTAGTGTTAACCTCAAGTCTGCACCCGACCCCACCATGGCGAGGTGCTTCGTGTCCCCGTCCGGGACAGACATTCTTCCGGGAGCTCCCCACGACGCACTGTGTTCGGTATGTCGTACCTGGGCAGTACGCCGTACGCGGCCACTGAGCGGACCGCTGGGCACGCTCCGGAATCGGTGCAACCACGCCACGTGACACCAGGTGCCACGGCCAGGTAGCGCCATCACCAGAAATCTCTCTTCCGCCGCTTTGGCGGACCACCGCCCCGGTTCGGGCCACACACCAAGACCCGAAGCCGGACAGCACAACCGGTCGCCGAGCCAGACAGGCCGACGTCCGCTCCAGGGAAGGACCCTTCGTGAGCGACACCACCGATCTGATGGGCGCACGTGTCGAGGAGACCGCTGCCGCGCCCGCCACGGACGCCTCCGCGCCTGCCACCGGTGCGGGCTCCCGGCGGCGCCGCGGTACCGGCCTCGAGGGCATGGTGCTGGCCGAGCTTCAGCAGGTCGCGTCCGGCCTCGGCATCCGGGGCACGGCGCGGATGCGCAAGAGCCAGCTGATCGAGGTCATCAAGGAGGCGCAGGCCGGGGGTTCCTCCTCCGCGGGCGCGCCGGCGAAGGCCGAGGCCGCCGCCGAGTCGAAGCCCAAGCGCCGCGCCACCTCGAAGTCCCGCACGGGCGACGAGGCCGCTCCCGCCGCCGACAAGAAGGCCGACGCTCCGGCCGAGCAGGCCGTGGCCCAGCAGCAGATCGACATCCCGGGCCAGCCTTCCCCGAAGGGCTCGGCCGCGGCCGAGCAGCAGGGTTCCGCCGACGCCCCCGCCGAGCGCCGCCGCCGCCGCGCCACCGCCGACGCGGGCAGCCCCGCGGGCAGCGCCGAGACGATCGCCGCCGAGGCGAAGGGCGAGGCGAAGGGCGACGCGTCCGCGCAGGGCGACGCCGACGGCGCCGAGGGCCGCCGCCGTGACCGCCGCGAGCGCGGCCGGGACCGGGGCGACCGCACCGACCGCGGTGACCGCCGCGGCAAGGGCGACGACCAGCCGGGCCAGGGCGGCCAGCGTCAGCAGCAGAACCAGCAGCAGGGCGGCGGTCGTCAGGACCGCAACACCGGCCCGCAGGACGACGACGACTTCGACGGCGGACGCCGTGGCCGGCGCGGCCGTTACCGCGACCGCCGGGGTCGTCGCGGCCGCGACGACATCGCCGAGCCGCAGGTCGCCGACGACGACGTCCTGATCCCCGTCGCGGGCATCCTGGACATCCTCGACAACTACGCGTTCATCCGGACCTCCGGCTACCTGCCGGGCCCGAACGACGTGTACGTCTCCCTCGCCCAGGTCCGCAAGAACGGCCTGCGCAAGGGCGACCACCTCACCGGCGCGGTCCGCCAGCCGAAGGAGGGCGAGCGCCGCGAGAAGTTCAACGCGCTGGTCCGGCTCGACTCCGTCAACGGCATGGCGCCCGAACACGGCCGCGGCCGCCCGGAGTTCAACAAGCTGACCCCGCTCTACCCGCAGGACCGCCTCCGCCTGGAGACGGACCCGGGCGTGCTGACCACCCGCATCATCGACCTCGTGTCGCCGATCGGTAAGGGCCAGCGCGGTCTGATCGTGGCCCCGCCGAAGACCGGCAAGACCATGATCATGCAGGCGATCGCCAACGCGATCACGCACAACAACCCCGAGTGCCACCTGATGGTCGTCCTGGTCGACGAGCGTCCGGAAGAGGTCACCGACATGCAGCGGTCGGTCAAGGGCGAGGTCATCTCCTCGACCTTCGACCGCCCGGCCGAGGACCACACCACGGTCGCCGAGCTCGCCATCGAGCGCGCCAAGCGCCTGGTGGAGCTGGGTCACGACGTCGTCGTGCTGCTCGACTCGATCACGCGTCTGGGCCGTGCGTACAACCTCGCCGCCCCGGCCTCCGGCCGCATCCTGTCCGGTGGTGTCGACTCGACCGCCCTGTACCCGCCGAAGCGCTTCTTCGGTGCGGCCCGCAACATCGAGGACGGCGGTTCGCTGACCATCCTCGCCACCGCGCTGGTGGACACCGGGTCCCGCATGGACGAGGTGATCTTCGAGGAGTTCAAGGGCACCGGCAACATGGAGCTCAAGCTCGACCGGAAGCTCGCCGACAAGCGCATCTTCCCCGCGGTGGACGTCGACGCGTCCGGCACCCGTAAGGAAGAGATCCTGCTTGGCAACGAGGAGCTCGCGGTCGTCTGGAAGCTGCGCCGGGTGCTGCACGCGCTCGACCAGCAGCAGGCGATCGAGCTGCTGCTCGACAAGATGAAGCAGACGAAGTCGAACGTCGAGTTCCTGATGCAGATCCAGAAGACGACGCCGACCCCGGGCAACAACGACTAGTCCGCCACCGGCGAGCACCACGTCGTAGAGGGCCGTCCCCGCACCGCGCGGGGGCGGCCCTCCGCCGTTCCCACGTGCAGGGCCGGGGCCGCTCTCGGCCTTCCCGCGCGCCCGGCCGGGGCTGCTCCCGGCCGTTCCCGCGACCCCCCGTGCCAGGTCCGAGTCCCTCTGGGGCCGGACCTCTTGCGTTTCTGTGAACGGTGTACGATCACGCCCTTCGGGCCCTTCGACTACGCCCCGAACACCCATCCCTAGGGGGGACTTCAGTGGGTACACCCACGCCCAGGAACGGCCGGCACAGACGCCGGATACGGATAGCCCTGCCCGTGGCCGCGGCCGGTGCGGCCGCGGCCATCGCCGCGGCGCTGCTGTCCTCCTCCGCGAACGCGGCGACGACCCCGCCGCTGCCCACCAAGAACCCGGTGGTGGCCTCCGCGCCGTCCCAGGCGGAGCTGAAGAAGACCGTCGCCGGCGCCGTCGCCTCCGACGACACCGCGGGCGCGACCGGTGAGAGCGCGTCGAGCACGAGCACCACCACCCCGAGCAGCAGCGCGAGTTCGAGCAGCAGCTCCGCGGGTCACGTCGACCCCAAGATCATCGGTGGTACGACCACCACGGTCAGCTCCGCGCCCTGGATGGCGCAGCTCTGGTACTACGACGACCGCGGCACCGCCACCGAGTCGGACGACATCGGCTTCTTCTGCGGCGGCACGGTCGTCGCGCCGACGAAGATCCTCACCGCGTCGCACTGCGTCCGGGACGAGAACAACAAGGCGTACAACTGGCACGCCAACGGCGCCGTCATCACCGGTACGACCTACCTGCCGTCCACCGATGAGACGACCGGCGAGACCGACTTCCACGGCGGCACCGTCTCCGGTGTCTGGCAGCAGTGGAACAACCCGTCGTACAGCCCGACGACGATCAACAACGACATCGCGGTCCTCACGCTCGCGGCGCCGGTCAAGGCCACGCCGATCCGCATGACGACCTCGACCGACACGTCGTCGTACACGGGCACGGCCGCCACGACCGCCAAGGTCTACGGCTGGGGCCGTACCAGCTCCACCACGCAGGACATCTCCGAGCAGCTGAAGACGGCCACGCTGCCGATCCAGTCGGACACCACCTGCACCGGCGCCTACGGGTCGGACTTCATCAAGGGCGACATGGTGTGCGCGGGCAAGGCCGCCACCGGTTCCGACACCGGCACCACGTCCGCCTGCAACGGCGACTCGGGCGGCCCGCTGGTCGTCAACAACCGGATCGTCGGTGTCGTCTCCTGGGGTGTGAAGGACTGCGTCACCAAGGGCGCGTACAGCGTCTTCACGAAGGTCAGCAAGTACGTCGGCGTGGTCTACCCGCGCATCGACGACACCAACCTGAGCAGCGACCTCAAGGCCGACGTGTGGGAGCGCAAGTCCTCCACGAAGACCGGCTACGAGCAGGACTCCACCGGCACCGCCCTCGGCGCCCGCACGTCCTGGAACAACTGGGACGGCGTCAACCTGGTCCTGCAGACCGACCTCGACCGCGACGGCTACCAGGACCTGGTCTACCGGGACAGCTCCAGCGGTGACGTCTACTGGGCGCACTGGGTGCTGAACAGCGCCGGCGACAGTGGCGACTGGGCGGTCAAGAAGATCTTCAGCGCCTGGAAGACCCGCCTGCGCGTCATCGCCCCCGGCGACGTCAACGGCGACTACGTCCCCGACCTGCTCTCCGTGGACTCCGGCGGCACGCTGTGGATCTACCCGGGCAAGGGCAACGGCACCTTCTCCACGCGCGTGAAGGTGAGCACGGGCTGGAACCAGTACAACTCCGTGCGCGCCCACGGCGACTTCACCGGTGACGGCAAGGTCGACCTGATCGCCCGCAAGAGCGGCAGCGACGACCTGTACCTGTACAAGGGCACCGGCACGGCCGGCACGGGCGCGTTCTCCGCGCGGATCAAGGTCCGCTCCGCCTGGACCGGCTACAACGCCTTCGACGCGGTCGGTGACATCACCGGCGACGGCAAGGCGGACTTCCTGGCCCGCACGCCCGGCGGCACGCTCTACCTGTACGCGGGTACCGGCAAGGCCACCAGCGACATCTTCAGCGCCCGCAAGTCGCTCGGTACCGGCTACCAGCAGTACGACATCTTCGGCTGACCCCATGGCGAGCCGGGCGCTGCCCGGTGAGCCGGTGAGCCGGTGACGGACGATGCCCATCGCGCCCCGCGGTGGGCATCGCGCGTTGTGCAACCTTTTTCCGAGTTTCGCCGTCTGACCCCTCGGGGTGACCATGGTGCCGTGTGCCGGATTCGCCCTGACCGGGCCTGACCCCGAGAGCTGGGGGTAGTCGACGACCCGACGAGAGCTGAGGAGCACATGTCCGCCGAGAACACGCCGGACCCCGGCATACCGGGGAGCACCGGCCCCAGCGGCCCGCGCGAGGGCGCGGGGACCCGTCACAAGCCCCTGAGCAGGCGCCGCAAGGGCCTGCGGATCGCGGCTTGGACCGCCACGGGTGTCGTCCTGCTGGGCGGCACGGGCGCGGCGTACGTGTACTTCAAGCTCAACGGCAACATCCGGAGCATCGACATCAACCAGGCGCTCGGCACCGACCGCCCGCGCAAGGCCGGCAACGGCTCCGAGAACATCCTGGTCCTGGGCTCCGACAGCCGCTCCGGCGGCAACAAGAAGATCGGCGGGGGCGCCGACGACGGCACCGCGCGCTCCGACACGGCGATGATCGTCCACGTCTACAAGGGCCACAAGAAGGCGAGCGTCGTCTCCATACCGCGCGACACCCTGGTGAGCCGTCCCGCGTGCACCGACAGCCAGGGAATCACCCATTCGGCGGCATCGCAGGTCATGTTCAACGAGGCGTACTCGACGGGCGGCGCGGTGTGCGCGGTCAAGACCGTCGAGTCCCTCACCGGGCTGCGGATGGACCACTACCTGGAGGTCGACTTCGCGGGCTTCGAGAAGCTCGTCGACGAGCTGGGCGGGGTCGAGGTCACCACGACGAAGGACATCCACGACACCAAGAGCCATCTGAACCTCAAGGCCGGCACGCACAAGCTCGAC
Source organism: Streptomyces mangrovisoli (assembly GCF_000974985.2). Lineage (GTDB taxonomy): Bacteria > Actinomycetota > Actinomycetes > Streptomycetales > Streptomycetaceae > Streptomyces > Streptomyces mangrovisoli. Next base: position 70,798 of record NZ_LAVA02000023.1, on the reverse strand, counting down.
GGCAAGGAGGCCCTCGGCCTGGTCCGCACCCGGCACGGCGTGGGCGACGGCTCCGACCTCGGCCGCATCCAGCTCCAGCAGGCGTTCGTGAAGGCGCTCGTCGAACAGGTCAAGCACATCGGGCTGCTCGGCAACCCCAAGCGGCTGCTCGACCTCGCCGACACCGCGACCAAGTCCGTCACCACCGACTCCGACCTCGGCTCGGTGAACTCCCTGATGTCGTTCGCGGACGGCCTGAAGGGCATCGGCTCCTCGGACATGAAGATGGTCACGCTGCCCGTGCAGTACGACCCCGTGAACCCCAACCGGGTGGTCGTCGACAAGGCCAAGGCCCGGCAGGTCTGGACGGCCCTGGCGCACGACCGCGCCATCCCGGCGAGCGCGACGAAGGGCACCGCGAACGGCGAGGCGAAGGGCGTGGTCACGGCCGCGCCGTGACCGGCCCGTCGCGTGCCGTCACCGGGCGCCCGGGCGGGCGCGGGTCCCGCCCGCGCCGGGAATAGATCGCCGAGCCCCCCGGTTTGGGAGGATGCGGCCAGTCCTGGCAGACTGGTACGTCGGCCCCGGTTCACGCCTCCGCATCCCGCGGCAGCGACCCGGTGCCCTCCCGAAATCTAGGAGAACCCCTTGAAGCGCGACATCCACCCCGAGTACGTCGAGACGCAGGTCAGCTGCACCTGTGGCGCGTCGTTCACGACTCGTAGCACCATCACCTCCGGCACCATCCGTGCCGAGGTCTGCTCCGAGTGCCACCCGTTCTACACGGGCAAGCAGAAGATCCTCGACACCGGTGGCCGTGTGGCCCGCTTCGAGGCCCGCTTCGGCAAGGCTGCCGGCTCCAAGAAGTAGCGAGCCCCATTTCGCCGGTCCACGGTCGCGCCCTTTCGCGAGGGCGCGCCGGGACCGGCGTTTTTGGTCGTCCGCCCTCCCTTCGCACCGCAGCCGAACCCGCCGCATCAGGAGCCCCCACATGTTCGAGGCCGTCGAGGAACTCGTCGTCGAGCACGCCGACCTGGAGACGAAGCTCGCCGACCCGTCGGTCCACGCCGACCAGGCCAACGCGCGCAAGCTCAACAAGCGCTACGCCGAGCTGACCCCGATCGTCGCCACGTTCCGCTCCTGGAAGCAGACCGGCGACGACATCGACACCGCGCGCGAACTCGCCGCCGACGACCCGGACTTCGCCGCCGAGGTCAAGGAGCTGGAGAAGAGCCGCGAGGAGCTGACCGAGAAGCTGCGCATGCTTCTGGTCCCGCGCGACCCCAGCGACGACAAGGATGTCATCCTCGAGATCAAGGCCGGTGCGGGCGGCGACGAGTCGGCCCTGTTCGCCGGCGACCTGCTGCGCATGTACCTGCGCTACGCCGAGCGGGTCGGCTGGAAGACCGAGATCATCGACGCCACCGAGTCCGAGCTGGGCGGCTACAAGGACGTCCAGGTCGCCGTGAAGACCAAGGGCGGCCAGGGCGCCACCGAGCCCGGTCAGGGCGTGTGGGCCCGGATGAAGTACGAGGGCGGGGTGCACCGCGTGCAGCGCGTGCCCGCCACCGAGTCCCAGGGCCGCATCCACACCTCCGCCGCCGGTGTCCTCGTCACGCCCGAGGCGGAGGAGGTCGACGTCGAGATCAACCCCAACGACCTGCGCATCGACGTCTACCGCTCCTCCGGACCCGGCGGGCAGTCCGTGAACACCACCGACTCCGCCGTGCGCATCACGCACCTGCCCACCGGTGTGGTCGCCTCCTGCCAGAACGAGAAGAGCCAGCTCCAGAACAAGGAGCAGGCGCTGCGTATCCTGCGTTCGAGGCTGCTCGCAGCGGCGCAGGAGGAGGCGGAGAGGGAAGCCGCCGACGCCCGCCGCAGCCAGGTCCGCACCGTCGACCGCTCCGAGAAGATCCGCACGTACAACTTCCCGGAGAACCGCATCTCGGACCACCGCGTCGGATTCAAGTCGTACAACCTGGACCAGGTCCTGGACGGCGACCTCGACGCGGTGATCCAGGCCTGCGTCGACGCGGACTCGGCCGCCAAGCTCGCAGCCGCGTAAGCGTGTTGACGACGTACTGACCACACACGGAGGACCGGCGTGCAGCAAGAAACCGGGGGGCGCCCCCCGAGCCCCCGCAGCGTGCTGCTCGCGGAGGTGGCCCAGGCCACCCAGCGGCTGGCGGACGCCGGCGTGCCCTCGCCGCGCAACGACGCGGAGGAGCTCGCCGCGTTCGTGCACGGCGTGAAGCGCGGCCAGCTGCACTCCGTCAAGGACGCCGACTTCGACGCCCGGTACTGGGAGGTCATCGGCCGGCGCGAGCAGCGCGAGCCGCTCCAGCACATCACCGGGCGCGCCTTCTTCCGCTACCTGGAGCTCCAGGTGGGCCCCGGCGTCTTCGTGCCGCGCCCCGAGACGGAGTCGGTGGTCGGCTGGGCCATAGACGCCGTACGCGCCATGGACGTGGTCGAGCCCGCCATCGTCGACCTGTGCACCGGCTCCGGCGCGATCGCGCTCGCCCTGGCCCAGGAGGTGCCGCGCTCGCGCGTGCACGCCGTGGAGCTGTCCGAGGACGCGCTCACGTGGACCCGCAAGAACATGGAGGGCTCCCGCGTCGACCTGCGCCAGGGCAACGCGCTGGACGCCTTCCGCGACCTCGACGGCCAGGTCGACCTCGTCATCTCCAACCCGCCGTACATCCCGCTCACCGAGTGGGAGTACGTCGCCCCCGAGGCCCGCGACTACGACCCCGAGCTCGCCCTGTTCTCCGGCGAGGACGGACTCGACCTGATCCGCGGCATCGAGCGCACCGCGCACCGGCTGCTGCGGCCGGGCGGCGTGGTCGTCGTGGAGCACGCGGACACGCAGGGCGGTCAGGTGCCGTGGATCTTCGCGGAGGAGCGGGGCTGGGCCGACGCGGCCGACCACCCGGACCTCAACAACCGTCCGCGGTTCGCGACGGCCCGCAAGGCCATGCCGTGAGCACCCCCACCGACCCTTTCCCGCAGTACGTGTACGAGGAGGCCCGTTAGACATGGCACGGCGATACGACACCAACGACTCGACCGACCGTTCGACGGGTCTGCGCGAGGCCGCGTCCGCCGTCCGCCGTGGCGAGCTCGTGGTGCTGCCGACCGACACCGTCTACGGCATCGGCGCCGACGCGTTCTCCTCGGAGGGCGTGGTCGACCTGCTCACCGCCAAGGGCCGGGGCCGCAACATGCCCACCCCCGTGCTGATCGGCTCCCCGAACACGCTGCACGGCCTGGTCACGGACTTCTCGGAGATGGCCTGGGAGCTGGTCGACGCGTTCTGGCCGGGCGCCCTCACCCTCGTCGCGCGGCACCAGCCGTCGCTCCAGTGGGACCTGGGCGACACCCGGGGCACGGTCGCCGTGCGGATGCCGCTGCACCCGGTCGCCATCGAGCTGCTCACCGAGGTCGGTCCCATGGCCGTGTCCTCGGCCAACATCACCGGCATGCCCGCGCCGGAGACCTGTGACGCCGCGCAGGAGATGCTCGGCGACGCCGTCTCCGTCTACCTCGACGGCGGACCCACCCCCGGCAACGTGCCCTCCTCGATCGTCGACGTCTCCCGCGAGGTGCCGCTGCTGCTGCGCGCGGGCGCGATCTCCGCGGAGGAGCTGCGCAAGGTCGTACCCGACCTCGAGGTGGCGAATTGACGGCCCCTGAGGGGCGTGGCATAGGCAACAGGGAAGAGACGGCGCCCTTCGGGGCGCACACCGACAGCTTCCGCATCCTCCACGTCAGCACCGGCAACGTCTGCCGCTCGCCGATCACCGAGCGGCTGACCCGCCATGCCCTGGCGGACCGGCTCGGCGACCCGCTGTGGGGCGGGCTGATCGTGGAGAGCGCGGGCACCTGGGGCCACGAGGGCGCGCCCATGGAGGCCAACGCGGAGACCGTGCTGGCCGACTTCGGCGCGGACGCCTCCGGCTTCGTGGGGCGCGAGCTGCTCGACGAGCACGTGATCATGGCGGACCTGGTGCTGACCGCCACCCGCGACCATCGGGCGCAGGTCATCTCGATGGGGCACTCCGCGGGGCTGCGCACCTTCACGCTGAAGGAGTTCACCCGCCTGGTGCGGGCGATAGACCCGGCGACGCTGCCGCCGCTGGAGGACGGCGTGGTGGCCCGCGCCCGCGCGCTGGTGCGGGCGGCGGCGGCGCTGCGGGGGTGGCTGCTCGCCCCGACGGCCGAGGCGGACGAGGTCTTCGACCCTTACGGGGCGCCGCTGCCGTTCTTCCGGTCCATCGGGGACGAGATACATGAGGCGCTGGATCCGGTCGTCACGGCCCTGACGGGGGTCGCTGCGCGGGCTTGACGGTCCGTGGTGACGGTCGCCCGTCGTCCGGCTGCGGGCCGGTGGGGGCCCTTCGCGCAGTTCCCCGCGCCCCTTCAGGGGCTCCGCGGGTTCGTCGTGGTTCCTCGCGCAGTTCCCCGCGCCCCCTAAAGGGAAGGCCGCCGACGATCCGTGCCCCGTCAGGGGCGCGGGGAACTGCGCGCTCAGCCTCCACCGGGCGGTCAGGAGTGTGTCTGCGGGTCGTGGGGCCCGTTCGCGCAGTTCCCCGCGCCCCCGAAAAAGCGGGCGGCGGCCGTGCCCTTTCAGGGGCGCGGGGAACTGCGCGAACGGCCCGCACCCCGGTGGGCGCCACGGTCGGGCGGGGTGGGCGGGGCGGGCCTACATTGGGACGTACGTCAGCGTCGACGCGTCGGAGCCCACCATGACGGTCACCCGCACCCCAGAGGCCGATGTCCTGCTCCGCCAGGACCCGGAGCTGGCCGAGGTCCTGCTCGGCGAGCTGGACCGGCAGTCGACCACGCTCCAGCTCATCGCCGCGGAGAACTTCACCTCCCGCGCCGTCCTCGCCGCCCTCGGCTCGCCGCTGGCCAACAAGTACGCCGAGGGCTACCCGGCCGCCCGCCACCACGGCGGCTGCGAGATCGTCGACGTCGCCGAGCGGATCGCCGTCGACCGGGCGCGCACCCTGTTCGGCGCCGACCACGCCAACGTGCAGCCGCACTCCGGGTCCTCCGCCGTGCTCGCCGCCTACGCCGCCCTGCTGCGTCCCGGCGACACCGTCCTCGCGCTCGGCCTGCCGCACGGCGGCCATCTCACCCACGGCTCGCCCGCCAACTTCTCCGGCCGCTGGTTCGACTTCGTCGCCTACGGCGTGGACGCCGAGAGCGGCCTCATCGACTACGAGCAGGTCCGCACCCTGGCTCGCACCCACCGGCCCAAGGCGATCGTCTGTGGCTCCATCGCCTACCCGCGCCACATCGACCACGCGCTGTTCCGCGACATCGCCGACGAGGTGGGCGCCTACCTCATCGCCGACGCTGCGCACCCCATCGGGCTGGTCGCCGGGGGAGCGGCGCCGAACCCGGTGCCGTACGCCGACATCGTCTGCGCCACCACGCACAAGGTGCTGCGCGGACCGCGCGGCGGGATGCTGCTGTGCGGCGGGGAGCTGGCCGAGCGCGTCGACCGCGCGGTGTTCCCGTTCACCCAGGGCGGCGCGCAGATGCACACCGTCGCCGCGAAGGCCGTCGCGTTCGGCGAGGCGGCGATGCCCGCCTTCACCCTCTACGCCCACCAGGTCGTCGACAACGCGCGCGTCCTCGCCGCCGGTCTCGCCGCCGAGGGGCTGGTGGTGACCACCGGCGGCACGGACACCCATCTCATCACCGCGGACCCGGCGCCCCTCGGGGTCGACGGCCGCACCGCGCGCGGGCTGCTCGCGGCGGCCGGGATGGTCCTCGACTGCTGCGCGCTGCCGCACGCCCATGTGCGCGGACTGCGCCTCGGCACCGCGGCGGTCACCACGCAGGGGATGCGGGAGACGGAGATGGCGCGGATCGCCGTGCTGCTCGCCGGCGTGCTGCGCGGCGAGGTCGACGGCGCCCGCGCCCGCGCGGAGACGAGGGAACTGGCGGAGGCGTTCCCGCCGTATCCGCCGTATCCGGGGTGACGGACGTTACGTCCGGGGCGGGGGTGACGTACGACGCACCCTTCGTGATCACCGCAGGCCGCCGGGGTCGCGAACCGGGTCGCATCCGGCGCGGGACGGGGTACCCGCACCGTCATGGCCCCGCCGCACAGCAAGACGTGCAACCATCGCCGCTACCCGTGTGTCCCCACACATATGCGTCCCTCGCTAGGGTGTGGGGCTGAGATGGCCAGCGAGACCTGTGGGGAAGCCCGTGCGTGAATACCTGCTGACGCTCTGCATCACGGCCGCGGTGACGTATCTGCTGACAGGGCCGGTGCGGAAGTTCGCGATCGTGGCCGGAGCGATGCCGGAGATCCGTGCGCGTGACGTGCACCGGGAACCCACGCCCCGGCTCGGCGGCATCGCCATGTTCTTCGGGCTGTGCGCGGGTCTGCTGGTCGCGGACCACCTGACCAACCTCAACGAGGTGTTCGCCAAGTCGAACGAGCCCCGGGCGCTGCTCTCCGGGGCCGCGCTGATCTGGCTGATCGGCGTCCTGGACGACAAGTTCGAGATCGACGCGCTGATCAAGCTGGGCGGCCAGATGATCGCCGCGGGCGTCATGGTCATGCAGGGTCTGACGATCCTGTGGCTGCCCATCCCCGGCGTCGGCAACGTGGCGCTGACCCAGTGGCAGGGCACGCTGCTCACGGTGGCGCTGGTCGTCATCACCATCAACGCCGTCAACTTCGTCGACGGCCTCGACGGGCTCGCGGCCGGCATGGTCTGCATCGCCGCGACCGCGTTCTTCCTGTACTCGTACCGCATCTGGTACTCGTACGGCATCGAGGCGGCCGCCCCCGCCACGCTCTTCGCGGCCATCCTGATGGGCATGTGCCTGGGCTTCCTGCCGCACAACATGCACCCGGCGCGGATCTTCATGGGCGACTCGGGCTCGATGCTGATCGGGCTGGTGCTGGCCGCCGGCGCGATCTCCGTCACCGGCCAGGTCGACCCGGACGCGCTCAAGCTGTTCGCCGGTTCGGAGAAGGCGGCCGTGCACCAGACGGTGCCCGTCTACATCCCGCTGCTGCTGCCGCTGACCATCATCGCGGTGCCCACCGCCGACCTGGTGCTGGCCATCGTGCGCCGCACCTGGCGCGGCCAGTCGCCGTTCGCCGCCGACCGGGGCCATCTGCACCACCGGCTGCTGGAGATCGGCCACTCGCACAGCAGGGCCGTGCTGATCATGTACTTCTGGTCGGCGCTGATCGCCTTCGGCGCGCTCGCCTACTCGGTGAACTCGGCGTCGATGTGGATCGTGCTCGGCGTGGTCTTCCTCAGCGCCATCGGGCTCGGGCTGCTCCTGCTGCCGCGGTTCACGCCGAGTGCCCCGCGCTGGGCCGAGCACCTCGTGCCGCCGCGCTACCGCCGCCGGCGGGCGGCGGCCCTCGCGGGGGACGCCGGGCTCGGTTCCGCGGCCCTCGCGGAGTCCGCGCGGCCGTCGGAGTCCGCTGAGCCCTCAGGGGCCGGGGAGGAGCTGCGGGAGCCCGTCGCCGCGGGGGTGGCCGGCGTCAACGGGGCGACCGCCGTCGGCTCCCGTTCCCGCTTCCGCCGGCTGCCCTGAGCCGCCGACTCCCGTGACCCGCCGATGACTTGGCTGACCGTGCGCTGACCCGGCACTGACCTGTCGGTGACTTGCCCAAGGTAAGAATCTGACTAAAGCGTTGCCAACACGTGGGGGTGCAAAGACCCCCAATATCAGACAAGTCGGCACGGTTTTTGCCCAGACGCGCGCCATCACTCTCATGTGTGACAGCTGGCACACCAACCAGGTAAAGACCTCATCAAATAGTTTGTGATACCGTTCACGAGAACCCGGGATGGAGCCGAAGGGCCGTAGAGAGACGGTCCCTTGGCGCGAGGAACCCCTCCTAGGACCGGGTCTACGCTCGTCCATGACGACACCCCTGCCCCCCTGCGAAAGCGGAGTTGCCGCCATGCCGTCCAATGACGTCCGGAACCTTGTGCCGATCGCGCTGCCCTCGTTGGCCGTCGGCGCCGTCGCCGTCGCCGTGAGCGCCGCGGTCGCCGGGGGCAAGGGCGCCATCGGCGCGGCGGTGGGGGCGGTGCTCGCCGTGCTCTTCATGGGGCTGGGCCTGTACGTCCTGCAGTGGACGGCAAAAACGCTCCCGCAGCTGTTCCAGGGCATGGGGCTGATGCTCTACGTCGCCCAACTCCTGCTGCTCATGATCTTCGTGGCCCTCTTCAAGGACACGTCCCTCTTCAACGCCAAGGCGTTCGCGCTGTCGCTCGTGGTCTCCACCGTCGTGTGGATGGCCTCACAGGCCCGCGCGCACATGAAGTCCAAGATCTTCTACATTGATCCGGACTCGTCGAAGAGCGAGATGCCCGAGAAGTCAGGGTCCCCGTCGTGAGGGGTAGGGGCGGGATAAAGCAGCGGGGGATCTCCTGCTATCGTCCGGTGCCAACTGCGGCATCGTGGGCGCGGGCATCTGAGCTGACGCCTGCTCGATCGCGAGGCTCGAAGCCCCCCAGCCGCCCTCACATCCGTAACACCAGTCCGGTGCCGATCCGCGGCTGCGCGCCGCGCCGACACAACGAGGTTGCCGTACCCATGCGTCACGCCGAAGGAGCCCGTGGTGAGTGCTGACCAGACCCAGCTCGCCTTTGACTGGAGTTGTCGGGTCATGTCCGACAACGGGTGTGGCTTCCCGGCTCCGGGCCTGCACTCGTTCATGTTCGAGCCGCTGTTCACGGTGGGCGGCTTCGAGTTCAACAAGGTGATGCTGCTCGCGCTCATCACCTCCGTCGTGGTCATCGGCTTCTTCAGCGCCGCCTTCGGCAAGGCCAAGGTGGTCCCGGGCAAGCTCCAGATGGTCGGCGAGGCCGGCTACGACTTCGTGCGCCGCGGCATCGTCTACGAGACGATCGGCAAGCGCGAGGGCGAGAAGTACGTGCCCCTCATGGTCTCGCTCTTCTTCTTCATCTGGATCATGAACATCTGGTCGGTGATCCCGCTGGCCCAGTTCCCGGTCTCGTCGATCATCGCGTACCCGGCCGTGCTGGCCGGCGTGGTCTACGTGACCTGGATGGTGCTGACCTTCAAGCGGCACGGCTTCGCGGGCGGCTTCAAGAACATCACCGGCTACGACAAGTCGCTCGGTGCGGTCCTGCCGCTCGTCGTGGTGATCGAGTTCTTCTCGAACGTCTTCGTCCGGCCCTTCACGCACGCGGTCCGACTCTTCGCGAACATGTTCGCCGGTCACCTGCTGCTCGTGATGTTCACCGTCGCCAGCTGGTACCTGCTGAACAGCTGGCTGGTCGTCGGCGCCGGTGTCTCCTTCGCGATGACCGTCGTCATGATCATGTTCGAGCTCTTCGTCCAGGCCGTCCAGGCGTACGTGTTCGTGCTGCTGGCCTGCTCCTACGTTCAGGGCGCTCTCTCCGAGAGCCACTGAGCCACCCCTCAGCTCCACCCACCTGTCGTCCGGTGGCCAACCCCCACCGGTCCGTAAAAGAGAAGGAAGAAACGGCATGTCCGCTGCCATCGACCTCGCCGCCGGCGTCTCCGGTTCCCTCGGCTCCATCGGCTACGGCCTGGCCGCCATCGGCCCCGGCATCGGTATCGGCATCATCTTCGGTAACGGCACCCAGGCCCTCGCCCGTCAGCCCGAGGCCGCCGGTCTGATCCGCGCCAACCAGATCCTGGGCTTCGCCTTCTGTGAGGCTCTCGCCCTCATCGGCATCGTTATGCCGTTCGTGTTCGGTCAGTAATACCCACACCGACACGTAGAGACGAAAGGCACTGATGTGATCGCCAACCTGGTTCAGCTGGCGGCCGAGGAGAAGGAGAATCCCCTCGTCCCGCCCGGCCCCGAGCTGCTCATCGGCGCCATCGCCTTCGCCATCGTGTTCTTCTTCTTCTGGAAGAAGCTGCTCCCGACCATCAACAAGGTCCTGGAGGAGCGCCGCACGGCGATCGAAGGTGGCATCGAAGAGGCCGAGGCCATGAAGGTCGAGGCTCAGAGCGTCCTTGAGCAGTACAAGGCTCAGCTCGCCGAGGCCCGGCACGAGGCCGCGCGTCTGCGCCAGGAGGCGCAGGAGCAGGGTGCCGCGCTCATCGCCGAGATGCGGGCCGAGGGCCAGCGTCAGCGCGAGGAGATCGTCACCGCCGGTCACTCGCAGATCGAGGCCGACCGCAAGGCCGCCGCGTCCGCGCTGCGTCAGGACGTCGGCTCGCTCGCCACGGAACTGGCCGGCAAGCTCGTCGGCGAGTCCCTCGAGGACCACGCCCGGCAGTCCCGCGTCATCGACCGCTTCCTCGACGAGCTCGAGGAGAAGGCCGAGGCCGCGCGATGAACGGAGCGAGCCGCGAGGCCCTGGCAGCCGCACGCGAGCGTCTCGACGCGCTGACGGACACCACGTCCGTGGACGCGGCGCAGCTCGCCGACGAGCTGGCGGCCGTCACCGCGCTGCTCGACCGCGAGGTGTCGCTGCGTCGGGTCCTCACCGACCCGGCGCAGGACGGTGAGGCCAAGGCCCAGCTCGCCGGGCGTCTGCTCGGCGGCCAGGTCGGCGGCCCGACCGCCGACCTGGTGTCCGGCATGGTGCGCTCCCGCTGGTCGCAGCCCCGCGACCTGGTCGACTCGATCGAGGAGCTGTCCGCCACCGCCGAGCTGACCGCCGCCCAGCAGGCCGGCACGCTCGACAACGTGGAGGACGAGCTGTTCCGCTTCGGGCGGATCGTCTCCTCGAACACCGAGCTGCGCGCCGCGCTCACCGACCGCAAGGCGACCGCCGCGGCCAAGGTGGAGCTGCTGCACCGCCTGCTCGGCGGCCGGGCCGCGGTGTCCACGGAGCGTCTGGTGACGCGCCTGGTGACCGCGCCGCGTGGACGTAGCCTGGAAGCGGGACTCGAGTCCCTGTCCAAGCTCGCCGCAGCGCGCCGGGACCGCGTCGTCGCCGTCGTCACCTCGGCGGTGCCGCTGAGCGACCAGCAGAAGCAGCGCCTGGGCGACGCCCTCGCGAAGCTCTACGGCCGCCGGATGCACCTCAACCTCGACGTGGACCCCGACGTCGTCGGCGGTGTGCGGGTGCAGGTCGGTGACGAGGTCATCAACGGCTCCCTCGCGGACCGGATCGACGACGCCGCCCGCCGCATGGCGAGCTAGCAGCACAGCAGCAACAGCAGTACGTACTTACGACGGCCCTGGTTGGGCCGTACAGAGGATTCACCTCTCTTTGGGGGGAGTCCCGACTCGTGGAATACCCCCCAAGTGAAACTTCGGGCCCAACAAGGAGAGCAGGGAACCCAGATGGCGGAGCTCACGATCCGGCCGGAGGAGATCCGGGACGCGCTGGAGAACTTTGTCCAGTCGTACAAGCCGGACGCGGCCTCGCGCGAGGAGGTCGGTACGGTCACCCTTGCCGGCGACGGCATCGCGAAGGTCGAGGGCCTGCCCTCGGCCATGGCCAACGAACTGCTGAAGTTCGAGGACGGCACCCTCGGCCTCGCGCTGAACCTGGAAGAGCGCGAGATCGGCGCCATCGTCCTCGGTGAGTTCAGCGGCATCGAGGAGGGTCAGCCGGTGCAGCGCACCGGTGAGGTCCTCTCCGTCGCGGTCGGCGAGGGCTACCTCGGCCGCGTCGTCGACCCGCTCGGCAACCCGATCGACGGCCTCGGCGAGATCGAGACCAGCGGCCGCCGCGCCCTGGAGCTGCAGGCCCCGGGCGTCATGGCCCGTAAGTCGGTGCACGAGCCGATGGAGACCGGCTACAAGGCCGTCGACGCGATGACCCCGATCGGCCGTGGCCAGCGTCAGCTGATCATCGGTGACCGTCAGACCGGCAAGACCGCCCTGGCCGTCGACACGATCATCAACCAGCGCGACAACTGGCGCTCGGGCGACCCGAAGAAGCAGGTCCGCTGCGTCTACGTCGCCATCGGCCAGAAGGGCTCGACCATCGCCTCCGTGCGTGGCGCCCTGGAAGAGGCCGGCGCGCTGGAGTACACGACCATCGTCGCCGCCCCGGCGTCCGACCCGGCCGGCTTCAAGTACCTGGCGCCGTACACCGGTTCGGCCATCGGCCAGCAGTGGATGTACGAGGGCAAGCACGTCCTCATCATCTTCGACGACCTCTCGAAGCAGGCCGACGCCTACCGCGCCGTGTCCCTGCTGCTGCGCCGCCCGCCGGGCCGCGAGGCCTACCCGGGTGACGTCTTCTACCTGCACTCCCGTCTGCTGGAGCGCTGCGCGAAGCTCTCGGACGAGCTGGGCGCCGGTTCGATGACGGGTCTGCCGATCGTCGAGACGAAGGCCAACGACGTCTCCGCGTTCATCCCGACCAACGTCATCTCCATCACCGACGGCCAGTGCTTCCTGGAGTCGGACCTCTTCAACGCCGGTCAGCGCCCCGCGCTGAACGTCGGTATCTCCGTCTCCCGAGTCGGCGGTTCCGCGCAGCACAAGGCGATGAAGCAGGTCTCCGGCCGTCTGCGTCTGGACCTCGCCCAGTACCGCGAGCTGGAGGCGTTCGCCGCCTTCGGTTCCGACCTGGACGCGGCGTCGAAGTCGCAGCTGGAGCGCGGTCAGCGTCTGGTCGAGCTGCTCAAGCAGGCTCAGTACCAGCCGATGCCGACCGCCGACCAGGTCGTCTCCGTGTGGGCCGGTACCACCGGCAAGATGGACGACGTCCCGGTGGCCGACATCCGCCGCTTCGAGAAGGAGCTCCTGGAGTACCTGCACCGCTCGGAGCAGGGCCTCATGACCTCCATCAAGGAGGGCGGCAAGATGTCGGACGACACTCTCACCGCCATCGCCGACGGCATCGCCGCCTTCAAGAAGCAGTTCGAGACCTCGGACGGCAAGCTTCTCGGCGAGGACGCCCCGGCCTCGGCCAAGTGACGTAGGGAAGGGACCTGACTCATGGGAGCCCAGCTCCGGGTCTACAAGCGTCGCATCCGATCCGTCACCGCGACCAAGAAGATCACCAAGGCGATGGAGATGATCGCCGCCTCGCGCGTCGTCAAGGCGCAGCGCAAGGTGGCGGCCTCCACGCCGTACGCGACCGAGCTCACCCGCGCGGTCACGGCGGTCGGCACCGGCTCGAACACCAAGCACCCGCTGACCACGCAGGCCGAGACGGTCGTGCGGTCCGCGGTGCTGCTGCTGACCAGCGACCGTGGTCTGGCCGGCGCGTTCAACGCCAACGCCATCAAGGCGGCGGAGAAGCTCACCGAGCGCCTTGAGGCCGAGGGCAAGCAGGTCGACACGTACATCGTCGGCCGCCGCGGTCTGGCCCACTACAACTTCCGCGAGCGCAAGGTCGTGGAGTCGTGGTCGGGCTTCACCGACGAGCCCACGTACGCGGACGCCAAGCAGGTCGCGGGTCCGCTGATCGAGGCGATCGAGAAGGAGACGGCGGACGGCGGCGTGGACGAACTCCACATCGTCTACACCGAGTTCATCTCGATGATGACGCAGACGGCGATCGACAGCCGGCTGCTCCCGCTCAGCCTCGAAGAGGTCGCGGAGGAGGCGCCCAAGGGCGAGATCCTTCCGCTGTACGACTTCGAGCCGTCGGCGGAGGACGTCCTCGACGCCCTGCTGCCGCGCTACGTCGAAAGCCGTATCTACAACGCCCTGCTCCAGTCGGCTGCCTCCAAGCACGCCGCCACGCGCCGGGCGATGAAGTCGGCCACCGACAACGCCGGAGAGCTCATCACGACGCTCTCCCGGCTTGCCAACGCGGCCCGCCAGGCCGAAATCACCCAGGAAATCAGCGAGATCGTCGGTGGCTCCGCAGCCCTGGCCGACGCGACCGCGGGGAGTGACCGCTAATGACCACCACTGTTGAGACCGCGACGGCCACGGGCCGCGTCGCCCGGGTCATCGGCCCGGTCGTCGACGTGGAGTTCCCCGTCGACGCGATGCCGGACATCTACAACGCCCTGCACGTCGAGGTCGCCGACCCGGCGAACGAGGGCCAGAAGAAGACGCTGACCCTGGAGGTCGCCCAGCACCTGGGTGACGGCCTGGTCCGCACCATCTCGATGCAGCCCACCGACGGCCTGGTCCGCCAGGCCCCGGTCACCGACACCGGCGACGGCATCACCGTCCCGGTCGGCGACTTCACCAAGGGCAAGGTGTTCAACACCCTCGGTGAGGTGCTGAACGTCGACGAGCAGTACACGGGCGAGCGCTGGTCCATCCACCGCAAGGCCCCGAACTTCGACGAGCTCGAGTCGAAGACCGAGATGTTCGAGACCGGCGTCAAGGTCATCGACCTTCTCACCCCGTACGTCAAGGGTGGAAAGATCGGCCTGTTCGGCGGTGCCGGCGTCGGCAAGACGGTGCTCATCCAGGAGATGATCTACCGCGTCGCCAACAACCACGACGGTGTCTCCGTGTTCGCCGGTGTCGGTGAGCGCACGCGTGAGGGCAACGACCTCATCGAGGAGATGGCGGACTCGGGCGTCATCGACAAGACCGCGCTGGTCTTCGGTCAGATGGACGAGCCCCCGGGCACCCGTCTGCGCGTGGCCCTCGCGGGTCTGACCATGGCGGAGTACTTCCGCGATGTGCAGAAGCAGGACGTGCTGTTCTTCATCGACAACATCTTCCGCTTCACGCAGGCCGGTTCCGAGGTCTCGACCCTGCTCGGCCGTATGCCCTCCGCGGTGGGCTACCAGCCGAACCTGGCCGACGAGATGGGTCTCCTCCAGGAGCGCATCACCTCGACCCGTGGTCACTCGATCACCTCGATGCAGGCGATCTACGTCCCCGCGGACGACCTGACCGACCCGGCCCCGGCCACCACGTTCGCCCACCTCGACGCGACGACGGTGCTCTCCCGTCCGATCTCCGAGAAGGGCATCTACCCGGCCGTGGACCCGCTGGACTCCACGTCCCGCATCCTGGACCCGCGCTACATCGCGGCGGACCACTACAACACGGCCATGCGTGTGAAGACGGTCCTCCAGAAGTACAAGGACCTCCAGGACATCATCGCGATCCTCGGTATCGACGAGCTGGGCGAAGAGGACAAGCTCGTCGTCCACCGTGCCCGTCGCGTGGAGCGCTTCCTGTCCCAGAACACCCACGTCGCCAAGCAGTTCACCGGCGTCGACGGGTCGGACGTCCCGCTGGACGAGTCGATCGCGGCCTTCAACGCGATCATCGACGGTGAGTACGACCACTTCCCGGAGCAGGCGTTCTTCCTCTGCGGTGGCATTGAGGACCTCAAGGCCAACGCCAAGGAGCTGGGCGTCTCCTGAGCATCGTGCTCGCGTGAGGGGGGCGGGCGCGTCCCGCCCCCCTTCGTTCGCCCACTAGACTTGTAACCAACACCCGGCACAACCGCCGGGTGGTGACCCGAGGAGCCACCCTTGGCTGCTGAGCTGCACGTCGCGCTGGTCGCGGCCGACCGAGAGGTCTGGTCCGGCGAGGCCACCCTGGTCGTCGCGCGCACCACGTCCGGCGACATCGGCGTCATGCCCGGTCACCAGCCGCTGCTCGGTGTGCTGGAGTCGGGCCCGGTGACGATCCGCACGAACGACGGCGGGACGGTCGTCGCCGCCGTGCACGGCGGTTTCATCTCGTTCGCGGACGACAAGCTGTCGCTGCTGGCCGAGATCGCCGAGCTGTCCGACGAGATCGACATCCAGCGTGCCGAGCGCGCGCTGGAGCGCGCGAAGTCGGACGCCGACGCGTCGGCCGAGCGCCGCGCGGACGTACGACTGCGTGCGGCGGCGTCGCACTGACACCGCTCGCGTGAGCTGAAGTACCTCAGCCGCGGCCGGCACCGGAGTGATCCGGAGCCGACCGCGGCTGAGGCAGATATGGATGTTTTTTCCGTTCCGTTACCTGTTTCAGGTACCTAGGAGACGAGGAGGTCGGTGTCGATGGTCCTCGCTCTGACTGTGTGCGGAATCGTGGTGGCCCTGGTGGTGGTCGGGCTGTTCGTCTTCGGGGCCCGCCGCCGGCTGATCCAGCGCTCCGGAGGCACCTTCGACTGCTCGCTGCGCTGGGACGTGCCGGAGAAACCGGACACCGACGGCAAGGGCTGGAGCTACGGGGTGGCCCGGTACAGCGGCGACCGCATCGAGTGGTACCGCGTCTTCTCCTACGCCTACCGTCCGCGCCGCACGCTGGAGCGTTCCGCGATCGAGGTGGCGGGGCGGCGCGTCCCGGAGGGCGAGGAGGAGCTGGCGCTGCTGTCGGACGCGGTGATCCTGGCGTGTGCCCACCGGGGGACGCGGCTGGAGCTGGCGATGAGTGAGGATGCCCTCACGGGCTTTCTGGCGTGGCTGGAGGCGGCGCCTCCCGGCCAGCGGGTGAATGTCGCGTAGGCGCTTGCCGCTTGGCTGACTGTCTGACCCCGGCTGCCCGTCGGCTCGGGCGTGCTGCCGCATGTGCGTGGTCGTCCGCGGGTGCGTGGGGCCTCTTCGCGCAGTTCCCCGCGCCCCTTCAGGGCGCTGGACATTCCGCGGGTGCGTGGGGCTTGATCGCGCAGTTCCCCGCGCCCCTGGCGGGGCGCATCGGTGAGGGCGTCTCTGGGAATGCCACCGCCGCGGGGGACCGGGGTCCCGCCGCGGCGGCTGTGGGGGGTGGCGGTGTGTGGATCAGAGGTTGCTGTTGATGGCGCTCACGAGCTCGCCGTCGCTGGTGTCTCCGCTGAACTCCCAGAAGAACGCCCCGCCGAGACCCTGGGACTTGGCCCAGCTCATCTTCCCGGCGATGGTGGACGGGGTGTCGTAGGACCACCAGTTGGTGCCGCAGTGGGCGTACGCCGTGCCCGCGATCGTGCCGGTGACCGGGCAGGACGTCTTGAGGACCTTGTAGTCCTCGATGCCCTGCTCGTACGTGCCCGGTGCCGCGCCCGTGGCGGTGCCGCCCGGGGCGTCCTGGGTGACGCCGGTCCAGCCGCGGCCGTAGAAGCCGATGCCGATGAGCAGCTTGCTCGCGGGCACCCCGGCCGACTTGTACTTGGCGATCGCGTCGGCCGTGTCGAACCCGGCCGTCGGGATGCCGCTGTACGAGGTGAGCGGGGAGTGCGGGGCGGTCGGGCCCTGCGCGTTGAAGGCGCCGAAGAAGTCGTACGACATCACGTTGTACCAGTTGACGTACGACGACGCGCCCGCGTAGTCGGCGGCCTCGATCTTGCCGCCGTTGGAGCCGTCCGCCGTGACCGCCGCGGTGACCAGCGCGCTGGAGCCGAACTTGGCGCGCAGCGCGGACATCACGTTCTTGAAGGCGGCGGCGCCGCTGGAGTCGCAGCTGAGGCCGCAGGCGTTCGGGTACTCCCAGTCGATGTCGATGCCGTCGAAGACATCGGCCCAGCGGGAGTCCTTGACCAGGTTGTAGCAGGAGTCGGCGAACGCGGTCGGGTTGGCCGCCGCCTGGCCGAAGCCGCCGGACCAGCTCCAGCCGCCGAACGACCAGAGGATCTTGAGGTTCGGGTACTTGGCCTTCAGCTCGCGCAACTGGTTGAAGTTGCCGGCGAGCGGCTGGTCCCAGGTGTCCGCGGCGCCGCTGACCGACTGGTCGGCGGTGAAGGTCTTCTGGTAGTCGGCGTAGGCGTCGCCGATCGCGCACTGCCCGTTGGTGACGTTGCCGAAGGCGTAGTTGATGTGCGTGATCTTCGCCGCGGAGCCGGACGTCACCAGGTTCTTGACCTGGTAGTTGCGGCCGTAGATGCCCCAGTCGGTGAAGTAGCCGAGCTTGACCTTGTCACCGGTGGTCGGGGGAGTGGTGGTGCCGCCGGTGGTGTGGACGGCGACCGAGCCGCTGACCGGGCCGGTCTGGTCCGCGGTGTCGCGGGCCTGCACGGTGTAGGAGTAGTCGGTGCCGGCGGTCAGGCCGCTGTCCGAGTACGACGTGGTGGTCACGGTGGCGACCGTCTTGCCGTCGCGCAGCACGTCGTAGTTCTTGACGCCCTTGTCGTCCGTGGCCGCGCTCCAGCTCAGCTTCACCGAGGTGTCGGTGATGCTCGACGCGGTCGGAGTGCCGGGCGCGGAGGGCGCGCTGTCGCCGGGAACGGTGGTGCCGCCGTCACAACTGGCGCCGTTCAGAAGACAGTTGCTGGGGGAGCCGGAGCCCGTGCCGTTGAAGCCGAAGGACACCGAGGCGCCCGCGGCGAGTGAGCCGTTGTACGACTTGTTCTTCGCCGTCCAGTGGGTGCCGGAGGACGTGACATCGGCGTCCCAGGCCGAGGTGACCGAGGTGCCGGACGGGAAGTCCCACTCGATCGTCCACGAACTGATCGCGCTGGAACCGGTGTTGGTGACCGTCCACTTGCCTTCGAAGCCGGTTCCCCAGTCCTGGGTCTTGGCGTAGGTGGCGGTGGCGGTGCTCGCTGCCTGGGCCGGGCTCGCGAGGCCGACCAGACCGGCCAGCGGGAGCAACAGGGTCGCGAACCCTGCCACGGCTCTGTGTCTGAAGCGCATGCTGCGCCTCCTCGGGGGTGTTTGGTGTGGGGGCATGACTGAGCCTTCACGCCCCAGTGCCGAGGAGAATAGAAAGGTCTGGACCACGGGTCAATAGGTCTGGACCACTACCGACTTGAATGTCCCCAAGGTCAACTTGCGCGTAACACAAGCGACTTGAGTCGATCTTTACGCTGCCGTCCACCCGTTCGAGCGGGGGCCTTACCCTGTCCGGACGGTTCCGGCCCGGCCGGACGGTGAGGAGGGACGCATGACCGAGACGGCGCACCCGGGCTCCGTGCTGGTCGTCGACGACGACGCGGCCATCCGCCGCTCCCTGGAACGGGGCCTCAGGCTGAGCGGGTTCGCCGTGCGCGCCGTCGGCAGCGGCGCCGACGCGCTCACCGCGGTCCGCGACACCCCGCCCGACGTCCTCGTGCTCGACGTGTCGATGCCCGGCATGAGCGGCATCGAGGTCTGCACCCGGCTCCGCGACGACGGCCGCGACCTGCCCGTGCTCATGCTCTCCGCGCTCGACGAGACCGCCGACCGCATCGCCGGGCTCCAGGCGGGCGGCGACGACTACCTGGTCAAGCCGTTCGCCCTCCAGGAACTGGTGCTCCGGCTGCGCGCCCTGCTGCGCCGCCGCCCCCCGGCCGTGACCGGCGCGCCGCTGCGGGTGGCCGGACTGGTCGTCGACCCCGCCGCCCGCACCGCCGAGCGCGACGGGCACCCGCTGGAGCTGACCCGCCGCGAGTTCGAACTCCTGGAGGTGCTCGCCCGCAACGCCGGGCTCGTCCTCACCCGCGACCAGCTCCTCGAACGGGTCTGGGGCTACGACTTCGACGTGCGCAGCGACGCCGTCGACACCTTCGTCAGCTATCTGCGCCGCAAGCTGGAGGCCGACGGCCGCCCCCGGCTGGTGCACACCGTGCGCGGCGTCGGATTCGTCCTGCGGGACACCCCGTGAGGCTCTCCACCCGTATCGGACTCGCCGTCGGCTGCGCCGTACCGCTGCTCGTGCTGGCCTGCGGCTGGCTGCTGCTCCAGCTCGTCGCCCGCGATCTGCGCGGCGCCGGGGACGACCATCTGCGGGCCCGCGCGACCGCCGTGGCACCCGACGCCCGCGCCCTGCTGCGCGCCTCCGCCGGCGCCCGCCCCAAGGCCACCGACACCAGGGAACGGCGGCTGTTCAGCGCCGCCCTCGACGTCGGCGTGCGCGTCGTGGGAGCGGACGGCACCGTCTTCAGCGGCGGCCCCCAGCCCGGCGCCTCCGTCACCCTGCCCAAGGCCGCCGCGGGGCCGGTCACCGTGCGCTCCGGCGGCCGGAACTGGCGCGCCCTGGCCCGTCCGCTCGACGGCGCCCGCTTCTCCGGCACGCTGTGGGTCTTCGCCCCCGACACCGCCGACCGCACCCAACTCCTGGTGGTACGGCGCCGTGTGGTGCGCACCGCGCTGCTCGCCGCCCCGCTGTCCGGGCTGCTCGCCTGGGGCCTGGCCCGGGGCGCCACCCGCCCCCTCGGCCGGCTCACCCGGCGCGCCGCGGGACTCGACCCGCGCACCAGCACGGCCCGCCTGCCGCACGAGCCCACCGGCGTCACCGAGGTCGACGAACTCGCCGCCACCCTGCGCACCGTCCTCGCCCGCTACGACGAGCAGGCCGCCCGCACCGCCGAGGCGCTCCAGACCGCCCGCTCCTTCTCCGCCGCGGCCGCGCACGAACTGCGCACCCCGCTGATGAGCATCGGCACCAACGTCGACATCCTCACCGCCCACCCGCACCTCGCCGAGCCCGACCGCGCCGAGGTCCTCGACGACCTGCGCCGCGAACACGCCCGGCTGCTCGGCCTGCTGGTGATGCTGCGCGAACTCGGCCGCGGCGACCTCGTGGAGGCCGACGCCTTCCGCACGGCCGACCTGGGCGAGATCGCGGGCGCCGCGGTGGCCGACGCCCGGCGCCGCGCCCCGGACGCCCGGATCACCCTGGAGGCGCCCGCCGGGCTCACCGTGCACGGCTGGGACGCGGGCCTGAGACTGCTCTGCGACAACCTGATCGGCAACGCGCTGGCCCACGGCCGGGACGCGCGCGGGGCCGCGACGGTCGAGGTGACCGTGTGCGGGGCGGACGGGCAGGCCGTGGTCCGGGTGGACGACCACGGCCCCGGGGTGCCGCCCGCCGAACGCGAGCGGGTCTTCGAGCGGTTCCGGCGCGGCCCCGACAGCGCGGGCTCCGGCCTCGGACTGACGCTGGTGGCCCAGCAGGCCGCGATGCACCGCGGCGCGGTGACCGTGCTCGACGCCCCGGGCGGCGGGGCCCGGTTCGAGGTACGGCTGCCCTCGGACGGCGGCGCACTGCCCGGCCGCCGCGACTGGCTCACCGGCACAGTCCGGACGAACCGGTCACAGAGTTTCCCCAAAGACGGTTCCTAGCCTCCGTCACGAACCGGGCGGACGACGGCCGCCCGGCAGACCGGAAGAGGGGAACCCGCATGTCCACGGACAGGTCCACCCGCACGTCCACACCCATGGCGCCGCGCGCTTCGGTGCGTACGGCGGTCGTACGGCGCCGTCGGCGCACCCTGCTGGCCGGGCTCGCGCTGACGGCCGTCCTCACGGGCACCACGACCGGCACCGCGCTGGCGGACAGCTCGCCCGCCCCCGCCCCCACCGGCGACGGCTCCACCGCCCTGTGCAAGCGGGTGCCGCGCATCGAGAAGCGGATCGACCGGGCGCTGACCCGGCTCGACGCGGGCGCCGGCACCCGCGGTTCGGTCGCCCGGCTCCAGGCCCGCGTCGACAACGCCAAGCAGGCCGGCCACGACGCGGTCGCCACCTACCTCCAGGACCGGCTGGACTTCCGCAAGAAGCTCCCGGCGACCCTGCGGCAGCGCAAGCAGGACCTCGCCGACGTCCGCACCTGGTGCAAGGACAACGGCATCACGGTGGGCAAGGGATGACGCGCGCCACGGCCCGCCGGGCGGCCGCCGCGGCGCTGCTCGCGGCGGCCCTGCTCACCACGGGCTGCGCCCGGCACGGCGGCGACACCGGGTCCGCGGAGCCGGGCCCGCACGCCGCCACGCCGTCCGGCTACCCGCAGATGGAGCAGAAGGTGAACGCCGCCGAGTCGGCCGCCGCGGCAGCCGACAAGGACACGGCACAGGACCACTGACAGACCCCCTCAGGGGCGCCCCGTCAGGGGCGCGGGGAACTGCGCGAGGAAGCCCCACCGGCCGGCGGAGGAGCGTCGAGCGCGGAGACCCCCGTGGGCCGGGGCCCGACACCCCCCGTGGGCCGGGCCTGGCGGAGGAGCGCCCTCAGCGCTCCCCGCCGGGAACCCACAACACGTCGCCCGTCTCCTTGTTCGCCGTCCGCGCCAGGATGAACAGCAGGTCCGACAGCCGGTTGAGATAGGTCGCGGTGAGCGGGTTCATGCTGCCCTCCGCCCCCTCGGCGCCGTGCACCTCCAGGGCGGCCCAGGTGGAGCGCTCGGCCCGGCGCACCACCGTGCACGCCTGGTGCAGCAGGGCCGCCCCCGCGGTGCCGCCGGGCAGGATGAACGAGCGCAGCTTCTCCAGCTCGCCGTTGAAGCGGTCGCAGTCCGCCTCCAGCCGGTCGACGTAGAACTGCTCGACCCGCAGCGGCGGGTACTCGGGGTTCTCCGCCACCGGCGTCGCGAGGTCCGCGCCCACGTCGAACAGGTCGTTCTGCACCCGCACCAGGACCTTCACGACCTCCTCCGCGAGCGAGCCCAGCGCGATCGCCGTCCCGATCACCGCGTTGGCCTCGTTGGTGTCGGCGTACGCGGCGATGCGCAGATCCGTCTTGGCGACCCGGCTCATGTCGCCGAGCGCGGTGGTGCCCCGGTCGCCGGTCCTCGTGTAGATGCGCGTCAGATTGACCATGCGGCCAGCCTAGTTATCCCTTGGCGGGCCTCCTCCACCCCCGCCGGTGTGATGTCCGTCAGGCGAGACGTGACGCGCATTACTTAGCGGTCACACGGCGCTCGCAGAGCGCTAATGTCCGCCGAGAGGTGAACGTCGACAGCGCGTGAGCGCTCGTGTGTCGCTCGTCACCTCCGGTCCTTCCTTTCTTCGTGGTTCGCCCCGGCCCGTCGGCCGGTCGCGTCCGTCAAGTCGCTCTCAGGGGAGTCGCAGTGGCACGCAAGCTCGCCGTCATCGGGGCCGGCCTCATGGGGTCCGGCATCGCCCAGGTCGCCGCCCAGGCGGGCTGGGAGGTCGTCCTGCGGGACGTGACCGACGAGGCGCTCCGCCGCGGCACCGACGGCATCGAGGCGTCGTACGCCAAGTTCGTCGCCAAGGGCAGGCTCGACGCGGCGGACGCCGAGGCCGCCCTCGCCCGCATCACCGCGACCACCGACCTGGACGCGGCCGGCGACGTCGACATCGTCGTCGAGGCGGTCTTCGAGCGGCTGGACGTCAAGCACGAGATCTTCCGCGCGCTCGACAAGATCGTGCGCGACGACACCGTGCTCGCCTCCAACACCTCCGCCATCCCGATCACCAAGATCGCGGCCGTGACGGAGCGCCCGGAGCGGGTCGTCGGCGTGCACTTCTTCTCGCCGGTGCCGATGATGCAGCTCGTCGAGCTGGTCCGCGGCTACAAGACGAGCGACGAAACCCTCGCCACCGCGCGGGAGTTCGCCGAGTCCGTCGGCAAGACCTGCATCGTCGTCAACCGCGACGTGGCGGGCTTCGTGACCACCCGGCTCATCTCCGCGCTCGTCGTGGAGGCGACCAAGCTCTACGAGTCGGGCGTGGCGACCGCCGAGGACATCGACCTCGCCTGCAAGCTCGGCTTCGGGCACGCGATGGGCCCGCTCGCCACCGCGGACCTCACGGGCGTCGACATCCTGCTGCACGCCACCGGCAACATCTACACCGAGTCGCAGGACGAGAAGTTCGCGCCGCCGGAGCTGATGCGCCGGATGGTGGACGCCGGTGACATCGGGCGCAAGAGCGGGCAGGGCTTCTACACGTACTGAGAACCAGTCACGTGCCCGCGACGAAACCGCACAGACCCCAGGGGTATCACCCCTGCGGGTGAATTCGGTATCGGTTCGCTTACAGACGGCAACCTGTTCGCCGCTGAAGCAGTCAGACGTTGCACAGTCAGCGTCACGGAGTACCACGCCGCACTCTCGGGGAGCGCATATGTACATCAGGGGCGACCACGCCGAGCTGGTCGTCGGGGGCCGCCTCGACGTCCGCAGCGCGGCGGACGCCCGTACGGCCCTGCATTCGGCCGTCGACGACGGGGTCGGCGACCTCGTGCTCGACCTGTCCGAACTGGACTCCTGGGACGCCACCGGACTCGGCGTCATCATGGGTGTCCACCGGCGGGCCGGCCGCTGCGGCCGCCGCCTGGTGCTGCGCGACGTCCCCCCTCAGATGCAGCGCCTGCTGGTCGCCACCCGGCTGCACCGGATCCTCGCCATCGAGGGCGGCATCGGCGTGGAGTCGCTGCCCCGCGTCTGACCCTCGCGCGCCCGGCGCCCGCGTCCGACCCCTGCGCCGGACGCCCGCGCACGGGGCCCGCGTCCGGCGCCCGCGCACGGGGCCCCGGAGGCCGGTGTTGCGCACGGCACCGGAACGAGCTGGGCGTTCCGGTGCCGAAACGTACGTCGCGCCCAATCCTCACGAGACTGTGATGTCTCGGACGGCGCGGTATCCCGCCCTGTCGGAGATACTGACTGAAGGTTTAAGGTTCGGTCGCCCGCCTCTTCGCAACCCTCGTGCGGGCCCGGACCAGAAGCGACAGCGCGGTGTGCGGCAAGGCCGGGAGGGGCTTCGAGCACACGACGCTTTTGGGGGGCTTGAACCTATGGACCCGATCAATCCGGGACCCGAGGCGTACGGCCAGGACGGCGACGACAGCGCGCCGCGCCAGCGCCCGCCCAGGGAATCCCTCACTTCGGACTTCGGCCAGAGCACACCCGCTCCGGCCCGTATCGTGCAGCTGATCTCCGGCGAGAACCTGCTGACCGTCAATCCGATCGACGGCAGCGAGATCGAGACCTGCCCGCCCGCCGCGCGGCCCGGCCGCCCCGCGAAGCTCACCGCGGAGCAGCGCGCCGAGACCGAGCGCGCCGCCCGTCCCGCGACCCCGCCCGGCCCGGCCCAGCTCGCGCTGCCGCTCCTGGAGCGCCAAGACGTGCGCGAGGACCTGGTCCGGCTGCTGGCCCGCGGCCGGTCGGTGCGGCTCACCGGCCCCTCGGGCTCCGGCCGCACCAGAGTGCTGGACACCGTCGCCGACGACTGCCAGGACCTCGCCCCCGACGGCGTGGTCCGCCTCAGCGGCTTCCGCCGCAGCGCGGACGACCTGCTGCACGACCTCTTCCGCGCCGTCTTCGACGCGCCCCGGCACCGCCCGGAGCGCGACGAGCTGCTCGACCTGGTCCGGGAGATCGGCGCGGTCGTCGTCCTCGACGACCTGGAGTTCGGCGGCGCGGCGCTCGACGAACTGCTCGACGCGACACCCGAGTGCGCCTTCCTGCTCTCCGCGACCCCGGAGGTGCCCGCGCCGTCCGCGGACTCCGCCGTGGAGGAGATCGAACTCGGCGGGCTCGACCGGGCCGGCGGTGTCGACCTGCTCGAACACGCCGTCTCCCGCAGCCTCACCGAGGAGGAGGCCAACTGGGCGGGCGACCTCTGGTTCGAGTCCGAGGGGCTGCCGCTGCGCTTCGTCCAGGCGGGCGCCCTGCTGCGCCAGCGCGACCAGCTGCGGGCCAGCACCAGCGCCGTGGACGAGTTCGGCGTCTTCGCCGAGGAACTGCCGGTCGAGGACTCCCTCGACCCCGACGACGGCGAGGAACTGCCCCTGCCGTCGCTGGGCGAGGCCGCGGCCCCGGCCCGGCTGCTCGCCTCACGCCTGAGCCTGTCCGCCCGTGCCGCCCTGCGTTTCGCGGTGGCCCTCGGCGGCGAGGTCCCGCACCAGGCGCACCTGCCCGCACTGGTCGGCGACACCCACGCGGACGCCGCCCTCGGCGAGCTCGCCGCGTGCGGTCTGGTCACCCAGGTCGGCGCCCGGCACCGGCTCGCCACCGGCGTGCTCACCCAGCTGGAGGCCGCCGGATACGCCGACGACCTGCCGGAGCAGGCCCTGGCCGCCGCCCAGCACTACACCTGGTGGGCCGGGCACCCCTCGGTCACCCCGGAGCGCGTGTGCCGGGAGGCCGACGCGGTGCTCGCCGCGCTCGCCGTCCTGGTCCCGCGCAGCACGCCGCCCGCCGAGGGCGAGGAGAGCCCCGCGGTCCAGCTGGCCCGCATCACGGCACCCGCGTTCGCGGCGGGCCTCGACTGGAGCGCCTGGGAGCAGACCCTGCACGCGGGCGCCGAGGCGTCCGAACGGGCCGAGGACGTCCAGGGCCAGTCGTACTTCCACCACGAGATGGGCATCCTCGCGCTCTGCGACGGACTGCTCGACCGGGCCCGCGCCGAACTGGAGACCTCGATCGGCCTGCGCGGCGCGCTCACCGACAAGCGCGGCACCGTCGCGGGCCGCCGCGCCCTCGCGCTGGTCGCGGACCGCTCCGGCATCACGATCGGCCTCGCGGCCCTGATGGGCGACGAGATCTCCGACGCCCGCAACGAGGAGTCCGCCTCACCGCCCCGCGGCATCCCCGCGGGCGCCGCGCTCGGCGGTACGGCGCTGCACCCGCCCGGCATGGACGCCTCGACCCTGGTCACGTACGGGGCGCCGCAGCAGCCCGAGGGCGGCTCCGGCGGCTTCCGCCGGCTGGCCCGGCGCAACCTGGTGGCGGCCGGCTCGGGCGCCCTGCTCGTGGCCGTGCTCGGCACCGTGGTGACGCTCGGCATGACCTCGCACGACAGCGCCGACGACACCCCGACGGACCGGGTGGGCCTCAACCCGTCCGCGAGCCAGGGCGTCGACGACGGCAGCCTGGGCGCGGCCTCGCCGAAGAAGGCCAAGAAGGGCGACACGGGTACGGCGACCAGCCGTCCGACGGACCCGGGCCCGGACGGCACCTACGGCACCTCCGACGACCCGACCCCGGCGGCCACGACGGGGCCGACGGACGAGCCGACGGGCGGCAAGTCGACGAAGCCGGGCAAGTCCAGCTCGCCGTCGAAGTCGTCGTCGCCGAAGCCGACGAAGTCCACGTCGTCGCCGAAGCCGACCAAGTCCACGTCGTCGCCGAACCCGTCCACCTCGACGTCGACCAGCCCCGACCCGACCGACACGGCGACCGACTCGCCCCCGCCCGCCACCACGTCCACCACGGCCAGTGGCCCGGCCTCCAGCGCCCCCGCGGCCTCCTCCAGCGCGGCGAGCGTCCCGGCGAGCGGTGGAGCGGTGTCGCCGTCCGACGGCACCGTCATCTGACCGCCGTCCGCGTCCGGTACGCACCGGGGCCCCGTCCTTCACGAAGGACGGGGCCCCGGTGCGTGGCCGTAGGGGCCGGGCTCAGAACAGCCGCAGCTTGTCGTCCTGGATGCCGCGCAGGGCGTCGTAGTCCAGCACCTGGCAGCCGATGCCGCGGTCGGTGGCGAGGACGCGGGCCTGCGGCTTGATCTCCTGGGCCGCGAAGATGCCGCGGACCGGCGCGAGATGCGGGTCGCGGTTCAACAGCTCCAGATAGCGCGTGAGTTGCTCGACGCCGTCGATCTCGCCGCGCCGCTTGATCTCCACCGCGACCGTCGCGCCCTCGGCGTCCCGGCAGAGGATGTCGACCGGTCCGATCGCCGTCATGTACTCGCGGCGGATGAGCGACCAGCCCTCGCCGAGGGTCTCGATGCGGTCCGCGAGGAGCTCCTGGAGGTGTGCTTCCACGCCGTCCTTGATCAGGCCGGGATCGACGCCGAGTTCGTGCGAGGAGTCGTGGAGGATCTCCTCCATCGTGATGATCAGCTTCTCGCCCGCTTTGTTGACGACGGTCCAGACGCCTTCCTCGTCGCCGGTGCCCTCCTTGAGCGTGCACGGCGGAGACATCCAGTTGAGGGGCTTGTAGGCGCGGTCGTCCGCGTGGATCGAGACGCTGCCGTCGGCCTTCACCAGGATGAGACGGGGGGCCGAGGGGAGGTGGGCGGTGAGCCGGCCCGCGTAGTCGACGGAACACCGGGCAATGACGAGACGCATGGTCCGCAACGCTACTCGACGGGCACCGGTGCACGCGATTCGCCCAGGAAAACCAGTGTTCATTCGTGGCCGATTGTGAGCCCAATGGGAGCTCTCTTTGTGTGCATTCTCCTGGTGCGGCCCCCAGCGGTTGCCTACCGTAGTGAACGGGAGGTCGCGATGTGTGTACGCAACGTGTTCGTAGTCGCGAACTCCCTTACCTGTCCGGCAACCCCTGTTGTTCGGGGGTGCGAGAGGAGAACCCATGTCGCTCGACGTCTCACCGGCCCTACTCGAACAGGCCGAGCGAGGCGAGGTCGACGAAGCTGCCTTCGTCGACTGCGTCCGGACCTCCCTGCCCTATGCATGGGAGATGATCAGCTCCCTGGTGGCCCAGCTGAAGGTGGACGGCGGAGACTTCGCCGACAACCAGACGCCGCCGCCGGACGAGCAGGCGCGCGGTCAGCTGCTGCGTGCGCTCGCGAGTGACGCGATACGCGGCGCACTTCAGCGGCACTTCGGTGTGCGGCTGGCGTTCCAGAACTGCCACCGTGTGGCGGTGTTTCCGGTGGACGCCTCGGTCGACCAGACACTGGCCCGCTTCACCTCGGTACGCAGTCAGCTGCTCAACCAGTCCCCGGAGCTCAGGGACTGCTGACGCCCGGCGACGGGACCGCTGACGCCGTCAGCCGCACGCTTGCCGCTCCATCCGCGGGAGGTGCATTCACCGGAGCGGCAAGCTCTCCGCGGGGCAGGTGCCCCGCCGGCCGGGGGAGACGCCCCCAGGCCCTGTCCCTGACGACCCCCAGGCCCTGTCCCCCTACCGCACCTGCGGCAGCACCTCGGTGCCCAGCCGCCATACGTTCTCCTCGGTGGCCGCGAGGTCGCCGGAGCCCTCGACGAGCAGCGCGAAACGCGAGATGCCGGTCCGCTCCGCGGTCGCCGCGAGCCGGTCCGCGCACAGCCGCGGGGTGCCCACCGGGTGCAGCCCGCAGAGCAGTTCGGTGTACGCGACCGGGTCCCGCATGGCGCGCTTGCGGTCGTCCACCGTCACATGGGCCTCGAGTCCCTGCTTCAGCCAGCCCGGCATCGCCTTCACCAGGGTCTCCACCGCGTCCGTGCGCCGGTCGGCGATCTGGCAGACGCCCGCCGAGACATGGCCCGCCTCGTGGATCTCCCGGGCGGTGCGCCCCGAGGCGCGGGCGTGGTCCCGCCACAGGGCCACCATCTCGGCCTTCTCCTCGTCGCCGACATGCATCCCGAGCAGCATCGGCAGCCCGCGCTCCGCGGCCAGCCGGACGCTCGCCGCCGAGGTGCAGGCGACCAGCACCTCGGGGCCCGGTTCCTCCGTGAGCGCCTCCGACGGGCGGGGCACCACGGGGACCTGACGGAAGGCGAAGCGCTCCCCGGCGGCGCCGACCGCGGGCTCGCGCAGCCAGCGCAGCAGCAGATCGAGCGCCTCCGGGAACCCCGTCTCGAACGCCTCCAGGCCGGCGCCGAACACCTCCAGGTCGACCCAGGGGCCGCCGCGTCCGACGCCCAGCGAGAACCGCCCGCCGCTCGTCAGATGCAGCAGCGCGGCCTGTTCGCCGAGGGCGACGGGATGGACGGTCGGCAGCACGCTGACCGCCGTGCCGACGCGGATACGGCTGGTGCGGCCGAGCAGCAGCGCGGCCAGGGTGACGGCCGACGGACAGGTGCCGTACGGGACGAAATGGTGCTCGGCCAGCCAGACCGAGTCGAGGCCGGCCTCCTCGGCGGCCTCCGCCGAGCGCACCGCCCGGTGCAGCGCCTCCCCCTGCCCCTGGCCCGGGAACTGGGCCGCCAGCACAAAACTTCCTACGCGCATGGGACTTTCCTGCTTCCTTGGCTCCGACGCGGAGCTCCCCCACACGGCATAACCGCCTGACACGTGCCGAGGACACGGCCTGGCGGGGAGATTTCCGGATTGTCGGGAGAACAGGTCGCTTCGGAGGGGGACTTGTCAGGATCGGTGACCTACGCGTACCCCGGTCCCCGCCGCGTAGGCTGGACACGGTCCCTGCTTCCTGTATAGCCCCGAGAGGTGTTCCGTGTCCCCGCGACGCAACCGACCCAAGGAGACCGGCGGATCCGGAGCCTCCGGCCGCGGCGCCGACGACGACCGGTCGGGCCGCTACGGCGGCTGGCAGTCCTCGGAGAGCTGGCAGGGCGAGGAGTGGAGCGTGCGGCACGTGGCCGGCGCCAGTTCGCAGGGCAAGACCTACCGCTGCCCCGGCTGCGACCAGGCGATCGGCTCGGGCGTCCCGCACGTGGTGGCCTGGCCCGAACACGCGGGCGTGGACGACCGCAGACACTGGCACAAGGCCTGCTGGAACGCGAAGGACCGCCGCACCACCCGGGTGCAGCGGTCCCGCAACGCGCCGAAGTTCTGAGCGCACCGGAGCACGCAGGTGGCCGGCCGCGCCGGGGTTCCCTCCCGCCGCGGCCGTCCGCCGGTCAGACGTCCCGCTGCTCCAGCAGCGCCCACGCGCCCGCGAACGCCATGGCCGTGACGCCGACGATGATCCACACCGGGTCCCAGCCCGAAGGGCCGGATTCACCGAGGGAGTTGGAGTAGAAGACGCTGAGCTGGTTCGGGATCGAGTACTCGAACAGCGCGGTGCGCAGCTTCTCCATGGACTGCGCGAACATGAACAGCGCGATGACGAGCGGCGCGAGCACCGCGGCGATCATGATCGTGATGGCGCCCGCGGAGTGCCGCACGATCGAGCCGATGAGCAGCGACAGCAGCCCCAGCATCGCGATGTAGAAGCTGACGCCGACGACGCCCTTCATCCACTCGCCGGCCGTGGGGGTGCGCGCCTGGTCGATCATGCCGACCTGGGCGACGCCGACGAAGGCGGCCGCGGCCAGCGTCACGACGAAGGCCACCGAGAAGAACACGATCGACTTCGCCAGCAGCACCCGCAGCCGCGAGGGGCAGGCGGTCGCCGTGGTGCGGATCATGCCGGTGCCGTACTCCGAGGCCGTGGTCAGCACGCCGAGCGTGATGATGCACATGCTGCCGAGCAGCAGCCCGAAGAAGCCGAGGGAGAGCGCGGTGTCGTCGCCCATGTCGCTCGCGGAGGCGCTGCCCGCGACCAGCGCGCCGGCGGTGAGCCCGATGCCGACCACCAGCAGCAGGAAGACGCCGAGCGTCCACATCGTCGAGCGCACCGACCTGATCTTCGTCCACTCCGAGGCGATCGCGTGCCCGAGGTGGGTGCGGACGACCGGGATGGGCGAGGTGTACGTCGGGTGCGGCGTGCCGGGCGCCGCCTGCCAGGCGGGCGGGGCGGCCTGCGGCATCGGGGGCTGGGGGGTGCTCATCGGGCGTCCTCGGGCTTGGTCAGGTCGGCGGCGGGCTCCGCGGCGGCGGAGGGGGCGGCGGAAGGAACGGCGGCGGGCGCGGCCGGTGCGGCGGGCGCGGCCGCGGGGGCCGGTGCCGGGGCCGCGGCGGGCGGCTGGGCCGGAGCCGGGGCCACCGGGGCGGGCGCCGCGTACGGGTTCGGGGCGCCGGGGGCGCCGTAGGGCCCCGGGGTGGCGGCCGGGGGAGCGTAGGGGTTCGCCGGGCCGGGGCCGTACGGGCTCGGCTGTCCCTGGGGCGGCGCGAAGGGCTGCCCGCCCTGCTGGGGCGGCGGCGGTGCGTACCAGCCGGGCTGGCCCTGGCCGGGGACCGGCATGGGCGGCTGGAAGCCGGGCGGCGGGGCCTGCATGAGGCCCGCCTTCTGGTCGGTCGTGGAGCGGTAGTCGACGGCGCCCTGCGTCATCCGCATGTACGCCTCCTCCAGGGACGCCTGGTGCGGCGACAGCTCCCACAGCCGTACGTCGGTGTCGTGCGCGATGTCGCTGATGCGGGGCAGCGCCAGCCCGGTGACGCGCAGGGCGCCGTCCTGCTCGGGCAGCACGTGGCCGCCGGCCTCGGTGAGCGCGGACGTCAGCTTCTCGCGCAGCTGCGGCTCGGTGTCCGGGGTGCGCACGCGCGCGAAGTCCGCGGAGTTGGTCGAGATGAAGTCCTTCACGCTCATGTCGGCCAGAAGCTGACCGCGCCCGATCACGATGAGGTGGTCGGCGGTGAGTGCCATCTCGCTCATCAGGTGACTGGAGACGAACACCGTCCGGCCCTCCGCGGCCAGCGACTTCATCAGATTGCGCACCCAGAGGATGCCCTCGGGGTCGAGACCGTTCACGGGCTCGTCGAAGAGCAGCACCTGGGGGTCGCCGAGGAGCGCGGCGGCGATGCCGAGCCGCTGGCCCATGCCGAGCGAGAAGCCCTTGGAGCGCTTGCGGGCCACGTCCTGGAGGCCGACCACGCCGAGCACCTCGTCGACCCGGCGGGCCGGGATGCCGGAGAGCTGGGCGAGGCAGAGCAGATGGTTGCGCGCGTGCCGGCCGCCGTGCACCGCCTTGGCGTCGAGCAGGGCACCCACCTGACGGGGGGCGTTGGGCAGCTTGCGGTAGGGGTAGCCGCCGATGGTCACGGTGCCCGCGGTCGGGTTGTCCAGGCCGAGGATCATCCGCATCGTCGTCGACTTGCCGGAACCGTTCGGGCCCAGGAAGCCGGTGACGGCGCCGGGCCGCACCTGGAAGGACAGGTTGTACACAGCGGTCTTGGAGCCGTAGCTCTTGGTCAGGCCGACAGCCTCGATCATGCTCCGCACCCATCGAAAGGTTCAGGACAGCGGGGCACACGCCCCCGTAAGGCTTAGGAGCTTATCGAGGCGATGACGGTTCCGCTCAAGCGGAAGTAAAAAATGATCGTTCCGCAGGGGTTCGCTATGCGTCTCGCCGCTTCAGCAGCGTGTAGCCGCCGACCAGCGCCGCGACCACCCACAGCACCATGATCCCCAGACCGCCCCAGGGGCCGTAGGGGGTGTGGTCGCCGATCTCCGGCACCACGCGCATGATCCGGCTGCCCGCCTGGTCCGGCAGATAGCGCCCGACCTTCTTGGTGGCGGGGACGTTGCCGAGGATGTTGGAGATCAGGAAGAAGAACGGCATCAGGATGCCGAGGGAGAGCATGGGCGAGCGCAGCATCGCGGCGACGCCCATGGAGAAGACCGCGATGAGGGTCATGTACAGGCCGCCGCCGATCACCGCGCGCAGCACGCCCGGGTCCCCGATGTGCGTGCGGTGCGTGCCGAGCACCGCCTGGCCGAGGAAGAACGCGGCGAAACTCGTGGCCAGGCCGACCACCAGCGCGAGCCCGGCGGCCACCGCGATCTTGCTGAACAGGAAGGCGCCGCGCTGCGGCACCGCGGCCAGCGAGGTGCGGATCATGCCGGTGCTGTACTCGTTGGAGACCACCAGCACCCCGAACACGATCATGGCGAGCTGTCCGAGGCTCATCCCCGCGAAGCTGATGTAGGTCGGGTCGAACGACAGCCGGTCCTGCCGGGACATGTTGTCGTACTGACTGCTCGACAGGGCGGAGATCAGCATCCCCAGCGCGATCGTGACGATCACGGCGAGGGAGAGCGTCCACACGGTGGAGGCCACCGAACGGATCTTGGTCCACTCGGAGCGGACGACCTGGCCCGTCGCCATCACCGCTCCTTCTGCCAGTCGTCGCCCCACGGGTGCGGCTGCGCCGGCTCGGGCTGCGGGCTGTCGGTGTGCGCGTGGTACTCCACCGACTCGGCGGTGAGCTGCATGAACGCCTCCTCCAGGGACGCCTGCTGGGGGCTCAGCTCGTGCAGCACGATCTGGTTGCGCGCGGCGAGCTCGCCGAGCTGCTCGGCCTTGCCGCCGTCCACCTCCAGCGCCCCGGTGCCGGCCTCGACGACCGTGACCCCCGCGTCGTGCAGCAGATCCAGCATCCGCTCGCGCTGGGGGGTGCGGATCTGGACGTACGACCGCGAGTTGCGGTGGATGAAGTCGGCCATGGAGGTGTCGGCGAGCAGCCGGCCCTGCCCGATCACCACCAGGTGGTCCGCGGTCAGCGCCATCTCGCTCATCAGGTGCGAGGAGACGAAGACCGTACGGCCCTGGGCGGCGAGGGACTTCATCAGGTTGCGGATCCAGTGGATGCCCTCGGGGTCGAGGCCGTTGACCGGCTCGTCG
The DNA here is from genome assembly GCF_000974985.2 of Streptomyces mangrovisoli. Lineage (GTDB taxonomy): Bacteria > Actinomycetota > Actinomycetes > Streptomycetales > Streptomycetaceae > Streptomyces > Streptomyces mangrovisoli. Next base: position 37,228 of record NZ_LAVA02000023.1, on the reverse strand, counting down.
AACATGAGGATGCGGGGATCGCCGAGCAGGGCGCCCGCGATGCCGAGGCGCTGGCCCATGCCGAGCGAGAAGCCCTTGGCCTTCTTGCGCGCCACGGCCGTCAGACCCACCGTGTCCAGGACCTCGGCCACCCGCTGGTTCGGGATGCCGTTGCTCTGCGCGAGGCACAGCAGGTGGTTGTAGGCGCTGCGGCCGCCGTGCACGGCCTTCGCGTCGAGCAGCGCGCCGATGTATTTCAGCGGGTCCTTCAGCCGGTCGTAGTGCCGGCCGTCGATGCGGACGTCGCCCGCGGTGGGGTGGTCGAGACCGAGGATCATCCGCATGGTGGTGGACTTGCCCGCGCCGTTGGGGCCGAGGAAGCCGGTGATCAGGCCCGGACGGACGGAGAAGGAGAGGCTGTCGACCGCCACCTTGTCGCCGTAGCGCTTGGTCAGGCCCTCGAGCTCGATCATGCGGTAACGCTAAGGCGCTGTGCCTGGGCCTGCCACTTGGCCGCGGGCCGGATATGAGCCTGCGGGCCCGTCGTAGCCGGTCGCGCAGTTCCCCGCGCCCCTGGGGTGGGTTTGCCCGCGCGCCTTCGTCGTGGCTTGTCGCGCAGTTCCCCGCGCCCCTGAGGGGGGTGGGGGCAGGGGTACGTCGTCGTCCGCGGGCCGTGGCGGGCTGGTCGCGCAGTTCCCCGCGCCCCTTAGGTGGGTGGCGCTGGGCCCCGTTTTTAGGGGCGCGGGGAACTGCGCGATCAGCCCCCACCGGGCCGCGGGGGAACGCGACGGCCCGCGCCCCGGGGTGCAGGGGTGCGGGCCGTGGGCCGGGTGGGACCGGGCGTCAGCGGGACTGCTGGGCCGGAACTCCGCGGGAGATCGGCTCGTCGTCCACGGCCGGCGTGCTCGCGGCGGCCACCGCGGCACCCGTCAGCGTGGCCAGCATCTCGCGCACGTTCGTCAGCTGCGCGTTGATGCTGTCGCGACGGTTGGTGAGAGCGGCCAGCTCGCGCTCGGATTCCGAACGGATCCGGTCGGCCTTGGCGTTCGCGTCGGCCACGATGTCCTCGGCCTGACGCTGCGCCGTCTCGACGGTCTGGCGGGCCCGGCGCTCGGCGTCCGTGCGCAGCTTCTCGGCCTCCAGGCGCAGCTGCTCCGCACGGTGCTCGATCTCCGCGAGACGCTTCTCCGCCTTCTGCTGACGCGAGGCGAGGTCGCGCTCGGACTGCTCGCGGCGCTTGGCGAGGTTGGTCTCGAAGTCCGCGGCGGCCTGGGCGGCCTTCGCACGCGTCTCCTCGAAGAGGGCGTCGGCCTCCTCACGCTTGGACTGCGCGTCCTTCTGCGCCTCGGAACGCAGCTGCGAGGCGTCACTCTTGGCCTTCTCGACGATCCGGACGCCCTCGTCCTCGGCCTTGGACTTGCGCTCGGCGGCGAACGACTCCGCGTCGTTGCGGACCTGCTGGGCAGCCGACTCCGCGAGCTCGCGGTGCTGCTCGGCGGCGCGACGCGCCTCGTCACGCAGGTCCTTGGCCTCTTCCTCGGCCAGGCGCAGAATCTTCTCGACCCGCGCGCCGAGACCGGCGTACGACGGCTCCGCGTCGCTCACCTGGGCCTGAGCGTTCTGCGTTTCGAGGTGGAGCTCCTCGATGCGCTTTTCCAGAGCGGTGATGCGGGCGAGAGCGCTGTCACGGTCGGAGACGAGCTTGGAGATCCGTTCGTCCACCTGAGCGCGGTCGTACCCACGCCGCACAAGCTCGAAGCCGTAGGGGGAAGTGTCGCTCATGGGGTTCCTGTCGATGAGACCGGTGAGGTGATAGGGGGAATCCTAGGGGCCGAAGCGGTGTGTCATCGAGCGGATACGTGTTTGATCTGGAGAATGACACCCCTTTTGAGTGGCTCACCGTAGGACAGCTTGCCAAAGACCGGGTCAAATGCCCCAGAAGCCGCCTCAAAGGATCACCACAGAAACACCCGCTCCCACGGAAATTTCACGCTCTCACGGAAACCTCACGCTCTCGCGGAAACCCCCCGCTTCCGTGTAAGCCGCACGCTTCGACGGAAACCCTCCGCCCCCGTGGACGGCCGCTCGCGTCAGCCGTCCGCCGCCTTGCCGCCCGAACGGGGCGCGCCCACGGTCGTGCCGGCCTTGGCCCCGCCGTCCTTGGCGCCACCGGGCGCCTCGAACGACTCCAGCGCCTCCAGGACGTCCTGGACACGGGAGATCTCGGCGTTGATGTTCTGCCGGCGCCGTACGAGGGTCTCCAGCTCGCGCTTGCCCTCCTCGACCGTCTCCCGGGCCTCGTGGATCGCCTCGGCCCTGAGGTCCTCGGCCTCCTTGACCAGCTTGGCCTTCTTCTGCTCGGCCTCCTTGAGCAGCCCCTCGGCCTTCTTGACGGCGGCGATACGGACCTTGCCCGCCTCGGAGTTGGCCTCCGAGACGATCTCCTTGGCCTTTGCCTGCGCCTTGGCGAGCTGCTCCTCGGCGGCCTTGATCAGCGCGTCGCAGCGGTCGCCGGTCGACTTCATGGTCTCGGCGGCCTCGCGCCGGGCCCGCTCGTGCAGCGACTCGATCTCGCTGGTGATGCGGTCCCGCAGCTCCTCCGCCCGTTCCCTTATGGCGGTCGCGTCGCGACGGGCGCCGACGAGCAGCTCGTCCGCGTCCGTGCGGGACTTCTCCACCAGGGTGTTGCCCTCGACGGTCGCCTCGGAGACCAGCCGCTCCGCCTCGTTGCGGGCCGCGCCGACCATGGTGTCGGCCTGCGACTCGGCGTCCGCGGTGGCCTGCTGCGCCTGCTGCTGCGCCTCGGCGAGCAGCTTGTCCGCCTCGGCCGCGGTCTCCGTGATGAGCGTGTCGACCTGCTCGGCCGCCTCGGAGCGCCGCTTGTTGGCGTCCTTGCGGGCCTCGTCCAGCGTCCGCTCGGACTCCTCGCGGGCGGCGTTGAGCATCCGCTCCGCCTCCGCCTCCGCGTCGGCCTTGCGCCGTACGGCCTCGATCCGCGTCCGCTCCGCGTGCTGGCGCGCCGTGCCGACCGCCTCCGCGGCCTCGGCCCGCAGCCGCTCCGCGTCGCCGGTGGCATCCGAGATCAGCTGTTCGGCCTGGGCCACCGACTCGGTCCGCACCCGCTCGGCCTCCTGCGCGGTCTCCGTCTGGAGCCGCTCGGCCTCGCCGCGCGCCTCCGAGATGAGGGTGTCGACCTGCGTCGCCGCGTCCGACCGCATCCGGTTGGCGTCCTCGCGGGCCTCGGCGCGGGTGCGGGTGGCGTCCTGGTCGGCCTGCGCGATGGCGTCCGACGCCTCGGTGCGCACCCGCTGGGCGTGGTCGGCCGCGTCCGAACGCAGCCGGTCCGACTCGGCGATGGCCTCGGCGACCGTGCGCTCGGCGAGCGACTTGGCGGCCTCGGTCTCCTCGCGGGCCTCGCGGCGCACGCGATTGGCGTCCTCCGTGGCCAGCTCGCGCTCCGCGTAGGCGTCGGCGCGGACCCGGTCGGACTCCTCCTCGGCCTCCCGCCGGGTGCGCTCCGCCGCGTGCTCGGCGGCCGACCTCAGGCCCTGGATCTCCTCCTGCGCCTGCTCGTGCAGCCCGGACACGGAGTCCCGCACCTGCTGCGCGTGCTGCTCGGCTGCCGACACCATCTCGGTGGCGCGCCGCTCGGCCTCCTCGACCAGCCGTACGGCCTCGGTCTGGGCCTCCTCGACGCGGTTGCGCGCCGACGCCAGCAGCTCCTCGCTCTGCTCGCGGGCCCGCTCGCGCTCCTGGTCGGCCTCCTGCCGCGCGTCGCCGAGGAGCTCCTCGGCCTCGCGGCGGCGCCGGGCGGCCTCCTCCTGGGCGGCGGCCAGCGTCTCGGAGGCCTCCGTGGCCAGGCGCTCGGCGGCGGCCTGGGCCTCCGCGCGCACCCGGTCGGCGGTCTCCTGCGCCTCGGTCTTCAGCCGCTCGGCCTCCGCCGCGGCCTCCGAACGCAGCCGTACGGCGACGTTCTCGCCCTCCGCGCGGGAGGCGGACGCGTCCGCGGCGGCCTCGGTGCGCAGCCGGTCGGCCTCCGTCTCCGCCTGCTCGCGCAGCGTACGGATCCGCTCGGCGGCCTCGGAGCGCAGCCGCTCCGTCTCCTCGCCGGCCTCGCGGCGGATGCGCGCGGCCTCCTCACGGGCCTCGGAGAGCGCCTGCTCGGCCGAGGTCACCCGCTCCTCGGCCTCGGTGTGCAGCCGGGTCAGCTCGTCGGAGGCGTCCTCCAGCCGGGCCGCCACCGTCTGCTCGGTCTCCTCGCGCAGTTCGCGCGCGGCCCGCTCGGCGTCCGCGAGGATGCCCTCGGACTGCTCGACGATCTCCTCGCGGTGCCGCTCGGCCTCCTGCCGGGTGCGCTGGAGGGTCTCCTCGGCCTGGCGGCGCAGCGTGGTGGCGCGCTCGATCGCCTCGGTGCGGACCTTCTCGCTGTCCGTGGTGGCGGCCTGGCGCAGCTCGTCCGCGTCGACCTTCGCCTTGGCCAGCAGCTCCTCGGCCGACTTCGCGGCCTCCTCGATCTTCTGCACCGCCTCGCGGCGGGCCTCGGCGCGGATCCGCTCGCCCTCGGCGACGGCGTCGGCGCGCAGCTGCTCGGCCTCGCCGCGCAGCCGCCGCGCCTCCTCCTGGAGCTCGACGGTCTTGGCGCGGTACTCCTTGGTGTCGTCCTTCGCCGCGCCCTTGAGCTGCTCGGAGATGTCCTGCGCCTCGGCGCGCAGCCGGTCGGCCTCGGCCTCCGCCTCGCGGCGGATGCGCTCGGCCTCCTCGCCGGCGGCCTTGGTGGTGTTGCGGGCGTCCTCGGCGGCCCGGTCCAGGACGTCCTCGGCGGTCCTCGCCGCCTTCGACAGCTGGGTGGCGCTCTCCTCGGCGGTGAGCGTACGGGCCTTCTCCGCCGCCTCCGCGATGATCCGCTCGGCCTCGGTGCGGGCGTCCGCGACGACCTGCTCGGCGTCCGCCTTGGTGGCCTCGGCCTCCTTGGTGGCCTCGCTGACCAGCCGGGCGACCTGCTCCTTGGCGGTGCGGGTGCGCTGCTCGTTGGTCGACTCGGCGCTGGAGAGGGACTTGGCCGCGGAGTCCTTCGCCTCGGTGAGGAGCTTCTCCGCCTCGGCGCGCGCCTCGCGCAGCGCCGACTCGGACTCGGCCATCCGCTGCTCGGCGGCGCGGCTCAGCTCGGTGGCCTCGCGGCGGGCGGACTCCGACTCGTTCACCGTCGAGCTGCGCAGCCGTTCGGCGTGGTCGGTGGCCTCCTGGGCCTGGGTGGAGGCGGCGTTCAGCAGCCGCTCGGCGTCCGTGCGGGCGCGGCGCAGCAGCTGCTCCGCCTCCGCGCGGGCCGCCTCGGCGTCGCTCTGCAACCGCTGCCGGGCCTCGGCGGCGACCCGCTCGGCCTCGGCGCGAGCCGCGGCGAGCGCCTGCTCGGCCTCCGCGCGTGACTCCTCGACCAGCCGGCGGGCCTGCGACTCGCTGCGGGCGCGCAACTGCTCGGCCCACGACACGTTCTCGTTGACGTGCGACTCGACGGTCTGCCGGCGCTCGGCGAGCTCCTGGTCGAGCTGCTGCCTGCGGGCCACGGCCTCGGCGTGCAGCTCGGCCTGGAGCCGCGCGGCCTGCTCGGCGTGCTCCTGAAGGATCTGCTGTGTCTGCGCCCGGACCTGACTCAGTTCGCGCTCGGCGTCGGCGCGCAACTGGTCGGCCTGCACCTGCGCGTTCCGCAGCATCTGCTCGGCCTGGTAGCCGATGTCGCCGCCGCCGCTGTCGTAGGCGGGCCGGGACATGATGGTGCGGCGCGCCTCGTGAAGCTTGGCGCGCAGCACCTCGACCTGGTAGCCGAGGTCCTCGGCGTGCTGGATCGCCTTCTCCCGCTCGGTCTTCAGCCGATCCATCTCGGCCTCGAACCGAGAGAGGTGGTCGACGTCAGCCGCCGGCTCTCGCTCCTGGCGTTCGTAGCCCCGCACTGCGCGGTCCCATCCGTCCCCTGGTCGTGGGCCTGTCCAAACGAGCTCCGTCCATCCGCCGGACGGGGCCCCCGGGGAATGGTGTCAGATCGTCGGCGGAGCATGGGCTGCCGCCCCGACGCTCGCCCCCCGAAACCGGACCCCGGAATGCGGTCACCCCGCTGGGCGAGGCGACCGCCCCCAACCCTACCGGCCCATATGTACGAGGGTCAGTGCTCAGGTGACTCAACAGCCGCCGAAGTGACCAGTTCTGTCAGGACACCGTGGCAATCCTTGGGGTGCAGGAAGGTGATTCGCGACCCCATGGAGCCGCGTCGTGGCTCCTCGTACAGCACCCGTACGCCCTTGTCCCGAATGTCCGCCGAGTCGCCGTCGACATCTGCCGTACCGAAAGCGATGTGATGGACGCCCTCTCCGTTCTTCGCCAGCCACTTGCCGACCGCGGAGTCCTCGCGGGTCGGTTCGAGCAGCTGGAGGTAGGAGGCGCCGCCGTCGGAGGTGTCGTTGATCTTGAGCATGGCCTCGCGCACGCCCTGCTCCTCGTTGACCTCGGAGTGGAACACCTCGAAGCCGTACGTGGCCCGGTAGAACTCGACGGTGGCGTCGAGGTCGAAGCAGGCGATCCCGATGTGGTCGATTCGCGTCAGCATGGAGTCAGTGCAGCGCGCCCGGGATGGTTACGCAACGTGCGAGCGATCACACCGTCAGCTTGATGACGGGTCGAATACTCCTCAGTACATTCGAAGTAAACCCTCGTTCACTCCTCAGCTGTGCAGCTGAAAGGGGATCGCACCTCATGTCAGGAACGAACAGCACGACCTCCGTCATCGTGGCGGGGGCCCGCACGCCCATGGGCAGGCTGCTGGGCTCCCTCAAGTCATTTTCCGGGGCCGATCTGGGCGGCTTCGCGATCAAGGCCGCCCTCGACCGTGCGGGGATCGGCGGCGACCAGGTGCAGTACGTGATCATGGGCCAGGTGCTCCAGGCCGGGGCGGGGCAGATCCCGGCGCGCCAGGCCGCGGTCAAGGCGGGCATCCCGATGAACGTCCCGGCGCTCACGATCAACAAGGTCTGCCTCTCCGGCCTCGACGCGATCGCGCTCGCGGACCAGCTGATCCGGGCCGGCGAGTTCGACATCGTCGTGGCCGGCGGCCAGGAGTCCATGACCAACGCGCCGCACCTGCTGCCGAAGTCCCGTGAGGGCTACAAGTACGGCGCGGTGCAGATGCTCGACGCGATGGCCCACGACGGCCTGACCGACGCCTTCGACAACGTCCCCATGGGCGAGTCGACGGAGAAGCACAACACGCGCCTCGGCATCAACCGCGCCGAGCAGGACGAGATCGCCGCCCTCTCGCACCAGCGGGCCGCCGCCGCGCAGAAGAACGGCCTGTTCGAGGCCGAGATCACCCCGGTCGAGATCCCGCAGCGCAAGGGCGACCCGGTCCTGTTCAGCAAGGACGAGGGCGTCCGCGGCGACACCACCGTGGACTCGCTCGGCAAGCTGCGCCCCGCGTTCACCCGGGACGGCACGATCACGGCCGGCTCCGCCTCGCAGATCTCCGACGGCGCGGCCGCGGTGGTCGTCATGAGCAAGGCCAAGGCCGAGGAGCTCGGCCTGGAGTGGATCGCCGAGATCGGCGCCCACGGCAATGTCGCGGGCCCGGACAACTCGCTCCAGTCCCAGCCGTCCAACGCCATCCTGCACGCCCTGAAGAAGGAGGGCCTGGACGTCGCGGACCTCGACCTCGTCGAGATCAACGAGGCGTTCGCGGCCGTCGCGGTCCAGTCAATGAAGGACCTCGGCGTGTCCACGGAAAAGGTGAACGTCAACGGTGGTGCGATCGCCCTCGGCCACCCGATCGGCATGTCGGGCGCGCGCCTGGTGCTGCACCTGGCGCTGGAGCTCAAGCGGCGCGGCGGCGGGGTCGGCGCGGCCGCGCTGTGCGGCGGCGGCGGCCAGGGCGACGCACTGATCGTGCGGGTCCCCAGGGCCTGATTTCCTTTACGTTCCTCTGTGATCGGAGCTGTGATGCAGGACGTCTCCTCTCTGGTGGCCCAGGCCAGGGACGGCAGGCCACGAGCCGTGGCCCGGCTGATCTCCCTGGTGGAGGGGGCGTCCCCACAGCTCAGGGAGGTCATGGCGGCGCTCGCCCCGCTCACCGGCGGGGCGTACGTCGTCGGCCTCACCGGATCGCCGGGCGTCGGCAAGTCCACGTCGACGTCCGCCCTGGTGTCGGCCTACCGGCGGCAGGGCAAGCGGGTCGGCGTGCTCGCCGTCGACCCATCCTCCCCGTTCTCCGGCGGCGCGCTGCTCGGCGACCGCGTGCGGATGTCGGACCACGCGTCCGACCCGGGCGTCTACATCCGCTCGATGGCCACGCGCGGGCATCTCGGCGGCCTCGCGTGGGCGGCGCCCCAGGCGATCCGGGTGCTGGACGCGGCGGGCTGCGACGTGATCCTCGTCGAGACGGTCGGCGTGGGCCAGTCGGAGGTGGAGATCGCCTCCCAGGCGGACACCTCGGTCGTCCTGCTCGCCCCGGGCATGGGCGACGGCATCCAGGCCGCGAAGGCGGGCATCCTGGAGATCGGTGACGTGTACGTCGTCAACAAGGCGGACCGGGACGGGGCGGACGCGACCGCGCGCGAGCTGAACCACATGCTGGGGCTCGGCGAGTCCCGTGCGCCGGGCGCCTGGCGGCCGCCCATCGTCAAGACGGTCGCCGCGCGCGGCGAGGGTGTCGACGAGGTCGTTCAGGCGCTGGAGAAGCACCGGGCGTGGATGGAGGAGCACGGGGTGCTCGCGGAGCGGCGGCGGGCGCGGGCCTCGCACGAGGTGGAGGCGATCGCGGTGACGGCTCTGCGGGAGCGGATCGGCGACCTCCACGGCGACCGGCGGCTCGGCGCGCTCGCGGACCGGATCGTCTCCGGAGACCTGGACCCCTACCGCGCGGCGGACGAACTGGTCGAAGGCCTGACCCAGCCCCTGGCCGGGGGCTCCGCGGAGACTGCTTGAGGCGCGTGGTCGTCCGCGGGCCGTGGGGCTCGTTCGCGCAGTTCCCCGCGCCCCTGGGTGGGCGGACCCGAGCCCCGTCAGGGGCGCGGGGAACTGCGTGATCAACCACGACCGGCCGGCACTACTCCGACAGGAAGCGCTCCACCGTCTCGACCTTGGACGTGAGTCCGTCCGTCACCCCGGGACGGATGTCCGCCTTCAGGACCAGGGAGACCCGAGGCGCCCGCGCCTCCACCGCGGCGACGGCCCGCTGGACGACGGCCATCACCTCGTCCCACGAACCCTCGACGGACGTGAACATCGCGTCCGTCCGGTTCGGCAGCCCCGACTCCCGCACGACCCGGACGGCGTCCGCCACGTACTCCCCGACGTCCTCGCCGACCCCCAGCGGCGTCACGGAAAAGGCGACGATCATGCGTTCACGACTCCTTCCTTGCGGGCCCGCGCCGCGATGACCGCCGACTCGGCCTCACGGCGCAGCTTGCGCTCCGCGAAGAAGCCGCCGGTCGGCAGGACCGACAGCACGAAGTACAGCGCCGCGGTCCCCGCGCTCCACCGCGCCCGGTTCCAGGCGTCGGCCCAGAAGACCACGTACAGGATGAACAGGATTCCGTGGATCGCGCCCATCACGGGCACCGCGTTGAAGTCCGTGGTCCGCTTCAGCACGGAGCAGAGCAGCAGGACGAGGAAGGACACCGCCTCGGGGGCGGACACCAGGCGCAGGCGGCGGAGGGCGGTGGCGGTCTTGAGGTCCACAGGTCACCTTCGGTGGGAGGAGGTCGACAGTTTGTGAACGCACGCACAAACTCCGGCCCATTGTGACAAACCCCGGACCACCCCCGGGGAGCGGGGTCTGTCCGTCACCCGTACCCGCCGCTAACGTCACACCGTGGCGACGTTCCGACTCCAGGGCAGCAAAGTGCTCGCCGTCGACATGACCGGGGACGCCGTGAAGGCGAAGAACGGCTCGATGGTCGCGTACGACGGGCAGATGGGCTTCAAGAAGCTGAGCGGCGGCGGCGAGGGGCTGCGGGGCATGGTGACCCGGCGCCTGACCGGCGAGCAGATGACGGTGATGGAGGTGAAGGGGCACGGGACCTGCTGGTTCGCCGACCGGGCGGCCGAGATCAACCTCGTGCGCCTCCAGGGCGACAAGCTCTACGTCGAGTCGAGCAACCTGCTCGCCACCGACGCCGGGCTGCGCACCGGGACCACCTTCACCGGTCTGCGCGGCGCCTCCCAGGGCAACGGCCTGTTCACCACGACGGTCGAGGGCCACGGCCAGGCGGCGATCATGTCGGACGGTCCCGCCGTGGTGCTGCGGGTCAGCGCCGCGTACCCGCTGATCGTGGACCCCGGCGCCTACATCGCCCACCAGGGTGACGTGCGCCAGTCCTTCCAGTCCGGTGTGACGTTCCGCACCCTGCTCGGCGAGGGCGGCGGGGAGGCCTTCCAGATCCGCTTCGAGGGCGAGGGTCTCGTCTACGTCCAGCCCAGCGAGCGCAACACGATCGCGGGGGATCTCTGACATGGCCTTCCGGGAGCTCAACTCCAAGGTGGTCGAGGCGACGGTCGTCCCGGGGCAGCGGCTGTTCAGCCAGCGCGGGGCGATGCTCGCGTACCGGGGCGAGGTGTCCTTCACCCCCAATCTCCAGGGCGGCCAGGGCGGGCTGATGTCGATGATCGGGCGCCGGGTCGCGGGCGAGGCCACACCCCTGATGACCGTCGAGGGCAGTGGCACGGTCCTGTTCGGGCACGGCGGCCACCACGTGCACGTGATCCGCCTCGGCGGAGACACCCTCCACGTCGAGGCGGACCGGCTGCTCGCCTTCGAGGGCACCCTGCGCCAGGGCACGATGTTCCTGGGCTCCCAGGGCGGGGTCATGGGCATGGTGCGCGGCCAGGTCACCGGCCAGGGCCTGTTCACCACCACCCTCCAGGGCCAGGGCGCGGTCGCCGTCATGGCGCACGGCGGCGTCTTCGAGCTCCCGATCACCCCGCAGCGCCCGGTCCACGTCGACCCGCAGGCGTACGTCGCCCACCACGGGGACGTACGCAACAAGCTGTCCAGCGCGCTCGGCTGGCGCGACATGGTGGGGCGCGGTTCGGGGGAGGCGTTCCAGCTGGAGCTGAGCGGCAGCGGCACGGTCTACGTCCAGGCGTCCGAGGACAAACTGTGAACGCGGCGGAGGAGGACCGGTGAGCGGATCGGGGCCCGGTGGCGGGCCGGTCGTGCACGACCCCATGACGCTGCCGTCCGACGACAACGTGAACAAGTACACCTTCTGCGTCGAGCTCAAGAGCGGCCAGTGGTTCCTGCAGAAGGGGAAGATGATCGCCTACTACGGGCGGATCGACTTCCAGGGCATCGGGCACGGGCGACTCGACCGACTTGTCCGTACCTCGTTCCATTCGCCACTGCACGCGAGCGACTGGGTCGTGGCGGAGGGCTCGGGCAAGATGCTCCTCGCCGACCGGGCCTTCGACGTGAACTCCTACGACCTCGACGACGGCAATCTGACCATTCGCTCCGGCAATCTGCTCGCTTTTCAGCCAAGTCTGTCGCTCAAGCAGTCGATCGTGCCGGGTTTTCTGACCCTCATCGGAACCGGAAAGTTCGTGGCCGCATCTAACGGCCCGGTGGTGTTCCTGGAGCCCCCGATCCGGGTGGACCCGCAGGCACTCGTGGGCTGGGCCGACTGCCCCTCCCCGTGCCACCACTACGACCATGGGTACATGACGGGCCTGATGGGCGGTCTACGTGCGATGACGGGCCTCGGAGGGGCCTCCGGGGAGGAGCATCAGTTCGAGTTCGTCGGGGCGGGCACGGTCCTGCTCCAGTCCACCGAGATCCTCATGCCCGAGCAGCTCGCGGGGGCGGTCCCGCAGGAGCCCGGAATCCCCGGTTCCGGCATGCCCTCCACAGGTCGTCCACAACAAGGCGGCGCACCGCGTCTTCCCGGACAGCTGGGAGACCTCCAGCGTCGCTTCGGTCTGTGAGCGGTAGTCTGCGGAGTGTGACGTCGAACGCGTGCGCGCAGTCACACCACTCTCACTAGTTCGCCTTTCAACCTTTTAGGTAGACTTCATTCATGGAGACCGAGACGGCCACGCGCTGGCTGACCGATGCGGAGCAGTGCGCCTGGCGCACCCACCTGGAGGTCAACAGGCTGTTGACGTATCAGCTCGAAAAGGACCTTCAGCCCTTCGGCCTGACAATGAACGACTACGAGATCCTCGTGAATCTGTCGGAGTCCGAGGACGTGCGGATGCGGATGAGCGACCTCGCCTCCGCCACGCTCCAGTCCAAGAGCCGGCTCTCCCACCAGATCACCCGCATGGAGAACGCCGACCTCGTGCGGCGCGAGAACTGCGAGTCCGACCGGCGGGGCCTGTACGCCGTGCTCACCGAGCACGGCATGGAGACGATGAAGAAGGTCGCCCCCCACCATGTGGCGTCCGTACGGCGGCACTTCATCGACCTGCTGTCGGAGGACGCGCTGTCCGAGGTGGACAAGGCGCTGAAGCCGGTCGCCGAACACCTGCGGGCACAGCGCGGGCGCCCCTGACCCCGGCCCCGCCCGACCCCGCGCGCCGCCGCACGCGACGCGCGCGACCCCGAACCCCGGTCCCCAGGGCCGGGGTTCTCGCGTACCCGATCTTTGAGCGAACGCTCAAACCGGTGTACCTTCCTGCCCTGACATCGGGCTGTGAAGGACACGGGGGACATGGGGGACGCCGAAGCCGCGTCGATGAGGCTCTACACGGAGGCGCGCATCCGCGCCGACCTCGACGAACTGTGGGACCGCACCCAGGACCCCCTGCGCTGCCCGCGCTGGGACCTGCGCTTCACCGCGATCGAGCACCTCCCGCCCACGGCCGGCGAGCCCACCCGGTTCACGTACGCCACCCGCGTCCTGCCCTTCCTCACCGTCGACGGGACCGGGGTCTTCGCCGAGGAGCACGACCGCCTCGACGGCACCCGCACCTGCGCCCTGCGGCTCGGCTCCCCGCATCCGCTCTCCCCGCTCGCCGAGGGGCGCGGCTACTGGAGCGTCGTCCCCGACGGCGACGCCGTCCGCGTCCTCACCGGGTACGACTACCGCCCCCCGCGGCGGCCGGGCCGGTGCCCTCGCCGACCGCCTGCTCGTACGGCCGCTGATCGTCTGGGCCACGGCCTGGTCCCTGGACCGGCTGCGGCTGTGGCTGGAGCGCGGGGTCACCCCCGAGCGCGCCCGCCGCAACTGGCTCACCGAACTGCTGCTGCGCGCCCTGCTGGCCGCGGCCGCCTGCGCCGGCTTCGGCTACGGACGCACCCTCGCGCTCACCGGCAGCCTCGCCCCGCTCTTCTTCTTCGCCACGCCGCCGCTCGCGCTGGTCGCCCTCGGCCTCGCCCTGTTCGCGCCGCCGCTGCCCGGCACCCCGGCCGCCCGGCGCTGCCTGCGCACCCCCTCCACCTGCGCCGGAGTGCCCCGGCTGCCGCGCGGCCCGGTGCGGTCCGCGTGAGCCGCCCGGACACCAGGTCTCCGGACACCAGGTCGCAGGAGACCAGGGCCAGGCTGCTGGAGGGCGCGCTGCGCACGCTCACCGAGCAGGGCATCGCCAAGACCTCGGCCCGTACGGTCGCGGCCGCCGCCGGGGTCAACCAGGCGCTGGTCTTCTATCACTTCGGCTCCGTCGACGAACTCCTCGCCGCCGCCTGCCGTTACGGCGCCGAGCGGTCCGTGGCCCGCCACCGCGAGCGGATGGCGGCGATCACCTCGCTGTCCGAACTGCTCGCGGTGGGACGGGAGATACACGAACAGGAGCGCGCCGGTGGCCATGTCACCCTGCTCGGGCAGCTGCTCGCCGGCGCGCAGACCCACGCCTCGCTCGGCCCCGCCACGGCCGCCGGGCTCGACCTGTGGATCGCCGAGATCGAGCAGGTGCTGACCCGGGTGCTCGGCTCCACCCCGTTCGGCGAGTTCAGCGACCCCGCCGGGCTGGCCCGCGCGGTGGCGGCGTCGTTCGTCGGCATCGAGCTGTACGAGGCCGTCGACCCGGGCGGCGCCCACGCGGGCCTGGACGCACTGGAACAACTGGGCGCCCTGGTCGCCGCGTTGGACGAACTGGGCCCGGTGGCGCAGCGCGCGGTCCGGGCCCATCTGCGCCGCACGGTGCGCCCCTGACCGGCCGGACGCCCCGGCCGCCCGGACCCGCGAGGCGCGCCCCCGCTCAGCCCCCCGACGCCAGCGCGATCCCCAACGGCGTGCGTTCGTACAGCACTTGATGGCCGTAGCGGTGCGAGGTGAGCAGGCCCGCGTCGCGCAGCACACACAGGTGCGCGGAGACCGACGACGGGGCGAGGGCGAGGCGTGCGGCCAGGGCGGTGGTGCCCGCGGGCTCGTCCAGCGCGGTCAGCACGGCGGCCCGGCCGCGGCCGAGCAGCCGTACCAGAGCGTCCGGGGCGTGGTCCGCGGGCGTCGACCACAGGCCGCCGATGCCCCGGGCCGGGTAGGCCAGCGTCGGCTGCCAGGGCGGCTCGAAGGTGGAGACCACGTCCGGCCAGACGAACACGCTCGGCATCAGCACGAGACCCCGGCCGCCCAGGTGCCGTTCGTGCTCGCTGCGGCACTGCACGGTCAGCGTCCCCGCGTCCCAGCCGCAGCGCGGGCTGATCTCCGGCAGCAGCTCGCCGAGGCCCACCTCGGCGAGCCGCCGCGAGTGGAAGGCGATGTCCGCCTCCAGCAGCGCGCGCAGCCGCGGCCAGTCCGGCTCGACCAGGGTGTGCCAGACCGCCTCCATCGCGTCCGCCAGCTCTGCGACCATGCGCGCCGGATCCGCCAGCCACGCCCGCCCCAGCGGGGACCGGAGCCCGCCCGGGGTGTCCGCGAGCGAACGGGCGGTGTCGGCGCGGGCCGCCTCGGGGTCGGCCGCGCGCACCGCGGCGATCTCCTCGGCGAAGGTGGCGGCGGCCCCGATCGCGGGCGGGCACAGCCAGTCCGGGCAGTGCCCCGGCTGCGGCATCAGGAGCCACAGCGGCGCCAGGTCGAGCCCGGCGGCCGCCGCCTCGATCCGGCGCAGCCAGCCCGTGTGGTAGCCCTGCCGCTCCGGCCGCTTCAGGGTCCGCACCACCTGCTGCGTCTCCCACAGCGGCGAGACCGCGAAGCGGCAGCGCAGGAAGTCGTCCTCGGCGAAGTGGAGACGTGACGGCATGCGGGTCCCTCCGGGGGTGGGGGGGGGCGGGGTTGGCGGTCGGCCGCGGGCCGGTGGGGGTTGGTCGCGCAGTTCCCCGCGCCCCTATGGGGGCGCCGGTCCTGCGGGGCTCTCACGGGGGGGGGAGATTCGTCCACAGCCGAAACTCTACGGCCCCGCCCCACCCGCGGGCACGCTGCCGTCCATGTCAGCCGCAGCACCGGCGCCCGTCGCGCCGCCCGCCGGGTACGCCCGCCTCTTCACCGTCCGCGAGTTCCGCGCCGTCTTCGCCGCCCACGTCCTGTCCATGCTGGGCACGGTCGTCACCGAGATCGCCCTCTCGGTCCTCGTCTACGACCTCACCGGCTCGCCGCTGATGAGCGCGCTCGCCTTCGCCCTGGGCTTCCTGCCCTACCTCGTCGGCGGCACCCTGCTCGCCGGGCTCGCCGACCGGCTGCCCGCCCGGCGCGTCCTGGTCGGCTGCGACCTGGTGTGCGCGGCCGGGGTCGCGCTGATGACGGCGCCGGGCGCCCCCATCGCCGTACTCCTCGCCCTGCGCTGCGTGCTCGCCGTCGTCTCCCCGGTGTTCTCCGGGACCCGGATGGCGACCCTCGCGGACGTCCTCGGCGACGGCGACCTGTTCGTCCTCGGCCGCTCGCTGCTGCGGATCGTGTCGCAGAGCGCGCTGCTGGCCGGCTACGGCCTCGGCGGACTCCTGCTCACCGTCCTCGCGCCGCGCCACGCGCTGCTGATCACCGTCGGCACCTTCCTCGCCTCGGCCGCCCTGCTGCGCCTGGGCACCCGGCGCCGCCCCGCGCGGGCCCGCCGCTCCGGCGCCCTGGTCCGGGAGTCGCTGACCGGCGCCGGCCAGGTGCTCGCCGACCGCGGGGTGCGCTCGCTGCTGCTGCTGTTCTGGGTGCCCGCGATGTTCCTTGTGGTTCCGGAGGCGCTCGCCGCGCCCTACTCCGCCGGCCTCGGCGCCGGCTCCACCGGGCTCGGCCTGCTGATGTGCGCGCTGCCCGTCGGCACCATCGCGGGCGAACTGTGGGCGGGCGCCCGGCTCGGCCCCGCCACCCGCGAACGGATCGCGCTGCCGCTGGTCTGCCTGACCCTGCTGCCCTACCTCGGCTACGCACTGCGCCCCGGCCTCACCGGCTCGCTGCTGCTCCTGCTGGTCGCGGGCGCCGGGTCGGCGTACACCCTGGGCCTGGACCAGTGGCTGGTGCGGGAGGTCCCCGACGAGCTGCGCGGACGCGCCATGACCCTGCTGAGCGCGGGCCTGATGACCATCCAGGGCGCCGGCATGGCGCTGGCGGGCGTGGCGGCGGAGTTCGCCGGGGTGCGGGCCACGGTGGCGGGCGCCGGAGCGCTCGGCGCGGTGTGCTGCGCGCTGCTCGCGGCCGAGGCGCGCAGGGCCCGCAGGGACGGGCCCGCGCAGGCCGTCGTACCGAAAGCCGAGACGGGGCTGACCAGCATATGACCGACGGGTAAGGTCTGATGCCGTGCCGAAGCCCCTCAGTCTTCCTTTCGACCCCATCGCCCGCGCCGACGAGCTCTGGAAGCAGCGCTGGGGCAGCGTGCCGTCCATGGCCGCGATCACCTCGATCATGCGCGCGCACCAGATCCTGCTCGCCGAGGTCGACGCGGTGGTCAAGCCGTACGGACTGACGTTCGCGCGGTACGAGGCGCTGGTGCTGCTCAACTTCTCCAAGGCCGGCGAGCTGCCGATGTCGAAGATCGGCGAGCGGCTCATGGTGCACCCGACCTCGGTCACCAACACCGTGGACCGGCTGGTGGTCTCCGGTCTGGTCGACAAGCGCCCCAACCCCAACGACGGCCGCGGCACGCTCGCCAGCATCACCGCCAAGGGCCGCGAGGTGGTGGAGGCCGCCACCCGCGACCTGATGGCGATGGACTTCGGGCTCGGGGTCTACGACGCAGAGGAGTGCGCGGAGATCTTCGCGATGCTCCGCCCGCTGCGGGTCGCGGCGCACGACTTCGCGGACGAGTAGGCACGGCTTCACGCACGAGCGGGCACGGCTTCGCGCACGAGCGGGCACGGCTTCGCGGGTGAACGGCGCGGCGCGCGGCGTCGGCGGTGGCCCCGGGCAAGATCTCCCGGAACGGGCCGTTACGCTCGACGGCATGAAAAAGAGCGTGCTGACCCGCTACCGCGTCCTGGCCTACACCACCGGTGTGCTGCTGGTCCTGCTGTGCCTGAGCATGATCGCGAAGTACGGGCTGGACATCGACGGCGCCGCCGACGTCACCCGCGTCGTCGCCATCGCCCACGGCTGGCTGTACGTCGTCTACCTCGTCTTCGCCTTCGACCTGGGCTCCAAGGCGAGGTGGCCGGTCGGCAAGCAGCTGTGGGTGCTGCTCGCGGGCACCATCCCGACCGCCGCGTTCTTCGTGGAGCGCCGGATCAGCCGGGAGCTGGAGGGCCGGGTCGCGGCCCCCGCCGAGCCGGTCGCCGCGAAGGCGTAAGCCCCGCGTCAGGCGTCCTCGACCGTCGCGCGAGTGATGCGCGGCGGTTTGCCATCGACATTTACTAGGACGTCCAAGTAAATTTGAGGGCATGGACGCTCATGCCATTGACGAAGGCCGCCGGCGCTGGCAGGCCCGCTACGACGCGGCGCGCAAGCGCGACGCGGACTTCACCACGCTCTCCGGCGATCCCGTGGAGCCGGCCTACGGGCCCCGACCGGGGGACACGTACGAGGGCTTCGAGCGGATCGGCTGGCCCGGTGAGTACCCCTTCACCCGCGGCCTGTACCCGACCGGATACCGGGGCCGCACGTGGACCATCCGCCAGTTCGCCGGTTTTGGCAACGCCGAGCAGACCAACGAGCGCTACAAGATGATCCTCGCGGCGGGCGGCGGCGGCCTCTCCGTCGCGTTCGACATGCCCACGCTCATGGGCCGCGACTCCGACGACCCGCGCGCGCTCGGCGAGGTCGGCCACTGCGGCGTGGCCATCGACTCGGCGGCCGACATGGAGGTCCTCTTCCAGGACATCCCGCTCGGCGACGTCACCACGTCGATGACCATCAGCGGCCCCGCCGTCCCCGTCTTCTGCATGTACCTGGTCGCCGCCGAGCGCCAGGGCGTGGACCCCGCCGTCCTCAACGGCACGCTCCAGACGGACATCTTCAAGGAGTACATCGCGCAGAAGGAGTGGCTCTTCCAGCCCGAGCCGCATCTGCGCCTGATCGGCGACCTGATGGAGCACTGCGCCGCCGGCATCCCCGCCTACAAGCCGCTGTCCGTCTCCGGCTACCACATCCGCGAGGCCGGTTCGACGGCCGCGCAGGAGCTCGCCTACACGCTCGCCGACGGCTTCGGCTACGTCGAGCTGGGCCTCTCCCGCGGCCTCGACGTGGACGTCTTCGCGCCCGGCCTGTCCTTCTTCTTCGACGCGCACGTCGACTTCTTCGAGGAGATCGCCAAGTTCCGCGCCGCGCGCCGGATCTGGGCCCGCTGGATGCGCGACGTCTACGGCGCCCGCAGCGACAAGGCGCAGTGGCTGCGCTTCCACACCCAGACCGCCGGGGTCTCGCTGACCGCGCAGCAGCCGTACAACAACGTCGTGCGGACGGCCGTGGAGGCGCTCGCGGCGGTGCTCGGCGGGACCAACTCGCTGCACACCAACGCGCTGGACGAGACGCTCGCGCTGCCCAGCGCGCAGGCCGCCGAGATCGCGCTGCGCACCCAGCAGGTGCTGATGGAGGAGACCGGCGTCGCCAACGTGGCCGACCCGCTGGGCGGTTCCTGGTACGTCGAGCAGCTGACCGACCGCATCGAGGCCGACGCCGAGAAGATCTTCGAGCAGATCAGGGAGCGCGGGCTGCGGGCCCACCCCGACGGCAGGCACCCCATCGGGCCGATCACCTCGGGCATCCTGCGCGGGATCGAGGACGGCTGGTTCACCGGCGAGATCGCCGAGTCGGCCTTCCGCTACCAGCAGGCCCTGGAGAAGGGCGAGAAGCGGGTCGTGGGCGTCAACGCGCACACCGGCTCGGTCACCGGCGACCTGGAGATCCTGCGGGTCAGCCACGAGGTGGAGCGGGAGCAGGTGCGGGTGCTGGCCGCGCGCAAGGCGGCCCGCGACGAGGACGCCGTGCGGGTGTCCCTGGACGCGATGCTGGCCGCGGCCCGCTCGGGGGCCAACATGATCGAGCCGATGCTGGACGCGGTCCGGGCGGAGGCCACGCTCGGTGAGATCTGCGGGGTGCTGCGCGAGGAGTGGGGCGTGTACACGGAGCCGGCCGGCTTCTAGCGCCGCCCTGCGACGGCCTGGGCCGACTGGATCCGCTCGGGCCGCCGGACGGCCGCCCGCGCAGTTCCCCGCGCCCCTTCAGGGGCGCGGGGAACTGCGCGAACGGCCACGACGCTGCCGCAGACGAATCAGGGCCGCAGGCTACGCGGACGGGGCCGTCAGGCCCAGGAGCAGGACGCGGGTGAACCCCCGCACCCACTCCTCGTCCGCCTGGTTGCCGCTCACCAGCGTCCGGTGGACCACCGCCCCCGCCACCATGTCGAAGATCAGCTCCCCCGTGCGGGCCGCCTCCGCCGGGTCACCCTCCAGGGCGAGTTCGCCGCGCCGCTGCGCCCGCGCCCGGCCCTCCAGGACCAGCCGCATCTGGCGCTCCACGATCGAGCCCCGGATCCGCGCGCGCAGCGCCGCGTCCCGGGTGGACTCCGCGACCACGGCCATCAGCCCGCTCTTTGCCTCCGGCCGGGCGAGGATCGCCGCGAACTGGAGGACCACGCCCTCCACATCGGCGGCCAGCGAGCCCCGGTCCGGCAGCTCCAGCTCGTCGAAGAGTTCGGCGACCGCGTCCACGACGAGCTCGTTCTTGCCCGCCCAGCGCCGGTACAGGGTCGTCTTCGCCACCCCGGCGCGCGTTGCCACATCGCCCAACGTCAGCTTGGACCAGCCCAGTTCGACCAGTGCGGCGCGCGTGGCCGCCAGGATCGCGGCGTCCGCCGCGGCACTGCGCGGGCGGCCGGTACGGGCGGCGGGGGTGCGGCTCTGCATCCCCCGACCATAACGGGAGGTATCAGTTGTGGCGGTCCTGTGTGCTGGTGAGGGAGATCACCGCCGAACCGTTCCACGGCACCCCCGGATGCCATTACGCTACGACTCGTAGCGAAAGCCCGTGCCGACCATGCACGGGCGGAAGCCGCCCGCGTACGACCACGCGCGGGTGACATCCCGTGCTGGACGTGCACGGGTGAAAGGCCCGCGCAGGACGTGCGCGGTGAGCGTGTGGCGCGGGTGGGGACCCAGCGCATCTCGCATCGTTTTTCACACACGCGCGGTAACGGGGGAGGATGTACGCATGCAGCCACGGAACATGTCCATGAGCGGCGTCGTCGACCTCGCCGCGGTGAAGGCGGCCCAGGAGGCCAAGGCCAAGGCCGAGCAGGCGCGCGCCGAAGCGGCCCGGCAGGGCGGGGGAGGGGCCGTCTCGCCGGCGGACCTCGTGATCGACGTCGACGAGGCCGGATTCGAGCACGAGGTCCTCCAGCGGTCCGCCGAGGTACCGGTCGTCATCGACTTCTGGGCCGAGTGGTGTCAGCCCTGCAAGCAGCTGAGCCCCGTCCTCGAACGCCTCGCCGTCGAGTACAACGGCCGCTTCCTGCTCGCCAAGATCGACGTCGACGCCAACCAGATGCTGATGCAGCAGTTCGGGGTCCAGGGGATCCCGGCCGTCTTCGCCGTCGTGGCGGGGCAGGCGCTGCCGCTGTTCCAGGGGGCCGCCGGGGAGGCGCAGATCCGGCAGACCCTGGACCAGCTCGTGCAGGTGGCCGAGCAGCGCTTCGGGCTGACCGGTCTGGTGGTCGACCCGGACGCCGAGCCCGGCGGGGCGCCGGCCGAGGAGATCCCGGTCGGGCCGTACGACGCCCTGCTGGAGGCCGCCGTACAGGCCCTCGACGCCGGTGACCTGGCCGGCGCCGTGCAGGCGTACCAGAACGTGCTGAGCGAGGACCCCGGCCACCCGGAGGCTCAACTCGGCCTCGCGCAGGCCGAGTTGCTCCAGCGGGTGCAGGGGATGGATCCGCAGCGGGTGCGCCGGGACGCGGCCGAGAAGCCGGCCGACGCGGCGGCCCAGATCGCGGCCGCGGACCTGGACCTGGTCGGCGGGCACGTGGAGGACGCGTTCGGCAGGCTGATCGAGACCGTGCGGCGCACCGCGGGCGACGACCGGGACGAGGTGCGGCGCCGGCTGCTGGAGCTGTTCGAGGTCGTCGGGGCCGAGGACCCGCGCGTGATCGGGGCCCGGCGAGCGCTCGCCCGCGCGCTGTTCTGAGCGGACGAACCGGGCGTCCGCGCCGGGTTCTGACCAGTCGCTAAACGCCAGGGCATGTGGTGCCCGAGTGAAAGATTTGCCGACGACGCCCCACTGCGGCCGCGCTTTACCAAATCTTGGTAATCGCGGCCGCTGTTACTTGCAGTAAGTCGAAGGCGTTGTTCTGTCTTATTCCGTCCAAGGATCAACGGATTTGCGACACCCCCGAAAGCCACCGAGCGTCGCCGTTCGAGACCGATGGGTCGTCCCGCGGTTATCCCGCCGTTACTAGCCAGTAACGAACCCCCTTGTGCGGGCGGCGAGAATGCACCACGATCGGCCACGCTCGGTCCCTTCCCGTACCCCGACATCCGGTCGGGCCAACGGGATCTCCTGGGTCCCCACCGAGCAGAGCCGGCGGCAGTGGAGCCGGCTCTTGGACAGGGGGGTCTTCGTCCTCTGGTCGAAGCCTGTCCGGCAAGGTTGTGCGTGATGTGTGTCAGGCGCGACCAGTGGTTGTCGCTCGGGGGTGATCGCCGTAGTTCGGGCGCGGTTTCGCGCCACCGGACGCAGGCGCTCCCCTTCCCGAGGACGTAGCACTTCTCCCATCCCTGCCCGGACGAGCCGCATCTCATAGGGGCGAGCCGGGATCAGGAGATGTACGTCCGAGAAGGAGGAAATATGGAGTCCCAGGTGCGTGGCGGGACCAGATGGAAGCGGTTCGCTGTGGTCATGGTGCCCAGCGTCGCCGCCACGGCAGCGATAGGTGTCGCCCTCGCGCAGGGCGCTCTCGCCGCGTCGTTCAGTGTGTCCGGCCAGTCCTTCAAGGTCTCGGCCGACAAGCTCGAGGGCACCGGCTTCGAGCAGTACGGTGCGATCGACACGGGCTACGCGCTCGACGGTAGCTCCGCGATCCAGCCGGTTGCGGTCTCCGCGTTCAAGAGCGCGAAGATCTACAACATGTGCCAGTCCGTGGTCACCCCGAACATCCCGGTGTTCGGCAAGGTCAGCCTGATCCTGAAGGCCGGCGCGGACAAGCCGGTCGAGGCCGACAACATCTACATCGATGTTGCCGACCTGAACGCCGACGCGACGTTCACCAACATCGACATCGGTGTGGCCGCCAAGGACGCCGCCAAGGGTCCGGGCATCCACACGGGCGACAAGACGAACCCCTACGGGTTCTCGCAGCAGGCCGACTCGGCCACGCTGACGAACGTGCAGCAGACGGCCTGGGCGACCACCGCCCAGACCTTCAAGCTGAGCGGTCTGCACATGTCGATCTCGACGGACGCGAAGGAGTGCTACTAAGCACTCCTTGACGGGCGGGGGAGCCTCTTCGGCATCCCCGCCCGTCCCCCCATTTTCAGCGCGTCTGCACCAACCCCCCACATCTCCACCCCAGTAACACCCTCACCACAGCCGCACCAGGGAGCTGTTTCATGAACGCCGAGACTTCTGCCGAACCCGGCCAGTTCACCCGCCGGAGGCGGCAGTTCCGCGCCTGGCGGGGCAGTCGGCCGTTCTGGGCCGGGCTGTTCGTCATGCTCGGTGGCGTACCGATCATGTACTTCCCGTACGCGCATCTGCATGTCGGCTACCTGACGATGACGCTGGCCACCACCGCGGGCGCCGGCTCCCTCATCATCGGCGTGCTCCTCGTCGTCCTGGGCTTCAGCCTCTGGTTCCAGACGCATGTACGCGTCTTCGCGGGCGTCGCGTCGATCCTGCTGGGCCTGGTGTCCCTGCCGGTCGCCAACTTCGGCGGCTTCATCATCGGCTTCCTGTTCGCCCTCATCGGCGGCGCGATGGCCGTGTCGTGGGTGCCGGGCCGCGCGCCGGAGCCGCAGGCGGTGCAGGGCTTCGGTGCGGGCGCGGACGGCGCCCCCGGGGCCGTTCCGGACGCGGCGGGCCACGACGGGACCGTGCACGACGGGACCGCGCACGACGGCTTCGGCCAGGACGGCGTCGTCCTGGACAAGACCGCGGGCGACGACGTGGACGAGGTGGGCGAGGCGCACGACCTGTCAGGAACGAGCCCGGCAAACGGAGCGAACGGGAGGCACAGTGCCGGCTGACGAGGTGACCCACGGGACTGATGTGGACGAGTCCTGTGGGAGAACCGGGCCGCGCCACGCGGCACCCAAGAAGCCGCTGTTCACCAGGTTCCACATGCCGGCGAGCAAGGCGATAGCCACGGTGGCGATGCCGACCGCGGTCCTCATGGGCCTCGGCTTCACCGCCACCTGGGCCGCCGCCGACAGCAGCCCCTCGGCCTCCAACAGCCAGAAGGCCGAGGAGTACAAGGACTGCGTGGCCGCGCTCGACGACTCCTCGGCGTCGCCGTCCGCGTCCGACTCCGCGTCCCCGAGCCCCAGCGCCTCGGCCTCGGAATCGACGGACACGCAGTCGGCGGACACCAAGTCCTCGGACGCGAAGTCCGGCGGCTCGGACTCGTCCTCTTCGTCGGATTCAGGTTCCGACGACCAGGCGACGCCCTCGCCGTCGGCCACGTCCTCGTCGGGCGGCTCCTCGTCGTCGGACGACACCGCGACCGCGAGCCCGTCGGCGTCCGCGAGCAGCGGCAACGTGCTCGACACCATCGGCGACGCGATCGGCGACCTCCTCACCGGAGGCAAGGACACCTCGACCGCCTCGGCGAGCGCGAGCGCCACGCCGTCCGCGACGGCCACGGGCGACTCGTCGTCCTCGGACTCCGCCGCCTCGTCGGGCGACTCGAGCGGCTCCGACACGGTGAAGGACACCGTCGACAAGGCCACCGAGGCGGCCTCCGACACCGCCAAGGACGCCGGCGACACGGCGACCGAGGCGGCCTCCGACGCCGTCAAGGCGGCCGAGGACGCGGCCACGTCCACGGCGTCGCCGAGCCCGTCCGCGAGCGAGAGCACGGACACCTCGGACTGCGCGGTGGCCACGGACGACGAGAGCGGCGTCGACAACAAGACGCCGGTCGCGGACGACCCGTGGTACCTCAGCGCCAGCTCGCTGACGCTGAAGGGCGCCGACTACCAGGGCGTCGTCGAGGTGAAGACGGCCAGCGGCGCCACCAAGAAGGTGCTGAAGTACGTCATCTCCGGCGGCACCGACATCGGCGACATGCACCAGACGGTGAACGACAAGCAGTCCGGCAAGACCTACCACGTGCAGGCCGGCAAGGGCTCGACGTCCACCATCACGGGCGGCGACACGGTGATGTACACCGAGTCCATCTCCGGCAACCTGTTCGGCCTGGTCCCGGTGACGTTCACGCCCGACAACCCGCCGCCGCTGAACATCCCGCTGATCTACTTCACCAACGTGAAGGTGACCCAGGCGGCCCAGTTCGGCGGAACGCTGCACGTGCCCGGGATGCACGTCTACACCTCGGACAGCTGACCGGGACCCATCAGGCCCGTCCGGGAGCCGCGCACAACCGCTGAGGGCGCCCCCCATGCCGGGGGGCGCCCTCAGCGCCGTTCACGCGTTGCCGTACCTCATGGCCCGTGGTGCCTCACGAGCCGTCCGGCTCCGCTCAGTTGGCCGCACCGAGGTGGTGCACCCGGAGCATGTTGGTGGTGCCGGCCACGCCGGGGGGCGAACCGGCGGTGATGATCACGACGTCGGCCGCGTTGAAGCGCTTGGTCTTCGTGATCTCCTGGTCCACCAGGTCGACCATCTCGTCGGTGCTGGACACGAACGGCACGATGTGCGACTCGACGCCCCAGCTCAGCGACAGCTGGTTGCGGGTGCCCTCGTCGGTGGTGAAGGCGATGATCGGCTGCGAGGCGCGGTAGCGCGACAGACGGCGGGCGGTGTCGCCGGACTGGGTGAAGGCGACCAGACCCCGGGCGCCCAGGAAGTCCGCGATCTCGCACGCGGCGCGCGCGACCGAACCACCCTGCGTACGCGGCTTCTTGCCCGGCACCAGCGGCTGGAGACCCTTGCTGAGCAGCTCCTCCTCGGCCGCGGTGACGATCTTCGACATCGTCCGCACGGTCTCGATCGGGTACGCGCCCACGCTGGACTCGGCGGACAGCATGACCGCGTCGGCGCCGTCCAGGATGGCGTTGGCGACGTCGGACGCCTCGGCGCGGGTCGGGCGGGAGTTGGTGATCATCGACTCCATCATCTGGGTCGCCACGATCACCGGCTTGGCGTTGCGCCGGCACAGCTCGATCAGGCGCTTCTGCACCATGGGGACCTTCTCGAGCGGGTACTCGACGGCCAGGTCGCCACGGGCGACCATCACGCCGTCGAACGCCATCACGACGTCCTCCATGTTCTCCACCGCCTGCGGCTTCTCCACCTTGGCGATGACGGGGACCCGGCGGCCCTCCTCGTCCATGATCCGGTGGACGTCGTCCACGTCCTTGGCGTCCCGGACGAAGGACAGCGCGACCAGGTCGGCGCCCATGCGGAGGGCGAAGCGGAGGTCCTCGATGTCCTTCTCGGACAGCGCGGGCACGTTCACCGCGGCGCCGGGCAGGTTGATGCCCTTGTGGTCGGAGACGACACCGCCCTCGATGACGATCGTCCGCACCCGCGGACCCTCGACGTCCAGCACCTTCAGCTCGACGTTGCCGTCGTTGATGAGGATCTGGTCGCCGCGGCTGACGTCGCCCGGCAGGCCCTTGTAGGTCGTCCCGCAGATCTGCTTGTCGCCGGGCACGTCGTCCGTCGTGATGACGAACTCGTCACCCCGCTCCAGCTCGACCGGACCCTCGGCGAAGGTCTCCAGACGGATCTTCGGGCCCTGGAGGTCGGCGAGGACGCCGATGGCGCGGCCGGTCTCCTTGGAGGCGGCACGGACCCGGTCGTACCGGCCCTGGTGCTCGGCGTGGGTGCCGTGGCTGAAGTTGAATCGGGCCACATTCATGCCGGCCTCGATCAGCGAGACCAACTGCTCATGGGAGTCGACCGCGGGGCCGAGAGTACAGACGATTTTCGAACGGCGCATGGGGCGATCCTATCGGTTTGTTTCGCTGCGGAATATTCCGTCTGGCGGAAGATACAAATGGGCGGGCCTCTGCTCAGGCGTGTTACCGCCGTGTATTGCTCAGCCGTTCTTTGCCACCAGTGCGTAGGTCTGTGTCGCGATCTCCAGTTCCTCGTCGGTCGGCACCACGGCGACGGCCACCCGCGCGCCGGCGGGCGAGATCAGCCGCGGCCCCTCGCCCCGCGCGGCGTTCAGCCCGCTGTCGACCGCCAGGCCCAGCTGCTCCAGGCCCGCGACCGCAGCCTCCCGCACGGCGCTCGCGTTTTCCCCGACTCCGGCTGTGAAGGCCAGCGCGTCCACCCGGCCGAGCACCGCGTAATAGGCGCCGATGTACTTTTTCAGCCGGTGAATGTAGATGTCGAACGCCAGGGCCGCCCGTTCGTCGCCCTCGTCGACCCTGCGGCGGATTTCCCGCATGTCGTTGTCCCCGCACAACCCGATCAGGCCGCTCTTCTTGTTGAGAAGAGTGTCGATCTCGTCGGCGGACATTCCCCCAACGCGCATCAAATGGAAGATGACGGCCGGGTCCATGTCCCCGGAACGGGTACCCATCACGAGTCCCTCCAAGGGGGTCAGCCCCATGGAGGTGTCCACGCACCGCCCGCCGCGCACGGCGGACGCGGACGCGCCGTTGCCCAGGTGCAGCACGATGACGTTCACGTCCTCGGGGCGACGGCCCAGCAACTCGGCCGTGGCGCGGGAGACGTACGCGTGCGAGGTGCCGTGGAAGCCGTAGCGCCGCACACGGTGCGCGTCGGCGGTCTCCACGTCGATCGCGTAGCGCGCCGCCGACTCCGGCATCGTCGTGTGGAAGGCCGTGTCGAAGACCGCCACCTGCGGCAGGTCGGGGCGGAGCGTGTGGGCCGTGCGGATACCGGTCAGGTTCGCCGGGTTGTGCAGCGGCGCCACCGGGATCAGCCGCTCGATCTCCGCGAGCACCGCCTCGTCGATCACCGTCGGCTCGGTGAACCGGCGGCCGCCGTGCACCACCCGGTGCCCGATCGCGGCCAGTTCGGGGGAGTCCAGGCCGAGCCCGTCCGCGGCCAGCTCCCGCGCCACCGCCTTCAGGGCGGCCTCGTGGTCGGCGATCGGCTCGTCGCGCTCCCGGGACTCCCGGCCCGCCGGGGTGTGCTTCAGCCGCGAGGTCCGCTCGCCGATCCGCTCGACGAGCCCCATGGCCAACCGGGCGCCGTCGCGCATGTCCAGCAGCTGGTACTTCACCGACGAGGAGCCGGAGTTCAGGACGAGGACCCGGGCCGGCCGGTCCGGGCGCGCCGCGTCCGCCGGGCCGGTGTCGGACGGCCGGGCGGGAGAGGCCGGGCGGGGCTCCTCGCTCGGGGCGGAGGCGGGAGACGGGTGGGCGGTCACTGGGCGGTCGCCTTCTCCTGGGAGTTCTGGGCCTGGATCGCCGTGATGGCGACCGTGTTGACGATGTCCTGCACGAGCGCGCCCCGGGACAGGTCGTTGACCGGCTTGCGCAGGCCCTGGAGCACCGGCCCCACGGCGATCGCCCCGGCCGAGCGCTGCACGGCCTTGTAGGTGTTGTTGCCGGTGTTCAGGTCCGGGAAGATCAGCACGCTGGCCTGCCCGGCCACCTCCGACTCCGGCAGCTTGGTGGCCGCCACCGTCGGCTCCACCGCGGCGTCGTACTGGATCGGCCCCTCGATCCGCAGGTCGGGCCGGCGCTGCCGGACCAGCTCGGTGGCCCGGCGCACCTTGTCCACGTCGGCGCCGGACCCGGAGGTGCCCGTCGAGTACGACAGCATCGCGATCCGCGGCTCGACCCCGAACCTGAGCGCGGTGGCCGCCGACTGCACCGCGATGTCGGCGAGCTGCTCGGCGTCCGGATCGGGGTTGACCGCGCAGTCGCCGTAGACGAGCACCTTGTCGGCGAGGCACATGAAGAACACCGAGCTGACGATCCTCGTGCCCGGCCGGGTCTTGATGATCTCGAAGGCGGGCCGGATCGTGGCCGCGGTGGAGTGCACGGAACCGGAGACCATGCCGTCGGCGAGGCCCTCCTCCACCATCAGGGTGCCGAAGTAGTTCACGTCGGAGACCACGTCGTACGCCAGCTCCACGGTGACGCCCTTGTGGGCGCGCAGCTGCGCGTAGCGCTCCGCGAACGCGTCCCGCAGGTCGCTGGTGGCCGGGTCGATCAGCTGCGCGTCGCCCAGGTCGATGCCGATGTCGGCGGCGTTCTTGCGGATCTGGTCGACCGGTCCGAGCAGGGTCAGATCGCACACCCCGCGGCGCAGCAGCACCTCGGCGGCGTGCAGGACGCGCCCCTCGGTGCCCTCCGGCAGGACGACCCGGCGGCGGTCGGAGCGGGCCTGCTCCAGCAGCTGGTGCTCGAACATCATCGGCGTCAGCCGGTCGCTGCTCGGCGCGGACACCCGCTTCAGCAGGTCGGCGGTGTCGACATGGCGCTCGAACAGGCCGAGGGCGGTCTCCGCCTTGCGCGGGGTGGCCGCGTTCAGCTTGCCCTCCAGGGAGAACAACTGCTCCGCCGTCGGAAAGCTGTTGCCGGGCACCGACAGCAGCGGGGTGCCGGGCGCGAGCCGGTCGGCGAGCGCGAGGATGTCGGCGTTCGGCACCTCGTCGAGGGTGAGCAGCACACCGGCTATGGGCGGGGTGCCGGCGCTGTGCGCGGCCAGCGTCCCCACCACCAGGTCGGCCCGGTCCCCGGGGGTGACGACCAGACAGCCCGGGGTCAGCGCCTTCAGGAAGGTCGGCAGCATCGCGCCGCCGAACACGAAGCCGAGCGCGTCCCGGGCGAGCCCCGCGTCGTCGCCGAGCACCACCCGGGCCTCCAGCGCGTGGGCGATCTGCGCGACCGTCGGGGCGGACAGCGCGGGCTCGTCCGGCAGCACGTGGACCGGCACCGGCAGCCGGGCGTCCAGCCGCTCGGCGATCTCGTCCCGGTCCTCCCGGGCCACCCGGTTCACGATCATCGCGAGGACGTCGCAGCCGAGGCCGTCGTAGGCGCGGTAGGCGTTGCGGGTCTCGGCCCGCACGTCCTGCGCGGTCTGCCCCCGGCCGCCGACCACCGGGATGACGGACGCCCCGAACTCGTTGGCGAGCCGGGCGTTGAGGGCCAGCTCGTCGGGGAGCTGGGTGCCGGCGAAGTCGGTGCCGAGGACCAGCACGACGTCGTAGTCCCGGGCGACCAGGTGGAAGCGGTCGACGAGGGTGGAGACCAGCTCGTCGGTGCCCTGCTCGGCCTGGAGCGCGGACGCCTCCCGGTAGTCCATGCCGTAGACCGTCGCCGCGTCCTGGGAGAGCCGGTAGCGGGCCCGCAGCAGCTCGAACAGCCGGTCCGGGCCCTCGTGGACGAGCGGCCGGAACACCCCGACCCGGTCGATCTGCCGGGTCAGCAGCTCCATGACCCCCAGCTCGACGACCTGCCGGCCGTCGCCTCGGTCGATCCCGGTCACGTACACGCTGCGCGTCACGCCTGTTCTCCGTTTCGTCTCGGGCGCGAAAATCGCCCACCGAGGTGAGCGGGAACCCTCTTGACAATACCCCCGGCGCTGGTTAAGGCGCCCGCCAGCGAGTGTCCCGCCGGGCCTGGCCGGGCGCCCTCGGAGGAGGGGACCTCGGGCCCGCCGGGGCCGGGGCGGAGGTCCCTGGCGCCCGGGATGGATGGCCGCGCCACGTCGGCGGGGGACGTGAAAGAATCGGATCTGGCTCACCGGCACCAAAAGCGAGCAGGAGACACAGCACGATGCGTATCGGAGTTCTCACCGCAGGGGGCGACTGCCCCGGCCTCAACGCCGTGATCCGGTCGGTCGTGCACCGAGCGGTAGACAACTACGGCGACGAGGTCATCGGTTTCGAGGACGGTTACGCCGGTCTGCTCGACGGCCACTACCGCAGCCTCGACCTCAACGCCGTCAGCGGCATCCTGGCCCGCGGCGGCACCATTCTCGGCTCGTCACGACTGGAGCGCGACCGGCTGCGGGAGGCGTGCGAGAACGCCTCGGACATCGTCCGCGACTTCGGCATCGACGCGCTGATCCCGATCGGCGGCGAGGGCACGCTGACCGCGGCCCGGATGCTGTACGACGCGGGCCTGCCCGTGGTCGGGGTCCCCAAGACCATCGACAACGACATCTCCTCCACCGACCGCACCTTCGGCTTCGACACCGCCGTGGGCGTGGCCACCGAGGCGATGGACCGGCTGAAGACCACCGCCGAGTCGCACCAGCGGGTCATGGTCGTCGAGGTCATGGGCCGGCACGCGGGCTGGATCGCCCTGGAGTCCGGCATGGCGGCCGGCGCGCACGGCATCTGCCTGCCCGAGCGCCCGTTCGACCCGGCCGACCTGGTCAAGATGGTCGAGGCGCGTTTCGCGCGCGGCAAGAAGTTCGCGGTGGTCTGCGTCGCCGAGGGCGCCCACCCCGCCGAGGGCACGATGGACTACGGCCACGGCGCGATCGACCAGTACGGCCACGAGCGCTTCCAGGGCATCGGCACCGCCCTCGCCTTCGAGCTGGAGCGGCGCCTGGGCAAGGAGGCCAAGCCGGTCATCCTCGGCCATGTGCAGCGCGGCGGTGTGCCGACGGCCTACGACCGTGTCCTCGCCACCCGCTTCGGCTGGCACGCGGTGGAGGCCGCGCACCGGGGCGAGTTCGGCAACATGACCGCGCTGCGCGGCACCGACATCGTGATGGTGCCGCTCGCCGAGGCAGTCACGGAGCTGAAGACGGTGCCGAAGGACCGGATGGACGAGGCGGAGTCGGTCTTCTAGGAGGAGTTCTCCGCCTTCCCGAAGC
Source organism: Streptomyces mangrovisoli (assembly GCF_000974985.2). Taxonomy (GTDB): domain Bacteria; phylum Actinomycetota; class Actinomycetes; order Streptomycetales; family Streptomycetaceae; genus Streptomyces; species Streptomyces mangrovisoli. The sequence continues at coordinate 6,044 of NZ_LAVA02000023.1, read as the reverse complement.
AGCTCTCCGCGGCCGGGGCCCCAGTGGGTCCCGGCCGCGGCTTGTCCCGCGGTTCCCGTCCGTCGGGTCCTACACGGAGTACGCCTCGACCGTCGTCCAGAAGTTCTGCACGATCCGGTCGAGGAATTCCCGGCCGCCCTCACCGGCCCCCGCGCCCCCGCCGCCGCGGCTCAGGGTCGCGGTCATGCGCCCCTGGTAGTCGAGGTGCAGTTCCTGGAGCACGTCCTCCAGCAGCCGCCGGTCCAGCGGCAGCAGCTTGGCCAGCGGCCGGGTGTACGCCTGCCAGCGGGTGGTCACCGCGCCGCGCAGCAGCTCGGCGAGCCGGGGCTCGCGCCCGGTCACGGTGACCAGGTCGGCGAGCGAGAGATCGAGCAGACCGGCGAGCGCGGCCGCCTGCCGCTCGGTGCCGTGCCATCCCCCGCCCTCCTCCATCCGCAGATAGGCGAGCGGTTCGAGCCCGACGGCGCGGGCGACGTCCTCGGGCGCGAACCCGCGTGCCAGGCGGTGCTCGCGCAAGGTGCGCGGACGGCCTATCAGTTCACCCGGGGAGCACCACAACACCCCGGCCAGAGCCTTCAGTTCGGGGGTGCTCGGGGCGGCGACCCCGCGCTCCCAGGCGATGACGTGTTCCGGTGTGACATGGAAGAGCCCGTAGGAGGCCCGCATTCCGTAGGCGACGTGCTCGGGCCCCATGCCGAGGCCGGCCCGGAGCCTGCGGGCGGCGGTCGGATCGAACGGCGGCGGGGCGGGCACGGGCCTGTTGGGCGGGGCTGGCGGTCGGCGCACGACCCACAACGTAGGCGCCCCGGGCTGCGACGACTACGGTCTGTTCGGCCAGGATCACGGATCGTAGGAATGTACGGCTACGGGCCGGTAGGGCGGGTGACGGAGGTGTCCTCCCGTCGTCGCCGGGGGAGTGCGCGCACGGGTTCGGCGGGGCTGCCGGTGCCGGTCCGCCGCCGGTGAACGGCAAGGTGAGGTGGCATATGCGCGGCCTCCCGGACCGCGCGACACGCGATGTCCGGCGCGGGCGGAAACCGCCGGTCGGGCAGCGCGTGAGCCTCTCGTGCGGGCGTGCGCGCCGGTCGTGCGCGCCCGGTCGGGTGCCCTGTATCGCTGGCCGGATCGCTCTCCACGGCGGCGCGATCCGGCCCCCGCCGCGCGCGACCCCGGGCCGGGCGCACGCTGCGGCGCGCATCTGCCGTACCGGAAGCGGGAGTTGTCTGCGGGCGGCCCGGAGGGGACCCTTGGCGGACGGATCGCGCGAGGGGGGCGGAATGCCGGAACGGGGTGTGACGGCGGGGGAGTTGCTGCTCGCCGAGTACCAGAGCATCAAGGACGAGCAGAAGGCGCGGATCGGGTTCCGGGACAATCTGCTCTACGTCACCCTCACGGTGGTCGCCGCCGTCGTCGCGGCGGCCGCGCAGACGGGGCGGGCGTCGATGCTGCTGGCGCTGGCGCCGGTGTGTGTCGTGCTCGGGTGGACGTACCTGGTCAACGACGAGAAGATCACGGCGATCGGCCGTTACGTGCGCGACGAGTTGAGCCCCCGGCTGGCCCGACTGGCCGACGCGGAGGCGGTGTTCGCGTGGGAGACGGCCCACCGCTCGGACCGCGGACGCCGCTCGCGCAAGGCGATCCAGTGCGCGGTCGACCTGCTCGCCTTCTGCGTGCTGCCGCTCAGCGCGCTCGCCGTGTACTGGTCGAGCGGCGACGCCGCCGGCGGCCTGCTCGCCCTGTCGGCGATCGAGGCCCTGGCGGTCACGGGCCTGGCGGTGCTCGTGGTGAGGTACGCGCTGCCGCTGGGCCCACCCGGGTCCACCACGGCGGCGACCGCTGCCGCGGGGGCCGGCAGGGCGACGGGGACCATGGCGGCCGGGACCACCGCGACGGGGACCACGGCGGCCGGGACCACCGCGACGCGGACCACGGCGGCCGGGACCACCGTGACCGGGACCGCCGGAGCGGGCGGAGCCGCCGGGCCGACCGGGTCCACTGCCGGGTCCGGCGGGAGCGCCGGGCCGACCGGGTCCACCGCACCCGCTCCCTAACGCGCCCCCCTCACCCACCGGTACACCAGCTCCGGTCGTCCCACCTGGCCGTACAGCGGGCTGCGGGCCGCGCGGCCCGTTTCGACCAGGTGTTCCAGATAGCGGCGGGCCGTGATGCGTGAGACGCCGGTGGTCTCCGCGAGGGCCGTCGCGGTCAGGCCGTCCACGGACTCGCGCAGGGCCCCGGTGACCCGCTGGAGGGTGGGCGCGCTCAGGCCCTTGGGCAGGGCGGCCGGACCCGGCGCGCGCAGCGCCGCCAGGGCGCGGTCCACCTCGTCCTGGCCGCCCGCCTCGCCCGCCGCCGCGCGGAACTCCGCGTAGCGCACCAGGCGGTCCCGCAGCGTGGCGAAGGTGAACGGCTTCAGCACGTACTGCACGACGCCCAGCGACACCCCCTCCCGCACCACCGCGAGGTCCCGCGCCGACGTCACCGCTATGACGTCCGCGTGGTACCCGGACGCCCGCAGCGACCGCGCCAGTTGGAGACCGTGCCCGTCCGGCAGATGCAGGTCGAGCAGCAGCAGGTCGACGGCGGTGCGGTCGAGCGCGCGCCACGCCTCCGCGCCCGTGTGCACGGTGCCGACGGCGACGAACCCCGGCACCCGTCCGACGTACAGCGCGTGCGCGTCCGCCGCGACCGGGTCGTCCTCCACGATCAGCACGCGGATGGGCCCCGCCTCGGGCTCGGTCATACGACACCTCCGGTGACGGCGTCTCGCGGAGCCCGCGCGGGCTCCCCCAGCGGCAGGCGCACCTCGAACACCGCGCCCCGGCCGCCGTCGCTCTCGCCGACGGTCAGTGTGCCCTGGTGACGCAGGACCGCCTGCCGTACCAGCGCGAGGCCGAGGCCCCGCCCGCCGGGGCCGGCCGGTTTCGTCGAGTACCCCCGCCGGAAGAGCAGGTCGGCCTGGGCCGGATCCACCCCGCCGCCCGTGTCGGCGACCCGCAGGACCAGCTCGCCCCGCTCGCCCGGTGCCCGCCGGGTGCACGCCGTCACGGTCACCCGCGCCCCGGTGCTGCCCTGTGCCGCGTCCACCGCGTTGTCGATCAGGTTGCCGAGGACGGTCACCAGGTCCCGGGCCGGCAGGCCCGCGGGGAGCAGGCCGTCGTCCACGCGGCCGTCGGCCGACACCACCAGCTCCACGCCCCGCTCGTTCGCCTGGGCGGTCTTGCCCAGCAGCAGCGCCGCGAGCACGGGCTCGCTCACCGCCGCCACCACCTGGTCCGTCAGGGCCTGCGCCAGCTCCAGTTCGGCCGTCGCGAACTCCACGGCCTCCTCGGCGCGCCCCAGTTCGATCAGCGAGACCACCGTGTGCAGCCGGTTCGCCGCCTCGTGCGCCTGCGACCGCAGCGCCTGGACGAAGCCCCGCTCGGAGTCCAACTCACCCATCAAGGACTGGAGTTCGGTGACATCGCGCAGGGTCACCACGGTGCCCCGGCGCTCGCCCCCGGACACCGGGGAGGTGTTCACCACCAGCACCCGGTCGGCCGTCGGATGCACCTCGTCCACCCGGGGCTCCGACGCCAGCAGCGCCCCCGTCAAGGACGCCGGCAGGCCGAGGTCCGCGACCGGCCGGCCCACCACGTCACCGGCCACGCCGAGGAGTTCGCGTCCGCCGTCGTTGATCAGCGCCACCCGGAACCGCCCGTCCAGCATGAGCAGCCCCTCCCGCACGGCGTGCAGCGCGGCCTGGTGGTAGTCGTGCATCCGGCTCAGCTCCGTGGCGTTCATGCCGTGCGTGTGCCGGCGCAGCCGCGCGTTGACGACGTAACTGCCGACCGCGCCCAGCGCCAGGGCCCCGGCGGCCCACCCCACCAGGGCCGTGACCTGGCCCTCCACCCGCTCGCTGATCGCCTCGACACGGATGCCCGCGCTCACCAGGCCGACGACCTTCCCGTCGTCCTCCACCGGGACCACCGCGCGCACCGAGGCGCCCAGCGTGCCGGTGTAGGTCTCGGTGAACGATGTGCCGCGCCGGGCCTCGGCGATGTGGCCGAGGAACTTCCGGCCGATCTCGTCCGGGTGCGGGTGGGTCCAGCGGATACCCCGCGGATCCATGATCGTGATGAAGTCCACGCCGGTGTCGGCGGTGACCCGCAGCGCGTACGGCTGGAGGCGGGCGGAGGGGTCGTCGGTGCCGATCGCCGTGCGCACCGAGGGCGCGTCGGCGACCGAGCCGGCCACCGCGAGGACCTGGCGCCGGGCCGCGTCCTCGGCCTGGTGCCGGTCGCTGACGTAGGTGAACAGGGCGTACCCGGCCACGACGACCGCGATCAGCACGGCCTGCACGGCGAACAGCTGGCCCGCCAGCGAGCGGGGCCGGGGTATCCGGAGGCGCATCCCGCCAGTGTGCCCGCCGCGCCGGGCGGCGCCCCAGGGGCCGGGCGTGAACTCAATGAACGCAAGGGTGACCGCCGTCACAGGCAGGGAGATAGTCACGGCATTCCCCGATCGAGCTCCGGTCGGGGTCCGATCGCGCCCCGGTCGATCCCCGATCCGCCTTCGACCGATCCCCGATCACCCCCGGACGTGAGCCGCACGCCGGTCTACCGACGAAGACGTCAAGGAGGGCAGTCGTGTCCAGCACCCCCGTCCCCGCACCCGCCGTACCCGACCCATCCGCCGCTCCCGCCCCGAAGCGGGACCGCACCCACTACCTCTACCTCGCGGTGATCGCCGCCGTGGCGCTCGGCATCGCCGTGGGGCTGATCTGGCCCGACGCGGCGGTGGAGCTCAAGCCCCTGGGCACCGGGTTCGTGAACCTGATCAAGATGATGATCTCCCCGATCATCTTCTGCACGATCGTGCTGGGCATCGCCTCCGTGCGGAAGGCCGCCAAGGTCGGCGCCGTCGGCGGCATGGCCCTCGGCTACTTCCTGGTGATGTCGCTCGTCGCGCTCGCCATCGGGCTGGTGGTCGGCAACGTGCTGCACCCCGGCGACGGGCTGCACCTCACCGACGCGATCAAGGCGTCCGGCCACGACCAGGTCTCGGCCGACGCGCTGCCTCCGGTGGACTTCGTGCTGTCGATCATCCCGGTCACCCTCGTCTCCGCGTTCACCGAGGGACAGGTGCTCCAGACGCTGCTGGTCGCACTGCTCGCCGGTTTCGCGCTCCAGGCCATGGGGCCCGCCGGGCAGCCGGTGCTGCGCGGTGTCGAGCACATCCAGCGGCTGGTCTTCCGCATCCTCGCCATGGTCATGTGGGCCGCGCCGATCGGTGCCTTCGGCGCCATCGCGGCGGTGGTGGGCTCGGCGGGCGTGGACGCGCTCAAGAGCCTCGCCGTGCTGATGCTGGGCTTCTACGCGACCTGCGTGCTGTTCGTGTTCGTCGTGCTCGCGGCGCTGCTGCGGATCGTCTCCGGGCTGAACATCCTCGCGCTGCTGAGGTACCTGGGCCGGGAGTTCCTGCTGATCCTGTCGACCTCGTCCTCGGAGTCCGCGCTGCCCCGGCTGATCGCGAAGATGGAGCACCTGGGGGTCAGCCGGGCCGTGGTCGGCATCACCGTGCCGACCGGCTACTCCTTCAACCTCGACGGCACCATGATCTACATGACCATGGCGTCGCTCTACATCGCCGACGCCCTCGGCACGCCGATGTCGATCGGCGAGCAGATCCCGCTGCTGCTGTTCCTGCTGCTCGCCTCCAAGGGCGCGGCGGGCGTCAGCGGTGCCGGCCTCGCGACCCTGGCCGGCGGCCTCCAGTCGCACAAGCCCGCCCTGGTCGACGGGGTCGGCCTGATCGTCGGCATCGACCGGTTCATGAGCGAGGCGCGCGCCCTCACCAACTTCGCGGGCAACGCGGTCGCCACGGTGCTGATCGGCACCTGGACCAAGGAGATCGACACGGAGCGCGTCCGCGCGGTGCTCGCCGGGGAACTGCCGTTCGACGAGACCACGCTGTCGCCCGAGGGCGCCGTGGACGCGGGGGTGCCCGAGCAGCGTGAGGGCGGGAGCCCGAAGGAACTCGCCGAGGCGTGATCCGCTCCGCGG
>NZ_LAVA02000022.1 GCF_000974985.2 Streptomyces mangrovisoli | reverse complement strand
CCCTTCAGCCGCCCCCATCAGCCGCCCCGATCCGCGTGCCCCGCCGACCGGGACCCCGGCGTCAGCCGGTCCGCCCCGTCACCACCCCCAGATACGCCCGCAGCATCGCCTTCGCCTCCTCCAGGAGCGCCGCGTCGCCCTCCGGGTCCCGCCGGAACGCCTCCTGCGCGAGCGCGTCCGCCGCCAGCACCGCCGCCCGGCACGCCCGCTCCAGCCGTACGTCGTCCACCGCGAGGCCGAGCGCCACGAGCACCCCCCGCACCCCGTCGGCCATCCGCAGCTTGTGCTCGCGGTCCGCCGCCCGGGTGCGTTCCGTCAGCCCGCTGCCGAACCACAGCGCGCGGAAGCCGTGCTCCGTCCGGTACAGCGCGGCGAACGCGTCGATGAGCACGCCGACCGGGTCCGGCCAGCGCTCGACGGCCGCGGCCCGCACCAGCTCGTCCATCGCCGCCTCCAGCTTGGCGAAGTACCCGGCCGCCAGGGAGTCGATGATCGCGTCGCGGTCCGGCAGGTACTGGTACAGCGACCCGACCGAGACCCCCGCCTCCGCCGCGACCCGCGTCGTCGTCAGCGCCGCCACGCCCTCGCGCACCAGCAGCCGCTCCGCGGCGTCCAGCACCCGGACCAGCCGTGCCCTGCTGCGCGCCTGCCGAGGGGTGCGCCGCAGCGCCGCCCGCTCACTCACCGAAGACCTCCGAACCTCGAACCCCGGACCCTGAACATGAAGGTGACTTTGTTTCAGCTTTAGGCTAGCTTCGCGTCCATGACGGACTCAAGCTCCGCACTGCGCCACGAGCGGGTCACCGTGGCGGACGCCTGCCGCCGACTGGGTGCGGCCGGACTGCTCATCGGAACGGCGGGAAACGTCAGCGTGCGGGTGGGGCGACGGGTCGCCATCACCGCGACCGGCGCCGTGCTCGCCACCCTGTCCGCGAGCCAGGTCACCGTGGTCGACCTCGACGGCGAGGTGGTCGCGGGAACCCTGCGCCCGACCTCCGAACTCGACCTGCACCTCGGCGTCTACCGCCGCTACGGCACCGGCGCCGTCGTCCACACGCACGCCCCCATGGCCACCGCCCTGTCCTGCGTGCTCGACGAACTGCCCTGTGTCCACTACCAGTTGCTCACCCTCGGCGGCAGCGTCCGGGTCGCGCCGTACGCCACCTTCGGCACCCCCGAACTGGCCGAGTCGGTGATCGGCGCACTGGAGGGGCGCAGCGCCGCCCTCATGGCCAACCACGGCGCGCTCACCCACGCCACCACCCTCGACCAGGCCGTCGAGCACGCCCTGCTGCTCGAATGGGCCTGCGGCGTCTACCACCACGCCGCCGCCCACGGCACCCCGCGCGTCCTCGACGAGCAGCAGCAGCTCGCCGTCATCGAGGCCGCCCTCGCCCGCAACTACGGCACCACCAGACCGCTCGACCCCGACGACGTACGGGGTCCCGAGCACGTGGCCCACCCCCGACCCGCCGTGCAGGAGGAGAGCCGATGAACGTCGTCACGCTGGGCGTGCACGTGCTGGACGTGCTGGTGCGGCCGGTGGAGGCCATACCCGAGGGGCAGGGCGCCACCCTCGTCGACGACATCCGGATGACCGCCGCGGGCACCGCGGGCGGCACCGCCCTCACCCTCGCCAAGCTCGGCGCGACCGTGCGCGGCGCCGGGGCGATCGGCACCGACGCCACCGGCGACCTGCTGCTGCGCCTGCTGGAGAAGGGCGGCGTCGACACCGGCTTCCTCGTCCGGCGCGACGACACCGCCACCTCCGCCAGCGTCCTGCCCATCCGCCCGAACGGCGACCGGCCCTCGCTCCACCTGCTGGGCGCCAACATCACCTACGGCCTCGACGACGTGCCCTGGGACGCCGTCGCCGAGGCCACGCATCTGCACCTCGGCGGCCCCGAACTCATCGGCGCCGACGTCGCCGCCCGCATCCTCGCGCACGCCAGGGAGCACGCCACGGTCACCTCCGTGGACCTGCTCGCCCCGGGCGTCCTCGGCAGCTTCGAGCAGATCGAGCCGCTCCTGCCGTACGTCGACCTCCTGCTGCCCAACGACGACCAGGTCCTCGGCTTCAGCGGCGAGGACGACGTGGTGACCGGCGCGAAGAAGCTGCTGGCCGCGGGCGCCGGACTGGTCGCCGCGACCCGCGGCGCGGACGGCGCGGTCCTCGTCACCGCCGACGGCGTCGAGACCGTGCCCGCGTTCGCCGTGGACGTCGTCGACACCACCGGCTGCGGCGACGCCTTCTCCGCCGGCTTCCTGCGCGCCGCCGCCCTCGGCCGCGACCCACGCGCGTGCGCGGTGCTCGGCAACGCGGCCGCCGCGCTGGTGGCGGGCGGACTCGGCAGCGACCACGGGGACTTCGACCTCGCCGCGGCCGACGCCTTGGCGGCCACCCGGCCGACCCGCGCGACCTGAACGAGGCGGACTCCTCGCCGACGAGCACCGGCCGACCCGAACGAGGCGCTCCGCACCGCCCGCCGTCCGACCGGCACCGCCGGGCCCGCGGCTCCCCCGGGGGGGGCGTCCTCACCCCGGCCGTGCGCACGCGCACCCACCGGCTCCAGGTGACCCGTGACTCCCGGACCGCGAGACACGGGCCACATCGGCCCGCCGTTGCTGCGCCCGTACGGCCCGATCGGGTACAGAGAAGGCCGACGGCGCGGAAGACTGTGCCGCACAGCGCCTCCGGAGCACGCACCTGTGTTCCTCCCCGACGCCGAGGAGTCCGCTTGTTCACGAAAGTGCTGGTCGCCAACCGGGGCGAGATCGCGATCCGGGCGTTCCGGGCCGCGTTCGAGCTCGGGATCTCCACGGTGGCGGTCTTCCCCCACGAGGACCGCAACTCGCTGCACCGTGCCAAGGCCGACGAGTCGTACCAGATCGGCGAGCGCGGCCACCCGGTGCGCGCCTACCTCTCCGTCCCCGAGGTGATCCGCGCGGCGCAGCTGGCCGGCGCGGACGCCGTCTACCCCGGCTACGGCTTCCTGTCGGAGAACCCGGACCTCGCGGCCGCCTGCGCCGAGGCGGGCATCACCTTCGTCGGCCCGCCCGCGCCGGTCCTGAACCTGACCGGCAACAAGTCCCGCGCGGTCGCGGCGGCCCGCGAGGCCGGCGTGCCCGTGCTGGGCTCCTCCGCGCCCTCCCGCGACCTCGACACCCTGCTCGCGGCCGCCGACGAGGTCGGCTTCCCGCTCTTCGTGAAGGCCGTCGCGGGCGGCGGCGGCCGCGGTATGCGGCGCGTCGCCGAACCCGCCGAACTGCGCGAGTCGATCGACGCGGCCATGCGGGAGGCGGAGTCCGCGTTCGGCGACGGCACCGTCTTCCTCGAACAGGCCGTGGTCGACCCGCGCCACATCGAGGTGCAGATCCTCGCCGACGGCGCCGGGAACGTCGTCCACCTCTACGAGCGCGACTGCTCGGTGCAGCGCCGCCACCAGAAGGTCGTCGAGATCGCGCCCGCGCCCAACCTCGACCCCGCGCTGCGCGAGCGGATCTGCGCCGACGCCGTCGCCTTCGCCCGCCACATCGGCTACGTCAACGCGGGCACCGTCGAGTTCCTCGTCGACGGGCAGGGCCGGCACGTCTTCATCGAGATGAACCCGCGCATCCAGGTCGAGCACACGGTCACCGAACAGGTCACCGACCGGGACCTGGTCATCGCCCAGCTGCGCATCGCCGCCGGCCTGACCCTGCCCGAACTGCGCCTCACCCAGGACGACATCGTCCTGTCCGGGGCCGCGCTCCAGTGCCGTATCACCACCGAGGACCCCGCCAACGGGTTCCGCCCCGACACCGGCGTCATCTCCGCCTACCGCTCCCCGGGCGGCCCCGGCGTCCGCCTCGACGGCGGCACCGTGCACACCGGCGCCCAGGTCAGCGCCCACTTCGACTCTCTGCTGGTCAAACTGAGCTGCCACGGACACGACTTCACCAACGCGGCCCGCCGCGCCCGGCGCGCCATCGCCGAGTTCCGCATCCGCGGCGTCTCCACCAACCTGCCCTTCCTCGCGGCCGTGCTGGAGGACCCCGACTTCCAGGAGGGCCGGGTCACCACCAGCTTCATCGACGAGCGGCCCCAACTGCTGCGCGCCCGGCCCCCGGCCGACCGCGGCAGTCGCATCCTGCACCACCTCGCCGAGACCACCGTCAACAAGCCGCACGGACCCCGCCCGGTGGTCGTGGAGCCCGTCGACAAGCTGCCCGTCACCGACCTCACCGCCCCCGCCCCGGCCGGCTCCCGGCAGCGGCTCGCCGCACTCGGCCCCGAGCGCTTCGCCGCCGAGCTGCGGGCCCAGCGCGCCGTCGCCGTCACCGACACCACCTTCCGCGACGCCCACCAGTCGCTGCTCGCCACCCGGGTGCGCACCCGCGACCTGCTCGCCGTCGCGCCGCACGTCGCCCGCACCGCGCCCGAACTGCTCAGCCTGGAGTGCTGGGGCGGCGCCACCTACGACGTCGCCCTGCGGTTCCTCGCCGAGGACCCCTGGGAGCGGCTCGCGCTGCTGCGCGAGGCCGTACCGAACATCTGCACCCAGATGCTGCTGCGCGGCCGCAACACCGTCGGCTACACGCCCTACCCGACCGAGGTCACCGACGCGTTCGTCGCCGAGGCCGCCGCGACCGGCATGGACGTCTTCCGCATCTTCGACGCCCTCAACGACGTCTCCCAGATGCGCCCCGCGATCGACGCCGTCCGCGCCACCGGCACCGCGCTCGCCGAGGTCGCCCTCTGTTACACCGGCGACCTCTCCGACCCGGCCGAGCGGCTCTACACCCTCGACTACTACCTGCGCCTCGCCGAGCAGATCGTCGACGCGGGCGCGCACGTCCTGGCCATCAAGGACATGGCGGGGCTGCTGCGCCCGCCGGCCGCCCGGACGCTGGTGGCCGCGCTGCGCGAGCGGTTCGACCTGCCGGTCCACCTGCACACCCACGACACCGCGGGCGGCCAGCTCGCCACCCTGATCGCGGCGATCGACGCCGGGGTCGACGCCGTCGACGCGGCCGTCGCGTCCATGGCGGGCACCACCAGCCAGCCGTCGCTGTCCGCGCTGGTCGCCGCCACCGACCACACCGACCGCGCGACCGGCCTCTCCCTCCAGGCCGTCGGCGACCTGGAGCCGTACTGGGAGGCCGTCCGCAAGGTGTACCGGCCCTTCGAGTCCGGGCTCGCCTCGCCCACCGGGCGCGTCTACCACCACGAGATCCCCGGCGGCCAGCTCTCCAACCTGCGCCAGCAGGCCATCGCCCTCGGTCTGGGCGACCGGTTCGAACTCATCGAGGACTGCTACGCCGCCGCCGACCGGATGCTCGGCCGCCTGGTCAAGGTCACCCCGTCCTCCAAGGTCGTCGGCGACCTCGCGCTGCACCTGGTCGGCGCGGGCGTCGACTTCGGCGCCTTCGAGGGCGACCCGGCCAAGTTCGACCTGCCCGACTCGGTCATCGGCTTCCTGCGCGGGGAACTCGGCGACCCGCCCGGCGGCTGGCCCGAGCCGTTCCGCACCCGCGCCCTGGAGGGCAGGCCCGCCGCGGCGAAGGCGCCCGAACTCACCGCCGACGACCGGCTCGGCCTCGCGGAGAACCGCCGCGCCACCCTCAACCGGCTGCTGTTCCCCGGCCCCACCAAGGCGTTCGAGACCCACCGCGAGACCTACGGCGACACCTCGGTGCTCTCCACCAAGGACTTCTTCTACGGCCTCGAACACGACGCCGAGCACACGGTCACCCTCGGCCAGGGCGTCACGCTCATCATCGAGCTGGAGGCCATCTCGGACGCCGACGAGCGCGGCTACCGCACCGTACTGGCCACCCTGAACGGGCAGTTGCGACCGGTCCGGGTGCGCGACACCTCCGTCGCCACGGATGTGAAGGTCGCCGAGAAGGCCGACCGCGGCGACGACCGGCAGATCGCCGCGCCGTTCGCCGGTGTCGTCACCCTCCAGGTGGAGGAGGGCGCCTCGGTCGACGCCGGGCAGACCGTCGCGACCATCGAGGCCATGAAGATGGAGGCGGCGATCACCTCGCCGCGCGCGGGCCGTGTCGCGCGTCTCGCGATCGGCTCCGTACAGCAGGTCGAGGGCGGGGACCTGCTGCTGCGGATCGAGTGAGCCGAGGGCGGGTGAGGCGGGCCGCGCGGCCCGCCTCACTCACCCCTCAGGACAGCACGCCCACATGGGCGAGGGCCTGCCGCAGCAGCACCCCGTGACCGCCCGGCATCTCGCTCAGCACGGCCGGCGACAGCGCCTCCTGCGGGCTGAACCACACCAGGTCCAGCGCGTCCTGCCGGGGCCGGCAGTCGCCCGAGACGGGCACGATGTACGCCAGCGACACCGCGTGCTGACGCGGGTCGTGGTACGGCGTGATGCCCGCGGTCGGGAAGTACTCCGCGACCGTGAACGGCTGGAGCGCGGCCGGCACCCGGGGCAGCGCCACCGGCCCGAGGTCCTTCTCCAGATGGCGCAGGAGCGCGTCGCGCACCCGCTCGTGGTGCAGCACGCGGCCGGAGACCAGGGTCCGGCTGACCGTGCCGTCCGGGCCGATGCGCAGCAGCAGTCCGATGCTGACGACTTCACCGCTGTCGTCCACCCGCACCGGCACGGCCTCGACGTACAGGATCGGCATACGGGCCCGCGCCAGTTCGAGCTCGTCGGGGCTCAGCCAGCCGGGCGTGGTCTCGGTCATGTCAGACATTGCTTGATCATACTTTCAGGAGGTGGCGGAAAAGCGATAGACCTGACGGGAGTTGTCCGCGCCGGTCCATGTGACGATCCGCAGCGCGTCGGCGAGGCAGAGCTCGTCCGCGTCGACCCGCTCCTGCAGCAGCGCGGCGAGTCCCTGCCGGAACGACACCGCGCCGAGCAGGTGGAACTCGGCCACGCCATAGGCGTCAGAGCTGTACAGCAGCTTGCGGAACGGGGTGATCTCCAGCGCCTCGGCCAGCACCGCGGACGCCCGCGCCGGGCCGACGTAGTGCAGGGCGAGCCCCACGTCCAGGTACACGTGCGCGAACACGGTGGCCAGATAGGCCGCCTGACGGTGGTACGGCCAGCAGTGCAGCAGCAGTACCGGGATCGTGCCGGAGATCCGGTGCAGCCAGTCGGTCAGCAGCGCCGGGTCGGCCCGGTGCAGCCGCAGGTCGCTGTCGCCGAACCCGGTGTGCAGCTGGAGCGGCAGTCCCAGGTCCACGGCGGTCCACAGCAGATGCCGTACGAGGACCGGGTCGTCGAGCCGGCCGCCGCGGGCCAGCCAGCGCCGGGCCGCCTGCCCGACCTCCGCGTCACCGGGCCGGTCCGGGTCGAGCGCGAAGCCGGTGCGGTAGGCGGCGACGGACTTCACCGCCACCACCCCGGGCCGCCCCACGGCCTCCAGCGCGGCCGCGCGGAACGCGTCCGCGTAGCCGTCCGGCTCCACCCCGCGCGCGGCCACCGCCTCCGCGACGCTCTCCAGCCGCACCACTTCGTACGCCGCCGCCCGCTCCCCGGCCAGCTCGGCCGGGGTCGTGACGTCGTCGGGCGCGTAGCCGGTGTCGACGCAGTACACGCCGGTGCCTGCCGCGCCGAGCAGCCGGCGGTGCACCTCCCGCCAGCCGAGCTCGGCCCGGCGCGCCAGATACTCCTCGGGCGGGGCGTGCCGCTCCAGGCCGAGCAGGGGCGCGCAGTGCCGTCGTACGGCCACGCCGACCGGGCTGTCGAACGGCGAGACGCCGCTGCCGGGCCACCGGGAGCCCTCGGTGATCAGGGACTCGAAGGCGGGCCGGTCGAGGTCGGCGGTGACCACGCCGTGGCAGTGGTGGTCGACCAGCGCCAGCGCGTCGAGCGCCTCGCGGACCGCGCCCATGTCAGTGGACCCAGCGGTACGCCGCCGCCACCCGGTCGTCGTCGAGGCCGCGCGCGGCCTCGATCTCGCCCCGCCGTACGGCGATCACGGCGTCGGCGAGGACCGGGCCGAGCGTGCCGCGCAGCAGTTCGTCCTTGCGGAACTCCTCCACCGCCTCGGCGAGGGACTCCGGCAGCCGCCGTACCCCGCGCGCGGCGGCCTCCGCGGCGCCGAGCCGGACCGGGTCGCCGGTGGTCTCGGCGGGCAGCCGCGCCGACGACGCGATCCCGTCCAGGCCGGCCGCGATCACGCAGCCGAGCGCGAGATAGGGGTTGGCGGCCAGGTCGACCGGTTTGACCTCCAGGTTGGCGGCCCGGTCGCGGTGGCCCTCGGAGCCGGTGACGACCCGCAGCGCGGCCTCGCGGGTCTCCCGGCCCCACGCGGTGAACACGCCCGCCCACTGCGAGGGTCTGAGCCGCAGATAGCTGGCCGGGCTGGGCGCCGTGACCGCGCACAGCGCGGGCAGCCGGGCCAGCACCCCGGCCGTGAACGCCTCCGCGTCCGCGGTCATGCCGTACGGCCCTCTCCCGCCGCTGTGCAGGTTGCCGCCGTCGCGCCAGGCGGACAGGTGCAGATGGCCGCCGTTGCCGACGCCCTGGCCGGTGACGGCCGGGGAGAACGACGCCCGCAGCCCGTGCCGCGCGGACACGGCCCGCACGGTCTGCCGCACGAGCACGCTCCGGTCGGCGGCGCCCACCGGGTCGAGCGCGCCCACCGAGATCTCGAACTGCCCCGGCGCGTATTCGGGATGGAGCTGGTCGACCTCCACGCCCTGCTGCGCGAACGCCTCCAGCAGCTCGGCGAGGTAGTCGCTCAGCCCCACCTGCCGGGTGGCGCCGTACGCCGGTCCCTCGACCGCCGGCACGAACGCGCCGTCCCGCGCGGAGTCGAGGCCGAGGCTCCACTCCACCTCGACGCTCGCCCGGAAGGTGATCCCGAGCCGCCGCTCCGCGTCCGCGACGAGCCGGCGCAGGAAGGTGCGCGAGCAGCCCGGGTGCCGCTCGCCCTCCTGCGTGATCCGGTCGACGGGCGCCCACGCCCAGCCGGGCTGCGCGGCCAGCGCCACCAGCGCGTCCAGGTCCGGGTAGAGGCGCAGGTCGCCGTCCGGGGAGCCGAGGACGTCGGTGGTGACGATGGAGTCGTGCGCGAGGAAGGTGTCGAAGACCGGCGACATCCCGACGCCCCACTCGGCCGCGGCGGGCAGCTTCCCCGTCGGTACGGTCTTCACCCGGCACACGCCCGCCGTGTCGACGTAGGCCAGCACGACACCGCGCACCCCCCGCCCGGACAGCTCCGCGGCGAGCGCCCCGGCCCGCTCCACGTCGCCCGGACGGCCGCCGGGCACGGGATCGGCAAGGGTGGTCATACGTCCTCCTCGTCGAGGTCGGTCAGGGCTTCACGGCCACCGCGCCCAACTGCGGTACGACGGCTGCCGATCCGTCCTCCGGACGCCACCGGGAGCACGACACCAGGCCGGGCTCGACCAGCTCCAGTCCGTCGAGGAAGGAGGCGATCTCCGCGTGGCTGCGGGCGGTGATGGGCGGCACGGCGTTCTCGTTCCAGAACTCCATCGCCGGGATGTTGCCCTCGCCGCCGTACTCGGCGTCGAAGGTCGGGTGGGTGAGGACCAGGAAGCTCCCCGAGGGCACGGCGGCGACCAGCTCGCGCACGATCTCCCGGGCCTTGTCGGTGTCCAGCACGAAGTTGAGGATGCCGAGCAGCATCACCGCGACCGGCTGTCCGAGGTCCAGCGTCCCGGCGGCCCGCTCCACGATGGCCGCCGGGTCGTGCACGTCGGCGTCGATGTAGTCGGTGACGCCTTCGGGGGTGCTGGTGAGCAGGGTGCGCGCGTGCACCAGGACGATCGGGTCGTTGTCGACGTAGACGATCCGGGAGTCCGGGCTGACGCGCTGGGCTATCTCGTGCGTGTTGTCCACGGTCGGCAGCCCGGTGCCGACGTCGAGGAACTGGCGCACCCCGCGCTCGGCCGCGAGATGGGTCACAGCCCGGCCGAGGAAGTCACGGTCCGCGCGGGCCACCTCACGGATCACCGGGAACATCGTCGCGACGTGCTCGCCGACCTGCTGGTCGACCTCGTAGTTGTCCTTGCCGCCGATCCAGTAGTTCCACACCCGCGCGTTGTGCGCCACGGAGGTGTTGAGCCTCGCCGATCCGCCTGTCGGGGGATGGGTGTTGTCGGTCACGTCGTCCTCGCCCTTCGTGTCGTCCGTCACGTCCGTCGCCATTCTGCCGCCCGATGATCAGCCTGTCCCGGGATTCGGCGGGGACGACCCCCGCGGCGCGTTTGCGACACTGGTGTGCGGAGAAGCGACCACCGGTGCGCGGACCACCCACCGGTGTGACGTGCGCCCCGACCGGAAGCAGCACATGCCGTACCTCGCCCCCGCCCCGTCCACCGCCGGCCCCCAGGCAGGCCCCGCCGACATCCGACTCGTCGTCTCGGACATGGACGGCACCCTCCTGGACGACGCCAAGCAGGCCCCGCCCCGCCTGCGCGAGGTACTGGCCCTGCTGCGCGAGCGCGGGGTGCTGTTCAGCCCGGCGAGCGGACGGCAGTACGCCACCCTGGCCCGCGACTTCTCCGACGTGGCCGAGGGCATGGTGTTCATCGCGGAGAACGGCACCTACGTGGTGCGCGACGGCGTGGAGCTCAGCTCCGACCCGATGGACCCGGCCGTCGTCGCCGCGGTCGTGCGGGCGGTACGCGGGCTCGTCGCGGACGGCGTCGACGTCGGCGCCGTGGTCTGCGGCAAGCGGGCCGCGTACGTGGACCGCACCGACCGGCCGTTCCTCGACGAGGTGCTCAAGTACTACGCCGAGCACCGGATCGTCGAGGACACCACCGCCGTCGAGGACGACATCATCAAGGTGGCCCTCTTCGACTTCGGCTCCGCCGAGCACTCCACCGCGCCCGCCCTCGCCCCCTTCGCCGCGACGCACTCGGTCGTCGTCTCCGGCGAGCACTGGGTCGACGTGATGAACCGCACCGCGGACAAGGGCGCCGCCCTGCGCGGGCTCCAGCGGGAGCTGGGCATCACGCCCGCGCAGACCATGGTCTTCGGCGACTACCTCAACGACCTGGAGATGATGGACGCGGCCGAGTGGTCCTTCGCGATGGCCAACGCCCACCCCGAGGTCGTCTCGCGGGCCCGCCACGTCGCGCCGTCCAACAACGACAACGGGGTGCTCCGCACGATCGCCCGCGTCCTGGACCTGCCCGTCAGCGGGCTCTGAGCCGGGCCCCGGACCCGCGCACCAGGTCGGCCCGTTCGGCCTCGTCGGTCCCGCCCCACACGCCGGACGTCTGCCCGTTCCTCAGTGCGTACGTCAGGCACTGCCGGGCCACCGGGCAGCGGGCGCAGACCCGCTTCGCCTCGGCCGCCTCGCGCAGCGCCGGTCCCGTGGCGCCCACGGGGAAGAACAACTCGGGGTCCTCTCCGACGCAGGCGGCGTTCCGCATCCAATCCCGTTCCATGCGGGTGCGGGTGCCCCGGGGCTCTGCGGGCAAACGACGCCTGCGGGCCGGTGGGGGCCGGTCGCGCAGTTCCCCGCGCCCCTGTCGGGGCCTGCTGCCTCCGGCGGTTGTTCGCCCGCGGGCCGGTGGAGCTCTTCGCGCAGTTCCCCGCGCCCCTCAGGGGCGCGGGGAACTGCGCGAAAAGCCACGACGGACCCGCACCTGACACACGGACAGACCCACCCCGAAAGGGGCGCGGGGAACTGCGCGACCGGCCCCCACCGGCCCGCGGGGGGTCTCTCAGGCCTGGCAAACTCCGTCCAGGAACCCGGTGAGGTCGGCGAAGACCTCGTCCCTGTTCTCCTCGTGGAACACCTCGTGCCGCGCCCCCGGGTAGACGCGTTCGGTCAGCCGCCCGCCGCTCAGTGCCGTCACGCCGACGCGGCTGCCCGGCAGCGGCACCAGCGGGTCGGCCTCGCCGTGCAGCCACAGCACCGGGAGGGCGCCCACGTCGCCGCCGCGCGCCACGGTGTCCAGGGTGCGGGCGAACGCCTCCACCGTCGGCCGCTTCATCCCGCCGTGCCACACCAGCGGGTCCGCGGCGTAGGCGGCGGCCACGGCCGGGTCGCGGGACAGCGCCCCCGGGCTGATGGGTGTGTCGGGGATCTCGTCGAGCGCCAGCAGCCGTCCCGGCAGCGCCCAGCCGCCGATCACCGGCCCCGACAGCACGAGCGCGGCAAGGTCGTCGCCGTACCGCTGCGCGTACCGGGCGGCGATCAGCCCGCCCATGGAGTGCCCGACCAGCACGACCGGCCGCCCGGGGTGCGCGGCGGTCGCGAACAGGGCGGCGGTGCGCAGGTCGCCGACGACGTCCTCGAAGTCCTCGATCAGCACCCGCTCGCCCGCGGAGCGCCCGTGCCCGAGGTGGTCGGGCGCGTACACCGCGGCGCCGTGCCGGTGCAGTACGGCGGCGAGGCCCGCGTACCGCCCGGCGTGCTCGCCGTAGCCGTGCGAGACCAGGACGACCCGGCGGGGGTGGGCGTGCGGCCACTCGTGGACGGCGAGGGCGCCCCGGGCGCCGTCCAGGACGTGCTCGCGGACCTCGGGCTCGGGCATGGCTCCTCCGGATCGTCCCAGGGTTCCCAGGAGAGCGGTCCTGGGACTAGAGTCCAAAACTAGCAACGCTAATTAAGTGTGTCGTCAGAGCCGTCAGCGCCGCCGGTCAGGAGTCCCACGTGCGTCCCGTCCACTTCGCCGCCGCCCGCCGCACCCCCATCGGCAAGCTCCGCGGGGCGCTGTCCACCGTACGGCCCGACGATCTCGCCGCGGCCGTGATCCGGGCCCTGGTGTCGGACGTGCCCGCGCTCGACCCGGCCCGGATCGACGACGTCTACTGGGGCGCCGCCAACCAGGCGGGCGAGGACAACCGCAACGTCGCCCGCATGGCCGCCCTGCTCGCCGGCCTCCCGGACTCGGTGCCCGGCGCCACGGTCAACCGGCTCTGCGCCTCCGGCATGGAGGCCGTCACCGCCGCCGCGCGCACCGTCGCCGCCGGAGAGGCGGACATCGTGCTCGCGGGCGGCTCCGAGTCGATGAGCCGCGCCCCCTTCGTGCTGCCCCGCCCCGACGAGGCGCTGCCGCACCGCATCGAGACGTACGACACCCGCCTGGGCTGGCGGCTCGTCAACCCGGCGATGAAGGACCTGCACGGGGTGCTGGCCATGGGGGAGACCGCGGAGGAGGTCGCCGAACGCCACGGCATCTCGCGCGAGCGCCAGGACGCCTTCGCCCTGCGCAGCCACCAAAGGGCCGCCGAGGCGCGCAAGAACGGGCACTTCGACGACGAGATCCTGCCCGTCGAACGCCCCGACGGCGTGGTCGTCGACAGCGACGAGTGCGTGCGCGAGGACACCTCCCCGGAGAAGCTGGCCCGCCTCAAGCCCGTCTTCCGCGCGGGCGGCACCGTCACGGCGGGCAACGCGTCCCCGATGAACGACGGCGCCGCCGGCCTGCTCCTGGTCAGCGAGGAGGCCCTCAACGACCTGGGCCTGGAGTCCCTCGGCCGCTATGTCGCGGGCGCCTCGGCCGGGGTGCACCCCGACGTGATGGGCCTCGGCCCGGTCCCCGCCACCCGCAAGGCGCTGACACGGGCCGGCTGGAGCGTCGCGGACGTCCAGGAGGCGGAGTTCAACGAGGCGTTCGCCGCACAGGCGTTGGCCTGCGTCGACCTCCTCGGCGTCGACCCCGACCTGGTGAACCCCAGCGGCGGCGCGATCGCCCTCGGTCACCCGCTGGGCTGCTCGGGCGCCCGCATCCTCACCACGCTGCTGCACCGGATGCGCCGGACGGGCGCGGAACGGGGTCTCGCGACCATGTGCGTGGGGGTGGGGCAGGGGAGCGCGGTGCTGGTGGAGCGGCACTGAGCCCCTGCGGGGGGCTCGGGGAATCGGTGCCGGTTCCTCTGGCCGGGTGCCTGTGCGGGTGCGGCGTGGCCGGTCGCGCAGTTCCCCGCGCCCCTTTCGGGCGCGGCGCCCTGTGCGGCCGGATGCCGTGTGCGGGTGCGTCGTGGCCGGTCGCGCAGATCCCCGCGCCCCTTTGGGGCGCGACACGGACGGATGCCTGTGCATAGCATCGGTGTTCGCATGGACACGATGACGCTCTGGCACATATCCGGGTGGGGGTTCGCCGCCCTCGCGCTCGCCACCCTTCTCGTCGGCTTCTCCAAGACCGCGGTCAACGGTGCCAACACGGTCAGCCTCGCCGTCTTCGCGGCCGTGCTGCCCGCCCGCGCCTCCACCGGCGTACTGCTGCCGCTGCTGCTCTGCGGCGACGTGCTGGCCGTCGCCACCTACCGGCGGCACGCCCACTGGCCCACGCTGTGGCGGCTCTTCCCCGCGGCGGCCGCGGGCGTGGTGGCCGGCACGCTGTTCCTGCTGTGGGCGGACGACGGCATGGTGCGCACCTCGATCGGCGCGATCCTGCTGCTGATGGCGGGCATCACGGTGTGGCGCCGCCGCACCGGCGAGCGGGCCGCCGAACCGGGCGCGGTCACCACCAGGGCGGGCCGGGCCAGGGCCCGTTCCTACGGCGTCCTCGGCGGCTTCACCACCATGGTCGCCAACGCGGGCGGCCCCGTGATGTCGCTGTACCTGCTCTCCGCGGGCTTCCGCAAGCTCGGCTTCCTCGGCACCTCCGCCTTCTTCTACCTCATCGTGAACCTGACCAAGGTGCCCTTCAGCGCGGGGCTCGGCCTGATCGACGGCCGCTCGCTGCTGCTCGACGCGGCCCTCGCGGGGTTCGTGGTCGGCGGGGCGCTCCTCGGCAAATGGGCCGTGCACAAGATCGACCAGCGGCTGTTCGAGCAGCTCGTCATCGCCGCCACCGTGCTGGGCGCGCTGCAACTGCTGCTGCGCTGAACCGTGTTCACCTCCCCGTCGAGCCGCCCCGTACGCTCGGTGCCATGCCCGCGCACCTGCTGATCCTCGGCGGCACGACCGAGGCCCGCGAACTGGCCGCCGCCCTCGTGGCCCACCCCGGGGCCCGGGTGACCACATCGCTCGCCGGACGCGTGTCCCGGCCCGGCGCCCTCGAAGGGGAGCTGCGCGTGGGCGGGTTCGGCGGCGCCGAGGGGCTCGCCGCGTGGCTGCGCGCGGAGCGGGTGGACGTACTGGTCGACGCCACCCACCCGTTCGCCGCCGCCATCACCGCGAACGCGGCCCGCGCCGCCGCCGCGACCGGGCTCCCGCTGGTCGTGCTGCGCCGGCCCGGCTGGCGGCCGGGCCTGGGGGACCGCTGGCACTCCGTCTCCTCGCTGCCCGAGGCGGCCGCCCTGCTGCCGGAGCTCGGCGGCCGCGTGCTGCTGACCACGGGCCGGCTGGGCCTCGCCGCCTTCGCCCACCTGGCCGGACTCCACTTCGTCGTACGGTCCGTGGAGCCGCCCGAGCCGCCCATGCCGCCGCACACCGAAGTGCTGCTCGCGCGCGGCCCGTTCACGGTCGCCGACGAGAGCGCGCTGCTGCGCGCACACCGCATCGACGTCGTGGTCACCAAGGACAGCGGCGGTACGGCGACCTCCGCGAAGCTCACCGCCGCCCGCGAACTCGGCGTGCCCGTCGTGCTCGTACGACGCCCGCCGCTGCCCGAGGGCGTGACGGCGGTGGCCGACGTACCGGCCGCCCTGGCCGAACTGGAGCCGCGACTGCGGTGAGTCCGGCCGCGACGGGCCGCCGGATGCTCGGCGGGGCTGCGGTGGGTCCGGCCGTGACGGGTCGCCGGACGGTCGGCGGGAGGGCGGTGGGTCCAGTCGCGGCGGGTCGCCGGACGGTCAGCGGGTGCCGTCCGTCGCCGGTTCCTCCGGGCGCTGCGGCAGACCTCCGCTGAGGTCCTCCACCAGCAGCCGCTTGGCGATCGCGTCGACGGCGGCGCGCAGGTCCAGGCCGGTCGGGCGGCCGATGTCCTCCTCGACCCGGTCCGACAGCCACCTGCCCCACGCCCGGCTGAGCGCCTCCGCCTCCCGCTCGCCCGCCTCGGTGTGGGCGAGGAAGAGACCGTGCCGGGTCAGGCAGCCCTCCTCGACCATCCGGTCGAACACCGGCATCAGCACCTCCGGCGGAAGCCGGCGGCGGCCCGCGATCAGCCCGAGACTCGCGTGGCCGACCAGCCGTGTGTACAGCTCCACCTGCATGACCGCCCACGCGCCCGCCACGTCGAGCCGGCTGTCGGACTGCTGGATGATGCGGCGGGCGGTGTCGAGGTCGGTCCGGCCGATGATCTTCCCGACGGACGCCTCCAGGAGCCGCTGGGAGTCCGCGCCGTGCGGGGAGGCGAAGCCCTCGCCCATGTCGGTGGAGCCCATCCGCGCGCTGTCGCGCAGCGGGACCTCCTTGAGGAACAGGGCGACCACGAAGCCGACCGCCGCCACCGGAACGGTCCACAGGAACACGGTGTGGATGGTGTCGGCGTAGGCGTCGATGATCGGCGCGGCGACCGGCGCGGGCAGCCGGTGCACCCCCTCCGGGCTGGTCGCCGCCTTGGCGATGGCGGCGGGGGAGAGCACCCCGAGGCCGGCCGCCTCGGCGACGCCGTCGCTGAGGTTCGGCTTCAGGGTGTTGGTGTAGATGGTGCCGAACACGGCCGTGCCGAACGAACTGCCCAGCGTCCGGAAGAAGGTGACACCGGAGGTGGCGGTGCCGAGGTCGGAGTACTCGACGGTGTTCTGCACGGCGATGGTCAGCACCTGCATGCTCAGGCCGATGCCGACGCCCAGCACGAACATGTACAGGGACTCCAGCCACGCCCCGGTGCCGGGGCCCATGCGGGACATCAGATACAGCCCGAGGCCCATCACCAGTGAGCCGACGATCGGGAAGACGCGGTAGCGGCCGGTCTTGCTGACCACGTTGCCGGAGAAGACGGACGCGATGAGCAGTCCGATCACCAGGGGGAGGGTGCGGACGCCGGAGATGGTCGCCGAATCGCCGTCGACGTACTGGAGATAGCTCGGCAGATACGTCATCGCGCCGAGCATCGCGAACCCGACGATGAAGCTGAGCACCGAGCAGACCGCGAACACCGGGTTCCCGAACAGCCGCATGGGCAGCATCGGTTCCTGCGCCCGGGTCTCCACCCAGCAGAACAGCGCGAGCGCGATCGCGCCGCCCGCGAACAGGCCGATGATGACGCCGGAGTTCCACGCGTACTCGTTGCCGCCCCAACTCGTCGCGAGGATCAGGGCGCTCGCGCCGACCGCCACCAGGGCGATGCCGAGGTAGTCGATGACGGGCCGGGTGGCGGACTTGACCACCGGAATGGTGCGGGCGGCCGCGATGACGACGGCGATCGCGATCGGCACGTTGATGTAGAACGCCCAGCGCCAGGTCAGATGGTCCGTGAACAGCCCGCCGAGCAGCGGCCCGATGACGGTGGCGACCCCGAACACGGCGCCGATCGCGCCCTGGTACTTGCCGCGTTCGCGCAGCGGGATGACGTCCGCGATGAGCGCCATCGCGGTCACCATCAGGCCGCCCGCGCCGACGCCCTGGAGTGCCCGCCAGGAGATCAGCAGCGACATGTTCGTGGCGAGGCCGCACAGGAACGAGCCCGTGATGAACACGATCGCCGACACCTGGAAGACCACCTTGCGGCCGAACAGGTCGCCGAACTTGCCGACCAGCACGGTCGAGACGGTCTCCGCGAGGAGGTACGACGTGACGACCCACGACATGTGCGCGGCGCCGCCCAGGTCCGACACGATGGTCGGGAGGGCGGTGCCGACGATCGTCTGGTCGAGCGCGGCGAGCAGGATGCCCAGCACGATGGTGGCGAAGACGACGTTGCGCCGGCGGCCCTCCAGGACGGGTGGCTGTCCCTCCGGCACGGGCGCCTGGCCGGCGGAATCCTCGGTGACGGTCACGCCCCCCACGATCACACTGCCGTGACGGGCCCGCATGTGGGTTACACCCACCCGGGTGCCCGGGGCCGCACCCCCTGTGCGGAACCGTGCGGGTGCGCCGTGGCTTGGCGCGCAGTTCCCCGCGCCCCTTCAGGGCGTGAGGGCGTGGGCCGACGGGCCCCGTCAGGGGCGCGGGGAACGGCGCGCCAAGCCCCCACCGGCCCGCGGCGCCATCTCATCCGGCGCAAGCCGCCGCTTTTCAGGGGCGCGGGGAACTGCGCGAAGGGGCCCCACCGGGCCGCGGACGGGGTCAGGGCCGGTCAGTCCCCCTGCCGATGCCTGCGCAGCAAGTACGTGTCCATGATCCAGCCTTTGCGTTCCCGCGCCTCCGCCCGCGCCTCCTCGATCCGGGGCGCCGCCTCGCGGACGGGGCCCGAGATGAGGATCTCGTCGGGCGTGCCGATGTACGCGCCCCAGTAGATGTCCATGTCGATGTCCTCGTCCGCGAACCGCCGGAAGGCCTGCCGCGCGTCGAGCATCACGACCACGTCGTCCACGTCCCGCGGAAAGCCCTCGGCCAGCCGCCGCCCCGTGGTGATCTGCACCGGGCGGGCCACCCGGTTCAGTCCCGTGCGGTGGCGCGCCACCAGCGCCGAGACGCTGCTGATGCCCGGCACGACGTCGTACTCGAACGCCACCGTGCCCCCGTCCAGCACCTCCTGGAGGATGGCCAGCGTGCTGTCGTACAGCGCGGGGTCGCCCCACACGAGGAACGCCCCGCGCTCCCCGTCCGCCAGCTCCTCGCGGATCAGCCGTTCGTAGATGGCGGCGCGGGCGCTGCGCCAGTCCCCGACGGCCGGCGAGTACGCGTCCCCGCCCGCGGCACGGTCCCGCTCGGGGTCGCGCGCCTCGACCAGCCGGTAGGTCCCCTCCGGCACATGCGTCCGGAGCAGGTCCCGGCGCAGCTGGGTGAGGTCGCTCTTCACCTCGCCCTTGTCGAGGATGAAGAACACGTCGGTGTCGCGCAGGGCGCGGACCGCCTGGAGGGTCAGCTGGTCGGGGTCGCCCGCCCCGATGCCGATCACATGAATCCTTCGCACGGCGTCGAGTCTGCCCCATGCGCCGCCACGCCCCCGCACCGGTCCGGCCCCGGTCCCGTCCCGGTCCGCTACGGCGTCCCGTCCCCGCGGAGCCGCGGCGCGGCCGCCCCCGCGTCGACCGGCTCGCCGCGCTCCACCCGCCCCGCCAGTTCCCGCGCCCAGCGGACGACCCCCGCGAGATCCATGCCGTACGGCGTCGCCGGGCCGCCCGCCGACCACTCCTCGACCCCGTCCGCGCCCCGGCGCAGCAGCCGGGCCCCGCCCGTGGCGTTGCCGCGCGCGGCATGCGTGAGGCCGACCGCCAGCTGGGCCAGCGAACGCCACAGCGCGCGCTCGCCCTGCGGCCCCGTCTTCCACGCGTCCTCGAAGACCTCGTGCGCGTGGAACGGCCTGCCGTCGTCAAGCAGCGCCTGCGCCTGCGCGACGGTCTGCGGCGGGGTGCGCACCACGCCCTCGGGCTGCCGGGCCACGCCGTCGGCGCCGTACGGCAGGGGCCGTCCGAGCCCGTCCCGGGGCCGCGCGTTGCGCGCCCGCCCCTGCCCGTCCCGGTCCCGTGTGTCCTCCGGCTGCCCGGCGCCTCGACCGTCCATGCGCCGATTGTCCCGCGCCCGGGCCGGTGGCCGTCGGCGGCGCCCCCCGTCGGATCGGCCCGCGCGGTGCGGTAAAGTGCTGTCAGCGCGATCACGCGGGGACACCGTGTGACATCGCCGGGACGTGGCGCAGCTTGGTAGCGCACTTGACTGGGGGTCAAGGGGTCGCAGGTTCAAATCCTGTCGTCCCGACTTTACGAAGTCGCAGGCCAGAGGCCGTTTCAGAGAAATCTGAAACGGCCTCTCGGCATTTCCGGGCGGCTTCTCCGGGCGGTTTCCCAGGGCCGCCTTCCAAGGCCGCTTTCCAGGGCGGTTTCCGGGCGGTGGTGGAGGGGGCCGGTCCGGCCGTCTGGTGGCGGCCGGAGTCTGCCTGAAATATCGTATGTTTACGGTGTATGCGCATATGGCAAGGTCTGGTATGAAGACACCCGCCAAGCTGTCCTCGCTGTCCGGTCTGCTGCCCCTGTACTTCCCGCGCGCGCTGGCCGGCCTGGACGACCGCCTCCGTGCGCACTGGCTGGTACGCGGCGCGGGTCCCGGGGACGTCACGGTGGTGCGGCGCCCGTCCCTGCCCGAAGCGGGCCTGCTCATGTTCGAGCTGCGCGGCGACGCGGGAAGCCTGGTGGTCAAGCACCCCAGGAACGAGGCCGGGGCCGCCGTCACCGTGCGCGAGCGGGAGGTACTGCAGGAACTGGGGGCCGACGGCAGGCTCGACCCCTGGCGTGCGCTGCTGCCGCGAGCCGTCGGTTCGCCCGGCCCCGCGGGGACCTTCGCCCAGAGCAGGCTCCAGGGCGTCCCGGCGGACACCCTGCTCCGGCACGCCGGCGACGACCCGTACGCCGTGGTGGCGCCCGCGATGCGGCTGTTGGCGGATCTGCGGGCCGCCACCGGGCGGCCCAGGGCGGCGGCCGACCGGGCGCCTGCCTGGTGCGCCGCGCAGCTGACGGATCTCGCCGCCGGAACGCCCCGGTACCGCTCCGGCCGCCGGGCTGCCGAGTTCCGGGCCCTCGGCCGGCGGCTGGAGGCGGCCCTGGCCGGCGCCGTGCTGACCGAGGGCTGGACCCACGGCGACTACCACCCCGGCAACGTGCTCCTCGACGGCGTGCCCCTCCAGGTGACCGGCGTCTTCGACTGGGGCAGCGGTCGCGCCCGCGGACCGTGCGAGATCGACGCCTACTCCTTCGTGGTCGCCCTGCGCTCCACGCTCACCGGCCGCCCGCTGGGGGGCCTGGTCGCCGAGACGCTGCGCGTCGGCCGCATCCCGGACGCCGACCGCCCGCTGCTGGCGCTGGCCGGTCTCGACCCGGACCACGGCGTCGCCGACCCGGTGGCGGTCCCCCTGCTGAGCTGGCTCTGGCACGTGACCAACAACGTCCGCAAGTCCCCCCGTTTCGGCCGCAGTCACGGGTGGCTCGCGCACACGGTGGCGCCCGTGCTGCACGAATGCGACCGTTGGGCCGGGGCCCGGGCGTGACCGCCTCGGCGCCGCGCGAGCACCGCCGCGGGAGAACACGGTGAGGCTCCGGCCGCGCCGCGCGCCGGGCGGCCCGCATCCGCACGGCCCGCACCCGCACGGCCGGCACCGGCGCCCGCACCGGCATCTGGCGTTCTGGGGCGCGGTCTTCGCGGTGCTCGTGATCGTGCTGGTGGCGGGGGACGTCGGCGGATCCGCGCGGGGGCCCGCGGTGTCCCGGGTCTCGGCGCCCGCGGGCTGGCGGATGGTCTTCCACGACGAGTTCGACGGCTCGCGTCTCGACACCCACCGCTGGACCACGTGCTACGACTGGAACGAGCGCGGCTGCACCATCGCCACCAACAACGAACTGGAGTGGTACCAGCCCGGTCAGGCCACCGTGGGCGGGGGAGTGCTGACCCTCACCGCCCAGCGCCGGGCCACCCGGGGGAGCGACGGGAAGCTCTACCCGTGGGTCTCCGGCATGGTCTCCACCGGCCGGGACGACTGGTACGCCCGGCCCCGGGAGACCTTCACCTACGGCTACTTCGAGGCGGCGGTGCGCATCCCGCCGCAGGCCGGCATGGCCTCCGAGTTCTGGCTGATGCCCGCGAGCCGCTACACCCCGCCCGAGATCGACATCATGGAGTTCCTCGGCACCACGCGGCAGCTCACGATGTTCACGCACTGGCGCAACGCCGACGGCGCGGACCGCAAGCAGCGCGGGACCTTCGACTCGGCCGGCTTCCCCGACGGCTACCACGTCTTCGCGCTGCTCTGGGAGAAGGACAGACTCGTCTGGTACGTCGACGGGGTCGAACGGTTCCGGGTGACCGACCCCGAGCGCATTTCCCACGTGCCGATGGAACTCATCCTCAACCTGGCCGTCGGCCTGCCCACCACCCCGCCCGCGGACGTCGGTTCGGCCCGTATGCGCGTGGACTGGGTAAGGGTCTGGCAGCCCTGACGGCCGCCGGGTCCGCGGCCGGCCGTCAGGCGGGGATCGCCCGGTACGGCCGCCCGGCCACCGCCCGTGCCCTGCGATAGGCCCGCCAGCCCCGGGTGCGCAGCCCCTCGGCGAACGGAGCCACCGGCGCCCCCGCGCCGCGGGTCCAGAGCGTGAAGCGGTCCCTGCCGGTGTCGGCACGGACCATGAGCCGGGCGAACCGCAGCGGGTCGTCCCGCTCCGAACTGAACGCCGACGACGCCCGGATGGCGGCGGCCGAGGTCCATCCGGCCTCCCGCACCACCGCGCGCACGGTGCGGCTGGAGTAGCCGTGCGGATAGGCGAACGAGTCGACACGGTGGCCGAGTTCGTCCTCGATCCGCTGCTTGCAGCCGGCCACCTCCGCCCGCACCGACGCCCGGGTCAGCGTGTCCAGCTGCGGATGGGTCTCGGTGTGCCCGCCGATCTCCACCCCGGCGGCGTCCAACTCCCTGACCTGGGCCCAGGTCAGGGTCGCCACGGACGGGAACGGCCCGCCGCCCGGGCGCCGTCCGGGCGTGCCCAGGGCGCCGGTGGTGACGTACAGCGTCGCGGGCAGTCCCCGTGCCGCCAGGAGGGGGGCCACGGTGGAGGCGAAGTCGGCGTACCCGTCGTCGAAGGTCAGCACCGCGGACCGGGGCGGCACCGGTGGGCCGCCGAGCAGGGCGTCGACCAGGCGGCGCAGGGGCACCACCCGCAGTCCGCGGTCGGCGATCAGGTCCAGGTGCGTCGCGAACGTGCGCGGACTGACCGTGAACTCCGCGAGCCACGAAGGGGATTCGTCACTCACCGCGTGATACAGGAAGACGGGTACGACGTTCATGTCCGGGCCGTCGCCGGTGGGTTCGCGGACCTGCGCGGACGCCGGACGGGATGGCGGAAGGGAAGCCGTGAGGTGCGCCGGGAACCCAACGGCCTCACCGTGCCGACGAGATAACCGGCGACGGTCGCGCACACGCCCCCCGACAGCGCCCCGATCGTGCGCAGCGCGCCGGGGCGCCGGATCCCGGTCACGTTGCGGGCGAGGGCCCGCGGGATGACCGACCGCATGTACACGCGCTCGGTGGCGAGCGCGGGCCCGCTGCCGCAGCGCCGGGCCACCAGCGCCTTGGACAGCCCCTCGATGTAGCAGCGGTTGCGGAAGTAGGCCCAGTCGGTACGGGAGTCGGGGACCCGGTGCCGTATCTCGGCGGCCGGCTCGTACAGCAGGACGGCCCGCGGGTCGCGGGCGGCGATCCGCAGACACAGGTCCGTCTCGTCGCAGCTCGCCACCGGACGGCTGCCCACGCGTCCCAGGGCGTCGAGAAAGCCGCCGACGGCGACCAGTTCGCTTCTGCGGAAGGACATGTTGGCGCCGATGAAGTTGCGCACCCGGGCGGCCCGGCCGGGCTGTCCCCGGTAGGAGCAGCCCACCACCCAGTCGAACTCCGGCGGGAACCAGACCGGGCGCCCGGTCGCCCACCACGGCCGCACGAACCCGCCGACGCCCACCACGCGGGGGTCGGCGTAGGGCGCGAGCAGGCGGTCCGTCCACCCCGGTTCCGCGGTGGCGTCGTCGTCGAGGAAGGCCACCACGTCGGCGCGGGAGACCGCCACGCCCGTGTTGCGGCCCCCGGACAGACCGCGGCGCCTCTGGTTGGGCACCACCAGCACGCCGTGCAGCTCCCGCCGGGCCCGTTCGAGGAGCGCCTCGTTGTGGTCGACGACCAGGACGACCTCGTCGGCGGGCGGGTCCTGGACCAGTACCGACCCGATCGCGGCCCGCAGGTCCTCCCAGCGGTCCAGGGTGTAGGCACAGACGACGACCGACAGGGTGGGGACGGTGCGGGTGGCGGGCAGTGCGCTGTTCATGACGATCCTTCGGTGACGGGGACGAGCCAGCGGGACCTGGAGGCGATCAGGAAGAGGGCGATCACGCACTGGGTGGCCAGCCACGCGAGCCCCGCGCCCGCGACCCCGAAGTGCGGCAGCAGCACGTGGGTGAGGCCCAGGACCAGGACGCACATCGCCACCTGAAGGCCGACGGCCCAGTTCAGGTGCCGTCGCGCCCGGGCCACGTCGATGGCCACGCTCAGCAGCAGGTTCGGCAGCGCGGACAGGGCCAGCAGCCGCAGCAGGGTGGTCCCCTGGGCGGCGTAGGAGGCACCGAAGATCGACAGGATCTCCGGTGCCGCGGCGATCAGGACGACGGTGACGGCGCCCAGGAGCAGTCCCGAGTGGCGCAGGACGCGCAGCGAGTGCGCCACGAGTCGTTCGGGTCCGCGCACGGACTCCGCGAGCAGCGAGGTCCCCATGTTGCGGGCGATCAGGTAGGGCACGTAGGCGATGTTCCAGGCCACCGAGTAGAACGCGCTCTG
The DNA here is from genome assembly GCF_000974985.2 of Streptomyces mangrovisoli. GTDB lineage: Bacteria > Actinomycetota > Actinomycetes > Streptomycetales > Streptomycetaceae > Streptomyces > Streptomyces mangrovisoli. The sequence goes on along the minus strand of NZ_LAVA02000022.1, from coordinate 46,743 downwards.
TTCGGCGCCGCAGTTGTTCAGCACGATCAGCGGGACCACGGTGTACCCGGCGGTCCGGAACAAGGAACCGAACCAGTCGGCCGTGGCGTACTTGAGCATGCGGGGCGGGGGCGGCGCGGTCCTCGTCTCCCGCTCGTGGCGGGGGATGCCGCGGCCCATCAGGACGGAGTTGGCCACGAGCAGCGAGACCACGAGGGCGCCCGCCCACGACAGCAGGATCCCGGAGGAGAGGGCCAGGGCGGCGCCCAGGGCGAGCAGCAGGATCTTCACGAAGGCGAAGATCAGGTTCTCGCCCACCACCCAGCCCGGCATACGGACCGCCGTGAGCGCGCCGTCCTGCAGCACGAAGACGGCGTATCCGGCGACGGCCACCACGAAGCTGACGGCGGCCACCGGGGACAGCAGGAACCCGAGCCGCGGGGCGACCACCGGCACCAACGCGAGGAACAGCAGGGCCACGACGACGCTGAAGGAGATGCTCGCCGCGTAGCAGGTGAGGACCATGCGGCGGCTGCGGCGGCCCGCGGTCGGCACGAACCGCACCAGGAAGTCGTTGAGGTTGAGCTGCCCGATGCCCGTGAGCAGCAGCGCCGCCGAGAGCGCCGAATAACTCAGGCCCACGGTCCGCTCGTCGTACCAGTGCGTCGCGAACGTCCAGAAGAAGAAGCCGAGTCCGGCGTTGACGAGGGAGCTGACCGCGAGCACGTGTCCGGTGCGCAGGACGGGCTCGCCCGGGAGCACCGAGGCGACACCGGCGCGCAGCATCTCCCGCGGGCCGCGCCGCCGACCGGCGTCTCGTGCGGCCGGGTCGGCCACCGGAGGGGTGTCCAAGCCGTTCACCTCGGATCAGTTTCCGGCGCCGGTCAGACGCCCCCGCAGATAGCCGCAGGGGCCGTAGACCATGCCCCGCGCCTCCAGGAGTGCCAGATGCCGGGACCAGCCGGCCTCGGGGTCGGCGGCGCGGTCCCGGGACCGGGTCACCGCGTGGCGGATGCCGCCGGGCAGCCGCCGCAGCAGGGCCGGCAGCCGGCGGGGGTCGTGCAGCAGCGCGCCGGTGAGATAGGCGCCGAGGCCCGCGCCGTACCCGAACGCCTGCGCGGCCACGGCGTCGCCGGTGCGGCGATGGCGGTGCCAGACGATGGCGCTCGGCTGGTAGGCCAGCGTGTGACCCGCCGTCAGGACCCGGAAGAAGGCCAGCAGGTCGTCACCGCCCCGGCCCGGGGTCCCGGCGCCGGTCGCGGTGTCGAAGCCGCCCAGGGCGCGGAGCGTCCCGGTGCGGAACGCCATGTTGGCGCCGGAGCCGAAGCGGCCGGCGGTGAACGGGAACAGCGGATCCGCCGGCGGATCGGACAGCGACCAGGTGCGTGGCAGGTACCCCTTCGCGAAACCGCCCTGCCGTTCGAGCGCCTGCTGCGCCGCGGTCTCCAGCTCGGCGGGGACGATCAGCCCGGTGACGCAGCCGGTCCGGGAGTCGCGGGCGAAGGGCCCGGCCAGCGCCGCCAGCCAGCCCGGGTCCACGAGGGTGTCGTCGTCCGTGAAGGCCACGACGGGCCCGCGCACCCGGGCGAGCCCCCGGTTGTGGGCGCGGGCCAGCCCGGCGACGGGCTCGCGCACGTACTGGACCCGCCCGGCGAACTCCGAGCGGACGAGGGCCTCGGTCCTCGCGTCGGCCGGGGCGTTGTCGACCACGACGATCTCGAACTCGGGGTACCGCGAGCGCAGCAGCGCGTGCAGGCAGTCGCGCAGTTTCTCCGGCCGGTCACGGGTGGCCACCACCACGCTGACGAGCGGCGCCCGGGGCGCGGGACGGCATGGGGCGCGGTCCGCCGGCGCGGCGCGGTGCCGGGCGAGTTCGGCGGTCAGTTCGTCGGCCAGTTCCACGCGGGCCGTGTCGGCCAGCGCCTGCCACAGCCCGTCGGGTCCGCTGGCGTCGGCGGCGCCGACCATGCCCAGGGGGCGGCCGTGCAGACGTACGAGTGCCAGCGCCCGCCCCTGTGGGCGGACCGGTCCCCGGTCGCCGGGGAGCCGGAACTCGCCCGGACGCTCCAGGTCGATGTCGACCACCGGCACCGGCGGCCGGATCCGGGTGGCGGACGCCGGGGCGGAGTTCACGACGCGCTTCTCACGGGCCGGGGGGCGGCGGACCGGGCCCCCGGCCGTTCCGAGAGCAGGGTGCGCAGCACCCGGCGCCCGTCGGAGATGGCATGGAGGTTCGAGCAGCCGCTGCGCCGGGGCAGCTCCAGGCTGGGGACCTCGGCGATGCGCAGACCGGAGCGGAGCGCGTGCACGATCATCTCCGCCTCGATCTCGAACCCGACCGCGTGCAGGTCCAGTTGGTCGAGGAAGCTGCGCCGGAACGCGCAGAAGCCGTAGCACAGGTCGGTCAGCCGGGCGTGGTAGAGGCGGTTGGCGGCCCTCAGCAGGACCTGGTTGCCCATCCTGCGGATGAGGGTGATGTCGAGCGAGCCGCCGCCGGCGACGAACCGCGAACCCTTGACGAAGTCGTAGCCGTGTTCCAGGAAGTGCACGAAGTGCGGGATCTCGGCCGGCGACATGCTGCCGTCGGCGTCCATCATCACCACGAAGTCGCCCTTCGCCTCCAGGAATCCGGTGCGCAGCGCGTTGCCCTTGCCGGGTCCGTTCTGCCGCACGTTGCGCACGGTGGGCAGGCAGTGCTGGGCCATGGGGATCGTGGCGTCGGTGGAGTCGCCGTCGACGAGGATGACCTCGTCGACGCACTCAGGGATCTGCTCGAAGACCCACGCGATGTTCCGCGCCTCGTTGAGGGCGGGGACGACCAGGCTGACGCTGCCGTGCGCCCCGGCTTCTCGTTCGCTATCGATGATCGGTTCGACGTTGTACATGACCATGGCTCTCCGATGCGTGCCCTACGTCATACGTTTACAGCGTATATATACACATTCGTACGATTCGGGAGCGACGTCAAGCGAGCGGAGGGACCCCGGCCGTGCGGCGGGGCGGGTCAGTGCGAGGCCGGCGGCCGCTTGTGCCGGCCCGCGTCGGCCGGGCGTGCGGCCGAGCCGGGGACGGCTCGCGGGGGCCGCAGCCGGCGCTCGCCCGGGCCGGGCAGCACGGCGAGCGCGGTGGTGGCGGCGGCGAGCACGAGCAGGGCCCAGGCCACCGTGAAGACGCCGCCGAGGAACAGCGGCTCCACCACGAGCACCGTCATCGACACGCTGACCACCACGGCCAGCACCCCCGTCTCCAGGAGTGCCGCGCGGTCCGAGGCGCGTACCGCGGTCGGCCGGGCCCACCGGGAGGCGGCCAGCCCGGGGCAGACCAGCAGGAACGCCGTCGTCACCGCGACGCGTGGCGCCGAGGCGTCGGGCAGCAGGAGGACCGCGGCCAGCGCCACCCAGCCGGAGAGCGCGAGGGCCCAGCGCGGGCGGCTCACGACCCCGCTCCGCCCTGCGTGCCCTCGTACCGGTAGACCACCGCGTCCTTGTTGCGGTAGACGGGCACGTAGCCCGGCGCCTCGGACAGCGCCCTGTCCATGCGCTCGATGGTCCCGTCGGGCAGGACCCCCCGCTGGTACACGTCGGCCTCCTGGGCCCGGCTCAGGATGATGTAGGCGGGCTGCCGGGGGGTGGCGTGCTGGACGAACCCCTCCAGCCCCCGCACCGGATCCTTCGCCAGGCGCCGCCGGTCGGCGAGGTCCTGCTCGTCCAGCTGGAGTTCGGTCTTCTCGTCGTACCTCGTGTACAGGGCGGGCACGGCCGACGTGACGGAGACGATCGTGGACCCCGGAGGCGAGGTCGCCGCGACGAAGCGTCCGGCCGCCACCTCGTCCTTCGTGAAGTAGTTCGCCGACTCCTTGCCGTAGTAGCCGAACACCAGGCCCCCGAGCAGGGCGAGCAGCAACGGGTAGACGACCGCCGGGTGGAAGCGCGGCCGGTTCTCGCGCTGGAAGAGGAGGGCCGCGATCAGGAAGGACGCGGCGGGCAGCGCGAAGAGATAGGCGCGGAAGATCATCTCTCCGCCGTAGGCGTTCGCCGTCAGGATCGGCAGCGGGGCCACGACGAGCAGCGGCAGGCCGGTACGGCGGACCCAGGGGTGGGCGAGGAAGGCGGTCGCCGCCAGCACGAAGACCGCCGCGGACAGGCCCCGGTCGACCCAGGACACCACCACCTGGCCGGGGGCCGCGGTGCCGAGGGCGGCCAGACCGGAGGACACGTTGGCGTCGGGCTTCAGCAGCGAGCCCAGGAAGTCGCCGAGGTTCTCCGACAGATAGGGGCGGGCGACGGTGGCGTCCCACAGGACGGTCATCGCCGCCGTGCCGGCCAGGACGGGCACCACGACCCGCCGGTTGCGCCGCGGGAGCGACAGCACCACCAGGGCGCTGATCAGCATCAGCGGAGTCAGCGGGTGCGAGGTGATGATGACCGCCGAGACCACCATGACCAGCACGAACCGGCCGACCGGCCACCGGCCCGGCGGGCCGGCCGGGCCGTACAGCACCGAGGTGGGCAGCTGCCCCATGACGAGGGCGATCGCCGTCACGAAGAGCAGGAACGCGAAGGCCTGCGGGGCGAAGTAGTCCTGCCCCACCCAGGAGCACGAGTAGAAGACCCACGCCGCCCCCCACAGCAGCCGGCGGTCCCGCGTCACCGTCCGGTACAGCAGCAGCAGCGGGGCGAGCAGGACGGCGTTGAAGACGGGCGGGGTCCAGGTCGCGTACCCGAGCGCCGAGTGCAGGCCGGTGGCCTGGAGGAAGAAGGCGTTCAGGTCGAAGAACCCGGGCCACTGGTCGTAGAGGGCGAGCTGGCCGGCGCGGGGCACATGGCCGTGGTGGCGGATGACCGCGTCGACGACCGCGACGTGTTTCCACGCCCAGCTGTAGCGCAGTTCCGGGTAGAGCAGGGTGGGCGTCGCGTGGATGACCGCGACCAGCCCGAGGACGTAGCCCGCGAACCATCCGCCGGCGGTGCGCCGGTCGGCGAGGGCGAGGCAGAAGCCGAGGGTGAGCAGGCCGAGGGCGACCCAGAACAGCACCGGCAGCACCTGCAGCAGGCCGTAGTCGCGCATCCCGCCCAGGTGCACGGGGCGCAGGGACAGCAGCCACAGGGCGAGGGCGGCGGGAAGGGCGCAGCGCGCCGTCCATCGGCGGGCCGCGGTCCAGTGGGGGAGACGCCTCGCCCCGGCCGGGGAACCGGGCTGCCGCGGCACGGCGCCCGCCGTGGCCGCGTCCCGCCCGTTGGTCAGCGTCTGACGCCAGTCCATCCTCACGGGTCCTGAAAGCGGATCAGCCGTTTCACGGCCGCCCGCAGGCGGTGCTCGGCGGCCGAGAGGGGGACCCGCTCCTTCAGACAGCGCGGGGAGGAGAAGCTCCGCGCGCCGAACCCCGCCTTGAAGGCGGCCAGGGACGAACCCGGGGCCGATTCCCCCATGTCGAAGGTCCGGCAGCCGGCCGCGCACGCGTCCTCGATCGCCAGCCGGTACAACAGGGGCACGGCGTGCACCGGATGGGCCAGTTCACGGTCCATGGCGCTGCGCCACAGCTTGGCGTGGCCGGCGTGGCGCAGCACGACGCACGCGGCGGCGGGCTCCCCGGCGCGCCAGGCCACCCAGATCGCGCACCGCTCACCGAACCGGGCCGCCACCTCCTCCAGCCGCCGCACGGGGAACTCCCGCGTCCTGCGCCGGCGCGCCAACGCCAGCGGCTCGTGCTGCTGTTCGGCCCAGCGCACCATCGACGTGCAGTACAGGCGGTAGAAGGCGCCGACGAGCCGGCCGGTGCGGTCGACCTCGACGTCGACGTCCGAGCGCTCGGCATGGCGGACCTCCCGCCGCACATGACGCCGGAACCGGCCCTGCCAGACGGCGTCGAAGCCGCCGTCGAGGTCCACCATCTGCGTCATGTGGGGTTCGAGGCGGTAACCGAGCGCGGAGTCCGCCCACACGTCCCGGTCCGCAGGCCGCAGCCGCACACCGACCCGCAGCGCGCGCAGCCCCGCGAGATCGGCGAAGACCGCGCGCGCCTCCGCCGGACTCGCCTCCGCCGGACACACCGGCCCCCCGATGCCCCACCGGGCCGGCCAGGACTCCTCGGTGTCCAGGATCCGCGGGCGACTGCTGCCGACGAGCGGGAGCACGAGCCGACGGCCCCCCTCGAACTCGTAGAGGCGGCTCGTGTCCCGGTAGGGCCCGGTGGCGCACAGGCAGTCCAGCCACGGCGGGGTCTGGCTGGGGTGGGTGCCGGGGTCCTCGCCCGCCAACTCCCACCAGATGTCACGGGGAGCCGGTGTCGTGATGTGCGCGGGGCCGGCCGCGGTGTCGACCAGGAGCTCAGCAGGTGCGTTCACGGGCCTCTCCCGCCGGATGTATGGGCCCCGAGAGGACGCGGATCGCGCAACGACGACGCGCGCGCCCCACGTCCGATGCTAGGCGGGGCGTGTCGGCCGGGCATTTCCTGAGGGGGCGGGGGCGTGCGGTCCGGGAAGGCCGGTGGCACGGGGGCGGGGGCGTGCGGTCCGGGGAAGCCGGTGGCACATGGCGGGGCGTGCGGTCCGGGGATGCCGGTGGCACGGGGGCCGTCACTCGTCCTTGAACCCGATCAGGCGCTTCGCCGCGGTCCGCCCCATCCGGTCGACGGCGGTCAGGGGAAGCACCTCCCTGCGGTAGCCGAAGGAGGGCAGGCCGCGGGCGCCGAGCCGTTCCTTGAAGACGCTGACGGAGGAGTCGGGGGGCGAGTCGCCCATGTGGTAGAAGCGGCAACCGGCGGCGCAGGCGTCCTCGATGGCGAGTTTGTGCAGCAGCGTGGTGGCCCGGCTCGGGTGCGCCAGTTCCTTGACCATGCCCGCGCGCCAGTACTTCGCGTGCGGCCCGTGCCGGAGCACCATGATGGCCGCCGCGGGCCGGCCCTGGTACGAGGCCAGCCACACCGCGCAGGAATCGGCGAGCGTCTCGGCGACGGTCTGGAACTTGCGCAGCGGGTCGATCCTGCGCCTGCGCCAGCGGGCGAGCGCCAGCGGCTCGTGCTGCTGCTGCGCCCACCGTGCGACCGAGTGCTGGTAGAGCGCGTAGAAGTCCGGTACCAGACGCCCCGTGCGGTCGACCTCGACGTCGACCCCGGCCTTCTCGCCCTTGCGCACGGCGGTTCTGACCGGTCCCTTGAACCGCCGCTGCCAGACCTCGCCGAAGCCGCCGTCGAGGTCCAGGACGTACGTCGTGTGCGGCAGCGCCGTGAAGCAGGACGGCGCCGCCGAGAGCCATACGGGGGCCACGCCCGGCCCGAACCGCACCGACACACGATTGGCGCGGAGGCGGGCCAGGTCCCCGAAGACGGCGCGGACCTGTCCCGGGCCGGGCGTCCCGGCGGTGACGGGGGCGCCGATGCCCCACTCCGAGGGCCAGGAGTCGTGGGCGATCAGACGGGCGGGCCATCCGCGCCGACGGGCCAGCGGCACCACGACGGCACATCCGTCGCCGAACTCGTAGAGGCGGCTGACGTCTTCGAGGGGGTCGGTCGCGCAGACGCAGTCGGACCAGGCCGGGGTCTGGGTGATCAGGGTCCCGTCGTTCCCGTCGGCCAGTCGCTGCCAGGTCTCGCGCGGGGCCGGACTCGTCACGGCGAAGTGATTCCGCGACGACGACAACGGAGGGTCCGACCAACGCATGACGCCACTTCCTTACGCGTCGCGAACGGCAGGCGTGTTGAACCTTCGCTCCCTCCAGCATGCTCTGCCGCCCATCCGGGCGCACGTCGGTCGCGCGCTCCCGGCGAGCGTGCCGGGAAGACGGCCGGGGGCGTCTTCGTCCCGTTGCGAACGCCGACCCGAACGGTAGTGTCGGACAAGGGCGATACGAGTGACCTGCACATCGCGAGTCGATCGAGGTACCCGTGGAACAGGCGGATCGGACGCAGACTCCCACGTGCATGGTGCGCCTCCACCAGAGGTTCCCTTCGCACCGGCTGATGAGCGGTGCGCGCCGCGTCGTCGACGACGCGATCGATGAAGTACGCCTCAGGCTCGACGCGTTGCCCGACGGCATCTACCAGCCGGTCCCGGGCATCCGCGTGCGCAAGGCGAAACGGTCCGTCGGTACCGGCTCGCGATGGGCGGCGATGGCGCCGGTCGTCGAGCGTCTGAAGGTGGAGACCGCGCTGGACGTGGGCGCGAACGTCGGGTACTTCCCGATCAGGCTCGCGCAGCGCGGGATCGCCTCCGTCGCGCTGGAGGCCGATCCGAAATGCGTGCGGACGGCGATGACGGCCGTGCGCCGCAACCGGCTGGACAACGTGGCGGTCACGAGCCTGGAGTTCCGCCCCGACACGCTCGGCCTGCTGCCGGCGACCGACTGCACCCTCCTGCTGTCCCTCTGGCACCACCTGGTGCGGGAGATGGGCTTCGGCACCGCCACCGACCTGCTGCGCGGACTCTGGTCCAGGACCGGCAAGGTGATGTTCTTCGACAGCGGGGAGGACGAGATGCCGGAGTCGTTCGGGCTGCCGCGCATGGTGCCGACGGCCGACGTCTGGCTCGCGGAGTATCTGGGGAAGAACTGCGCCGACGGGCGGGTCGAGCACCTCGGCCGGCACCGCGCCTTCGACGCCGACGGCCTGCCCACGGACCGGGCGCTCTTCGCCGTCGTCCGGGAAGCGCCGGCCGCACCCCAGGGCGGGTCGGGCGGGGCCGCGCGACCGTGACGGCGCGGTGGTAGGAAGGGGCCATGCCCACCTTGATCCGCACCCGCCGCCCGCTCCCGCCGCGCCAGGGCGGTGGCGCCCGATGACCGCCGGCGCCGACGTCCCCGACGGCCGTGGCCGTACCGGACTCCACCGCACCGGACTCGACCTGCACGGCAACCCGCGCGTCAAGGTGCGCGAGGTGACACTGCTGTCCAGCCACTGGTACGTCGAGCGCACCACCGTCTTCGACTACCGGCACGCCGACGGAGTCTGGCGCACCCAGGAGCGCGAGACGCACGACCGCGGCAACGGCGCCACCCTCCTGCTCTACGACGCCGAACGGGAAACCGTGCTGCTCACGCGGCAGTTCCGCTTCCCCGTGTACGTCAACGGGCACCCCGACGGCATGTTGGTCGAGACGCCCGGCGGACTCCTCGACGACGAGGACGAGCACCCGGAGGCGGCCGTGCGCCGCGAGGCGGTGGAGGAGACCGGGCACACCGTCGGCGAGGTCCAGCACGTCTTCGACGTCTACATGAGCCCCGGCTCCGTCACCGAGCGGGTCAGCTTCTACGCGGCCTCCTACGGCGCCTCGACCCGCACCCACGAGGGCGGCGGCCTCGACGAGGAGGGCGAGGACATCGAGATCCTCGAACTGCCCTTCCGCAGGGCCCTCGGCATGATCCGCACCGGGGAGATCGCCGACGCGAAGACCATCATGCTGCTCCAATGGGCGGCGCTGGACGGGCCGTTCGCGCCCTCGGCGTAAGGGCCGCCCGTGCTCCCGGTGTAGGGGTCCGCCCGTGCTCCAGGCGTAGGCGTCCGCCCGTGCTCCCGGTGTGCGCGCCGCGCATCATCCGGGCGGTTCTCCTACGACGGCCGGGCGAACCGGTCGAGCAGCACGTCCAGGCCGGCCAGCAGCGCCTCGGGGCCGCCGCGTTCCGCCAGGGCGGCGGCGGTCCCGCGCAGCACCGGCAGCTCCTGGGCCGGCATCCGGTGCAGGCCGAGCCGGAAGGCGGGGTCGGACTCCTCGGGGTTGTCGACCATGGGCCGCAGCTCGACGGTGATGTACCCCAGCAGCCAGGCGGTGCAGGCGCGGAAGGCCGCCGAGGCCGCCGCGTCGTCGAGCCCGGCCTCCCGCAGCAGCACCAGGACCCGCTCGTGGTCGCGCAGTACCGCGAGCGGCCGCCGGGCGAGCGGCACGGCCAGCATCCGGGTGGCGATCAGCGGCACCACGTGCGGGTGCGACAGGCAGACGTCGTACGCCGCGAGGGCGAACCGGTGCAGCTCGGCCCGCCAGTCCCGGCCGGCGTCGGAGCCGCCCCGTTCCGGCTCGCCCGACAGCCGTTCCTCCAACTCCAGGTAGAGCGCCTCCACCAGGCCGTCGAGCAGCGCGTCCTTGCCCTCCGCGTACCGGTACAGGGCCATCGCCTCGACGCCCAGTTCCGCGCCCAGGTGACGCATGCTCAGCGCGGAGAGGCCCTCGCGGTCCACCAGTTCCAGGGCGCAGGTGAGGACGCGCTCGCGGCTGAGCCGCCCGTAGCGTCCGCGATCGCTGGCGCGGCGCGCGGGGCCCGCGGCGGGCTGCTGGCCCTTCCTTCTGCCTCCGGCCTGCTCGGCCATGCCTTGCCTCCCGAAGTCGGCCCTGTCATCGGGCCGCTCGCTCTTGTTGACTCTACGCAGCGGGTGGCGCAAGGTGTATGTATACGTCGTAAATATACGCCATTTGCACGAGTCGGGTCCGACACGTACAACCCCGGCGGGCGCCGGGCGTGACATCGGCGGATCCCGCGTCTCGCGGCCGGCACCGGACTTTCGCGCCGCCCCGGCCGCACCACCCCTCCGACCACGGAGAACGTCATGCGCATGACCGTCATCGGCACCGGATACGTCGGCGCCGTCCATGCCGCCTGCATGGCGGACCTCGGCCATCAGGTCCTCGGGGTGGACGTCGACACCGAACGGACCGCCGCGCTCGCGGCGGGCCGGCCGCCGTTCCACGAACCCGGACTGTCCGCCATGCTCCGCCGCGTCATGGACGCCGGCCGGCTGACCTTCACCACCTCGCCGCGGCTGGCCGGAGCCTTCGCCGACACGCACTTCATCTGCGTCGGCACCCCGCAGCGGCCCGGTGACGGCGCCGCCGACCTGCGGTATGTCGAGGCCGCCGTCGACGCCCTCGCGCCCGCCCTGCGGGCGGACGCCCGTCACCCCGAGACCGTGGTGATCGGCAAGTCCACCGTGCCCGTCGGCACCGCCGAGCGGCTCACGGCCCGGCTCGCGGCGGCCGGCGCCCACGCCGACGTCGCCTGGAACCCGGAGTTCCTGCGCGAGGGCAGCGCCGTCCAGGACACCCTGCGGCCGGAACGGATCGTCGCGGGCGTCGGCTCGGCCCGCGCCGAGGCCCGGCTGCGCGAGATCTACGCGCCCCTGCTCGCCGCCGGAGTGCCCTTCCTCGCGACCGACACCGCGACCGCCGAACTGGTCAAGGTCGCCTCCAACTCCTTCCTCGCCACCAAGATCTCCTTCATCAACGCCATGGCGGAGATCTGCGACGCCACCGGTGCCGACGTGCTCACCCTCGCCGAGGCGATGGGCGCCGACTCCCGGATCGGGACGCGCTTCCTCGCCCCCGGACTCGGCTTCGGCGGCAGCTGCCTGCCCAAGGACATCCGGGCGTTCGCGGCCCGCGCGCAGGAGCTGGGCCTCGGCGCGTCGACGGAGTTCCTGCACCAGGTCGACGCGATCAACACCCGGCAGCGCGACCGCACCGTCGACCTCGCCCGCGACCTCGCCGGAGGCGCGTTCGCCGGGCGCAGCGTCGCGGTCCTCGGCGCCGCCTTCAAACCGGGCAGCGACGACGTGCGCGACTCGCCCGCCCTGGCCGTCGCCGAGGCCGTGCGCCGCGAGGGCGCGCAGGTCAGAGTGCACGACCCGGAGGCCGTGGACAACGCCCGCGCGGTGCGCCCCGACCTCCAGTACGCCCTGGACGCGACCAAGGCGTGCGAGCGGGCCGACGTGGTCCTGCACCTCACCGAGTGGCCCCAGTACCGCGAGCTCGACCCCACCGCCCTCGCCGCCGTGGTGCACACCCCGGCGCTGGTCGACGGGCGCAACACCCTCGACCCGGCACCCTGGCACGCGGCGGGCTGGACCGTGCGCGCGCCGGGGCGCCCGCGGCTCGGCTGACCGGCGGGAGGAACCCATGCGTGTCGTGATATCGGGCGGAAGCGGCTTTCTCGGCTCACACCTCGCCGAGGCGCTGCTCGCCAGGGGCGACGAGGTCCGCTGCCTGGACGACTTCTCCTCGGGCCGGGCGCAGAACGTGGCCCACCTGCGGCACACGCCCGGCTTCGCGTGCGTCCGCTGCGACGTCACCGAGTCGGTGCCGGTCACCGGGCCGGTGGACGCCGTCGTCCATCTCGCCAGCGCCGCCTCGCCGTTCGACTACGCCCGCCGCCCGTTGCAGACGCTCGCGGCGGGCAGCCGGGGCACGGAGAACCTGCTGCGGCTGGCGGTCCGGCACCGCGCCCGGTTCGTCCTCGCCTCCACCAGCGAGGTCTACGGCGACCCCGAGGTGCACCCGCAGCGCGAGGACTACTGGGGGCACGTCAACCCGGTCGGCCCGCGCAGTGTCTACGACGAGGCCAAGCGGTTCGCCGAGGCACTGTCCACCGCCTACCGGCGCGCCGAGGGCGCGGACGTCGGGATCGTACGGATCTTCAACACGTACGGCCCCCGGATGCGCGCCCACGACGGACGGGTGGTGTCCACCTTCGTCCGGCAGGCGCTGGACGGCGAGCCGCTGACCCTGTTCGGCGACGGCGGCCAGACCCGCAGTTTCTGCTACGTCGACGACCTGGTCCGGGGCCTGATCGCGATGGTCGACGCCCGGCTGCCCGGCCCGGTCAACCTGGGCAACCCGGTCGAGCGGACCGTGCGGGAGCTGGCCGAGCTGGTGCTGCGGATCACCGGCTCGGCGAGCGGGCTGCGGTGTCTGCCGCTGCCCGACGACGACCCCGTGCGCCGCCGCCCCGACATCACCCTCGCCCGGGAACGGCTCGGCTGGCGGCCGCGCATCCCCCTGGAGACGGGACTCGGCCGCACGGTGGCCTGGTTCGCCGCCCACCCCGGCGACGCGGTACGGCACCCGGACGGGTCACGGCACCCGGACACGGCACGGCACCCGGACGCGGTACGGCGGCCGGACCGGTCGCCCGTGGGCCGGCCCTGACCCGGCCCCCTCGGCCTTGACCCGGCCCCCTCAGCGCGTGCGGCCCGTCAGCAGGACCATCCCCGAGTCGCCGTAGTCCGGCAGGGTCGGGTCGGTGTCGATGCGGGTCACCTCCAGCTCCTCGGTCAGCGGCGTGAACACCTCCCGCACCCGCTCGACGCCCACCGGGCAGCCCGGCCAGCGCGAGTGCGGGCCGATGCGATAGGTCGGCATGTTCTCCATGAACGCCGCCACCAGGTGCCCGCCGGGCGCCGCGCAGCGCGCGAACAGCCGGCAGAACTCGGTGAACTCCTCGAGGTCCTCGGTGGCGCCCTCCGCCACGAAGTGCATCGACACCAGCCCGTAGCCGCCGGGCGGCAGGGCCCGTACGTCCCCGTGCACGATCCGCACCCGCTCCAGCGCGGCCCGTGGCGTCGCGGGCAGCCGCGGGTCGAGCCGCCGGCCCAGGGCGTGGAACCGCGCCCAGCTGGGATCGGGACCCAGGGCAAGCTGCCGCCGCAGATACGCCACGTTCGCGGCGCCCGCCTCCACGGCGTCGATGCGCCGGCTCACCGTGGCGGCCAGCATCAGCGGATACAGGTTGGGCCCGGCGCCGAACTCCAGGGAGCGGGCGACGCTGTCCGGCTCCAGGCGCCGGTAGTAGGCCGCGTGGTGGGACATCACCGCGGTGTCCGCCGGGTGCAGCTCGCGGTAGTTCTCGGCGAGGTAGTCCTGCACCGGCCAGTGGTCCCAGTCCACGTCGTCGTTGTGGGTGCACACGAAGCGGGCCCCTCACGTCCGGTGCCGCAGCGCGCCGCGCCGGTCGAGCTCGGTGAGCGCCCCGCACAGCCGGTCGATGTCCTCGTCCGAGTTGAGCGCGGTGACCTGGACGCGGAAGCCGACCCGGTCGCGGGGGACCAGCGGGTAGGCGGCGAGCGTGACATAGACGCCCCGCTCCCACAGCGTCGTGCCGACCCCGTCCAGTTCGTCCGCGTCGGCCAGCGGTATCTCGACGATCGGCAGCTCGCCCCGGCCGGGCGTGTCCAGGTCGAGGGACTGCGTGTGGTCGAGGACCCGCACGGTCTTGCGGTACAGGTCGGCCCGGAGCGCGTCGCCGCGCCGGTCGTTGACCTCCAGACCGGCCTGCGCGGTGGCGAGGGAGGCGACGGGGGAGGGGCCGGAGTAGAGATAGGGGCCGGCCTCGGTCTTGAGCCGGTTCTTCAGCGCGGTCGGCAGTGCGAGAAACGCCAGCAGCGACGAGTACGCCTTGGAGAACCCGCCGACCAGCACGATGCCGTCGTAGCTCTCGTCGGTGTGCCGCACCACGCTGTTGCCGCGGATGCCGTACGGGCAGGGCTCGTCCGCCGCGCGCTGGCCGATCACGCCGAAGCCGTGCGCGTCGTCGACGTACAGCGTCGCGCCGTGGTCGCGGCAGATCGCGGCCAGGGCGGGCAGGTCGGGGATGTCGCCGGTCATGCTGTCCACGCCGTCCAGGCAGACCAGCCGTGGCCCGTCCGCCGCCGGCACCGCCTTCAACAGGGCGTCCAGCTGGTCCGGCCGGTCGGAGCGGAAGCGGTGCAGGGTCGCTCCCCGGCCGCGGGCCGAGACACAGCCGTCGTAGACGGTCCGGTGCGCGGTCGCGTCGACGAAGACATGACCGGTGCCGGCGAGCACCGGGATGACGGCGGCGTGGATCAGGGTGATCGTGGGCAGCAGCAGCGTGTCCTCGGCGCCGAGCAGGGACGCCAGCCGCTCCTCGATGTCCGGGTACAGGCGCGGGCTGCCGAGCAGCCGCGACCAGCTCGGATGGGTGCCCCAGCGGCGCACGGCCGGTTCCACCGCGTCGATGACCTCGGGGTCCCAGTCCAGGCCCAGGTAGTTGCACGAGGCGAAGTCGACCAGCCAGTGGTCGCCGCACCGGATGTGCCGCCCGCACACCTCGTCCAGGACCGCGTCGCTCATCGGACTGCTGTCGAGCAGGGAGTCCAGACCCGAGCCGCCCCGGCCCGGACGGCCCCGCGGACGTTCTGCGGTGGCGCTGCGCATGACGGTGTGCCCTTCGTCGTCGGTCCCTCGGCCCCCTGTGTCGTCGCGCATCCGGCCCGGCACGGCGACCCGCTCGAGGACGTTCCCGCGCAGGGCGCGGGCGCCCTGTTCCAGCGTCATCGGCGGGGCGAACAGGAAGCCCTGCCCGTAGCGGCAGCCGATGTCGCTCAGCAGATCGCGCTGGGCCGGCTCCTCGATGCCCTCGGCGATCACCTGCAGGCCCAGGGTGTCCGCGATCCGCACGATGCCCTCGACCAGGGCGGCCTGCTGCGGGTCACGGGGGATGTCGTCGATGAACGTCTTGTCGATCTTCAGTACGTCGAGCGGGAACTCCCGCAGATAGCGCAGCGACGAGTACCCGGTGCCGAAGTCGTCCACCGCGATCCGCACCCCGAGGTCCTTCAGCTGCCGGATCAGCCCGTCCAGCTCCTCGTCCTGCTGCATCAGCACCGACTCGGTCAGCTCCAGCTGGAGCGAGCCCGGCTCCAGACCCGGCGTGTCCAGGGCGTGGCACACCTCGTCCAGGAAGCCCGCGTCGCGCCACTGCCGGCCGGAGACGTTGACACTGACGTACGGTGGCGCGGAACCCCCCTCGGCGAGGTGGGAGGTGTGCTGGAGCCGGGCCATGTCGGCGGCCGCGCTGCGCAGCACCCACGCGCCCAGCGGGGTGATGTGGCCGGTCTCCTCGGCCAGCGGGATGAACTGCTTGGGCGGGACCGGGGCGCGCCGCACGTGCGGCCAGCGGGCCAGCGCCTCGAAGCCGACGACGTCGCCCCGCTCGATGTCCACGACCGGCTGGTAGCGGACCGTGAACTCCTCCCGGGCGATGGCCTCGTCCAGGCGGGCCCGCATGTCGTGCCGTTCGGCCATCCGCACCCGCAGCTGCGGCCGGTAGCGGCGCCACTGGCACTTCCCGTCGCCCTTCGCCGCGTACAGGGCGAGGTCGGCGAGCGCGAGCAGCTCCTCGGCGTCGGTGCTGTCCTGCGCGGTCGCCACGCCGACGCTCGCGCTGACGCTGACATGGGTGCCGTCCAGTTGGAAGGGCCGGTCGAGACTGCGGATCACCTGCCCGGCCAGCATCTCGGCGTCGACCGGCTGATGGGCGTCCTCCATCAGCACGGCGAACTCGTCGCCGCCCAGCCGGGCCGCGGTGTCCGTGCGGCGCAGGGTCTGCGACAGGCGCCGGCCGACGGACTTCAGCAGCCGGTCGCCCACGGCGTGCCCCAGGGTGTCGTTGACGATCTTGAAGTCGTCCAGGTCGATGAAGAGCAGGCAGGTGAGCACCGGCTCGCGCCGGCCCCGCAGCAGGGCGCGCCCGGTCCGTTCCAGGAGCAGGGTGCGGTTGGGCAGCCCGGTCAGCGAGTCGTGGAAGGCCCGCTCGGTCAGCTCGTGCTCCAGCTTGCGCTGCTCGGTGACGTCCCGCAGGGTCACCACCAGCCCGTCCACCGTCTCGTCGTGGCGCAGGTCGCGGCAGCGCGCCTCGACCTCCAGACGCGTGTTCTCCCGGAGCACCCACCAGTGGTCGTGGGTCTCGGTGCGGCCGAGCCGGCCCAGGGTGGCGAGGGTGCGGTCCACCCGCTCCCGGTCGCGCGGGTGGATCAGGGCACGCAGCGGTGTGCCGGTGATGTCGGAGCTGCCGAAGACGGCCGCGGCGGACGGGCTGGCGTAGCGGACGTCGCCGTCGTCGCCGACGATCAGGATCACGTCGGAGGCGTTGTGCACGAGGGTGCGGAAGTACGCCTCGTTCTCCCGGCGGATGATCTCCTGGCGCAGCGCGATGCGTTCACTGGCGAGCCCGGCCTGCGAGGCGAGGATGTCCAGCGAGTCGCTCATCTCGCTGAGCCGGCGCTCGGGGCCGCCCGCCAGCAGGACCCCGGCGAGCCGGCCGCCGTCCAGCCGGTCGGGCCGGACCATCGGGCACACCAGCGCGGTGGGCGCGGAGCCGAGCCGCCCGGCGATGTCGGGGCTGAGCCGGCGGACCGGCACCAGGACCGTGCGGTGCTGCGCCGTGCGGTGCGGCCCGGCCAGGTGGGTGTAGAGGCTCTCCGCCTGCTCCGAGGTCAATAGCAGCGTGTGGTGCGCGTCCTCCGGGCCGAACAGCGTGTCGACGGCGGTCTCGCAGCACCGGGCGACCTCGGCGGTGCGGGTCGCCGCGACCAGGGAGGCGGTGGCGGTGCGCAGCGTCTGCTCACGGGCCACGGCCTTGCGGTGGGCCACGACCATGCCGCCCAGGCGCAGGATCACCAGCAGGAACAGCAGGGTGGAGAAGGCCGCGAGCACCGTCGCGTCGTGCACCGTTCCGGTCCGCTCCTCGAAGAGCAGCACGGCGGGCGCGATGAGGGTCGCGCAGGTCAGCAGCACGAGCCGGCGGAAGGGCGGCAGCAGGGACGGCGGCCGTGGCTCCGGCCGGGTCAGCAGGGCCATGGAGGGGTGCAGGGCGGCCAGGCCCCAGGCCGTGTAGAAGATGATCCAGCCCGAGTCCAGCGCGGTGCCGGCCTGCCAGGTGCCGTTCAGCTGCAGGATGCCGTAGGTGATGTCGAAGACGAGCAGGGTGGCGGTGCCGAGGAACAGCAGCTGGACCGAGCGGTTGATGCCGTAGACGGAGCTGGGGGCCAGCAGCCGTACCAGCATGGCCAGCACGAGGACGTCGCCCAGCGGGTACGCCATGCTGATCGCGCGCTGCTCCCAGGTCAGGCCCTCGGCGGTGGCGAGCGGCCGGACGAGGTAGACCCAGACCGGCAGGGCCAGACCGGCGGTGATGATCAGCGCGTCCAGCAGGCTGGGCAGGTCGCGGTCGACCCAGCGGTAGCGGACCAGGCCGAACAGGCCGACGGCGAACAGCGGGTAGACGACCAGGTAGCAGGCGTCCGCGGGGGAGGGGAACGGGTTGGAGGCGTGGAAGTACGCCTCCTGGGCGTTGTAGTAGGTGTCGCCCGCGGAGAACGCGAGCAGGCCGGCCGCCAGCAGGAACCAGGGCCAGCGGTGGTCGGGCCGGTGCAGCCGCACCCCGGTGAGTACCGCGCCCGCGCCGCCGAGCCCGAACAGCGCCCACAGCGGGGTCAGCAGATCGGGCACGGTCAGGTAGACGACAGTGACGATCCCGACCGCGGTGAGGTAGAAGACCATCAGTCGATGGGTCAGCGACACGGACGGGCGCCTCCTCGGGACCGAGGGCGCAGGGAGCGGCTGTGCCGCGTTCACCTGGGTGTTTCGCCCAACGATCATAGGCATGGTGGGGGAGCGGGCGCATCTCCTCGGGGCGGGAGGGCCGCCCTCCGGGAGGGCGGGCGAGGTGCCGTCACGGCCCCCGAGGGGCCGGCCCGTGAGCGTCCGCGACGCCCGGTCGCCCCCGTTCGGGCGGGGCGCCGATAGGCTTGGATCATGCCGTCCGTCCGCCGCACCGCCCGCCAGTCCGACCTGCTGGAGCGCCTGGTCTCCCTGCTGGTGGCGGAAGGATTCGCCGATCTGACCCTGGACGGCCTCGCCGAGCGCCTGCGCTGCTCCAAGACCACCCTCTACCAGCTCGCGCGCAGCAAGCAGGGCCTGGTGGTGGAGGCCGTCAAGCACTACTTCCGCGGCGCGACCGAGGCCGTGGAGAAGCGGGTCGCGGAGACCGCCGAGCCCTCGGACCGGGTGCGCGCCTATCTGACCGCGGTGGCCGAGCAGCTGCGGCCGCTGTCGCGGCGGTTCCTGGACGACGTCGCCGACTTCCCGCCCGCCCGCGAGGTCTACGAGGCCAACACCCGCATGGCGGCCGAGCGGGTGCGCCGGCTGATCTCCGAGGGCGTCTCCGGCGGTGCCTTCCGGGAGGTGCACGCCGCCTTCGTCGGCGAGGTCGCGGCCGCCACCATGCGCCAGATCCAGCAGGGCGAGCTGGGCGCCCGCACCGGGCTGTCCGACGCGGAGGCGTACGAGCAGCTCGCGTCGCTGATCGTGCACGCCGTGTCGTCCTGAGCGCCTTCCGGGCTCCGTGAACCGCCCCCGCGCGCAGGGAATCCGTGTGCGAGGTGTCGACGGAGCGTGAGCACAGGGAATCCGTGTGCAGGCATGGACGGAGCGTGAGCGCGGGGAACCGGAACTTCACCAGAGCGTGACCCGTGGCCCGTTGCACTCGACGGGCGTACGCTGAATGATACGCACGTACACCTTCCAGTATCATTTTCGTGGAGGTCACCATGCCTGCCACCCGCATGCTGCCGACCGAGGAAGCCGTCGACCTGATCGCGCTGACCCGGACGCTCGCCGCCAAGGAACTCGCACCCCGAGTCGCCGACGCGGAGGCCGACGGCACCTTCCCCCGGGACGTCTTCACCACCCTCGGGCGCAGCGGGCTGCTCGGCCTGCCGTTCGCCGAGGAGGACGGCGGCGCGGGCCAGCCGTACGAGGTCTACCTCCAGGTGCTGGAAGAGATCGCCGCCGTCTGGTCCAGCGTGGCCGTCGGCGTCTCCGTGCACGCCCTGTCCTGCTTCCCGCTCGCCCGCTTCGGCACCGCCGAGCAGCGCGCCACGTGGCTGCCGGACATGCTCGCCGGAGAGCTGCTCGGCGCCTACTGCCTCTCCGAGCCGCACGCCGGCTCCGACCCGGCCGCCATGCGCACCCGCGCGGTCCGCGACGGCGACCACTACGTCATCAACGGCACCAAGGCCTGGACCACGCACGGCGGCTACGCCGACTTCTACACCGTGATGGCCCGCACCTCGGACGACCGCTCGCACGGCATCTCCTGCTTCCTCGTGCCCGCCGGCACCGAGGGCCTGAGCGCCGACCCGCCGGAGCGCAAGATGGGCCTGACCGGCTCGGCGACCGCCACCATGCGCCTGGAGAACGTGCGGGTGCCCGTCGAGCGCCGGATCGGCGAGGAGGGCCAGGGCCTGTCGATCGCGCTGGCCTCCCTGGACTGCGGCCGCCTCGGCATCGCCGCCGTCGCCACCGGCCTCGCCCAGGGCGCCCTCGACCACGCGGTGCGCTACGCCCGCGAGCGGGAGACCTTCGGCAAGCCGATCATCGAGCACCAGGGCCTCGCGTTCGTCCTCGCCGACATGGGCGCCGCCATCGAGTCGGCCCGCGCGACCGCGCTGGCCGCCGCCCGGCTGAAGGACCGGAACCTGCCCTTCACCCGGGAGGCGTCCATCGCCAAGCTGGTCGCCACCGACAACGCCATGAAGGTGACCACCGACGCGGTGCAGGTCCTCGGCGGGTACGGATACACCCGCGACTTCCCCGTCGAGCGCTACATGCGCGAGGCCAAGGTCATGCAGATCTTCGAAGGGACCAACCAGATCCAGCGCCTGGTCATCTCCCGCGCGCTGGACCGTAACGAGGGCGGTGTGCTCACCGTCCTCGGCAAGGAGTGAGGATGCAGCTCGACAACACCGCCGCCCTCGTCACCGGCGGTGCGTCCGGCCTCGGCGCGGCCACCGCCAAGGCCCTGGCCGAACAGGGCGCGACGGTCTTCGCCGTCGACCTCAAGAACGGCATCGACCAGGCACCCGAGGTCGAGGGCGTACGGTACGTCGCCGCCGACGTCACCGACCCCGGCCAGGTGCGCGCCGCCGTGGAGGAGGCCGCGGGCGCCGGGGTGCCGCTGCGCACCGTCGTCAACTGCGCCGGGATCGGGCCCTCGGCGCGCATCCTCGGCAAGCGCGGCGTGCACGACCTCGCGCTGTACGCCAAGGTCGTGCAGATCAACCTGATCGGCTCCTTCAACGTGCTCGCGCTCGCCGCCGAGGCCATCGCGCGGACCGAGGCCGACGAGCACGGACAGCGCGGCGTGATCATCAACACCGCGTCCATCGCCGCGTTCGACGGGCAGATCGGACAGGCCGCCTACTCCTCCTCCAAGGGCGGCATCGTCGGCCTGACCCTGCCCGCCGCCCGCGACCTCGCGCAGCACGGCATCCGCGTGTGCACGATCGCCCCGGGCATCGTCGAGACGCCGATGCTCGCCACGGTCTCCGAGGAGTTCCGCGCCTCCCTCGCGGCCGGGGTGCCCTTCCCGCAGCGCCTGGCGCGGCCGGAGGAGTACGCCAAGCTGGCCCTGGCGATCGTCGACCACGACTACCTCAACGGCGAGACCATCCGCATGGACGGCGCCCTGCGGATGGCGCCCCGCTGATCCCCGGCCGGTCCCTCCACGGGCCGCCGCGTCCCCGGGACCCGGCGGTCCGCCCCGGTCTCAGGGCCTGACCAGCAGCTGGAAGTCGAAGGAGTACCGGGACGCGCGGTAGACGTGCGTCCCGTACTCCACCGGCCGTCCGGTGTCGTCGTACGCCGTCCGCCGCATGGTCAGGAGCGCGGCGCCCTCCCGCTCCTCCAGCCGGGCCGCCTCGGCGGCGTCCGCGCAGCGCGCGCCGACCGTCTGCCGGGCGCTGTGCAGGGTGATGCCGGACGCGCGCAGCAGCTGGTACAGGCCCGTCGACTCCAGCCGGGCGCTGTCGAGTTCGAGCAGCCCGGCCGGCAGGTAGTTGCACAGCAGCGCCACCGGCTGACCGTGCGTGGAGCGCAGCCGCTCCAGGCGGACCACCTCGGCGCCCTCCGGGACCCCGAGCGCGGCGGCCACGTCCGCGGGCGCCGGGACCCGTTCGTTGCGCACGACCTGCGTGGCCGGACCCTGCCCGGCCGCCTCCAGGTCGTCGTAGAGACTGCTGAGCTCCAGCGGCCGCCTGACCTGGCTGTGCACGACCTGCGTGCCCACCCCGCGGCGGCGCACCAGCAGCCCCTTGTCGACCAGCGACTGGATCGCCTGCCGCACCGTCGGCCGGGACAGCCCGAGCCGGGTGGACAGGTCGACCTCGTTGCCCAGCAGGTCGCCCGGGGCGAGGGCGCCCTGCTCGATCGCCGCCTCCAGCTGCTGCGCGAGCTGGTAGTACAGCGGCACGGGACTGGTGCGGTCCAGCGCGAACGGCACGGGGTCCAGTGCGGAGACCGCGGCACGGGACCGGCCACCTCTCGTCGCCACCAGCGGCACCCACTTCCGTCTTTCGGTCTTCGGATGATCGGACTTCGGATGATCAGTGATGGTAGGCGGCTCAGAGATACCGGCGGCGGCCGGTGACCTGCCGGTCGTAGCGGGTGCGGGCGGCGACGGCGGCCTCGCGGGAGGCCACCTCGGCCACCGGCACGTCCCACCACGCCTCGGCGGGCGGGGCGCTCGGCGCCGGGTCCGTCTCGACGTACACGCAGGTCGGCCGGTCCGAGGCGCGGGCGGCGGCCAGCGCCCCGCGCAGCTCGCCGACGGTCTTCGCGCGCAGCACGTCCATGCCGAGGCTGGCCGCGTTGGCCGCGAGGTCCACCGGCAGCGGGGCGCCGGTGAACGTGCCGTCCGCGGCCCGGAAGCGGTAGGCCGTGCCGAACCGCTCGCCGCCGGTCTCCTCGGAGAGCCCGCCGATGGAGGCGTACCCGTGGTTCTGGACCAGCACCAGGTTGACCGGCAGGCCGTCCTGGACCGCGGTGACGATCTCCGTCGGGTTCATCAGATACGTGCCGTCGCCCACCAGCGCCCACACGGCGACGTCCGGCGCGGCCTGCTGCACGCCGATGGCGGCCGGGATCTCGTAGCCCATGCAGGAGTAGCCGTACTCCAGGTGGTACTGGCGCCGGGAGCGGGCGCGCCACAGCTTGTGCAGGTCGCCGGGGAGCGAGCCGGCCGCGTTGATCACCACGTCGTCGTCGCCGACGACCGCGTCCAGCGCGCCCAGCACCTGGGTCTGGGTGGGCACGGCGTGCTCGTCCCCGGCGCGGAACGCCGCCTCGACGACCTGCTCCCAGCGCTGCTTCCCGGCGCGGTACTCCGTCTCGTACGACGCCTCCACGCGGTGCCCGGCGAGCGCGTCCGTCAGGGCCGCGAGCCCGGTGCGGGCGTCGCAGACCAGGGTGGCGGCGGCCAGCTTGTGCGCGTCGAAGGCGGCGATGTTGAGGTTCACGAAGCGCACGCCGGCGCGCTGGAAGAGCGTGCCGGAGGCGGTCGTGAAGTCCGTGTACCGGGTGCCGACGCCGATCACCAGGTCGGCGGTGCGCGCCAGGTCGTCGGCGACCGCCGTGCCGGTGTGCCCGACGCCGCCCACGTCCGCGGGGTGGTCGTGGCGCAGCGAGCCCTTGCCCGCCTGGGTGGAGGCGACCGGGATGCCGGTGGCGTCGACGAGGGCCGCGAGCGCGTCCTCGGCGG
Source organism: Streptomyces mangrovisoli (assembly GCF_000974985.2). Classification (GTDB taxonomy): domain Bacteria; phylum Actinomycetota; class Actinomycetes; order Streptomycetales; family Streptomycetaceae; genus Streptomyces; species Streptomyces mangrovisoli. The sequence continues at coordinate 23,670 of NZ_LAVA02000022.1, read as the reverse complement.
CGCTGTGATGGACGCCGCCGCCCGCGACGATCAGCGGGCGCCGCGCGGCCCGGACCGCGCGCGCCGCGTCCGCCAGCTCCTCGGCGTCGGGGGCCGGGCGCCGTACCCGCCAGATCCGGTCGGCGAAGAACTCCTCGGGCCAGTCGTACGCCTCCGCCTGTACGTCCTGCGGCAGCGCAAGGGTGACCGCGCCGGTCTCGGCCGGGTCGGCGAGCACCCGCATCGCGTGCAGGGCGGTGGGGATCAGCTGTTCGGGCCGGGTGACGCGGTCGAAGTACCGGGAGACCGGGCGCATGGTGTCGTTGACCGAGACGTCCGCCTCCACCGGGTGCTCCAGCTGCTGGAGCAGCGGGTCGGCCGCGTGGCCGGCGAAGTAGTCGCCGGGCAGCAGCAGCACCGGGACGCGGTTGACCGTGGCCAGCGCGGCGCCCGTGACCAGGTTGGTCGCGCCGGGCCCGATGGAGGTGGTCACCGCCTGCGCGGAGAGCCGGTCGAGCTGGCGGGCATGGCCCACCGCCGCGTGCACCATGGCCTGTTCGTTGCGTCCTTGGTGGTACGGCATGACGTCGCCGTACTCCAGCAGGGCCTGGCCGATCCCGGCGACGTTGCCGTGGCCGAAGATGCCCCAGGTGCCGGCGATCAGCCGGTGCCGTACGCCGTCGCGCTCGGTGTACTGCGCGGCCAGGAACCGCACCAGCGCCTGGGCGACGGTCAGCCGGCTCGTGGAAGGGCTCATCTCGGGGACCTCACTCGGAAGAGGCGGAAGAGGACGGGGACTGGGACGGGGACTGGGTCGGGGTCGGGGCGGTGTACAGGGGCAGGCGGGGGTCGACGGGCTGTCCGGGCCAGGTGCCGCGGATCCAGGCGTGGTCCGGGTGGTCGCTGATCAGCCAGGCCCGCTCGGGGTCGGGGCCCGCCATGACGTTGAGGTAGTACATGGCGTGGCCGGGCGCCGCGACGGAGGGCCCGTGCCAGCCGTCGGGGATCAGCACGACGTCCCCGCCCCGCACCTCGGCGAGCACGTCCGTGCCGCGGCCGTGGCCGGAGGGGGAGACCCGCTGGTAGCCGAGGCCGGGGGTGCCGTCGTGTCCGGCGAACTCGAAGTAGTAGATCTCCTCCAGGACCGACTCCTCGCCCGCGCGGTGCTCGTCGTGCTTGTGCGGCGGGTACGACGACCAGTTGCCGCCCGGCGTGAGCACCTCGACGGCGATCAGCCGGTCGCACTCGAACACCCCTGCCGCGCCGAAGTTGTTGACCTGGCGCGAGCAGCTCCCGGTGCCGCGCAGCTCCACGGGCACGGCTGAGGCCGGTCCGTGGCGGGCGGGCAGCCGCCGGGTGCAGCGGGCGCCGGTGAGCGCGAACCGGCCGCCCGCGGTGGAGGAGACGGTGGCGCGGGCGTCCCTCGGGACGTACGCGAAGTCGCTGACGGCCGCGAACACGCTGTCGCGGCCGTGCAGTTCGAAGGTCTCGTGGCCGAAGTCGTCGGCGCTCGCGACCGTGCAGGCACCGGCGAGCGGCAGCACGATCCACTCGCTGTCGCCGGTGTCGAAGGTGTGGCCGCCGCCCGGCGGCAGTTCGAGAACGCGCAGGGCGGCGTGGCCCCAGCCGGCCCCCTCGGGTGTGACGTCGACGACGTAGGGTCCGGCGGCGGACGTGCCGGCGGGCAGATGCCAGGTCATTGCACTCCTCTCGGGCCGCTCCTCTTCCGGGCGGGCGGCTGCCAGTCCATCGCGCTCCTCCTCCGGTTCACAGCAGGCCCACCGCCGTGTCGACCGCCTGCTCGACGCCGCCCTCGGCCGGGTAGAGCAGGGAGCGGCCGACGACCATGCCCTGCACGGTGGGCAGCCGCAGCGCCTTGCGCCAGCGTTCGTACGCCGCCTCCTGGTCGCCGCCCACGTCGCCGCCGAGCAGCACGGCCGGCAGGGTCGACGCCTCCAGCGCGCCCGCCATGTCGTCGGGGTCGTCGGTGACGGGGAGTTTCAGCCAGGTGTAGGCGGAGGTGCCGCCGAGGCCCGAGGCGATGGCGACGGAGCGGGTGACGGCCTCGGCGCTCAGGTCGTTGCGGACCCGCCCGTCGACCCGGTGCGAGAGGAACGGCTCGACGAACAGGGGCAGTCGGCGCTGCGCCATCGCGTCGATCGCGCGGGCCGCGGACTCCAGGGTGGTCAGCGAGCCCGGATCGGCGTAGTCGACGCGCAGCAGCAGTTTGCCCGCGTCGAAGCGGAGCCGGGCGAGGTCCTCGGGGCGGTGCCCGGTGAAGCGGTCGTCCAGCTCGAAGGCGGCCCCGGCGAGCCCGCCGCGGTTCATCGACCCCATGACCACCCTGTCGTCGAGGACGCCGAGCAGCAGCAGGTCCTCCAGGACGTCCGCGGTGGCGAGCACGCCGTCGACACCGGGTCTGGACAGCGCGACGCACAACCGCTCCAGCAGGTCGGCCCGGTGGGCCATGGCCAGCGTGCGGTCGCCGACCCCGAGCGCGCCGCGCGCGGGGTGGTCGGCGGCCACGATCAGCAGGCGGCCGCTCGGACCGACCAGCGGCCGGCGCACCCGGCGGGCGGCCGCCTCGGCGATGGCCTCGGGGTGCCGGGCCCGTACCGAGGCGAGGCCGGAGATGCTGATGCTCACGGGGGGACTCCGTTCGGGGTGGCGCGGTCAGCCGGGGGACTCCGTTCGGGGTGGCGCGGTCGGCCGGGGGTCTCCATCTGCGTCAGGGGTACGCCGGTCCGGAGGGGGTAGGGATCGAGCCCTGTGACCGGCTCCCGGGGTGGCCCCCTCAGGTGTAGGTCGCCGGACCGGGCCGTGTCAATAGTTTGTACTTACATTCGGACCTGTATCTGAAATGATGTCTTAACAAAGTATTGACGGCGGGCGTCCCAAGGACTTGAATCCCGTCCCAGCGCAGTCGCCGCTTCCGCGGCAGGACCACCGGGCCCCGGATCCCCGCGATCCCGCTCCCCGTTTCCCAGGCCGTTCCCCTGTTCGCACAGTGAGGTGCTGGATGGACCGCTTCTCTCGCTCCCGCAGATTCGCCCCCCTCGTGGCCGTGGCCGCTGCGGCGGCACTGACCCTCGCGGGCTGCTCCAGCAGCTCCGGCGGAAAGAAGGCCGACGAGAAGGGGTCGGGCGCCTCCGCGGGCAAGGCGACCACTCCCCGGATGACCGTCGCGCTCATCACCCACCAGGCGCCCGGCGACACCTTCTGGGACATCGTCCACAAGGGCGCGGAGGCCGCCGCCGCCAAGGACAACGTCAAGCTCGTCTACTCCGCCGACCCCAACGCCGGCAACCAGGCCAACTTCGTGCAGAACGCCATCGACCAGAAGGTCGACGGCATCGCGATCACCCTCGCCAAACCCGACGCCATGAAGGACGTCGTCGCCAAGGCGAAGGCCGCGAACATACCCGTCGTCGGCCTCAACTCCGGGGTGAGCGACTGGAAGAGGCTCGGGCTGATGGAGTTCTTCGGCCAGGACGAGACGGTCGCGGGCGAGGCGTTCGGCAAGAAGCTGAACGAGCTCGGCGCGAAGAAGACCGTCTGCGTCGTCCAGGAGCAGGGCAACGTCGGCCTGACCCAGCGCTGCGACGGCCTGAAGAAGGCCTTCTCCGGCACCACCGAGGTGCTCTACGTCAACGGCACGGACATGCCGTCGGTGAAGGCGACCATCACCGCCAAGCTCAAGCAGGACACCGCCATCGACTACGTCGCCACGCTCGGCGCCCCCTACGCGCTGACCGCCGTGCAGTCCGTCGCGGACGCCGGCAGCAAGGCCAAGGTCGCCACCTTCGACCTCAACAAGGACCTCACCGGCGCCATTTCGAAGGGCACCATCCAGTTCGCGGTCGACCAGCAGCCCTGGCTCCAGGGCTATCTCGCGGTCGACTCCCTGTGGTTGTACAAGAACAACGGCAACTACATGGGCGGCGGCGAGCAACCGGTGCTGACCGGACCGGCGTTCGTCGACAAGACCAACGTCGACGCGGTGGCGCAGTACGCCGCGAAGGGCACCCGGTGATGAGCATGACCGAGCACGCCGGGCCGGCGGTGACCACACCGCCGGCCCCCGGCCCCGGGGGGACCGACGGCCGGACCGCGCCCCGGCCCCCGCTCCTGCGCCTGCTGGCCCGCCCCGAGGTGGGTGTCCTCCTCGGCGCGCTGGCCGTCCTGGTCTTCTTCCTGATCGCCGCGCCCTCGGTCCGCCAGGGCGGCTCGATGGCCACGGTGCTCTACCAGTCCTCCACCATCGGCATCATGGCCCTGCCGGTCGCGCTGCTGATGATCGGCGGCGAGTTCGACCTGTCGTCCGGGGTCGCCGTCGTCACCTCCGCGCTCACCGCGAGCATGCTCAGCTACCAGCTCACCCTGAACGTGTGGGCCGGCGTGATCGTCGCGCTGGTCCTCTCCCTCGCGATCGGCGCCTTCAACGGCTGGATGGTGATCAGGACCGGACTGCCCAGCTTCCTGGTCACCCTGGGCACCTTCCTGATCCTCCAGGGCGCGAACCTCGCCGTCACCAAGCTGGTCACCGGCAATGTCGCCACCGACGACATCAGCGACATGGACGGCTTCGACCAGGCCAGAAAGGTCTTCGCGTCCTCCTTCGACGTCGGCGGCGTCCAGGTGAAGATCACCGTCGTGTGGTGGCTGGTCCTCGCCGCCCTCGCCACCTGGGTCCTGCTGCGCACCAAGTACGGCAACTGGGTCTTCGCGGTCGGCGGCAACAAGGAGTCGGCCCGCGCGGTCGGCGTCCCGGTGACCTTCACCAAGATCACCCTGTTCATGGCCGTCGGCTTCGGCGCCTGGTTCATCGGCATGCACAACCTGTTCTCCTTCAACACCGTGCAGTCCGGCGAGGGCGTCGGCCAGGAGCTCATCTACATCTCCGCGGCCGTCATCGGCGGCTGCCTGCTCACCGGCGGCCAGGGCTCCGCGATCGGCCCGGTCTTCGGCGCGTTCATGTTCGGCATGGTCAACCAGGGCATCGTCTACGCCGGCTGGAACCCCGACTGGTTCAAGGCGTTCCTCGGCGTGATGCTGCTGGGCGCCGTACTGATCAATCTGTGGGTCCAGCGGACCGCGACCAGGAGGTGACCGGAATGACCGACCACGACACCCCCGCCCCGACTGCCGGTGAGGCCCCCGCCCCCGCCCCGACAGCCGGTGACGGCGCCGCCCCGCTGGTCGAGCTGCGCGGCGCGGGCAAGTCGTACGGCAACATCCGCGCCCTGCACGGCGTCGACCTCACCGTCCACGCCGGGAAGGTCACCTGCGTCCTCGGCGACAACGGCGCGGGCAAGTCCACCCTCATCAAGATCATCTCTGGGCTCCACCGGCACACCGAGGGCGACTTCCTCGTGGACGGCGCGCCGGTCCGCTTCGCCAGCCCCCGCGAGGCGCTCGACCGGGGCATCGCCACCGTCTACCAGGACCTCGCGACGGTCCCGCTGATGCCCGTATGGCGCAACTTCTTCCTCGGCTCCGAGCTGACCCGGGGCCCGTGGCCGGTCCGCCGTCTCGACATCGCCCGCATGAAGGCGACCGCCGACCAGGAGCTGCGCCGCATGGGCATCGTCCTGGACGACCTCGAACAGCCCATCGGCACGCTGTCCGGCGGCCAGCGCCAGAGCGTGGCCATCGCCCGCGCCGTCCACTTCGGCGCCCGTGTCCTCATCCTCGACGAGCCCACCGCCGCCCTCGGCGTCAAGCAGTCCGGCGTGGTCCTCAAGTACATCGCCGCCGCCCGCGACCGAGGCCTCGGGGTCATCTTCATCACCCACAACCCGCACCACGCCTACCTGGTCGGAGACCACTTCAGCGTGCTGCGCCTGGGTACCCTCGAACTGTCCGCCGACCGCGCCGACGTCAGCCTCCCGCAGCTCACCGACCACATGGCGGGCGGCGCCGAGCTCGCCGCCCTCAAGCACGAACTCGCCCAGGTCGGCGGCGTGGACGTCGATCTGCTCCCCGAGGAGAAGGACCTCACCGCACCCCTCGCCGCGCCCGCGGCCCCGCCTTCCGAAGGGAACCCCTGACATGCCTGCTGCGCTGGACCGCATCCGGGTCGGTTCGGCCCCCGACTCGTGGGGCGTCTGGTTCCCCGACGACCCCGCGCAGGTGCCCTGGGAACGCTTCCTCGACGAGGTCGCCGGGGCCGGTTACCCATGGATCGAACTCGGCCCCTACGGCTACCTGCCCACCGACCCGGCCCGGCTGACCGACGAACTGGCGCGGCGCGAGCTGAAGGTCTCCGCGGGCACGGTCTTCACCGGCCTGCACCGCGGCCCCGCCGTCTGGGAGTCCACCTGGGAGCACGTCGCCCAGGTCGCCGCGCTCACCCGGGCGATGGGCGCGCGGCACCTCGTCGTCATCCCCTCCTTCTGGCGCGACGACAAGACCGCCGAGATCCTGGAGCCGCCGGAGCTGACCGCCGAGCAGTGGGCGCACCTCACCAAGGGCATGGAGCGCCTCGGCCACGAGGTGAAGGAGACGTACGGCCTGGACATCGTCGTCCACCCGCACGCCGACACCCACATCGACACCGAGGCGCACGTCGAGCGCTTCCTCGACGGGACCGACCCCGGTCTGGTCGGCCTCTGCCTGGACACCGGCCACTACGCCTACTGCGGCGGCGACAGCGTCAAGCTGATCGAGACCTACGGCGAGCGCGTCGGCTACCTGCACCTCAAGCAGGTCGACCCGGACGTCCTGGCCGAGGTGGTGCGCGACGGGGTGCCGTTCGGACCCGCCGTCCAGCGCGGGGTGATGTGCGAACCGCCCACCGGGGTGCCGGAGCTGGGGCCGGTGCTGGCGGCCGCGCAGCGGCTGGGCGTGGACCTGTTCGCGATCGTCGAACAGGACATGTACCCGTGCGAACCGGACCGGCCGCGGCCGATCGCGGAACGGACGCGGGCGTTCTTGCGCTCCTGCGGAGCGTGATCCGCTCCGCGGGGGTCGGCGGGGGACTGGCCGGGTTGCACCCGGCGCCCCTGGCCCGGCCGCCCGGGGCCGCGCCCCTGGCCCGGCCGCCTGGGGCCGCGTGCCGCCCTGCGGGTCCGACGCGGCTCGCGCCCCTGCCGGGGCCGCCTTCAGGCGCGTACGAACCTGCGGGTCCGCTCGGGCTGAGCGCGCAGTTCCCCGCGCCCCTGGCGGGGTTGGCCGTGCCGCCTGGGGTTGTGTGCCGGCTTGCGGGTCCGACGTGGCTTGTCGCGCAGTTCCTCGCGCCCCTGAGGGGGCGTTCTGGCGTGCCCCGTCAGGGGCGCGGGGAACGGCGCGCTCAGCCCGATCGGACCCGCGGGTCCATACGACCGAGACCCGGCCCCGTCAGGGGCCCGCGGGTCCGCCCGCACCTGAACGCGGCCCCGTCAGGGGCACGGGTGCCCCGTCAGGGGCGCGGGGAACGGCGCGCTCAGCCCGAGCGGGCCCGCAGGTTCGTACGCGCCTGAAGGCGGCCCCGGTAGGGGCGCGGGGAACTGCGCGACAAGCCCCGTCCGGCCCGCGGATCGAAACGCAGCCGGACACGGCCCCACCCGGGGCGCGGGAAACCGCGCGACGTGGCGGGTCGGGTCCGGGGGCCCGCACCCCCGCTGCCGAGCCCGGCCAGGGCCACGGTCCGCGCCGGAGGCGAAGCGTCGCGTTACGCTCGGCGGCGTACCACCCCTCACGCGGGCACGCGCCCCGCGCAGTCCGGAGCGGAGCCTCGATGACCACACCCCGTGATCTCTTCGTCGTCGCTCTCGACGTGACGCGGGGCCGCCCCCTGGAACCCGGCGACCTCGCGCTCGCCCTCGCCGGAGCCGAGCTGATCGACCTCGTGCGGTCCGGCGCCGCCACCCTGGACGGGGAGCGGATCGCGCCCGCCGGCGGCCCGGCCCCGGAGGACTCCCTGCTCGGCCTGGCCGCCGCCGCCCTGCGCCCCCAGGTGCCCCACGAGCGGGTCGAGGACTGGCTGTGGCGCCGCGGCAGGGGCCTGGCCGGGGTGTACCGGGACGCCTTCGAGGCCGAGGGGCTGCTCGCCCTGCGGCACCGCCGCTGGCTGCCCTCCTGGACCGGCCGGATCGCGCTCGTCGACTCGACGACGCGGACCCGGGCCGGTCATCGCTGGGCCGCCGAGGACCCGGTGCTCGTCGCGCTCGCGGCGGCGGCGGGCGTGAGCGGCGGCCCCACGGCGGACCTGCGCGAGATCACCGACGAGCCCGTGGTCACGGTGCTCGCCGCGGTGGACGACGCGGTGACCGAACTCGTCGGCGCCCGCCACCGCCGCTCCATCGAGGACGCGGCGTTCGCGAACGTCTGGCGCGGCGCCTAGAGAAGGACCGGAAGCCGCCGCGGGCCGTTCACGCGCCCGCGTGACACCCCCGTGTTATCGACGATAACGCGGGGGTGTTGTCGTTGCTCCACCCGACTGTTATCGTCGATAACGTGAGTACGAGAGCAGCGCTAATCGAAGCCGCGGCCGCCCTGCTGGCGCAATCGCCCGCCGGGGACGTGTCCACCCGGGCCGTCTGCGAGGCGGCCGGTGTGCAGCAACCCGTGCTGTACCGGCTGTTCGGCGACAAGGACGGCCTGCTCGCGGCCACCGTCGACCACGTCTGGGACCAGTACCTCGGCATGAAGCGGGCCGCCGCCAAGTCGGAGGACCCGCTGCGGGACATCCGCGCCGGCTGGGACAGCCACACCGCGTTCGCGCTGGCCCACCCCCACGCCTACACGCTGATGGTCTCGCCCGGCCTGCGCGCCGTCCCCGAGGCCGCCGCCGAGGCGATGCGCATCCTGCGCGAGGACCTCGACCGGCTCGCCGCCCAGGGCAGACTGCGCGTCGCGCCGGAGACCGCCGCCCGCATGATCATGTCGGCCAACACCGGCGTGTCCCTCTCACTGATCACCCGCCCCGGGCTGTACCCGGACACGTCGCTGTCGACGCTCGTCCGGGACGCGATCCACGCCGCGATCCTCGCCGGGCCCGCCACCCCCGCCGACCCGGCCGGGGACGCGCGCGCCGCCGCCGTGACGACCCTGCTCGCCTCGGTCGGCGACCTCACCCCGGAACCCTTCACCGCGGCCGAGTCCGCACTGTTCGGCGAGTGGCTGACCCGGATCCCCGCGGCCGACCCGGCCGAACGCCCCTCACCCGCAGAAGACTTGAAGGACAGGACGACATCATGACCGACATCGACACCCCCGCCGGAACGGATGTCCGCAGCGACACCGACACCGACATCCACCCGCGGCAGGCGCCCGCCCGCGTCGCCCTGGTCACCGGCGGTTCCGGCGGCATCGGCCGGGCCGTCGTCGAGCGGCTGGCCCGGGACGGCATCGCCGTCGCCGTCCACTACGCCGGCAACAAGGCGCGCGCGGACGAGACGGTCGCCGCCGTCACCGAGGCCGGCGGACGGGCTGTCGCCGTCGGCGGCGACGTCGCCGACGAGCGGGCCATGAGCGAGGCGTTCGACGCCGTGGAACGGGAGTTCGGCGGCATTGACGTGGTCGTCAACACGGCCGGGATCATGCTCCTTTCGCCGATCGCCACCCTGGACCTCGACGACCTGGACCGGATGCACCGCACCAACATCCGCGGCACGTTCGTGGTGTCCCAGCAGGCGGCCCGCCGGCTGCGGCCGGGCGGCGCGCTGGTCAACTTCTCGACCTCCGTCACCCGCCTCCGGTTCCCGTCCTACGGCGCCTACGCGGCGAGCAAGGCCGCCGTGGAGGGCATGACCCTCGTCCTCGCGCGCGAACTGCGCGGCAGGGACATCACGGTGAACGCCGTCGCGCCCGGCCCCACCGCCACGCCCCTGTTCCTCGACGGCAAGGACCAGGCCGCGATCGACGGCCTCGCGAAGGCGGCCCCGCTGGAGCGCCTCGGCACCCCCGAGGACATCGCGGAGACGGTGGCGTTCCTCGCCGGACCCGCCCGCTGGATCAACGGGCAGGTCCTGTTCACGAACGGCGGAGTCGCCTGACCGGCGAAAGGAACATGACGGCACGTCAGGCGCCCTCGCGGACCTCCGCAACCGTCACCGGCCGGTGCTCCGCGAGGGACAGGGTGGCGGCCTCCGCGATCCAGCCGGCCTCCAGCGCGTCCTCGATCGTGCAAGGGGACGGCCGGGTGCCGGCCACGACCTCGGTGAACGCGGTGAGTTCGGCGCGGTAGGCGTCGGCGAAGCGGTCCATGAAGAAGTCGTGCGGGGTGCCCGCCGGGAAGCCGACCCCGGGCTCCACCGAGCGCAGCGGGAGCTTGTCCTCCAGGCCCACCGCGATCGAGTCCCGGAAGCCGTGCAGCTCCATGCGTACGTCGTAACCCAGGCCGTTGTGACGGGAGTTGGAGACGACCGCGATCGTGCCGTCGTCGAGGGTCAGGAGCGCGCCGGTGGTGTCGGCGTCGCCGGCCTCCGCGATGTACCCGGCGCCGCGGTTGCCGCCGACGGCGTACACCTCGCGCACCTCGCGACCCGTCACCCAGCGGATGATGTCGAAGTCGTGCACCGAGCAGTCGCGGAAGATGCCGCCGGAGGCGGCGATGTACGCGGCCGGCGGCGGGGCCGGGTCGAGGGTCGTCGAGCGGACGGTGTGCAGCGGTCCCAGCTCCCCGCCGAGCACCGCGGCCCGCGCGGCGGCGAACCCGGCGTCGAAGCGGCGGTTGTAGCCGATCTGGATCGGCACGCCCCCGTCCCGGACGGCCCGCAGCACCTCGACGCCCTCCGCCGTCGTGCGGGCGACGGGCTTCTCGCAGAAGACCGGGACGCCCGCGCCGACGCCCGCGAGGATCAGTCCGGGGTGGGCGTCGGTGGCCGCCGCCACCACGATGCCGTCCACCCCGGCGGCCAGCATCGCCTCGGGCGAGTCCGCGACCTCGGCCCCGAACCGCTCCGCGGCGGCCTTGGCCGCGTCGGCGAACGGATCGGCGACGACGAGCGACTCGACGGCGTCCAGCCCGGACAGGGTCTCGGCGTGGAAGGCGCCGATACGGCCGAGGCCGAGGATTCCGATGCGCATGAGGGTGCGGCTCCTAGGTCGAGCGGGTGGGGTGTGGGCGAGAAGAGTCAGTCGAGGCCGCCGAGGACGTTCTGGTCCCAGTCGATGACCGATCCGGTGACGACGCCCGAGCGCTCCGACAGCAGCAGGACGACGAAGTCGGCGATCTCGTCGGGCCGGCCGAGCCTGCCGAGCGGCAGCCGCTCCGCGGCCTGTTCGCGCCAGTCGTCCCCGGCGCCGTGGAAGGCGCGCTGGGTGGCGTCCTCGCCCTCCGTCGCGGTCCAGCCGATGTTCAGGCCGTTGATCCGGACGCGGTCCCAGCGGTGCGCGTGCGCCGCGTTGCGGGTGAGGCCCATGAGCCCGGCCTTGGCGGTGACGTACGGCGTGAGGAACGGCTGCCCGCCGTGCGCGGAGGAGGTGATGATGTTGACGATCGTGCCGGGTGCCTTGCGGGCCACCATGTCCGCGACCGCCGCCTGCATGGCGAAGAACGGTCCCTTGAGGTTGACCGCGATGTGCGCGTCGAACAGGTCGGGCGTGGTGTCGAGCAGGGTGCCGCGGGAGGTCAGCCCGGCGGAGTTCACCAGGCAGTCGATCCGGCCGTAGGTCTCGACCGTCTCCCGGACGGACGCCCTGGCCTGCTCCGCGTCGGAGAGGTCGGCGCGGACGAACCGCGCCTTGCCGCCCGCCTCGGTCAGCTCGGCGACCAGCGCCTCGCCCGGCCCGGGGCGCCGCCCGGTGACGGCGACGACGGCCCCCTCGCGGACCGCGGCCCGCGCGACGGCGGCGCCGATCCCCTGGGTGCCGCCGTTGACGAGGACGGCCTTGCCGTCGAGAAGTCCCATGAAGTCCCGCCCCCAGTCTCTTGATCGATGGGTCTCTTGACCGATGTCCGGACGACCGCGGCGTTGCCATTCTTGTCATGACAAACCCTGCGGACAATCGGCAGGAAGCCATCAAAAACCCATCAAGCCCCTGGCGTTCGGCGGTTCGTCCGCCGCCCCCCATGGCCTACGCCAACGTCACCCAGGTCCCGCTCGCGGCGGACCGCGCCATCGCGTCCAGCACCTCCGCGGCCCGCACCGCGTCCTCGGGCGTGGCGCCGTACGGCCTGCCCTCGGCGATCGAGCGCAGGAAGCGGTGGGCCTCGATCACCTTGAGGTCGTCGTAGCCCATCGCGTTCGCCGCGCCGGGCTGGAAGGCGGCGAACTCGCCCGCCCCCGGGCCGACATGGACCGTGCTGACGGGCTGGTCCTGGTAGCCCGTGCCGGTGCCGACCCGCAGCTCGCCCATGCGGCGGAAGTCCCAGAAGACCGCGCCCGTGGTGCCGTGCACCTCGAAGCCGTAGGTGTTCTGCTCGCCGACGGAGATCCGGCTCGCCTCCAGCACGCCCCGCGCGCCGGAGGCGAAGCGCAGCAGGCAGCCGACGTAGTCCTCGTTCTCGACCGGGCCGAGCGTGCCGCCCGCGGCCCGGGTGTGGCCGGCGGTGGCGCCGGCCGGCCGGGCCCGCTCCGGCACGAAGATCGCGGTGTCGGCGGTCAGTGCGGCGATGTCGCCGAGCAGGTACCGGGCGAGGTCCACGCCGTGCGAGGCCAGGTCGCCGAGGACCCCGCTGCCCCCGCGTTCCCGCTCGTACCGCCAGGTCAGCGCGGACTCCGGATGGGCGGCGTAGTCGCTGAACAGGCGGATGCGGACATGGGTGACCGTGCCGATCCCGCCGGAGGCGATCAAGGACCGGGCGGCCTCGACGGCGGGCGCGTTGCGGTAGTTGAAGCCGACCGTGCCCCGCACGCCCGCCTTCGCCACCGCGTCCGCGACCGCGCGGGCGTCCCCCGCGGTCAGGCCCACCGGCTTCTCGATCCAGATGTGCTTGCCCGCCTCGGCCATGGCGACACCGATCTCGCGGTGCAGGAAGTTGGGCGCGGTGATGCTCACCGCCGCCACCCGCGGATCGGCGGCCACCTCCCGCCAGTCGCGGGTGGCCGACTCGAAGCCGTAGTGCGCGGCCGCCTCCGCCGCCCGGTCCGCGACCTCCTCGGCCACCGTCACCAGCTTCGGACGCAGGCCGAGCCCGGGGAAATGGTGCGGGAGGCGGGCGTACGCCCGGGTGTGCACCCGGCCCATCCAGCCGAACCCGACGACCGCCACCCCGAGTGTCTCCACCATGACAGCCCTTCCCACGACTTCTTTGGACCGGTCCATTTCCTCTTCGACCCACACTGTGACGGGTTCCCGCACGTGTCAAGCTCTTTGACAGGGCGCCACTCCTCATGGAACGGTCCACCCATGCCGCAGGAAACGGTCCGTCCATGAGAGCGCCGACCATCCGCGACGTGGCCGACCGGGCCGGGGTGTCGAAGTCGCTGGTCTCGCTCGTGCTGCGCGGCTCCGAGCAGGTGCGGCCGGAGAAGCGCGAGGCGGTGCTGCGGGCCGTGCGCGAGCTCGGCTACCGGCCGAACGCGGCCGCGCGCAGCCTCAGCGAGCAGCGCACCCGCACCGTCGGCGTGCTCCTGAACGACCTGCGCAACCCCTGGTACGTGGACCTCCTCGACGGCCTGAACCCGCTGCTCCACGCGAGCGGACTGCACATGCTGCTCGCCGACGCCCGGCTCAGCCGCCGGGCCGGACACGACCTCGCGGGACCCTTCCTGGACCTCCAGGCCGACGGCCTGGTCGTGGTCGGCACGCTGCCCGATCCCGCCGCCCTCGGACCGGTCGCCGCCCGCATCCCGGTCGTCGTCGCGGGCGCCCGCGAGGCGGTGCCGCCGGGTGTCGACACGGTCGCGGCCGACGACGAGCACGGCGCCCGTCTGGTCACCGAGCACCTCATCGGCCTCGGCCACCGCCGGATCGCGCACATCGCGGGCTACGGCGCCGTCGGCGAGCTGCGCCGGCGCAGCTTCGAGGCCACCATGCGGGCGCACGGCCTCGACGGCACGGCGCTGGTCGAGCCCGGCGACATGACGGAGGAGGGCGGCTACCGCGCCACCGTACGGCTGCTGGGCCGCGCCGAACGGCCCACCGCGCTCTGCGCGGTCAACGACATCACCGCGGTCGGCGCGCTGTCCGCCGCCGCCGAACTGGGCCTCGAAGTGCCGCGCGACCTGTCCGTCACGGGCTACGACGACACGAACATCGCGCGGCTGCGGCACGTCTGGCTCACCACGGTCGACGCCGCGGGCCACGAGGTCGGCCGCCGGGCGGCGCGCTGCCTCCTCGACCGGCTGGCCCGGCCCGGGGAAGCGGGCCGGGTCCTGCTCTCGACACCGGCGCTGCGGGTCAGGGGGACGACGGGGAGGCCGCCGGCCCCGGTCACAGATTGATGGCGTACACCTTCCGCAGGGTCTCGTGCACCGTCCACGTCGTACGGTCGCCCTCGCGCAGGACCGCCATGTCGCCGGGTCCGACCCGCAGCGTGGGCCCGCCCTCGACCTCGATGGTGGCCGAACCGCTCAGCACGACGAACACCTCGTCCGCCTCCGTGTCGGTGACCACCCCGGGGGTGATCTGCCAGATCCCGCGCACCTGGCGGCCGTCGTCCGACTCCCACACCACCGTGCCGGTCACCACCGGCTCACCGGAGACGATCTGTTCCGGTTCGAGGGGCTCGGGTTCGAGTACGGCGTCGGGCACGTGCAGAGCGAAGCTGTGGGTCATGCGCCGACCCTAGCCACGCCGTACGGCGGACGGCCGTCGACACTGTGTGGGGTATCGGCGCGGACGGGCGGACAGATCGTCGCCCGGACCGCCGCGCCCGCCGGAATGGCGGCCTGGCGCGGCCCGGGTGATCGTTGAGGGCATGGCGACCCCCGCGACGACCGCGCGGCGGCCGGACCGGCCGCACCGGCACGACACCCGTGAGGCCGTGCTCTTCGGCGGTGTCTACGGCTCCGTGCTGGCCAGCTCGATGGTCGCGGCGCTCACCCACTACGGGCACACCACGCAGAGCAGCCGCCGCTACGACGCCGCATGGCTCCTGGTCACCGCCTTCGCCTCGGCGCTCGCGCACGGCTACGCCCACTACATCGCCGAGCGCACCCCGCACCGCCGCTGGGACGTGCTGCGCATCCTCGGCGAGGAGTGGCCGCTGGTCGTGGCGGTGCTGCCGACCGTGCTGGTGCTGGTGGGCGCCGGGCTCGGCTGGTGGCCCGCGAAGGACGTCGAGTACCCGGCCTTCGCGCTGAACATCGTCATCCTGTTCCTCCTCGGCCTGGTCACCGCCCGCTCGGGGGCACGCAAGTGGCCGGCGGCCGTGGCGATCGGCGTGGGTGACGCGCTGCTCGGGGTCGTCGTCGTGGTGGCGAACGCCCTCATCAAGTGAGCGTCGGGAGGGCGCGGTTGCGGCGTCCCGGGCCCGTCCGCGGCCCGGTGCGCGGCCGCCTGACGTGGATCGGCCGTCCGGGTGCCCGGGGGAGTGTCGGGCCCGTCGGGCGGGACGCGCGCTGACCATAGTGGGCCATGACCCGAGCCCGAACTCGTACGGCGTGGCTCTGCGCCGTCGCCCTCCTCTCCGTGACCCTCCAGACCACCGGAGCCGTCGCGGCCGCCCGCCCCGAGCGCGGCTGCGTCCTCACCGGGCAGCACGCCGGCGGCGCGGCCCGCACCGTCCGCGGCATCACCCGCGCCGCCCTGAGCGACCTCGACCTGAAGGCCGCCCTGGTCAAGGTCACGATCGACGGACGGGACGTCGTCACGGACGCCGTCGGGACGTCGATGTACGGCGCGCCCGCCACCCCGGCGATGCACTTCCGCACCGGCTCCGTCGGCATCGTCTACATGGGCACCGTGCTGACGCAGCTGGCCGACGAGGGCAAGGTGAGCCTGGACGACCCCGTCTCCCGCTGGCTGCCGTGGGTGCCGCACGGCAAGAAGATCACCCTGCGGATGCTCGGCGCCTCCACGTCCGGGCTGCACGACTACGTCACCGACCCGGCGTTCCTGGCGGTGCTGAACGCCCACCCGTTCAAGCACTGGACGCCGCGCGAACTGCTCGCCTTCCCCTTCCGCCACACGCTCTGGTACGAGCCGGGCACCAACTGGAGCTACTCGCACGCCAACTTCGTGCTGCTGGGCCTCGCCCTGGAGAAGATCACCGGCGTCCGCCTCGACCACCTGCTCCAGGAGCGGGTGATGGACCCGCTGGATCTGCGCCAGACCCGCAACGGCTACACCCCCGCCATCCCCGCGCCCGTGCTGCACGCCTACCAGGTGGTGGGCGACATCAACCAGGAGTCCACGTACTGGGACCCGTCCTGGACCACCGCGCCGGGCGCCGTCCTGACCCAGGACATCTGCGACCTGGCCCGGTCGGCCGAGGGGATCGGCGCCGGCGAGCTGCTGTCCGAGCAGGGCTACAAGACGCAGCTGGACCCGGGCACCGTCGGCCTCGGCAAGCCGACCGCGAACTGCCCGGCGACGATCTGCCTGCCGCAGACGCCGGACTCCCACTTCGGGCTCGGCGTGATCTACAAGGACGGCTGGGTGCTGTCGAACCCGTCGTTCTCCGGCTACGCGGCGATCCAGGCGTACCTGCCCGAACAGCGGCTCGCGATCGCGGTGTCCACGACGACCGGCCCGAACGCCCCGAGCGACAACACCGCGGTCACGATCGCCGAGCGCATCTCCCAGGCCCTGGCCCCGGACAACCCGCTGACCAACTGACCGGCCGGCTTCTCGGAGGTCAGCCTCCCGTCCGCACCCCGTCCAGCGCGATCGCGAGCACGCGGTCGCGCTGGACGTCGTCGTCGAAGGTGGTGCCGAGGACGCCCGCGACCAGCCGCAGCAGGTCGGAGAAGTCCATGTCGGTGCGGGCCAGGCCCGCCGCCTGCGCCCGGTCGAGGAGCGGGCCGCCCGCCGCGTACATCGAGTCCCGGCACGCCTGGAAGATCTCCGACTCGTCGTCCAGCGCCTCCCGTACGGCCCGCTTGGTCACCATGTACTCGGTGAACCGCTTCAGCCAGGCCGTCAGCGCCTCCCACGGTTCCCGGTCCGCCACCTCGGCGGCCGCCCGGACCAGCGCGTTCACCTCGTCCGCGTAGACGGACTCGAAGAGGTCGCGGCGGGTGGGGAAGTTCCGGTACAGCGTGCCGATGCCGACGCCAGCGCGCCGGGCGACGTCCTCCAGCGACGCCTCCGCCCCGTGCTGCGCGAACGCCTCGCGCGCGGCCGCGATCAGGGCGTCGTAGTTGCGGGCCGCGTCCTTACGGTGCGGGCGCCGGGACGCGACGATCTCGCCGACCGGGAACGACTGGGGCGTCACTGCTGCCTCCCAGGGGGCGCTACGGGTTGAAACGGAGGGGTACCTCCGCTACAGTGGAGGGGTACCTCCACTTTAACAGTGGCGGGGCCGCGCGCGCCCCCTTCGTACCCCCACGCACTCCCACACTCCTCCCCTCGCGGCGACCGTCGGACCGTCCGACGCGGCCGCGAACCGTTCGGAGAGGCCTTTTCATGCCCCGCAAGTCCACCCGCCTGACGTTCGCGGTCCTCGCGACCGGCGCGGGCGTGTTCTCCATGCTCCAGTCGCTGATAGCGCCGGCCCTGCCGACCGTCCAGCACGCACTGCACACGTCACAGTCCACCGCGACCTGGGTGATGACGGCCTACCTGCTGTCCGCCTCGGTCTTCACCCCGATCCTCGGCCGGGTCGGCGACCTCATGGGCAAGAAGCGCACCCTGGTCGCGGTACTGGCGGCCGTGCTCGTCGGGTGTCTCGTCGCCGCGCTCGCGCCGAACATCGGCGTGCTGATCGTCGCCCGGGTCGTCCAGGGCGTCGGCGGCGCCCTCTTCCCACTCTCCTTCGGCATCATCCGCGACGAGTTCGCCGCCGCCGAGGTGAGCGGCTCCATCAGCAACCTGTCCGCCGTGATCGCGGCGGGCGGCGGCGTCGGCATGGTCGCCGCCGGACCCATCGTCAGCGCGCTGGACTACCGCTGGCTGTTCTGGCTGCCCGTCGGGATCGTCGCGATCACCGTGCTCATCGCCCTGCGCTACGTCCCCGAGTCACCCAACCGCGCCCAGGGCAAGGTCAGTTGGCGCGGCGCCGTACTCCTCTCCGCCTGGCTGGTGGCGCTGCTGCTGCCGCTCAGCGAGGCCGGGCAGTGGGGCTGGGGCTCGGCCCGGGTGATCGGCCTGTTCGCCGCCGCGGCCGCGCTGTTCGCGCTGTGGCTGCGCAGCGAGGCCCGCTCGCGCACCCCGCTGATCGACCTGCGCGTGCTGCGGCTGCCCGCCGTGTGGACCACCAACGCGGCCGCGCTGCTGTTCGGCGCGGGCATGTACGCGATCTGGTCCTTCCTGCCGGGCTTCGTCCAGACGCCGTCGAGCGCCGGATACGGCTTCGGCGCGAGCGTCACCGCCTCGGGTCTGCTCATGCTGCCCATGCTGCTCGCGATGTTCCTCTCGGGCGTCCTGAGCGGCCGCCTGGAGCCGGTCCTCGGCGCCAAGACGCTGCTCACCACGGGGGCCGCGCTCGGCGCCGTCGCCCTCGGCTTCCTCGCCCTGTGGCACGACGCGCAGTGGCAGATCGCCGCCGTCGCGGGCGTGTTCGGCCTGGGTATCGGCCTCGCCTTCGCCTCGATGGCCAACCTGATCGTGGGCGCCGTACCGCCGGAGCAGACCGGAGCCGCGACCGGCATGAACGCCAACATCCGCACCATCGGCGGCTCCATCGGCGCCGCGGTCACCAGCGTCCTGGTCACGGGCCGCCTCCAGCCCTCGGGCCTGCCCTACGACTCCGGCTACACCCACGGCTTCACCCTGCTCGCCGTCCTGTGCGCGGGCGCGGCCCTGGCCGCCCTCCTCGTCCCGGTCGGCCGCCCCACCCGCCTCGGCACCCCGGTGGCGGCCGGAACGCCCGAGGTCCCGGTCCGCGTACGGTAGGGTTGACCTGCGCGATCACGCGGGCAACCCCGCGTGGCAGCGGGCCGGGACGTGGCGCAGCTTGGTAGCGCACTTGACTGGGGGTCAAGGGGTCGCAGGTTCAAATCCTGTCGTCCCGACTTGTGAGGTCACAGGTCAGGGTGTGTGCCGGAGGATTCCGGCACACACCCTCGGTCGTTTCCGGGGACCCCGCGCCCTCGTCACACCGGATCGGTGGTCCGTTCGGTGGTCCGGTCGGGGGTGCGGCCGGTGTCCCAGGCGGGCGGGAACTTCGGGAGCAGGGCGGTGAGGACGACCGCCGCCAGCGTCAGCACGAGCAGGGTGAGCACGGGTCCGGTGTAGCTTCCGGTCCAGCCCTCCGCCGCGCTGACCAGGTACGGCGCCAGGCCGAGCGACAGGGTGGCGATCGCCAGCGTCAGGCCCTGCAACTGCCCGAACGCGGCGAGTCCGAAGTACCGCGCGATCAGGAACGGGCCCAGCGCCGACTCGGCGCCGTACGCGAAGCCGAGAAGGAACATGGTGACGTACAGCAGGGGCGTCGAGCCGTGGTCGAGGAATCCGACGAGGAGTCCGGCCGGCACCGCCGCGAGCATCGGGACCACCACCCAGGGCCGGTCGGTCCGGTCCAGCGCGAGGCCGCCGACGAACAGTCCCACGACGGACGCCGTGAACAGCCCGGACACCGCGAGGGAGACCGTCGCCTCGGAGAATCCGCGCTCGCCGAAGAAGTCGACCGCTATCTGCCGCATGGTCATCGTGCCGGCCGCCGCGAGGGCGAGGGCGACCGTGATCGAGATCCAGACGCGGGTCGACAGCGCCTTGCGCAGCTCCACTCCGGGAAGCGGTGGCGGGGCTTTCGTCGGCACCGCCGTCGGCACCGCCGGTTCCGAGACGAGGAACAGGGCGGTCGGCAGCGCCACGACCGCGATCAGCCCGGCGGCGACGAAGTAGGTCCCCTTCCAGCCGAGGCCCCCGCCGCCGCTGATCAGCCACTGGAACACCGGCGAGAACACCGCGGCGCCGAGGCTGGACACGACGCCGATGAGCGCGAATCCGACCCCCTTGTGCTGCGGCAGCCAGGTGGAGACCACCTTGAAGACGACACCGAGGCTCGCCATGAAGCCGCAGACGGCCGCCAGGATCAGCATGACCGCCACCAGTGGCACGCTCGGGGCGCACAGCGGGACGAGGGCCGTCGTCGCGGCGTACGCGACCCCCGCCGGGACCGCGACCCTGCGGGCGCCCAGCCGGTCCGTCAGGCGGCCCGCGAAGGGCAGGACGACGGGCCCGACCAGCAGGGGAAGGGTCACGAACACGAGAATGCCGTCGGCCGGCCGGGTGCCGGTGTCCCTCGAGAACGCCGGCACGATGTACGTCGTCATGGCGGAGAGCCCGGACGGGCTCACCAGCATGAGGAGGAGACTGCCCGCCAGCGCGGCCCTGGCCCTCGCCGGCGCCTTCCAGAGATCGACGAGGTACGGCCGCCAGCCGGCCGTGGACGGAGGCGGGACGAAGTCGCCCGCCGGCACGGAAGTGGTCATGGAAAAGCCTCCGTTGCGGATACGTCGCGACCCCTTCGGCGCGACGAGAGGTGTTGCCGAGGCGCCCCGTCGGCGGATCGGCTCGGGAAGGAGGCCGACGGGGCGTGGGACCACGGACCGTCAGGCGGGTCGCGGCACCGGTACGGGGAGGCCGGCACCGGCCGGGGGCCGGGCCGGCGGCGGGGGCGTCCCGGCGGGGGGTGTCCCGCCGGGGGGCGGCGCGCCGAGGGCGGCCAGCACCGGGAGCGGCTCCCGGCCGAAGAGGTCCCGGCCGTTGATCTCGGCCATGGGGTCGATCCGGAACGCGCCGTGGGTCGCCAGCACATGCACGTCCCGGACGAAGCGCTGGATCGGGTTGTGCAGGCCCACGGTCGAGGAACCGAGCGCCAGTTGCAGCCCGTCGATCACCTGGAGGCAGGCGTGGATCTGATGGACGAGGTCCATCGTGATCTCCGGCTCGTCCCACGGGTGGAAGTCCTCGCCCGCCAGCGCGCGCCGGTCGATCTCGTCCGCCTGGCGTTCGACGACCGCCGCGGCCGTGTTGACGACGGCCCGCGCCTTCCCCGCCACGACCTGGATCGACGCCATGTCGGCCATGGTCGGATACGGCAGGTTGAACGGCGGCCGCCTGGCGGCCTGTTCGACGAAGGCGGTGAGCGCGCCCTCGGTCATGCCCAGCGCGAGCGCCGCGAAGGCGGTCGTCGTGGCGACCATGGTCCCCGTCGCCGAGTGCATGAATCCGAGTCCCTGGTACGTCCCTCGGAGGGCCTCCATCCGGATCATCATGTCCTGCATGTGGATGACCCGGTACTCGGGGACGAACACCTCCTCGTCGGCCCGCACGCTGTTGCTCGACGTGGCGCTCATGCCCATGACCTGCCAGTCGTCGACGATCGTGAACTGGTCCCGGGACAGCAGGGCCATCGCGCGGCGCCGCTCGCCGGTCGCTTCGTCGTCGTACTCGAAACCGACCGAGCCCCACTTCGCGATCCTGCAGCTGCTGCCGAACGCCCAGCGGCCCTTGACCAGGTAGCCGCCCTCGACCCGGCGTCCGTCGCCGACCTTCGGCGCGAAGACGGTGGCGCCGAACATGATCGGCCCCTGCCAGGTCCCGACGTCGGCGAAGACCTCGTCCCGCACCCGGTCGCCGAGGGCGAGCGCGCTGCGGGACGCGCTGGAGACGATGGCCGTCCAGCCGGCCGACCCGTCCACGCGTCCGAGCTCACGCACCAGTTCCATGGTGTCGCGGGCACCGAAGGCGAACCCGCCCAGCTCCACCGGGACGGTGATGCGGAACACCCCGATCTCGTGCAGCACCTTGACCGTCTCGGGCGCGAGGGTGCCCAACAGCTCTCCCTCGCGGGCGCGTTCGGCGAGGCCCGGCGCCGCCTCGCGCACCGCGTCCCGCATGCGCCGTCCCTCCTCGGTGAGATAGGGGGACTCGGGGAACCTGCGCACGGATGGCGTTGTCATGGTCCTCACTCCCCGGGCAGCGGCGCGGACATCTTGCGGAACGCGCTCCAGTGCTCGGCGAGTTTGCCGTCCCGCACACGGAACACCGTGAGGATGTACCAGTCGTACGTCTCCTCGGGGGCCGCCGGATCCGGCAGCGGCTGCTTCATCATCACGCACGCCAGATCGCCGTCCAGGGTCACGTTCACCACCGGGGGCGGGGTGCCGTTGCCGGTCGGGACATGGCGGAAGTGTTCGATGAGGTTGTCCAGGCCGTCGCCGGGCGTGTTCGGGTCGTGCTGGACGTAGTCCTCGACGACGTACCGCTTCAGCACGTCGACGACGTCCTCCTGGACCGTGCCGTCGCGCACCATGCGGGCGAGGTCCGCCTCGAAGTCGATCAACAGACGCTTCACGGCGGTCCGTTCGGGGGTGTCGGCCTGCGCGACGGCGGCCTTGTAGTCCTCCCGGTCGAGCCAGGTCCCGTAGAGCTCGGGATCGTGGATGCGGGCGACACCGTCGATGACGCTGAAGTCGTTCATGCGCGCACGGACTCCTTGTCGTTGGGAAGGTCGGAGGTGGCGCGGCGCTCGGGGACGGCGCCGCCGATCATGGGGAAGGGGGGCAGGCCGAGGACCCGGCGCCCGTTCTGCTCCGCCAGCGGGTCGATGCGGATCGCGCCGTGCGAGGTGAGCACGCGGGCGTCGCGGACGAACCGCTGGATCGGGTTGGACAGCGCGACCGTGGACGAACCGATCGTCTTCTGGAGGAGGTTGATCGCGTCCTCGCACAGGTTGGCGGCGTACGCGACGGAGAGGCTGATCTCGGACTCCTCCTGCGGGGTGAAGTCGAGTCCCTCCGCGGTGCGGGCGTCGATCTGGTCGGCCGCGCCCTCGATGGTCGCCGCGGCGACGTTGATCATCGCCACCGCCTTGCCCGCCGCGACCTGGGCGGACGCCATGTCGCCGATCGTGGGGTAGGGCAGCGTGAACGGCTTGCGCCGGGTGGCCTGTTCGGCGAAGCAGTCGAGCGCTCCCCGCGCCATGCCCAGGGTGATCGCGAGGTTCGCGAGCGTCGCGCAGAGCAGCAGCGCCAGACCGTGCTGCCCGTACCCGAAGCCCGTGTAGCGGTCGCGTATCCGCTGCAGCCGCGGCGGGAACTCACCCAGGTCGATGAAGCGGTGGGCCGGGACGAACACCTCGTCCCGCACGCGCAGGCTGTTGCTGGCCGATCCCGAAAGACCCATGACGTGCCAGTCGTCGAGGATCTCGTACTGCTCGCGGCGGAGCGCGGCCATGCCGCGCCCGCTGCCGCCGCCGGCCTCGGGGTCGTACTCGACGCCGACCAGCGACCAGTTCGCGTGCTTGCAGCAACTGCCGAAGGCCCACTGGCCCTTGACCATCCAGCCGCCCTCGACGGGCCGGGCGGCGCCGACCTTCGTCGCGAACACGGAGGCGCCCACGACGGCCGGACCGACCCGGTCCGCGGTCTCGGCACGCACCTCGTCGACGACCTGCTCGTCCATCGCGAGCACGTTCTTGACGCCGACGCCGACGAACCCGGCCCATCCCGCGGAACCGTCGCCCTCGCTGAGCGCGGCGATCACCTCGACCAGGTCCCGCGCCCCGAGCCCGTACCCGCCCCACTCGACCGGCATGGACATACGGAACACACCGGCGTCGTCGATCGCCTGGAGCACCTCGGGGGTCAGGGCCCCGATCTGTTCGCCCTCCCGGGCCCGGGAGCGGATCAGCGGGATCAGTTCTCGCACCCGGTCGCGGATCAGGCGCCCCTCCCCGGTGATCCAGGGGGAGGCCACGGGGGCGGCGGG
>NZ_LAVA02000021.1 GCF_000974985.2 Streptomyces mangrovisoli | reverse complement strand
GAGTGGGGCCACCGGGAATGTGGGGCGGCGGGTGGTCGGGCGGCTTGTGGGGTGGGGCGGGGTGCGGGTGCGGGTGCTCAGCCGGGATCCGGGGCGGGCCGCGGGGGTGGGCGGGGAGGTCGTCGCGGGGGACTTCGCCGACCCCGGGGGGCTGCGGGCCGCCCTCGCGGGAGCGGACGCCTTCTTTCTGGTGACCTCGCATCCGATGCGGCCCGAGCATGACGTCAACGCCCTTGCCGCCGCGCGGGCGTGCGGTGTGCGGCAGGTGGTCAAGCTGTCTGCGCTCGCCGTGACCGACCCCGGCGCCGACGACCTGCTCACCCGTTGGCAGCGCGACAACGAGGACCGGCTCACCGCCTCCGGTCTCGACTGGACGCTGCTGCGTCCGCGGGCCTTCATGACCAACGCCCTTGCCTGGGCGGACTCGGTGCGGTCCGAGGGTGTCGTACGGGCCCTGTACGGCGACGGGCGCAATGCGGGTGTCGATCCCGAGGACATCGCCGAGGTCGCGGCGCGGGTGCTGACCGAGGCGGGGCACGAGGGGCGCGCCTATGCGCTGACCGGGCCCCGGGCGCTCTCGGCGCGGGAGCAGACCGAGCGGCTGGGGCACGTGCTCGGGCGGTCCCTGCGCTTCGTCGAGCTCGGCGAGGAGGAGGCGCTCGCGGGGTGGCGGGCCCGGCTGCCCGAACCCGTCGCCCAAGCTTTGCTGCACAGCGCGCGGCGGCTGCGGGACGGGGCGAAGGCTCAGGTGGCGGAGGACGTGGAGGCGGTCACGGGGCGGCCGCCGCGTGACTTCGAGGAGTGGGCCGTCGAGCACGCGGCGGCTTTTCGGCCGTAGGGCCTGTCGTCGCCTTCCCGTCTGCCACGCGACGCCTGGCCCTGGGTGCGCATACGCCCCTTGGCTTGTGCGGGCAGGGAAGCTCCTCCCCGGCGGGCAGGCGGGCGGGCGGTCAGTCGGCCGCCCGGTCGCCGTTCTCCAGTTCCGCCGTGCCGGAGTCGGTCGCCAGCACGTCCAGGGCCACCCGGACCCGGCGGCCCAACGAGCCCAGGAGGTGCGCCGCGAGGTCCTCGGGGGCGACCAGGCGCCAGGACAGGAGTTCCTCCTCCTGCAGGCGGATCGACTTCAGATCGGACTCGGTCAGCACTCCGCCGTCGTAGAGGTACGCCACGATCGGCGGCCGGCCCGCGCCGTGCACCCAGTCGACCACGAGCAGCCGGCCGGGCGCCACGTCCAGGCCGATCTCCTCCAGCGTCTCCCGGCGCGCGCCCCGGCGCGGGGTCTCGCCGTCGTCCGACTCGATCGTGCCGCCCGGAAGGGCCCAGCCCTCACGGTAGTTGGGCTCCACGAGCAGTACCCGCCCGTCGGCGTCGCGGAACAGTACGGCCGCCCCGGCCAGGACGCGGGGGAGTCCCGCGATGTACGTCGCGTAGTCGTCAGCGCTCATCCCGGAAGCGTAACCAGCCCCCGGGCCGGGAAGCGCACGGCAGCGGGGCCGCTCAGCGTTCCGCACCCGCCAATCGCGCGGTGCGCTCCGCCAGGTCGCTGATCGCCACCCCGTCGAAGCCGAACACCGCGCTGCGCACCGTGTCCTCCAGCGGGTCCTTCCACCGCGCCGGGATGGCCCGCGCCCCCGTCAGCACCCCGGCCACCGAGCCGGCCGTGGCGCCGTTGGAGTCGGTGTCCAGGCCGCCGCGCACGGTCAGCGTGATGGTGCGGGTGAAGTCGCCGTCGCCGTACAGGAGTCCGGCCGTGAGGACCGCGGCGTTCGGGATCGTGTGGATCCAGCCGAGTCCGCTCGTCTCCTCCGACGCCGTCGACAGGGTGTCCTCCCACGTCATGCGGGTGTCGTGGAGCGACATCACGCGGCGTACGGTGCGTGCGAGCCGGCAGCCGGGCGGGATCACCGTCAGCGCGGTGTCCACCGCGTGCCGCACCGTCGGTGCCGTGAACGCCGCCGCGATCAGCGCCGCCGCCCACATCGCGCCGTAGACCCCGTTGCCGGTGTGCGAGAGGACCGCGTCGCGGCGGGCCAGCGCGGCGGCCCGGCGCGGGTCGTCGGGGCAGGTCCAGCCGTAGACGTCGGCGCGGATCAGCGCGCCGATCCACTCCTGGTAGGGATTGTCGTACGTCGCCGTCAGCGGCGGTTTGAGACCGTTGGCGAGATTGCGGTAGGCGGCGCGCTCCGCGGTGTACGTCTGCCGGTACGGCAGCCGCAGCAGCCAGAGGTCACCCACCTGCTCCGTGCTGAACGCGAAGCCGTGCGTCTCCAGCAGATGCAGGCCGAGGATGGCGTAGTCGACGTCGTCGTCCCGGCAGCTGCCGTGGATGCGGCCGCGGACGCAGCTGCGCCACTCGGGGCGCAGCTGGACGCCGTCGCTCTCGTCGGCAGGCTCGGGGAGATAGTCGGTCAGTGGCAGGGCGGCGGCCTGCCGCAGGTAGCGGTCGATCCGGTCGCGGGTCCACAGGTCGCCCTGCTCGACCGGTTTGCCGAGCATGTTGCCCGCGATCCGGCCGAGCCAGCCCCCGAGGATGCGGTCGGTGAGCTCTGGCTCATTGCCCACAGGGGTCATGGGACCGGTCTACCCGATTCCGCGCCTCCCAGTGCCGTCCGTGCCGTCGCCGCCGTCCGTGCCGTCCGCACAGCGGGCTCGCGGGCCGCTCACATCCGGCTGACGGGCCGTTCCCAGGGTCCGGGACGGGGCATGACGGGGGGCCTGTCCTGCGGTTAAGGTCGCAGCGGCGCGACTGGCCCCGACACGCGCGGGGCCCGGAGAGCAAGGGGACAACAGGTGACACAGCGGGTGCTCATCGCCGCGGACAAGTTCAAGGGGTCGCTCACGGCCGCGCAGGTCGCCGAGCGGGTGACCGCCGGGCTGCGCCGGACCGTACCGGACCTGACGGTGGCGTCGCTGCCCGTCGCCGACGGCGGCGACGGCACCGTGGACGCGGCCGTCGCGGCCGGTTTCGAGCGGCACGAGGTGCGGGTGGCCGGGCCGCTCGGGCACGAGGTGACGGCGGCGTTCGCGCTGCGCGACGGCACGGCCGTGGTGGAGATGGCCGAGGCCAGCGGATTGCAGCGGCTGCCCAGAGGTGTCTTCGCGCCGCTCACCGCCTCCACCTACGGCTCCGGCGAGCTGCTGCGGGCCGCGCTGGACGCGGGCGCGCGGACCGTCGTGTTCGGCGTCGGCGGCAGCGCCACCACCGACGGCGGCGCGGGGATGCTCTCCGCGCTCGGCGCGCGGTTCCTGGACGCCGACGGTGAGCCGGTGCCGCCGGGCGGCGGCGGCCTGGCGGCGCTCGCCTCCGCCGACCTGTCCGGCCTCGACGCGCGGCTCGGCGCCGTGGACCTGGTGCTCGCGAGCGACGTCGACAACCCGCTGACCGGGCCGACGGGCGCGCCGGCCGTGTACGGGCCGCAGAAGGGCGCGAGCCCGGACGACGTGGCGGAGCTGGACGCCGCCCTCTCCCACTACGTCAAGGTGCTGGAGGCCGCCCTCGGCGCCTCGGCGGCCGAGCACGCCGCCGCCCCGGGCGCGGGCGCGGCCGGCGGCATCGGCTACGGCGCCCTGCTGCTCGGCGCGCGGTTCCGGCCCGGGATCGAGGTCATGCTGGACGTGCTCGGCTTCGCGCCGGCGCTGGAGCGGGCGGACCTGGTGATCACCGGTGAGGGCTCCCTCGACGAGCAGACCCTGCACGGCAAGGCGCCCGCCGGGGTGGCCGCGGTCGCGCGTGCCGCGGGCAAGGAGGTCGTGGCCGTGTGCGGGCGGCTGGCGCTGCCGCCCGAGGCCCTCGGGCGGGCGGGCATCCGCCGTGCGTACGCCCTGACGGAGATCGAGCCCGACATCGCGACGTGCATCTCCGATGCGGGGCCGATTCTGGAGCGGCTGGCGGCGCGGATCGCCGAGGACTTCCTGACCTGACGGGTTCCCATCCGGGGGTTGTGGGGTCCGTGCGGCTCCGTCGTGGCTTGTCGCGCAGTTCCCCGCGCCCCTAATGGGTGTGGCGGTGAGGTGGGCAGTTCGGGGACGTTCCGCGCCACTACAGGGCGCCCGCCCGTGCAGCCGTGCCCCAAAGGGGCGCGGGGAACTGCGCGAGCGACCACGACGGTGCCGCGCAGGGCAGACAAACCGCCGCCGCACGCGACCCACGGGCGGTCGCCGCACGCAACCCACGGGCGGTTGCCGCACGCGACACACGGGCCGTCGTCGCACGCGACCCCCGGACCGCCCCGCGCGGGACACGCAGAGGGGCCCCGGGTCACAAGACCCGGGGCCCCTCTCATGTCCAGCCGAACCCAGCGGAGCGCTACGGCAGCTGCGCCGCCCGCGCCTCACGCCGGTTGTCGCGGAAGTTGTTCACCCGGCGGGCCGTGGCGAACAGCGGGATCACCGCGCCCATGACGAGCTGGAGCGCGCAGCCGGTCTGGAGCAGCAGCTGGCCGCTCGGGGCGTCGAACGCCCAGGCCGCCAGCAGGCCCATCGACAGCACGATCCAGCCGAGCACCGCGCCGGCGAGGCGACCGCGGGGCTTGGGGTACTCCACCCGGCTCACCATCAGCCACGCGGTGCCCAGGATCGCCAGCAGGGTCGCCACGAAGGGCAGCTCCAGCAGCACGATCGAGACCACCGTCAGCGCGCCGAACGGCGACGGCATGCCCTGGAACATGCCGTTGCGGGGCGTCACGCACGAGAAGCGCGCCAGGCGAAGGACCACCGCCAGGAGCACCACGATTGCCCCTAGCGCCGCCATTCTCTGGTGCGCGTCGTCCGCGACCATGCCGTAGACGAGCACGAAGTACGCCGGCGCGAGGCCGAAGCTGATCAGGTCCGACAGGTTGTCCAGCTCGGCGCCCATGGGGGAGGAGCGCAGCTTGCGTGCCACGAGGCCGTCGAACAGGTCGAAGACGGCCGCGCAGAGCATCAGGATCACGGCGGTGGCGGCGCTGTGCCGGGCCATGCCCATGGACTCGTCGTTGCCCGTGAGGTGCGGGATGAGGATCCCGGTGGTGGTGAAGTACACCGCCATGAACCCGCACGTGGCGTTGCCGAGGGTGAGGGTGTCCGCTATCGAGAGGCGGAGCGAGAGAGGCATCTCCTCCTCTTCGTCCGCCTCGTCGGCCTCGGGCACCCAGCCCGCCTGGGTCTCCGGATCAATCACGGTCAATGCGAGTCACCCCAGCCACGGTCTTCTGACCGACCTCGACCGCGACCTCCACGCCCTCGGGCAGGTAGATGTCGACGCGCGAGCCGAAGCGGATGAGACCGATCCGGTCGCCCTGCTCGACCTTCGTGCCCATGGGGATGTAGGGGACGATGCGGCGGGCGACGGCGCCGGCGATCTGGATCATCTCGATGTCACCGAGCTCGGTGTCGAAGTGCCAGACCACGCGCTCGTTGTTCTCGCTCTCCTTGTTGAAGGCGGGAACGAAGCCACCGGGGATGTGCTCGACCGACGTCACCGTGCCGGCCAGCGGCGCGCGGTTGACGTGGACGTTGAGCGGGCTCATGAAGATCGCGACGCGGGTACGCCCGTCCTTCCACGGCATGATGCTCTGCACCACGCCGTCGGCGGGCGAGATGACCCGGCCCCGGGTGATCTCGCGCTCGGGGTCGCGGAAGAACCACAGCATGCCCGCCGCGAGCGCGGTGGCGGGTACGGCGACGGCCTTGGCGACGCCCGAGCGGCGGGCGCGGAGCAGGCTGACGGCTGCGGTGGCAACGGTCGGGAGAAGCCACGGCGATGCTCCGCGCGCGAGGCGTACGCCGGCTCGGCTGTCGCGTGGTGCAGAGGTTTGGCTGTGGGGCATGGATGACCTTCGTAGCGGATGATGCCGCGCTTTTTATCAGGGGACGGCGGCTTTCCGGCGATGTTAGCGGCTCGGGGCCGCAACTGGGTAAGCCAGGAAGCCGAGTCGGTTCCCGTGGAGTGTTAACGGGGTGTGATCTTCTTCTCGAAGAAAACACCCCGTTTCCGGACAATCAGCCCTGGAATCGATACTCTTCGAGCAACCTTCGCCCGATGATCATTTTCTGGATCTCGGCAGTGCCTTCGCCGATCAGCAGCATCGGGGCCTCCCGGTAGAGGCGCTCGATCTCGTACTCCTTGGAGAAGCCGTAGCCGCCGTGGATCCGGAAGGCATCTTCCACGACCTCCTTGCAGTACTCGGAGGCGAGGTACTTCGCCATCCCTGCTTCAAGGTCGTTTCGTTCCCCGGAGTCCTTTTTGCGTGCCGCGTTCACCATCATGGCATGGGCGGCCTCGACCTTGGTAGCCATCTCGGCGAGCTTGAACTGGATCGCCTGGTGCTGGGCGATCGCCTTGCCGAAAGTGTGACGCTGCTGGGCGTACTGGACACCGAGTTCGAAGGCACGCTGAGCGACGCCACAGCCACGGGCCGCCACGTTGACCCGGCCCACCTCGACGCCGTCCATCATTTGGTAAAAACCTCGGCCGGTGACCCCGCCGAGCACGCGATCCGCCGGAATCCGCAGGCCATCCATGATGAGCTCGGTGGTGTCAACCCCCTTGTACCCCATCTTGTCGATCTTTCCGGGGATGGTCAGCCCGGGACGGACCTCGCCGAAGCCCGGCTCCTTCTCCACGAGGAAGGTCGTCATCGACTTGTGGGGCGCCGTGCCCTCGGGGTGTCCTTCGTCACTTCGCACCAGAACGGCGACCAGAGACGACGTGCCGCCGTTCGTCAGCCACATCTTCTGGCCGTTCAGGACGTACTCTCCCCCACGCTCGGCTGCGCTCGCGCGGGAGGTGCCCCCATCGTCCTTCACCGCCTTCGACGTGATCGCCGAGACGTCCGAGCCGAGGCCCGGCTCCGACATCGAGAACGCGCCCCGGATGTCGCCGGCCGCCATCCGCGGCAGGAAGTGGTCCTTCTGCTCCTGCGTGCCGTGCTGCTTGAGCATGTACGCCACGATGAAGTGCGTGTTGATGATGCCGGAGACGGACATCCAGCCGCGGGCGATCTCCTCCACGCACAGCGCGTAGGTGAGCAGCGACTCGCCCAGGCCCCCGTACTCCTCGGGGATCATCAGGCCGAACAGGCCGAGTTCCTTCAGGCCGTCGACGATCGCCTGCGGGTACTCGTCGCGGTGCTCCAGCTCGGTGGCGACGGGGATGATCTCCTTGTCCACGAAGTCGCGGACGGTGGAGAGGATCTCCTGCTGGATGTCGGTCAGACCGGCGGTCTGGGCGAGTCGCGCCATCTCTACTTCTCCTGCTGCTTCAGTTCGGGACGGCCCGGCTGCTCGCCGCCGCGCTCCTTGATGTACGTCTCGGTCGGCACCATCACCTTGCGGCGGAACACGCACACCAGCGTGCCGTCCTGCTTGTAGCCCTTGGTCTCCACGTGCACGATCCCGCGGTCGTTCTTCGACTTCGAGGGCCACTTGTCGAGCACGGTCGTCTCGCCGTAGATCGTGTCGCCGTGGAAGGTCGGCGCCACGTGCTTCAGCGACTCGATCTCCAGGTTGGCGATCGCCTTGCCGGAGACGTCCGGCACGGACATGCCGAGCAGCAGCGAGTAGATGTAGTTGCCCACGACGACGTTCTTGCCGAAGTCGGTCGTCTGCTCCGCGTAGTTGGTGTCCATGTGGAGCGGGTGGTGGTTCATCGTGAGGAGGCAGAAGAGGTGGTCGTCGTACTCGGTGACCGTCTTGCCGGGCCAGTGCTTGTAGACCGCGCCGACCTCGAACTCCTCGTAGGTGCGTCCGAACTGCATCGCGCTCAGGCCTCCGGGATCTCGAACTTGGACGTGCGCTGCAGGCCGGCGGCGCGGCCCTTGCCGGAGACGACCAGCGCCATCTTGCGGCTGGCCTCGTCGATCATCTCGTCGCCGAGCATCGCCGAGCCCTTCTTGCCGCCCGCCTCGGACGTGTAGTAGTCGTACGCGTCCAGGATCAGCTCGGCGTGGTCGTAGTCCTCCTGCGACGGCGAGAAGATCTCGTTGGACGCCTCGACCTGGCCCGGGTGCAGTACCCACTTGCCGTCGAAGCCGAGCGCGGCGGCGCGCCGCGCGACCTCGCGATAGCCCTCGACGTTGCGGATCTGCAGGTAGGGGCCGTCGATCGCCTGGAGGTTGTTGGCGCGGGCGGCCATCAGGATCTTCATCAGGATGTAGTGGTAGGCGTCCGCAGGGTAGCCGGGCGGCTGCTCGCCCACGACGAGCGACTTCATGTTGATGGACGCCATGAAGTCGGCCGGGCCGAAGATGATCGTCTCGACGCGCGGGGAGGCCTGCGCGATCGCGTTGACGTTGTTGAGGCCCTGCGCGTTCTCGATCTGCGCCTCGATGCCGATCTTGCCGACCTCGAAGCCCATCGTCTTCTCGATCTGCGTGAGCAGCAGGTCCAGCGCGACGACCTGCTCGGCCGTCTGCACCTTCGGCAGCATGATGCAGTCGAGGTTCTGGCCCGCGCCCTCGACCACGGTCACCACGTCGCGGTACGTCCACTCGGTGGTCCAGTCGTTGACGCGCACGACCCGCGTCTTGCCCGTCCAGTCGCCCTCGTTGAGGAACTTGACGATGGTGTGCCGCGCCTCGGGCTTGGCGAGCGGCGCGCACGCGTCCTCCAGGTCGAGGAAGACCTGGTCGGCCGGGAGACCCTGCGCCTTCTCCAGGAAGCGGGGGTTCGAGCCCGGCACGGCCAGACACGAGCGCCGCGGGCGGAGACGGTTGACGGTCATGCGGGGACCTCCAGGGGGTCGAGCTTGTTGGCGGTGCGGATCTCGTCGACGATACGGCCGATGATCCCGGTGATGTCGAAGTCCTTCGGGGTGAAGACCGCGGCCACTCCCGCGGCCCTGAGCTGCTCGGCGTCGCCGTTCGGGATGATTCCACCGGCGATCACCGGGATATCGGTCGCACCCGCCTCGCGCAGCCGCTCCAGCACGTCCGGGACCAACTGGGCGTGCGAGCCGGAGAGGATGGACAGGCCGACCGCGTGCACGTCCTCGGCGAGGGCCGCGTCCACGATCTGCTCGGGCGTCAGGCGGATGCCCTGGTAGACCACCTCGAAGCCGGCGTCGCGGGCGCGCACGGCGATCTGCTCGGCGCCGTTGGAGTGCCCGTCCAGGCCCGGCTTGCCGACCAGGAAGCGCAGCTTGCCCACGCCCATGTCGCGGGCGGTCGCGTCGACCCTGGCGCGGACCTCGGCCATCGCCGAACCGGCCGCCGCCGGGACCGCCACCGGCGCCGAGGAGACCCCGGTGGGCGCCCGGAACTCGCCGAACACCTCGCGCAGCGCCCCGGACCACTCGCCGGTCGTCACACCGGCGCGGGCGCACTCCAGGGTCGCCTCCATCAGGTTGGCGGTGCCCTTGGCGGCCTCCTTCAGCCGCTCCAGCGCCTTGCACGGGCGCGGGTGGTTGAACGGCGGCTGGTAGCGGGTGTCCCGCCAGTGCTGGAGGGAGGCGATCACGCGGGCCTCCACGGCCGGGTCCACGGTCTGGATGGCCGTGTCGAGGTCCGCGGTCAGCGGGTTGGGCTCGGTCGTCTCGAAGATGTTGACGCCGACGATCTTCTCCTGGCCGGACTCGATGCGGGCCCGGCGCTCGGCGTGCGAGGCGACGAGCTGCGACTTGAGGTAGCCCGACTCGACGGCGGCCATCGCGCCGCCCATCTCCTGGATGCGGTCGATCTCGGTGAGGGAGTCCTCGACGAGGGCCGCGACCTTCGCCTCGATCACGTGCGAGCCGGCGAAGATGTCCTCGTACTCCAGCAGGTCGCTCTCGTGTGCCAGGACCTGCTGGATGCGCAGGGACCACTGCTGGTCCCAGGGGCGCGGCAGGCCGAGTGCCTCGTTCCAGGCGGGCAGCTGCACGGCCCGCGCGCGGGCGTCCTTGGAGAGGGTCACGGCCAGCATCTCCAGCACGATCCGCTGGACGTTGTTCTCCGGCTGCGCCTCGGTCAGACCGAGGGAGTTGACCTGGACGCCGTACCGGAAGCGGCGCTGCTTGGCGTTCTCGATGCCGTAGCGCTCGCGGGTGACCTTGTCCCAGATGCGGCCGAACGCCCGCATCTTGCACATCTCCTCGACGAACCGGACGCCCGCGTTCACGAAGAACGAGATGCGCGCGACGACGTCGCCGAACTTCTCCTGGGGCACCTGTCCCGAGTCGCGCACGGCGTCGAGCACCGCGATGGCGGTGGACATCGCGTACGCGATCTCCTGCACCGGCGTGGCCCCGGCCTCCTGCAGGTGGTAGCTGCAGATGTTGATCGGGTTCCACTTCGGTATGTGGGAGACCGTGTACGCGATCATGTCCGTCGTCAGGCGGAGCGAGGGCCCGGGCGGGAACACGTGGGTGCCCCGCGAGAGGTACTCCTTGACGATGTCGTTCTGGGTGGTGCCCTGGAGCTTGGTGATGTCGGCGCCCTGTTCCTCGGCGACGACCTGGTAGAGCGCCAGCAGCCACATGGCGGTGGCGTTGATCGTCATCGAGGTGTTCATCTGCTCCAGGGGGATGTCCTGGAACAGCCGGCGCATGTCACCGAGGTGCGCGACGGGCACGCCGACCCGGCCGACCTCGCCGCGGGCGAGGATGTGGTCGGAGTCGTAGCCGGTCTGCGTCGGCAGGTCGAACGCCACCGACAGGCCGGTCTGGCCCTTGGCGAGGTTGCGCCGGTACAGCTCGTTGGACGCCTCGGCCGTGGAGTGACCGGCATAGGTCCGCATGAGCCACGGCCGGTCCTTCTCCCTCGGCGCGGTCGCCGAATCCCGCTGCGCGGGCGCCGACTCCCGCTGACCCGGGGCTGGTTGACGCTCAGTCATCGATGACCTCGGATGTCCTCAGATGTTGCGGAAGCGGTTGATGGCGTCGAGGTGTTCGGCGCGCAGTTCGTGGTTGCGGACGCCGAGGCCCTCCTCGGGGGCGAGGCACAGGACGCCGACCTTGCCCTGGTGGAGGTTGCGGTGGACGTCGTAGGCGGCCTGCCCGGTGTCTTCCAGGGAGTAGACCTTGGAGAGGGTCGGGTGGATCTTGCCCTTGGCGATCAGGCGGTTGGCCTCCCACGCCTCGCGGTAGTTCGCGAAGTGCGAGCCGATGATCCGCTTCAGCGACATCCACAGGTAGCGGTTGTCGTACTCGTGCATGTAGCCCGAGGTGGAGGCGCAGGTGGTGATGGTGCCGCCCTTGCGGGTGACGAACACCGAGGCGCCGAACGTCTCGCGGCCGGGGTGCTCGAAGACGATGTCGATGTCCTCGCCGCCGGTCAGCTCACGGATGCGCTTGCCGAACCGCTTCCACTCGCGCGGGTCCTGGGTCTGCTCGTCCTTCCAGAACCGGTAGCCCTCGGCGTTGCGGTCGATGACGTTCCGCGCGCCCATCGCGCGGCAGATGTCGGCCTTCTCCGGGCTGGAGACCACACAGATCGGGTTGGCGCCGCCCGCGAGGGCGAACTGGGTGGCGTAGGAGCCCAGTCCACCGCTCGCGCCCCAGATCAGGACGTTGTCGCCCTGCTTCATGCCGGCACCGTTGCGCGAGACCAGCTGCCGGTAGGCGGTGGAGTTGACCAGACCCGGAGCCGCTGCCTCCTCCCAGCTGAGGTGCTGCGGCTTGGGCATGAGCTGGTTGGACTTGACAAGTGCGAGCTCTGCCAGGCCGCCGAAGTTGGTCTCGAAGCCCCAGATCCGCTGCTCGGGGTCGAGCATCGTGTCGTTGTGGCCGTCGGAGGACTCCAGCTCGACGGACAGGCAGTGCGCGACGACCTCGTCACCGGGCTTCCAGGCGTTGACGCCGGGGCCGGTGCGCAGGACGACGCCCGCGAGGTCGGAGCCGATGATGTGGTACGGCAGGTCGTGGCGCCTGGTCAGCTCGGAGAGCTTGCCGTAGCGCTCCAGGAACCCGAAGGTGGACAGCGGTTCGAAGATCGAGGTCCACACCGAGTTGTAGTTGACCGAGGAGGCCATCACGGCCACCAGGGCCTCACCCGGGCCCAGTTCGGGCACCGGCACCTCGTCGAGGTGGATCGACTTGCGCGGGTCCTTGTCGCGGGTCTGCATGCCCGCGAACATCTCCGTCTCGTCCTTGTGCACGGTGATCGCGCGGTACGACTCGGGGAGCGGCAGAGCGGCGAAGTCGGCCGGGGTCGATTCCGGCGACTGGATCGCGTCCAGGATGTCCTTCACGGTCACGGTGTTGCCTCCGGCGAATGGCGTCTTGAGGGGAGACGCTGAGGGTTGCGTCGGTGCTGCTGAGGGTTTTTTCCGGTGCTTCCGGTTGCTTCCGGTGCTGGGTGCTGTCCGGTGTTCGGTGCTTCCGGGACGGTTGCTTTCCGGTGTGCCGTCGGTTCGGCGGTGGTGCTGTTTCGGCAGCGCTTTGTGGCGCGAGAGGGTGCCTGTGACGCAGGCGTCCGGGCGCGCAAACCGTGGCTTGCGGGGACAGCCGACGTACGAGAGATCTCTGCACGCCGGCCGCCCGGACTCCTTCAACGTATGACACCGCGTGTCACCTGGCAAGGCACTGAGTGCCAGGAGTTCCTCTCAAGTGAAATCTTTACGTAACAAATGAGCGATGATCGATCGAACGGCGGTGGAGAGTCGTCGGATAAAGGCCCCTGACATGCCAAAACGGCCACCCGGGCGGGTGGCCGTCATCACAGGG
Organism: Streptomyces mangrovisoli; assembly: GCF_000974985.2. Classification (GTDB taxonomy): domain Bacteria; phylum Actinomycetota; class Actinomycetes; order Streptomycetales; family Streptomycetaceae; genus Streptomyces; species Streptomyces mangrovisoli. Next base: position 110,491 of record NZ_LAVA02000021.1, on the reverse strand, counting down.
GCGGGGTGGTCCGGAACACGCTCAGAAGGGGCTCCGGGGGCTCCCGGCGCAGGGCTCCGGGTGCTTCCGAGCGGGGCTCAGCGGTCCTTGAGGGCCTGCTCGATCGTGCGCATCACCTCGTCGAGCGGCGCGTCGGTCCGGGTCACGGTGACCAGGACCTCGCCGGACCCCGACGGGCCCGCGGCGGTGGTGCGGGTGCGCGGGGCGGTCTCCCGTCCCGCCCCGATGCCGGTCCCGAACGTCTTGCGGACGATCGCGAAGGCGTGGTCGAGCTGCGCCTCCACGTCGCCCTGGCCGCCGGCCCGCAGCCAGCGCCGCAGCACGTGGTTGTGGGCGGTGACCACGGCCGACGCGGCGACCTCGGCCAGCAGCGGGTCGTCGTTGGCGTCGTCGTCGTGCGCGTGCTCGTCGAAGTGGCCGAGGAGATACCGGGTGAAGAGGCGCTCGTAGCGGGCCACTGACGCGATCTCCGCCTCGCGCAGGGTGGGCACCTCGCGGGTCAGCTTGTAGCGGGCCACGGAGATCTCCGGGCGGGCCGCGTACATCCGCATGACCTCCTTGATGCCGCGGCACACCGTGTCGAGCGGGTGCTCGTGCGCGGGGGCCGCGTTCAGCACCGCCTCGGCACGGACCAGGGTGTCGTCGTGGTCCGGGAAGATCGCCTCTTCCTTGGAGCGGAAGTGGCGGAAGAACGTGCGGCGGGCGACCCCGGCCGCGGCCGCGATCTCGTCGACGGTGGTCGCCTCGTACCCCTTCGTCGCGAAGAGTTCCATCGCGGCGGCCGCCAGTTCCCGGCGCATCTTGAGCCGCTGGGCGGCGGCGCGACTGCCCGCGGCACTTTCCGGGGCGTCGGGCGTGGCAGGTGTACGAGCGGACTTGGCGGGCTGGGACATGACCCGAACGTACTGCATGTGCGCAGCTCGGTGCGCAGGCCCGGGGTATCCCCCGCCCATCACGGGCGGGGGGCCGCCGGCGGGATCGAGCAGCCCGCCCCAGTCGTCCGCGTCGCCGCCGGGCCCGGCGGGCCCGGCGAACCAGTCGCCCGGACGCTCAGCGGCGGGCATATTCGCGGAAGCCGCGGCCCGTCTTGCGGCCGAGGCAGCCCGCCGCCACCAGGTGCTCCAGCAGCGGCGCCGGGGCGAGGCCCGGGTCGCGGAACTCCCGGTGCAGGACCTTCTCGATGGCCAGGGAGACGTCGAGGCCGACGACGTCCAGCAGCTCGAACGGGCCCATCGGGTAGCCGCCGCCGAGCCGCATCGCCGCGTCGATGTCGTCCAGGGACGCGTAGTGGTCCTGGACCATCTTGATCGCGTTGTTGAGGTACGGGAACAGCAGCGCGTTGACGATGAAGCCGGCCCGGTCGCCGCAGTCCACCGCGTGCTTCTTGATCCGGGCGCAGACCTCGCGGACCGTCGCGTGCACGTCCTCGGCGGTCAGCACCGTGCGGACGACCTCGACCAGCTTCATCGCGGGCGCCGGGTTGAAGAAGTGCATCCCGATGACGTCCTGCGGGCGCGAGGTGGCGCGGGCGCAGGCGACCACCGGCAGCGAGGAGGTGGTGGTGGCGAGGACCGCGCCGGGCTTGCAGACCTTGTCCAGGGTCGCGAACAGCTGCTGCTTGACCTCCAGGTCCTCGGCGACCGCCTCGACGGCCAGGTCCACGTCGGCGAAGGCGTCGTAGGAGCCGGCCGCGGTGATCCGGTCCAGGGTCGCGGCGGCGGCCTCGGCCGTCAGCCGGCCCCGGTCGACCGAGCGGGCCAGGGACTTGCCGATGCGGGCCTTGGCGGCCTCGGCCTTCTCCTCGCTGCGGGCGGCCAGCACGACGGCGTACCCGGCCTTCGCGAACACCTCGGCGATGCCCGACGCCATGGTGCCGGAGCCCGCGACACCCACCGAGCGCACCTCGCGCCCCGCGGCCGCCCCGCCGTCGGCCGCCGGGGTCAGCGCGTCCGGGACGACCGTGGCGCTGCCCGGGGCCGCGTAGCTGTAGAAGCCGCGGCCCGCCTTGCGGCCGGTCAGACCCGCCTCGCTGAGCTGCTTCAGGATCGGCGCGGGGGCGTGCAGCCGGTCGCGGGACTCGGCGTACATGGCCTCCAGGACCGTACGGGCCGTGTCGACGCCGATCAGGTCGAGCAGCGCCAGCGGGCCCATCGGCAGGCCGCAGCCGAGCCGCATCGCGGCGTCGATGTCCTCGCGGGAGGCGTAGCGGGCCTCGTACATCGCGGCGGCCTGGTTGAGGTAGCCGAACAGCAGCCCGTCGGCGACGAATCCGGGCCGGTCGCCGACCGCGACCGGCTCCTTGCCCAGCTCGATCGCGAGGTCGGTGACGCGCGCCACCGCCTGCGGCGCGGTCAGCACCGAGGACACCACCTCGACCAGCTTCATGGCCGGCGCCGGGTTGAAGAAGTGCAGGCCGAGCACGCGCTCGGGACGGGCCGACTCGGCCGCGAGCCGGGTGACCGACAGGGCGTTGGTGCCGGTCGCGAGGATCGTCTCCGGCCGCACGATGCCGTCCAGCGCCCGGAAGATCTCCTGCTTGATCTCGTACGACTCCGGGGCGACCTCGATGACGAGGTCGGCGTCGGCCGCGGCGCTCAGGTCGGTCGAGGTGCGCACGCGGGCCAGCAGACCGGCGCGCTCCTCCTCGGTGAGCCGGCCGCGCGCCACGGCGCGGGCGGTCGAGGACTCCAGGGCGGCGACGGCCTGGGCGGCGGCGGCCTCGCTGATGTCGATGCCGACGACCTCGCGGCCCGCCTTGGCGAGCACCTCGGTGATGCCGGTGCCCATCGTGCCGAGGCCGACGACGGCGACGACGGCGAGCGGGGACAGGGAAGGGTCGGACAGGGGAGTGGCCATCGCGGGACTCCAGGAATGAGGGTGACGACTGGGAAACGCGCCCGGGTGCGCCGACGAAGGCGCACCGGGTGCCAAGGAGTGCGGGTGTTGCCGGGCTGCCAGGCCCCGTCAGGACCTCGCGCACACGCCCGGTGCCGTCGTGGGGGCGCGCACACGCCCGGGGAACGGCTGCTCTTCCGACCGGCCCTGTCCCGGGACCGGGTCGTACTGCGGTACTCGTGTACCGAACCGACTGCACTCGCGGCGGCTGCGTCACCAGGCCGCCGCAAGGGGGTGGCGAGTGGGTTACTCGCTCGTCTGAGCTTAACTCGTCGGTAACGAGCGCGCCAGCCCCCCGAGTCGAGTGATCCCGCCGAGTTTCGGAGGGAGCCCACGAGGCTCCGGACACCCCCATAGGCTCGGCTTCATGGACGAAGAGTTGCGATCACTCACGGAGCGCTTACGGCAGGAGGCCGGCGGCTCGGCGGCGTACGAACGGCTCGTGGCGACGGACGACCCGGACGGCCTGGCCCGGGTCCTCACCGAACCCGGGCGGCCGCTGTGGGCCCGCGAACTGGCCGCCTACCGGCTGGGCGTGGCGGGCGACCGGCGCGCCTTCGAGGCCCTCGTCCTGCTGCTCAACCACCGCGACCCGCCCCGCTGCGCCGCCGCCGCGCACGCCCTGGCCCGCCTCGGCGACCCGCGCACGGCCCGCGCCGCCGCCGCCCTCGCCACGAACGAACTGCGCGTCGCGTACGCCCTGCACCCCGTGCGCCTGCTGGTGCTCCTGCGCGCCCCCGAGTCGGTGCCCGCGCTGATCACCACGCTCCAGCGGCGGCTGCGCCCGCACGACCCGTACCGCCGGGTGGCCCTGGCCTGCGTCGAGGGGCTCGGCTCACTCGGCGACCCGCGCGCGCGACCGGTCCTGAACGAGGCGCTCGCGCATCCCGCGCTCGCGGAGGCGGCGGTACGGGCGCTGGGGCTGATACCCGGTCAGCGGTGACACCCCGGCGGAGGACCGGGGTCAGGCCCCGGGCCCCAGGTGTCGCACGTAGCGCACCTCCGGCACCGACGCGCCGCCCGCCTCGAAGGGTTCCTCGGCGCCGTCGGCGGCGAAGCCCGCCCGCTCGTAGAAGCGGCGGGCGGGGGTGTTCCCCTTTACTACCCACAGCATGATCAGGTCGTGGCCCAGGCCGGCCCGCTGCCGCAGGACCTCCTGGAGCAGGGCGTGGCCGATGCCGCGCCCCTGGCGGGCCGGGTCGACGTAGAGGGTGTACAGCTCGGCGTCCGCGGTGAGCCCCGACTCGTCGTCCCGGTAGGGGCCGTGCGCGGCCCACCCGGCCACCTCGCCGCCGTGCTCGGCCACCAGGTTCACCACGTCGGTCCGGTCCCGTGTGAACACCTCCCGGCGCCGCTCGGCGTCCCGGGCGACGCTGAGGCCGTCGAGATACGGCTGCGGCATCAGCCCCCGGTACGCCGTGCGCCAGCCCGCGACGCGGATCTCCGCGACGCGGTCGCAGTCGGCGAGCGTCATGGGGCGGATCACGGGTCCGGCCGCCGCGGGCGCCGCCCCGCGGGTCGCGGGACTGTCCGTGGCGGGCGTCGTCGGATCGCTCATGGGGCTCATCATGATCCACCGGGAGTACGACGACGACGGCGCCCCCGGCCGGTTGCCGGGGGCGCCGCCGTCCGTGCCGCCCGGTTCAGGGGGCGGCGCGGGTCGTTCAGCCGCGGAAGCCGAGCAGCCTGTGCAGGGCCGAGCCGCGGGCCGTCGTGGCCGCCGCCTTGTTCGCGGCGAGCGGCTTCGGGTCGGGTGACTTCCGGCAGACCGCGTCGGCCTCGCCGTGGCCGCGCGGCACCTTGCCGGTGGCGAGATACGCCGACAGGTAGCCGTCGAGGCAGGAGTTGCCGCTCAGCGTGATGCCGTGGTTGCCGCCGCCCTGCTCCACCACCAGGCTGGAGCCGGCCAGCAGACGATGGACGGTCACCCCGCCCTCGTAGGGCGTGGCCGCGTCGTTCGTCGCCTGGAACAGCAACACCGGCGGCAGTTGGCCGTTGGCGATGTTCACCGGCCGCAGCCCGCGCGTCGGCCAGAACGCGCACGGCGCGTTGTACCAGGCGTTGCTCCAGGCCATGAACGGCGCCTTCTCGTACACCTCCCAGGTGTCGTCGCGCCACTTGTCCCAGCCGCGCGGCCAGGAGGCGTCACGGCACTGCACCGAGGTGTAGATGCTGTAGCCGTTGTCCCCGGAGGCGTCGATCGCCGCGAAGTTGTCGTACGCGTCGACGAGCGCCTTGGTCTGCTTGTGGTTGACGTACTCCGCGAACGCCTCGGCCAGATAGGGCCAGTAGCCGTTGTAGTAGCCGCCCGGGATGAAGGTGTCCTCCAGCTCCGAGGCGCCCACCTTGCCGCCGGCCGGCTTCTTGGCGAGGGCCGCGCGCATGGCGTACCACTTCGCCTCGACCTTCTCCGGGTCGGTGCCGAGCTTGTACGTCGCGTCGTACTTCGCGATCCACGCCATGAGGGCGCGGTGGCGGTCGTTGAACGCGTAGTCCTGCGCGATGTTGTCGTCGTACCAGACGCCGGTCGGGTCGACGATCGAGTCCAGCACCAGTCGGCGCACCCGCTGCGGATAGAGCCGCGCGTACACCGAGCCGAGGTAGGTGCCGTACGAGTAGCCGAAGTAGTTGATCCGCCGGGCGCCCAGGGCCTGCCGGATGGAGTCCATGTCCTGGACCGCGCTGATGGTGTCCATGTACGGCAGCAGGCTCGCGTACTTGGTGCCGCAGGCGGCGGCGAAGCCCCGCGCGCGCTTCAGGCCGGCCCGCTCCAGCGCGGGCGTGGACGGGACGGTGTCGGGGCGGACCGGTTTGAAGTAGCCGGGTTCGCAGTCGAGGGCGGGCCTGCTCTTGCCGACCCCGCGCGGGTCGAATCCGACGACGTCGTACTGCGCCGCCACGCTCTTGGGCAGCGCGGACGCCACATATCCGGCGAGCGTCAGGCCGCTGCCGCCGGGGCCGCCGGGGTTGACCAGCAGCGGTCCCTGGTACGTCTTCGCGGTGTGCGGGACGCGGGACAGGGCCAGCGTGATCTGCGTGCCCTCGGGGCGCGCGTGGTCGAGCGGCACCTTCACGGAGGCGCACTGGAGCGTCGGGTAGTCGGCGGTGGCGCACTTCTTCCAGACCGGTTTCGCCACCGGGGCGGCGGCCGCCGCGGGGTGCGGGACACTCGCGTCGGCGGGCACGGCCGTGAACGAACCGGCCACGACGACCGCGGCACCGCACAGCACGGCTGCGCGTTTCTTCATGGAAAGTCCTCCCAGGACGGAGGGGTTTCGGACCGCGTGTCACGGTCCTCGCCGCATCGTCCCGGAAAGTCCCCGTCGAGGAACCCGTTCTGATGATATTTGACCCATATGGTCCGTCAGATGCCCTCGAACGCCCTCGGAACCGCGCTCAGATCAGCGTGAGTTGAACAGGGTCGGTCGCCGCGCGCCCGGCCGGGTCGTCCACGGGACGCGCTTCGGGTTCCGTGATCCGGCGGCGCGGGCCCGCGTGGCTCGGCCCGATGCCGTACTCCTGCGCCAGTTCGTGCACCTGACGGGTGATCCGGCGCTGGTACCACTTCGGCGCGTAGGCGCCCTCCGCGTACAGGCGCTCGTACCGGCGCACCAGATGCGGGTGTTCCCGGTCCAGCCACGCCATGAACCACTCGCGGGCGCCGGGGCGCAGATGCAGCACCAGCGGGGTGACCGAGGTCGCCCCGGCCGCCGCGATCGCCCGCACGGTCTGCCGCAGCTGGGCCGGGTGGTCGCTGAGGAAGGGGATCACCGGGGCCATCAGCACGCCGACCCCGATGCCGCGCTCGCCCAGGGTGCGCACGACGTCGAGCCGGCGCTCGGGCGCGGGCGTGCCCGGCTCGACCGAGCGCCACAGCACCGGGTCGGTGAAGCCCACCGACACCGAGATGCCGACATCGGTGACGCGGGCCGCCTCGGTCAGCAGGTCGAGGTCGCGCAGGATCAGCGTGCCCTTGGTCAGGATCGAGAACGGGTTCGCGTGGTCGCGCAGCGCGGCCAGGATGCCGGGCATCAGCCGGTAGCGGCCCTCCGCGCGCTGGTAGCAGTCGACGTTGGTGCCCATCGCGATGTGCTCGCCCGTCCAGCGGGGCGAGCCGAGCTGGCGGCGCAGCAGCTCCGGCGCGTTGACCTTCACCACGATCTGGTTGTCGAAGCCGAGGCCGGTGTCCAGGTCCAGATAGCTGTGGGTCTTGCGGGCGAAGCAGTACACGCAGGCGTGCGAGCAGCCGCGATAGGGGTTCACCGTCCACTCGAAGGGCATCCGCGAGGCACCCGGCACCCGGTTGATGATCGACCGCGCGCGGATCTCGTGGAAGGTGATCCCCGCGAACTCGGGCGTGTCGATGGTGCGGCTGGTGACCGCGACCGCGCCGAACAGCGCCGCGTCCGGCACCCGGCCGTGGTCACCCGGGTCCCGGCCGCCGGACTCCACTGTGAGGTTCTCCCAGCGCATGACGCCTCCTCGGTAGCACTGCCCACAGAATAGAACACATGTTCCCTTGATCGTGCGAGCTCGTTTCCGATCGCGGTGCGCGCCGGGATCCGATCGCTTCGGGCACCCCGATTTGGGCGGGTGGCGGCCCGGGTGGTTGGCTTGCCCCCACTCGAGAACAAGGTCTGGGAGGAATCCGATGGCGCAGGTCGAGGCCACTACGGAGCGGGTCGTCGCGGCGGACGCGGAGAAGGTGTTCGACGCCCTCGCCGACTACAGCGGCACCCGGCAGAAGCTGCTGCCCGAGCACTTCAGCGAGTACGAGGTGCGCGAGGGCGGCGACGGGGAGGGCACCGTCGTCCACTGGAAGCTCCAGGCCACCAGCAAGCGGGTCCGCGACTGCCTCCTGGAGGTCTCCGAGCCCTCCGACGGCGAGCTGGTCGAGAAGGACCGCAACTCCTCGATGGTCACCACCTGGCGCGTCACCCCGGCCGGGGAGGGCGGCTCCCGGGTCGTCGTCACCACCACCTGGCAGGGCGCGGGCGGCGTCGGCGGCTTCTTCGAGCGGACCTTCGCGCCCAAGGGCCTCGGCCGGATCTACGACGCCGTGCTCGAGCGCCTCGCCGCCGAGGTGGAGAAGTAGCCTTCGCCCGGGCCGGGGCGGAGAGAAGTAGCCTTCGCCCGTCGCCGGGGCGGAGCGGGGGCGGCCGCCCGGCACGGGTGCCGGAGCCACGACACCCGGCGTCGCCCCCAAAGGCCGTACGCCGGAAAGACGTTGACCTCGCTCACCGGATCGGGTGGATCATCGCCCGCGATGCCGTTCCGCCGTAACTCGCCGCACTTGCCCGCAGTTGTCACCCCCGGTGACAACGACGAGGCAGCGCGGCGAGGGGAACGGACCGGTGGGCGCAACGACTCTGGTGCAGGACGAACCGGCGGCCGAGGCGCCCTGGGCCCCCGAACCGGGGCCCGCGCCGGCGGCCCCGCTCACCCCGCGCCAGGTCCGGCTGGTCTTCGTCGGGCTGATGCTCGCGCTGCTGATCGCCGCGCTGGACCAGATGATCGTCGCCACCGCGCTGCCCCGCATCGTCGGTGAACTGCACGGCCTGGACCGGATGTCCTGGGCGATCACCGCCTATCTGCTGACCTCCACCATCGGCCTGCCCGTCTACGGCAAACTCGGCGATCTCGTCGGCCGCAAGGGCGTCTTCCAGTTCGCGATCGTCGTCTTCGTCATCGGCTCCGCGCTGGCCGGCCGCGCGCGGAGCATGGACCAGTTGATCGCCTTCCGCGCCGTGCAGGGCGTCGGCGCGGGCGGCCTGATGATCGGTGTCCAGGCGATCATCGCGGACATCGTGCCGCCCCGGCAGCGCGGCCGCTTCATGGGCCTGATCGGCGCCGCCTTCGGCCTCGCCTCGGTCGCCGGACCGCTGCTCGGCGGCTACTTCACCGACCACCTCTCCTGGCGTTGGTGCTTCTACGTCAACGTGCCCTTCGGTCTGCTCACCCTCGCCGTCGTCACGGTCGTGCTGAAGCTGCCCCGGCCGGCCACCCGGGGCCGCCTCGACGTGCTCGGCGCGCTGCTGCTCGCCGCCGCCTCCACCTGCCTGGTCCTGCTGACCAGTTGGGGCGGCACGGAGTACGCGTGGGGCTCCCGCGTCGTCCTCGGGCTGGGCGCGGGCGCGGTCGCCGCCGCGGCGCTCTTCCTCGTCGCCGAGCGCTTCGCCGCCGAACCCCTCATCCCGCTGAGGCTGTTCAGGAACCCGGTCTTCGTCGTCACCGCGCTCGTGGGCCTCGTGATCGGCATGGCCCTGTTCGGCGCGGCCAGTTATCTGCCGACCTTCCTCCAGATGGTCGACGGCGCCTCGGCCACCGCGTCCGGGCTGCTGATGCTGCCGATGATGGCCGGGATCGTCGTCGCGTCGATCGTCTCCGGCCAGCTGATCTCCCGCACCGGCCGCTACAAGGTGTTCCCCGTCCTCGGCGGCGCGCTGTCCGCCGTCGGCATGTGGCTGCTGTCCCGGCTGGAGACGGACACGCCCCGGCTGCACTACAGCCTCTGGATGGCCGTCCTCGGCGCCGGGATCGGCATGGTGATGCCCGTGCTGGTGCTCGCCGTGCAGAACTCCGTGCGCCCCGCCGACCTCGGCACCGCCACCAGCGCCAACAACTACTTCCGGCAGATCGGCGGCAGCGTCGGCGCCGCCGTCTTCGGCACCCTCTTCGCCGACCGGCTCGCCACCGCCCTGCGCCGCGAACTGCCCGCGCGCGCCGGAGCCCGGCTGCCCGACGCCGAGTCGCTCACCCCGCAGCTCGTGCACGCCCTGCCGGCGGCCCTGCGCGACGCCTACATCCGCGCGTACGCCGACGCGATGCCCCGGATCTTCCTCTACCTGGTCCCGGTGCTCGCCCTCGGCCTGCTCATCGCCTGCTTCCTCAAGGAGACACCCCTGTTGACCAGCGCCGCATCCCCCGACAGTCCGCTGACCGCCGCCGACTCCGCGCCGTCGTACGACCCGCTGCCGCGCTCCCGCGCGCCGTTCACCCCGGGGGCGGCGGTCCGCGGCGCGGTGCAGCACCCGGACGGGACCGTGGTCCCGCGCGCGGCGCTCACCCTCATCGACGTCGCCGGGCAGCAGATCGGGCGCGGCGCGACCGGCGAGGACGGGCGGTACACGCTGTCCACGCCCGGACCGGGGGCGTACGTCCTCATCGCCGCGGCCGGCGGCCACCAGCCGCAGGCGGTCTCCGTGACCGTCGGGGAGCGGCCCGTCGAACTCGACCTGGTCCTCGGCGGCGCCGGGCGCCTCGCGGGCAGCGTGCTCACCGCCGACGGCGCGCCCGTGCGGGAGGCCGCCGTCACCCTCACCGACGCGCACGGCGAGGTCGTCGCGACCACCCGCACCGGCGACGAGGGCGGATATCTCATCACCGAGCTGGTGGCGGGCGAGTACACGCTCGCCGCGAGCGCCCCCGCGTTCCGGCCCGCCGCCGTGCCGGTCGGCGTGCAGGCCGCCCGCGAGACCCGGCAGGACGTCGAGCTCGCGGGCGGGGCCGTGCTGCGCGGCACCGTGCGGGCCGCCGGGGGCCGCCCCGTGGAGGACGCCCGGGTCACCCTGCTCGACGCGGCGGGCAATGTCGTGGACTCCCTCACCACGGGCGCGGACGGCGTCTTCCGGTTCGTCGACCTGTCCTCCGGCGAGTACACGGTCATCGCCGCGGGATACCCGCCGGTCGCCACGGTGCTCCAGCTCGGGGGCGGCGGCCGCACCGAACGGGACCTGCAACTCGGCCACGAGGACTGACAGCGATGACTGCTGCGGCTCCGCTCGGCGGCCCGACCGGCGCTTCGGCTCTCCACCGGCCGGTCGCACGGACCGGCCGGTGGCCGAAGACCGCGGGCGCGAACGACTGGAACCAATTCCAGAATTGCCACACATCGCAACCGGCGGTCGCCGTACGGTAGTGAAGGCTGGACAGATCTTGGCGAGCCGTGGGGAGAGAGGGCCCGGGTCATGGACCATGGCACCGAACGGGACGCAGTGCCCGGCCGCGCCGGGGACGGCGCGCCGGACGGCGGCGCCGCGTCCGGGCGCATCCCCCTGGCCGTCGTCGTGGTCGACCGTGACGGACTCGTCTCCCACTGGAGCAGGGGCGCACGCCGGCTGTTCGGCAGCGCCAAGGAGCAGGCGATCGGCCAGCCCGTCGCCGACCTGCTGCCCGTCTCCGGCGCCCTTCCCGACCGCGACGAGACCACGCCGTACGGCGGCTACACGGCCTACGACGGCCTCGGCCCCGACCTGGAGTCGTCCCTGGACGGCGGGCTGTCCTACCCGGCGGCCGGCCGCGCCCGGCTGACCGTGCCCGAGCAGGACCGCCTCGACGTGCTGTGGTGGGCGTACCCGCTGGTGGGCCCCGGCACCGAACGGCTGCTCGTGCTCGCCGCCGACGCGGCCGCCCTGCACCCCGAAGCGCCGGGCCCGGACGTCGCGTTCGAGCGGATCGCGCCCGGCTTCGCGCTGCACACCGACTTCCCCGGCGCCGAGGAACTCGCCCGCCGGCTGCCCGAGATCCTGCCCAGCATGAGTGTCGACGAGGGCTCCCGGATCGTCGCGCAGATCCTCGAACTGGGCTATCCCGTACTGGAGTTCAGTCAGAACGACCGGGTGCCCGTCACCCCCGACTGGGGTGTGGCCCGGCGCCTGGAGCGCAAGGAGCGCAGGCAGCGGGCCGCCCTCGCGGCGGCGCGCGGGCTGCCCGTGGCCGCGGAGCGGGACGGGGACGGCGGGGACGACGACGCCGACGACCTCGAGTACGCCGCCGTACGCGAACGCCTGGAGTTCCTCAACGAGGTGAGCGGCCGCATCGGCACCTCCCTCGACCTCGCCCGCACCATCGTCGAGGTCAGCCGCGCCGTCGTGCCCCGCTTCACCGACGTCGCCGGCACCTATCTGCGGGAACAGGTCGTCGCGGGCGAGGGGTTCCCGGACGGCGTGCCCGACACGACGACCATGTGGCACCGGGTGGCCCTGGAGCACACCGACGAACCCGGCCGCTGGGACGACGTGGTGCCGGTCGGCGAGGCCATGCCGTTCCCGGCGCACACCCCGTTCTTCCAGTGCATGACCAGCGGACAGCCGGTGCTGGTGCCCCGGATCAGCGAGCAGATGGGCCACGCGATCGCCGCGCAGTTCGAAAAGCGCGACATCCGGCCCCTGATCACCGGCCGTTCGATGCTGGTCGTGCCGCTGAAGGCGCGCAACGTCGTGCTCGGCTTCATGATCCTGCTGCGCCACCCCGAGCGCGTCGAGTTCAACGACATGGACCGGGTCACCGGCGCCGAACTCGCGGCCCGCGCGGGCCTGGTGCTCGACAACGCGCGCATGTACACCTACCAGGAGTCCGTCGCCGAGACGCTCCAGGACAGCATGCTGCCGCACATCCCCGCGCGCATGGCGGGCTGCGACATCGCCACCCGCTACCTGCCGGGCACCCTGCTCGGCCGGGTCGGCGGCGACTGGTTCGACTCGGTGAAGCTGCCGGGCGCCCGCACCGCCCTCGTCGTCGGCGACGTGATGGGCCACGGCCTCAACTCGGCCGCGATGATGGGACAGTTGCGCACGGCCGTGCAGACCATGGCCGCGCTCGACCTGCCGCCCGCCCAACTGCTGCGCAACCTCGACGACCTCGCCCAGCGGCTCGGCGACAGCTACCTCGCCACCTGCCTGTACGCGGTCTACGACCCGATCGCCGGCGAGCTGCTGATCGCCAACGCGGGCCACATCCCGCCCGTCCTGGTGCGCGCCGAGGGCGGCCGCAGCGAGCTGCTCGCGCTGCCCACCGGCGCCCCGATCGGCGTGGGCGGGGTGCCCTTCGAGGCGGTCACCGTGCGCGTCGAGCCCGGCGACCGGCTCGTCATGTGCACCGACGGCCTGGTCGAGGTGCGCGGCGAGGACATCGGGGTCGGCCTCGCCACGCTCTGCGAGTCCGCCGCGCACCCGGCCGCCTCCATGGACGACGCCTGCGACACGATCATCCGCGCGCTCAACACCCGCGGCGGCCGCAAGGACGACGTGGCCCTGCTGATGGCCCGGCTCAACGGCATCGAGCCCGACGACGTCGCCGAGTGGCGGCTCGCCCTCGAACCGGCCGAGGCCGGCCGGGCCCGCGCGGCGGTCCGCGAGCAGCTGCACGAGTGGGGGCTCGCGCGGCTCGCCGACACCGCCGAGCTGCTGGTCAGCGAGCTCGTCACCAACGCCGTACGGCACTCCCGCCGCCGCCCGGTCGAACTGCGCCTGGTGCGCGGCGAGACGCTGCTGTGCGAGATCGAGGACGACGACCACGAGCTGCCCACCCTGCTCAGCGCCGAACCCGGCGCCGAGTTCGGGCGCGGGCTCCGCGTGGTCAGCACCCTGGCCCGGGAGTGGGGCACCAGCCGGACCACCGCCGGCAAGACGGTGTGGTTCGAACTGACGCTGCCGCGCCGCTGACCGGTCCGCGGGCCACCGCGGCGCACCCCGGCCGGGGTCCCCAGGTGCCCCTGGGCGCACGGGTCCGCAGGGGGCGTACGTCCTTCGAATACGCGGTGAAGGAATGCGCCGTGCGCTTGTCGCGCCGGACTCCGTCGCGGTAGACCGTACTGGCCCGTCACCTACGGCGGAGCGGCGTCGCACCTGGGGAGTTGGGTATGAGCGTGACGAGTCGGTACCGCGAGGCGTGGGAAGGGTTCTGGCGCGAAGCCGCCGACGAACAGGGAGCCGTCTTCTGGGACGCGGAGCCCGCGCTGACCGCCGTCCGCCACCTCGCCCTGTTCGAGCCGCACCTCACCGACCCCCAGCTGCCGATGATCGACCTCGGCTGCGGCAACGGCACCCAGACCCGCTTCCTCGCCGAGCGCTTCCCGCAGGTCCTCGGCGCCGACATCGCCGACAGCGCGCTCGCGCACGCCCGGCGCGCCGACCCCGCGGGCCAGGCCGCCTACCGGGTGCTCGACGTGGTCGAGAAGGCCGAGACCGAGACCCTGCACGCGGAGCTCGGCGACGCGAACGTCTACATGCGCGGCGTGCTGCACCAGTGCGAGCCCGACGACCGGCAGCCGCTCGTCGACGGACTCGCCACCCTCGTCGGCGCGCGCGGCCGCGCCTTCCTGGTCGAGCCGTCCCAGGCCGCCGGCGCGATCCTCGGCGGCCTCGCGCAGGGCCCCGCGGGACCGCCCGCCAAGCTCGCCCCGATCTTCCGCCACGGCATCGCTCCCGCCGAGGTGGCCGATGACGCGGTGCCGGAGCACCTCACCGCGGCCGGTCTGACGATCATCGCGCGCGGCGAGCTCCCCCTGTTCACCACGGAGTACACGGACGACGGCACCCGCATCCAACTGCCGTCGCAGTGGCTGGTGGCGGGCCGCGCGGGATAGCCCGCGAGGGGCCCCGGACGCACCCGGCGGCCCACCGGACCCATCCGGCGGCCCACCGGACGCAATCCGCCGGGCCGCCGGGCGCGCGCCCGGCGCGCGGAGGGGGCGCACGGCCTGGGGTCGTGCGCGCCGGCGGGGAAACCGGTGTGCCGTGCTTCGTAGCCGCATCTCCCCGCACCGCGTAACGTGGCGAACCATGAAGATCCTGATCAGCGCCGACATGGAGGGCGCCACCGGGGTGACCTGGCCCGCCGACGTGCTGCCGGGGACCCCGCAGTGGGAGCGCTGCCGGTCGATGTTCACCTCCGACGTCGACGCCGCCGTCCGCGGCTTCCACGACGGCGGCGCCGACGAGGTGCTGATCAACGAGGCGCACTGGACGATGCGCAACCTCCTCCTGGAGGACCTCGACGAGCGGGCGCAGATGCTGACCGGACGGCACAAGACGCTGTCCATGGTCGAGGGCGTGCAGCACGGCGACGTGGACGGGGTGGCGTTCATCGGCTACCACGCGGGAGCCGGGATGGAGGGCGTCCTCGCCCACACCTACCTCGCCAACTCCATCACCGGCGTCTGGCTGAACGACATGCGCGCCAGCGAGGGACTGCTCAACGCGCACGTCGTCGCGGAGTACGGCGTCCCCGTCATCCTCGTCACCGGCGACGACGTGGCCTGCGAGGACGCCCTCGGCTACGCGCCGAAGGCGCAGAAGGTGGCCGTCAAGGACCACGTCTCCCGCTACGCCGCCGTCTGCCGCACCCCGGCCCGCACCGCCGCCGACATCCGCGCCGCCGCCAAGGACGCCACACGTCTGGCGGTCCGTCACGAACCGGTGGACGGAGGCCCGTTCACCATCGCCCTCGAATTCGACGCCGAGCACCTGGCGATGGCCGCCACGGTCGTGCCCGGCGTCGAGCAGACCGGGGAGCGCAGGGTCGCCTACACCAGCGCCACCATGTACGAGGGCATCCGCAGCTTCAAGGCGGTCACCACGATCGTGTCCGCCGCCGTGGAGGAGCAGTATGGCTGACGAGCAGGCACTGGACGAGGTCGTCCGGTTCACCTCCGACCTGATCCGGATCGACACCACCAACCGCGGCGGCGGCGACTGCCGCGAACGGCCCGCCGCCGAGTACGCGGCCGAGCAACTCGCGGGCGCCGGGCTCGAACCCGTCCTGCTGGAGCGCACCCCGGGCCGTACCAACGTGGTCGCCCGCATCGAGGGCACCGACCCCGGCGCCGACGCGCTGCTCGTCCACGGGCACCTGGACGTGGTGCCCGCGCGGGCCGAGGACTGGGCCGTGCACCCGTTCTCCGGCGAGATCCGCGACGGCGTCGTGTGGGGCCGGGGCGCCGTCGACATGAAGAACATGGACGCGATGATCCTCGCCGTCGTCCGCGACTGGGCCAGGGACGGCGTACGGCCCCGCCGGGACGTCGTCGTCGCGTTCACCGCCGACGAGGAGGCCAGCGCGGTCGACGGCTCCGGATTCCTCGCCGACAGCCACCCCGGCCTCTTCGAGGGCTGCACCGAAGGCATCAGCGAGTCCGGCGCGTTCACCTTCCACGACGGCGGCGGCCGGCAGATCTACCCGATCGCCGCCGGGGAACGCGGCACCGCCTGGCTCAAGCTCACCGCGCGCGGCCGCGCCGGACACGGCTCCAAGGTCAACCGCGAGAACGCCGTGACCCGGCTCGCCGCCGCGATCACCCGCATCGGCGAGCACGAGTGGCCCCTGCGGATCACCGCCACCGTGGGCGCCGCCCTCACCGAACTCGCGGCGCTGTACGGCCTGGACGCGGGCCTCGACGACGTCGACGAACTCCTCCAGAAGCTCGGCCCGGCCGCCAAACTGGTCGAGTCCACCGTCCGCAACAGCGCCAACCCGACGATGCTGGAAGCCGGTTACAAGGTCAACGTGATCCCCGGCGAGGCCGTCGCATATGTCGACGGCCGGTATCTGCCCGGCGGCGAGGACGAGTTCCGCGCCACCCTGGACCTGCTGACCGGGCCCGACGTGCACTGGGAGTTCGAGCACCACGAGGTCGCCCTCGAAGCACCCGTCGACTCGGCCACGTACGCCGGACTGCGCGCCGCCGTCGAGGAGTTCGCGCCCGAGGGCGTCACGGTGCCGTACTGCATGTCCGGCGGCACCGACGCCAAGCAGTTCTCCCGGCTCGGCATCACCGGCTACGGCTTCACCCCGCTGAAGCTGCCCGAGGGCCTCGACTACCAGGCCCTCTTCCACGGGGTCGACGAGCGTGTCCCGGTCGAGGCGCTGCACTTCGGTGTCCGCGTCCTCGACCGGTTCCTGCGGACCGCCTAGGCGAGTTGGGGGGACAAGGTGCAGACCCTGCCGTACGGTGCGTGGCCCTCGCCGATCGACGCGGCGCTCGCCGCCGCGCACGACGGGCATCCCGAGAGCGTGGGCTTCGTCGGCGACGAGGTCTGGTGGACCGCGCCCCGGCCCGCCGAGGGCGGCCGGCGCACCCTGGTGCGCCTGCTGCCCGACGGCACCGAGCAGTCCGTCCTCCCCGCACCGTGGAACGTGCGCAGCCGCGTCATCGAGTACGGCGGCACGCCCTGGACCGGCGTGGCCCGGCCCGGGGCCGAACCCCTCGTGGTCTTCGCGCACTTCGCCGACCAGCGGCTGTACCGGTACGAGCCGGGCGGTGAACCCCGGCCGCTCACCCCGCTGTCCCCGGTCGGCGGCGGACTGCGCTTCGCCGACCTCGCCGTGCTGCCCGACCGGGACGAAGTCTGGTGCGTCCTGGAGGAGTTCACCGGTGACGCCCCGACGGACGTACGCCGCACGCTGGTCGCCGTACCGCTGGACGGCAGCGCACACGACGACCGCGCCGCCCTGCGCGAACTCGCGCCCGCACGGCACCGGTTCGTCACCGGGCCGCGGCTCACGCCGGACGGGCGGCGGGCCGCCTGGCTGGCCTGGGACCACCCGCGGATGCCGTGGGACGGCACCGAACTGCTGGTCGCGGACGTCACCGAGGGCGGGGTGCTGGGCGAGCCGCGGACCGTCGCGGGCGGCCCCGAGGAGTCCGTCGCGCAGGCCGAGTGGTCCGCCGACGGCCGGCTGCTGTACGCGAGCGACCGCAGCGGCTGGTGGAACCTCTACCGCGACGGCACCCCGCTCTGCCCCCGCGAGGAGGAGTTCGGCGGACCGCTGTGGAAGCTCGGCCAACGCTGGTTCGCGCCCCTGGACAGCGGGCTGATCGCCGTCGTCCACGGCCGCGGCGCCACCGCCCTCGGCATCCTCGACCCGGAGACCGGCGAGGTCGTCGACGCGGCCGGCCCCTGGACCGAGTTCGCCGCCACCCTCGCGGTGCGCGGCGAGCGGATCGTCGGGGTCGGCGCCAGCCCGCGCAGCGCGTACGAGGTCGTCGAACTGGACTCCCGGACCGGCCGGACCCGGGTGGTCGGCGCCCCGCACGACGACCCGGTCGATCCCGCCCACTACCCCGAACCGCAGATCCGCGTCTTCACCGGCCCCGCCGGCCGCGAGATCCACGCGCACGTCTACCCGCCGCACCACCCCGGCTGCGCGGCGCCCGGCGGCGAGCTGCCGCCGTACGTCCTCTGGGCGCACGGCGGCCCCACCAGCCGCTCCCCGCTCGTCCTCGACCTGGAGATCGCCTACTTCACCTCCCGCGGCATCGGCGTCGCCGAGGTCAACTACGGCGGCTCCACGGGATACGGCCGCGCCTACCGCAACCAACTGCGCGAGCAGTGGGGCGTCGTCGACGTCGAGGACTGCGCGGCCGTCGCCCTCGCCCTCGCCGAGGAGGGCACCGCCGACCCGGCGCGGCTCGCCGTGCGCGGCGGCAGCGCGGGCGGCTGGACCGCCGCCGCCTCCCTCACCACGACCGACGTCTACGCCTGCGGCACGATCATCTACCCCGTCCTCGACCTCGTCGCCTTCGCCTCCGGCGAGACCCACGACTTCGAGTCCCGCTATTTGGAGTCCCTGGTCGGACCCCTCGACGAGGTGCCCGGCCGGTACGCCGGGCGCTCCCCGGTCGAGCACGCCGACCGGATCACCGCGCCCTTCCTGCTGCTCCAGGGCCTCGACGACGTCATCTGCCCGCCCGCCCAGAGCGAACGTTTCCTCGCCCGGCTCGTGGGACGCCGGGTGCCGCACGCCTACCTCGCCTTCGCGGGCGAGGGCCACGGCTTCCGCCGCGCCGACACCATGGTCCGCGCGCTGGAGGCCGAACTCTCCCTGTACGCGCAGGTGTTCGGGATCGAATCGCCTGATGTCCCGACCCTGGAGCTGACACCGTGAACCCCCTGGTCCGGCCCGCCCGTCTCGCCCCCGGCGCCCGCGTCGCGATCGTCGCGCCCGCGGGACCGGTCGCCGAGGACCGGCTCCAGGCCGGGCTCGACATCCTGCGCGGCTGGGACCTCGACCCGGTCGTCGCGCCCCATGTGCTCGCCACGCACCCCGAGTTCGGCTATCTCGCGGGCCACGACGCGGACCGCGCCGCCGACCTCCAGAACGCCTGGTGCGATCCGGCCGTCGACGCGGTGCTGTGCGCCCGCGGCGGCTACGGCGCCCAGCGCATGGTCGACCTGCTCGACTGGACGGCGATGCGCGCGGCCGGGCCGAAGGTGTTCGTCGGCTTCAGCGACGTCACCGTCCTGCACACCGCCATCGCCACCCGCCTCGGCCTGGTCACGCTGTACGGCCCGGCCGCCGCGGGCGTCGACTTCGTCAAGAGCGAGCGGGCGCGGGAGCATCTGCGGGCCACCCTTTTCGACCCGGAGTCCGTGCGGGTGATCCACGCCGCCCCCGGCGGCCGCGCGCTGGTGCCCGGGCGGGCCCGGGGCGTCACGCTCGGCGGCTGCCTCAGCCTGATCGGCTCCGACCTCGGCACCCCGCACGCCGGCCGCCCCGCCCGCGGCGGGCTGCTGATGCTGGAGGACGTCGGCGAACAGCCGTACCGCATCGACCGGATGCTGACCCAACTGCTGCGCTCGGGATGGCTCGACGGGGTCGCGGGCATCGCCCTCGGCTCCTGGGACCGCTGCGGCCCCTACGAGCGGCTGCGCCCCCTGCTCGCCGACCGGCTCGGCGCCCTCGGGGTGCCCGTCGTCGAGGAGTTCGGCTTCGGACACTGCCCGGACGCGTTGACGCTGCCGCTGGGGGTGGGCGCCGAACTGGACGCGGAGAGCGGCCGGTTGACGCTGACGGAGCCGGCGCTGAGCTGAGCCCGCGGGCGCCGCGGTGGCGGGCGGGCGCGCTTTGCGGGACGGCGGCCCGGCCTCCCGGGCGACGGACGGGTGGGCCCCGCCCGGGGCCCTTCCCAGGGCCCCGGCTCCGGTCGCCGACCCGGCTGGGGCGGCGCATGATGGGTCCATGACCCCGAAGACCTCCGAGAGCGCCGGGGCGAAGAGCGGTCGCGCGCGCCGTAGACCGACCCCCGGCCAGATCACCGTCCTGGTGCTCGGTGTCCTGGGCCTCGTCTTCATCTTCGAGAACACCAAGGACACCCAGATCCGGCTGCTGATCCCCGTGGTGACCATGCCCCTGTGGATGGCGCTGCTGGGGACGGGGGTCATCGGCTTCCTGTGCGGATTCTTCAGCATCAGACGCCGCCGCTGACCCTCGGGGCCCCGCCCGCCCCGGCGGTAGGGTGTCCGGATGCCGCACCCCTCCCGCTATCTCGCCGAAGGCCCCCGCGTGGGCATACGTCACTTCACCCACGAGGACGGCGCGGAGTTCACCGCGCGGGCCCGTGAGAGCAAGGACCTGCACCACCCGTGGCTGTTCCCGCCGGTCGACGTCGACGCGTACACGGCGTACGCCTCCCGGCTCATCGAGGACCGGACCAAGGCAGGGTTCCTCGTCTGCGAGAAGGCCGACGGCGCGATCGCCGGGTTCATCAACATCAACAACATCGTCGAGGGCGGCTTCCAGTGCGGCGCGCTCGGCTACGGGGCCTTCGCGCACGCGGCCGGCCGCGGTCTGATGCGGGAGGCGCTCCGCTTGGTCGTGGGGCATGCCTTCGGGCCGCTGCGGCTGCACCGGCTGGAGATCAACGCCCAGCCGGGCAACACCGCGTCGATCGCCCTCGCCCGCAGTTGCGGCTTCCGCCTGGAGGGCTTCTCACCGAACATGATCTTCATCGACGGGGCGTGGCGGGACCATGAGCGCTGGGCGCTGACGGCCGAGATGCGGGGGGTCGGCTGACGGCTGCGGGTGCCGTGCCCGGCTGGGGGCCGGTTCTCCGCCTGCGGGCCGTTGGGGCCGTTCGCGCAGTTCCCCGCGCCCCTGAAGGGGCGGGGGTGCGCGTTGCCCCCTAGGGGTGCGGGGAAACTGCGCGACCGGCCACGATGCGCCTCCACGGGGGCACCGTGCGGGATGTGCGGCCGCGGGCCGGTGGGGCCCCTTCGCGCAGTTCCCAGCGCCCCTGTCGGGGCGCTGGATTCCCTGCGCGCGTCGGAAGCCTGGCTGGGGCGCAACCACCTGAGGGGCGCGAGGAACTGCGCGATCAGCCACGACGGGCCCGCACCCGTCCCCCGCCGAGCCGTGCGTGCGCCTTTGCGTAATCCTGACCGGTGCAGACCCTGGTCAGCAGACCCCGTACCGGATTGCATGGTCATCGTGACGACCATCCGACGTGAGGTACTGACCCTGCCCGCCGCCGAGCTGGGCGAGGACAACCCGCTGCCCCCGCTGCGCCCGCTCGACGAGGTCCACCACATCGACGACGGGGCCCGGCAGGCCGCGGAGATGCCGCGCGACATGGCCCGCCAGCTCGGCTGGGAACCGCTGCGCAGCCTGCTCCCGGTGCGCGTGCGCGACGGCTACGGCAGAGCGCGCGAACCCCGCGCCGTCGACGCCGTCGTGATCGAGAACGACCGGCTGCGCGTCACCGTCCTGCCCGGCCTCGGCGGCCGCGTCCACTCCCTCGTCCACCAGCCCACCGGCCGCGAACTGCTCTACTCCAACCCGGTGTTCCAGCCCGCGAACTTCGCGCTCAACGGCGCCTGGTTCTCCGGCGGCATCGAGTGGAACATCGGCGCCACCGGCCACACCACCCTCTCCTGCTCGCCCGTGCACGCGGCCCGCGTGGCCGCCCCCGACGGCGGCGAGATGCTGCGCCTGTGGGAGTGGGAACGGCTGCGCGACCTGCCCTTCCAGGTCGACCTCTGGCTCCCGGACGGCTCCGACTTCCTCTACGTCGGCGTCCGCGTCCGCAACCCGCACCAGCGGCCCGTGCCCGGCTACTGGTGGTCCAACATCGCCGTCCCCGAGGACCGCCGCGTCCTGGTCCCGGCCCACTCCGCCTGGCACTTCGGCTACGAGCGCCACCTGCGCAAGGTCCCCGTCCCCGTGTACGACGACATCGACCGCAGCCGCCCCGCGGACAGCGAGTACGCCGCCGACTACTTCTACGACGTGCCGGACGGCCACCGCCCCTGGATCGCCGCCGTCGACGCGGACGGCCACGGGCTGGCCCAGACCTCCACCGACGCCCTGCGCGGCCGCAAGCTGTTCGTGTGGGGCAGTGGCAGCGGCGGCCGGCGCTGGCAGGAGTGGCTCACCGAACCCGGCACCGGGGGCTACTGCGAGATCCAGGCCGGACTCGCCCGCACCCAGCTGGAACACGTCCGGTTCGACGCCGAGAGCGAGGTGTCCTGGCTGGAGGCGTACGGCCCGCTCGACACACCCGGCGACGGCGACTGGGACGAGGCCGTCGCGACGGCCGAGGCCCGCCTCGAAGCCGCCCTGCCGCGCGCCGACGTCGACACCGCCTACGCCGCCTGGCGGGCCCACGCCGACACCGAGCCCGGCGAACGGCTCGCCACCGGCTCCGGCTGGGGCGCCCTCGAAGTGCTGCGCGCCGACTGGAAACTGCCCGGCACCCCGTTCGACGAGGCCACTCTCGACGACGCGCAGGCGCCCTGGCTGGAACTCCTGCGCACCGGCTCCCTGCCCGAGCCGCGCCGGGTCCGCCCGCCCGGCGAGACCCTGGTGGCCCCGCACTGGCGGGACATGCTGGAGACGGCGCCCGCCACCCCGCACACCGAGTACCACCTCGGCGTCGCCCAGTGGCACGCCGGGGACCGGGCCCAGGCCGTACGCAGCTGGGAGCGCGCCCTCGAACTCGCCCCGTCGCTCTGGCCGTCGCTGCGCTGCCTCGCCGTGGCCGACCAGGAGGCGGGCCATCACGCGCGGGCCGCGGACCGGTACGCGGAGGCGTTCGACGACCTGTGCCAGGAGCGCCGCGACGACGGCGAACGCTGGACGGCGGCCACCGCCGCGCTCGGCCGGGAGGCGCTCGAAGCCCTGCTGCGGGTACGGCGCGTCGCCGACGCCCGCGCCGTCTGGGAGCGGCTGCGCCCGGCGGTCAGCACGCGCGGCCGGTTCCGGCTCCTCGAAGCCCGGCTGCTGCTCGCCGAGGGCCGGACGGCGCAGGCGCGGGCCGTCTTCGACGCCGGGTTCGAGGTCGCCGACCTGCGCGAGGGCGCGGTCGACCTGGACCGGCTCTGGGCCCGGCTCGACGACCGGCCGCTGCCGGCCGCCTACGACTTCCGGATGCGGCCGGACCTGCCCTGACCCGCCGTCAGCCCCGGCGGTCGGCGTACTCGTACACCGAGCCGTCGGGGTGCACCGCGATCAGGTTGCGGCCCGCCGGGGTCGCGACCGGCCCGGCGACGACCCGCGCGCCCAGTTCGGTGAGGACCGCGGCGGTCTCCTCGACGTCCTTCACCGCGATCGTCGCGGCCACCGTGCGCAGCACGTCCAGCTCGGCCTCGGGCCCGCTCATCAGCAAGAAGCAGCCGACGGCGGCCACTTGGACGCCGCCGCGCTCGAAGCGGAGGGCGGCGGCACCGGCCAGCCGCTCGTAGAAGGAGACCGCGGCCTCCAGGTCGTCGACGCAGACACGCAGCGTGGTTCCCAGAATCTCCATGCGTACGAGCCTAGTTGGGGCGGCCCGTACGACCCTCCCGGCGGGCGGGCGGCGTTACCGGCTCCGGGGCGCGGGTACCCGGGGCCCATGAAGCCCTTGGATCACTTGGAGCATCTGGACAAGGACCTGGTCGAGGAACTGGCGCAGGTGACACGGGAGACCGTGCGCGAGGAACTGCGCGAGCAGACCCGCAAGCAGCGCCGGACGGCCGTGCTGTACGCCGCCTCCGGCGCCGTCGCCCTGTACGCGGGCGCGGCCGTCGCGCTCGCCGTGGGCCTCACCCTCGCGATCGTGCTGCCCGGCTGGGCGGCGGCCCTGATCACCGCGGCGGTCCTCGCCGCGGCCGCCTACGCGCTGCGCGGCGCGGCCCGGCCGCACCCCGCCCACCCGACGGGACTCGCGGAGCCCGGCCACCACCGGGTCGTCGGCGGCACCCCGCCGGCCGCCCCGCCGAGCGGCCTCGGGATGCCGTACCCGCCCATGCCCCCGGTGGCCCCCGGCGGCGGCACCGGAGCGGCGGGCGGTCCGGCCGGCACGGCGTGGCAGGGCACGGCGCCGCCGATGGACGAGATCGACCCGGAGCGGGGCCAGCGCGCCTGAGCGTCGCGCGGCCCGCCGGCGCCTCGGTCGACAAGGACGCCGCGATGGGTATCGACTGGTGGGGGGCCCGCGCGGAAGGAGACCCGATGAGCCGACTGCGGTACGTGTACGCCGTCTGCCGACCCTTCGGCACACCCCTCCAGGTGCAGCTCAGCGGTGTGGACGGGGTGCCGCCGCGGCTCCTTGCCCACCATGGGCTGATCGCGGTCGTCAGCTCGGTCCCCGAGGCGGACTTCGCCGAGGACGCCCTCCGCGTCCGCTTCGAGGACCTCGACTGGCTGTCCGCGACGACCCGCGCCCATCAGGGTGTGATCGGCGCGCTCACCACCGTGACCACGCCGCTGCCGATGCCGCTCGCCACCGTGTTCCGGGACGACAGCGGCGTACGCGCCATGATCGAGGCGCGTGAGGACGGCTTCCGCCGGACACTGGACCGGCTGGCGGGCCGGGTCGAGTGGGGCGTGAAGGCGTACGGCGGGTCATCGCGGGAGGCGACGGAGAAGGCCGCCGTACGGCTGCACGAACTGCTCGCCCGGCACGCGGAGGACACCAGGCTGCACGCCCCGCAGAACGCCGCGCTCTCCGGCGCGGCCGGGCCGAACGTGCTGAACGCCGCCTATCTCGTGCCGCGCGCGGCGTCCGAGGGGTTCGTGGAGCTCGTGGACCGGGCCCGGGAGGACACCCCGGGGCTGCGGATCGAGCTCACCGGGCCCTGGGCGGCCTACTCGTTCACGGGGGAGGAGCGGTGACCGCCGTCGCACGCCGCGAGATCGGCCTGGACGCACCTCACTCCTTCGGCTCCTTGCGGCACAGGATCTCGGCGTGCAGGACCGCGAACCAGCCGTCCTCGCTCGCGCCCCACGTCCGCCAGGCGTCCGCCACGGCCGCCAGCTCCTCGGCGGTCGCGTGGCCGCCCTCGACGGCCAGTTTCGCGTAGGCCGAGGCGACCGTGCGCTCCGCCCACAGTCCGCTCCACCAGGCCCGTTCCTCCGGTGTGGAGAACGTCCAGGTCGCCGAGGTGGCCGTGATGTCGGTGAGGCCCACAGCGCGCGCCCACGACTTCAGCCGCCGCCCCGCGTCCGGCTCGCCGCCGTTGGCGCGGGCGACCCGCCGGTACAGGTCCAGCCAGTCGTCCAGCCCGGGCGGCTGCGGGTACCACGTCATGGCCGCGTAGTCCGAATCGCGTACGGCGATCAGACCGCCCGGCGCGGTGACCCGGCGCATCTCCCTGAGCGCCTGCACCGGGTCGCCGACGTGCTGGAGCACCTGGTGCGCGTGGACCACGCAGAACGTGTCGTCCGGGTAGTCCAGCGCGTGGACGTCGGCGACCGCGAAGTCCACGTTGGCCAGGCCCCGTTCGGCCGCCGTGGCGCGGGCGGTCGCCACGATCCCGGGCGCGTGGTCGACGCCGGTGACATGGCCCTCGGGCACCAGCTCCGCCAGGTCGGCGGTGATGGTGCCGGGACCGCATCCGATGTCCAGCACCTTCATGTGCGGCTTGAGCGAACCGAGCAGATAAGCCGCCGAGTTGGCGGCGGTGCGCCAGGTGTGCGATCGCAGCACCGACGCGTGGTGCCCGTGCGTGTAGACGGCTGTCTCCTGCGCCTTCGGCATGACTGTGCCCCTTCTCGTACCGTTCGCCGGCGTTGTGGCAACCGTACGCGCGCATGCCGAATGATGAGACCTGCGTTTTGAATAGTGGACTGACGGATCATCAGGAACGAGATCGGGGGCGGCGGCTCCTGCGGGTCGCGGTCACGGCATCGGCCGGTACACCGTGAGCGCCTCCCGCAGCTTGTCCAGCGTCACCTCGCCCTCCACCTCGGTCAGTTCGCCGTCGTAGGCGAGGAGCGTGCCCGGGGCGACACCCGCCAGGTCCAGCCGGGTCAGCCGCGCCGCCGAGTGCACGGGGGAGCGGGTCAGCGGGCCCGCGGCGGCCGCGGACAGCAGCCGCAGCGCCGGGTGCCGCCCGCCGTGCACCACCCGCACGTCGAGCATCCCGTCGGCGAGGTCCTGGCGCCGGTCCGGCGCGAGCCCCGTCCGGTGGTAGCCGCCGTTGCCGACGAACAGCAGCCACAACGGGTGCGCCCGGCCCGCGACTTCGGCCTCCAGCGGAGCGCGGTCGGCGCGCAGCACCCGGCTCGCGGCGAGCACCCCCGCGGGCCAGCCGCCGATCCACGGCGACCACTTCTCCCGCACCTTCACCAGCTCCGGATACACGCCCAGGCTCAGCGTGTTCAGGAAGACGCCGTGGCGCCGCCCGCTGCGGAACCGGCCCACGTCCACCCGGACCGCCTCGCCCCGGCGCAGCGCCCGGCCGAGGTCACGGGCGTCCGCCACCCCGAGGTCGCGGGCGAAATGGTCGAGCGTGCCGCCCGGCAGCACCGCGAGCGGCAGACCGTGCCGCAGGGCGACGGCCGCCGCCGCGTTCACCGTGCCGTCGCCGCCGCACACGCCGAGCACCCGGGCCCGCGCCGCCGCCTTCGCCAGCTCGCCGGCCACGTCCTCGGGGCCGCACTCCACGACCTCGGCGGCAGGCAGCTCGGCACGCAGCGCCCGCACCCGGTCCGCCGTACCGGCCGCCGTGTTCGCCACGACCACCAGGCCCGCGCCGTCCGGCAGCGCCGCCGCCTCGACGCGCGGCCGCGCGGGCGGCACGAGCGCGGCGCGGCCCGGCACCATCCCGCGCACCGCGAACGCGGCCGCCGCGCCGAGGGCGGCGCCCGCGAGCACGTCGCTCGGGAAGTGCACACCCGTGTACACCCGGGACATCGCGACCGAGAACGCCACCGGCGCCACCGCCGCGCCCCACGCGGGCGACTCCAGCGCCACCCCGGTCGCGAAGGCCGCGGCGGAGGCGGAGTGCCCGGAGGGGAACGACGTGGTGATCGGCTGCCGCTTGAGCTGCCGCCCGAGCGGCACCGGGTCGAGCACCGGGCGCGCCCGGCGCACCGACCGCTTGCCCAGGGTGTTGATCGTGAGGGAGGCCAGGGTCAGCGAGGCGAGACCGCGGACGGCCGCCCGGCGGGCCCGCGGGGTACGGGTCGCCGCCATCGCGGCCGCCGTCGCGAACCAGAGCACGCCGTGGTTGGCGGAGCGGCTCAGCCGGGGCAGGATGCGCTCCGCCCCCGGCCAGTGGCGCTCGGCGGCCACCTCGAAGAGCCGGCCGTCCAGGGCGAGCAGCCGCCGGCTGAAGGAACGCGCGCCGGGCTTGAGGGCGGTGAGGTCGACGTCAGGGCTCATGCAGGGACGGTTACCCTGAAGTGGCCGAATGCCGACCGGCGGACCGGGTGACAGGAAGGGACGACCGTATGCGCCTGCTCCTCGTACGGCACGGCCAGACCCCCTCCAACGTGGACTTTCTCCTGGACACCGCCGTGCCGGGCCCCGGGCTCACGGCACTCGGACGGCGGCAGGCGAAGGCGCTCCCGGCGGCCCTCGCCGGGGAGCACATCGACGCCCTCTACGCCTCCACCCTCCTGCGCACCCAGCTCACCGCCGCCCCGCTGGCGGCGGCCCGCGGCCTGGAGGTGCTGGTCCGCGACGGCATCCGGGAGGTCTTCGCGGGCGACCTGGAGATGCTGCGCGGCGACTGCGCGCGCGGCGAGCGGTACATGCGCACGGTCTTCGCCTGGGCCGCGGGGGACACCGCGCTGCGGATGCCGGGCGGGGAGAGCGGTGAGGAGACCCTCGGCCGTTACGACGCCGTGGTGGCCGAGGCCGCCGCGAGCGGGGCCGCCGCGGTCGCCATGGTCAGCCACGGCGCCGCCATCCGCCTGTGGACCGCGGCCCGCGCGGACAACGTGGACATCGCCTACGCCGCCGCCCGCCCCCTGGACAACACCGGCGTGGTGGTCCTGGAGGGCTCCCTGGCCGACGGGTGGAAGGCCCTGACCTGGGCGGGCGCGGCCGTCGCCGCGACGGGCGAGGGTGGGCCGACGGGACACCCGGTGGACCCGGCGGACGGCGCTCCGGCGGACCGCGAGACCTGAGTCCGGGCCCTGCCCGGTGATAACGGTTTGCCCCTGGTCGGCGGGCGACCGCAGAATGCGGCCTCATGGGACATCTCGAAGCAGCGCACCTCGAATACCACCTCCCCGACGGGAGGGCACTGCTCGGCGATGTCTCCTTCCGCGTGGGGGAGGGCGCCGTGGTCGCCCTCGTCGGGCCCAACGGCGCGGGCAAGACCACGCTGCTCCGGCTGATCTCCGGTGAGCTGAAGCCGCACGGCGGCACCGTGACCGTCGGCGGCGGCCTCGGCGTGATGCGCCAGTTCGTGGGCTCGGTCCGCGACGAGACGACCGTGCGCGACCTGCTCGTGTCGGTCGCGCCGCCCGGCATCCAGCAGGCCGCCCGCGCCGTCGACGTCGCCGAACACGCGATCATGACCGTCGACGACGAGGCCGCCCAGCTGGCCTACGCGCAGGCCCTCGCCGACTGGGCCGAGGTGCGCGGCTACGAGGCCGAGACGCTGTGGGACATGTGCACCATGGCCGCGCTCGGGATGCCGTACGACAAGGCGCAGTTCCGGCAGGTGCGCACGCTGTCCGGCGGCGAGCAGAAGCGGCTGGTGCTGGAGGCGCTGCTGCGCGGCACCGACGAGGTGCTGCTGCTCGACGAGCCGGACAACTACCTCGACGTACCCGGCAAGCGCTGGCTGGAGGAGCGCCTCCGGGAGACCCGCAAGACCGTGCTGTTCGTCTCCCACGACCGCGAACTGCTCTCCCGCGCCGCCGAGAAGATCGTCTCCGTGGAGCCCTCGCCCGCGGGCGCCGACGCCTGGGTGCACGGTGGCGGCTTCGGCAGCTACCACGAGGCCCGGCGCGAACGCTTCGCCCGCTTCGAGGAGCTGCGCAAGCGCTGGGACGAGAAGCATGCCCAGCTGAAGAAGCTGGTGCTGACGCTCCGTCAGGCCGCCGCCGTCAGCCATGAGATGGCCTCGCGGTACGCGGCCGCGCAGACCCGGCTGCGCAAGTTCGAGGAGGCGGGCCCGCCGCCGGAGCCGCCGCGCGAGCAGGACATCCGGATGCGCCTGAAGGGCGGCCGTACCGGAGTCCGCGCGGTCACCTGCGAACAGCTCGAACTCACCGGCCTGATGCACCCGTTCGACCTGGAGATCTACTACGGCGAGCGGGTCGCCGTGCTCGGCTCCAACGGCTCGGGCAAGTCGCACTTCCTGCGCCTGCTGGCCGGCGACGACGTGGCGCACACCGGGCAGTGGCGGCTCGGCGCGCGGGTCGTGCCCGGCCACTTCGCGCAGACCCACGCGCACCCCGAGCTCCAGGGCCGCACCCTCCTCGACATCCTGTGGAAGGAGCACGCCCAGGACCGCGGGGCCGCCATGTCCCGGCTGCGCCGCTACGAGCTGACCCAGCAGGCCGAACAGACCTTCGAGCGGCTCTCCGGTGGCCAGCAGGCCCGGTTCCAGATCCTGCTGCTCGAACTGGAGGGCGCGACCGCGCTGCTGCTCGACGAGCCCACCGACAACCTCGACCTGGAGTCCGCCGAGGCGCTCCAGGAAGGGCTGGAGGCCTTCGACGGCACGGTCCTCGCGGTCACCCACGACCGCTGGTTCGCCCGCTCCTTCGACCGTTACCTGGTCTTCGGCAGCGACGGCAGGGTGCGCGAGACGGCGGAGCCGGTCTGGGACGAACGGCGGGTCGAACGGGCGCGCTGACGGGCCCGCCGGCGCCTGGGCGGCCCGGGGGCCGGAATGTTCGTACAGTGGATGGAGAGAAGCGAGATCCCTGGTCCCGCCGTCCCCGAAGCCGCTCGGGGGTGGTGCACCCGGGCGGTTGCCCGGACCCCAGACAGAACTCGACGAGCGGGGTACGACGATGATCGGAGTCGATCCGAGTCGGCTGGACGACCAGCAGCTCATGAAGGAGCTGGAGACGATCCACCGCACGCGCCACGACACGCTGCTCTACGGTTCGAACGACGCGCTGCGGGCGCACAACGACCGCATGGCCCGGCTCGAGGGCGAATGGCTGCGGCGCAATCCCCGCCGCCCGGTCGCGGCGGGCCGCACCCGTGAGGGCGCCCGGGAGCGCGGCTGCGGCGAGTCGGTGACGCCCGGCGGCTGAGCCGCACCCGCCGCCTCCGGAGGTCCGTCGGGCGTCGGCGGCCTCCTTCACGAGGTGAGCCCTGTGCGTCTTCGTCGGGCGGGCCCGGAACTCGACCGCGGAGCCGCCCCGGGCCTGCGGATGGCGGAGCCGTGGCGGCACCCGGACCGCAGAGCCGTCGCGTGTGCCCGGACACCGGTGCCGCCGCCCGGACGGGCGGCTGCCCGGACACCGGTGCCGCCGCCCGGACGGGCGGATCGAGGGGCCGGCCGGGTGTCCGGGGTCGTGGTGCCGTGGCGGGTGTCCGGGGTCGTGGAGCCGCCCCGCGCATGCGGATCGCGGGAGCCGTCCCGGGCCCGCGGTTCGCGGAGTCGCCCGAGCACCCGGATCGCGGAGTCGCCCGAGCGCCCGGATCGTGGAGTCGCCCGAGCGCGCGGATCGCGGAGTGTCCGGGGCGCCCCGATCGCGGAGACGTCCCGGGGGCCCGGAACCCCGGAGTCCCCGGGCGCCCGGATCCGGACCCGGCGGCCACGGATCGGCCGAGGTTCGCCCGTGGATCGGTCGAGGTTCGCCCGTGGGATCGGTCGAGGGTCGCCCGCGGATTCACCCGTTCGGCGCGGCGCGTCCCGCGAATGGGTCCGGCCGCGCGCGCCGGGCGGGGGCGGGGGCTGTGATGGCTGAGAGGCACGAACCCCGTGCCCGGCAGCCGTCCCGTCCCCGCGAGGAGTCCCGCTCATGCGTCCCATCGTCCGAGCCCTGTCCGTCGCCGTCCTGGCCGGTACCGTGCTCGGCGGCGCGGTGCCGACCGCGGTCGCGGACCCGGACGCCGAGGTCGGTCCGGGCACCGTGCAGCCCGGCGGCACGCTCACCGTCACCGTCTCCTGCGACCCCGTCGGCGGGGCCGCGCCCGACTCCGTCGACGCCACCTCCGAGGCCTTCGACCCCGGCACCGTGCGGCTGAAGCGGGTGCCCGCCGATGACGACGACGTCGCCGGACCGTCGTACCGCGGCACCGCCCGGATCACGGCGGGGGACGGCACGGACCCGTCGGGCGCCGACGCCGCGTGGACCGTGCAGGGCACCTGCCCGGCCGCGCCCGGTGCGCAGGGGCAGCCGTGGAACGCGAACTTCAGCGTCGGCCGGGGCGGCTCCGCGACCGGTGCCACCGACGGAGCCGCCACCGGCGCCGCCGACGGCACGGCCGACAGTACGGCCGACGGCACGGTCGACAGTACGGCCCTCGGTCCCGCCGACTCCGGCGCCGCGTGCGGCACCGTGCCGGGGGAGGTGTGCCCCGACGACGACCCGGGCGGCACCGGCGGCGGCCGAACCGGCTGCGGCGCGCGCGGCCCCGAGGGCATCGGGGCGGACGACGACGACACGTCCCGGGATCCCGCCGCCTCGGCCGCCGACAGCGGTGCCGCCATCGAGGACAGCGTCCTCGGTGACAGCGCCGCCACCGGCGACGACCCGCTGGGCGACGACCCCCTCGGCGACGGTGCCGCGACCGACGCCGCGACGCTCGGTGACCCGACCCGCGGCCAGGACGGCACCGACCCGAACGCCGCCGCAGACCTGGGCACGACCGACCAGGGCGGTACCGGTGCCGGCCGCGGTACCGGCGACCCGGACGGCACCACCGCCCCGAACGGCAGGGAGCCCGGCACCGGCGGCCGCACCACCGCCCCGAGCGGCGACTGCGCCTCCCTCGCGCCCGTCGCCCCCGTGGAGCCCGACGACCCGGTGGCCTCCGTCCAGCGCGGAGTCGACGCCGGCACCGGCGGTTCGCTCGACGGGTCCGTCCCGGCCGTGGCAGCCGGGAGCCTGCTGGTCCTGGGCGCGGCCGGCGGCGCCGTGTACCGGATGCGGCGCCGGAGGGGAGCGGCACGCGGCTGACCGGCGGGCGGCACGGGTGGGATGTGACCGGCGCGACCCGCGCGGGACGCCAGGCGGAACCGGAACTCCGGGTACACGGAGCCCGCGTCGGCTCGGCCCGGCAGCGCAACGCACCACCACCAACTGCGCGGAGGCGCCCATGCGGGGTACGGACCCGGAAGACCACGCCCCGACCGACCCGGAGAACCACGACGGGACGGAACCGGAGCGGGGCGGCCGGTCGGACTCGGAGAGCCGCGGCCGGTCGGACCCGGAGCAGGGCGGCCGGTCGGTCCCGCAGGACCGCGGTCGGACGGAACCGGAGCGGGGTGGCCGTTCGGTCCCGGAGAACCACGACGGGACGGAACCGGAGCGGGGCGGCCGGTCGGACCCGGAGCACCGCGACCGGTCGGAGGCCGAGCCCGGCGGTCGGTCGGCGTTGGAAGTCCGCGACCCGTCGGCTTCGGAACAGCGCGGTCGGTCGGTGTCGGGCGGTCACCCCGTCCCGACGGCCCCCGGACGCCACAGCCGGACCGACCCGGCGGACCGCCCCTCCGCGGAAGCGGAAGGGCATGGGCCCGTTCGGTACGGGCCGGCGTTGCCGGGCGACGGACTGCCCGTGCCGGCCGGGCTCTCGGCCGTCCTCGCCGCGGCGGCCGGGCGCGCCGCCGAGCAACCGGTGGGCGGCGCGCCCGCGCTGCGCGAGGCGGCCTGCGGCTACTGGGAACGACGCGGACTGCCCACCCGGCTCGGCCGGGTGGCCGCCGCCCCCGGCGCCCCGGCTCTGCTGGTCGCGCTGACCGCGGCCCTCGGCGGCGACGTCCTGGTGCCCCGGCCCTGCGCCGCCTGGTGGGCGCCGTACGCGCGCCTCCTGGGCCGGCCCGTCTTCCACGTCCCCACCCCCGCCGAGAGCGGCGGGGTGCCCGACCCGTACGCCCTGCTGGAGACCGTGCGCCGGGTCCGCGACGAGGGCGGCGACCCGCGCCTGCTCGTGCTGTCGGTCGCCGACGACCCGACCGCCACGGTCGCCCCGCCCGAACTGCTGCACGCGACCGCGGAGGCCGCCGCCGGCGAGGGCCTGCACCTCGTCAGCGACGAGACCTGGCGCGACACCCTGCACTCCCCGCACGACACCGTGCTGCTCAGCCCGGCCGAGATGCTGCCCGGCCAGGTCACCGTGGTCACCGACCTGGCCGGGGCCCTGCTGCCGCCGAGCTGGCCGGCCGCCGTCGCCCGGTTCCCGGCCGACGCCACCGGGCGCGACCTGCACGCGCGCGTCCTCGACGTGCTGACCGCGCTCGGCGCGCGGGTCGCCGAGCCGGTCGCCGCGGCCGCCGGTCACGCGCTCGGCGAGCCCGCGGACGTGGTGGAGCGCCGCGCCGCCGCCGTACGGCTGCACGCGAGTGTGGCCGCCGCCGCGCACGCCGCCGTCGTCGCCGCCGGGGCGTTCGCCCGGCCGCCGCAGGCCGGACGTCACCTCTACGTGGATCTCGGCCCGCTCCGCGCGGGGCTCGCCGCGCACGGCGTCGGCGACGCGCAGGAACTGGAGGACCTTCTCACCACCCGGCTCGGGATGCCCGCGCCGGGCGGCCACCGCTTCGGCGACGACCTCGGCGCGCTGCGGGTGCGGCTCGCCACCGGACCGCTGCTCGGCGACACGGACGAGGAGCGCACGGAATGCCTCACGTCACCCTCACCGTTGGAACTGCCACACGTGCAACGCGCGTTGATGTCCTTGAGGTCGGTTTTCGACGATCTCCGTGACGACGCTCAGCGACGGGAGTCCCCCCGATGACGCAGCAGTCCGAGTCGACCACCACCACGAGCTCGCCCGCCCCGAACGCCGATCCGCGGGCCGCCGCGTCACCCCTCGCACCCCCTTTCCCGCCGCTCGCCGAGCCCCGCCCGCCGGGCGGGCGCCGGGTGTGGCCGCGGACCTTCCACGACCGTCTCACCGCCCCCCTGTCGGGCCTGAGGGCCATGGCCCGCTTCGCCCGCGAGGGCGCGATACGGCCCCGGCCCGAAGGCCTCGCCGACATCCCGCGGCTGCCCTTCGCGCCCGCCCCGCTGCCCCGCGTCGACGCCCGCACGGTCGCCGTCTCCTGGGCGGGGCACGCCAGTTGGGTGGTGCGCATCGGCGGTCTGACCGTGCTCACCGACCCCGTCTGGTCCCGCCGCATCATCGGCACCCCGGCCAGGGTCACCCCGGTCGGCGTCGCCTGGAGCGCGCTGCCGCCGGTCGACGCCGTCGTCATCAGCCACAACCACTACGACCATCTCGACGCCCCCACCCTGCGCCGACTCCCGCGCCACACACCGGTGTTCGTACCCGCGGGGCTCGGCGGCTGGTTCCGCCGCCGGCGCTTCACCAGGGTGACCGAGCTGGACTGGTGGGAGGCGGCCGAACTGGGCGGTGTGCGCTTCGACTTCGTCCCCGCCCACCACTGGTCCAAGCGCACCCTCACCGACACCTGCCGCAGCCTGTGGGGCGGTTGGGTGCTCACCGCGCCCGACGGACAGCGGGTCTACTTCGCGGGGGACACGGGCTACGGCCACTGGTTCTCGCGCATCGGCGCCCGCTACCCCGGCATCGACCTCGCGCTGCTGCCGATCGGCGCGTACGACCCGCGCTGGTGGCTCAAGGACGTCCACTGCGACCCGGAGGAGGCGGTCCGCGCCACCCTCGACCTGGGCGCGCGACGGATGGCGCCCATGCACTGGGGCACGTTCGTGCTGTCCGCCGAGCCGGTCCTGGAGCCGCTCATCCGGGTCCGGGCGGCGTGGAAGCAGGCGGCCCTGGCGCGCGAGAACCTGTGGGACCTGCCGGTGGGAGGCTCCCGGGTGCTGACGTGCTGACGTGCTGACGTGCTGACGTGCTGACGTGCTGACGTGCTGACGTGCTGACGTGCTGACGTGCTGACGTAGGCGGGTGCGACGGCGCGGCCCTCACGCCTTCGCCCGCGCCGCCCGCCGGGCCCGCAGCCGGCGCCAGGCGCTCGGGGCCGCGCCGACCAGCACCGTCAGCGCGATCGCCGCGACCACGCCCTCCCAGGGCTCCGGGAACAGCGAGCCGCCGAGGATCCCGATCAGCTGGTACGTCACCGCCCAGGCCACGCAGGCCGGCAGATTGCCCCGGGCGAACCGGCGCAGCGGCCACCTGGCCATCAGGCAGGCCAGCATCACCGGGATCCGCCCCGCGGGCACCAGCCGGGACAGCACCAGCACCGCCACCCCGTGCTCGGCCAGCTTCTCCTGGGCCTGCTCCAGCCTGTCCTCAGGGGCCCGCGACCGGATGGCCTCCAGCCAGCGCGACCCGTTCTTCGAGCCCATCCCGCGCTGCCCGAGCCAGTACAGCGCCGCGTCCCCGAGGAACGCGGCGACCGACGCGGTCACGAGGACCAGCGCGAGGGAGTACGGCGCCGTCTGGTGGAAGGCCACCACGGCGGCCGTGCTCACCAGCGCGCCCGTCGGCACCACCGGGACCAGCGCCCCGAACAGCACCAGCAGGAACAGCGTCGGATAGCCGATCGCCTGCTGGGTGGACTCACCCGGGACGGTCGTCGCGGCGTCCGCGAGCCACATCACCTCGCGACCTCCAGCCGTACGCTCTCGCCGTGCCCGAGCCGGTGCACCGCCACCGACGGGGCGCGCTCCGCGGCCAGCCGTACGAACTCCTCGCCGGGCGCGTGGAATTCGTGCGGGCGCACCGCGTCCAGGCCGATCGGCCAGTACGTGCCGTAGTGCACCGGCACCGCGCTGCCCGGTGCCAGCCGGGCCAGCGCCTGCGCCGCCCGGCCCGCGTCGAGGTGTCCCTCGCCGAGATAGGGGCCCCAGCCGCCGACCGGCAGCAGCGCCAGGTCGACCGGGCCGACCTCGTCGGCCATCTCCTCGAACAGGCCGGTGTCCCCGGCGAAGTAGGTGCGTGCCTCGCCCTGGACGACGTAGCCGAGGGCGGGGGAGCGGTGCGGTCCGACGGGCAGCCGCCGTCCGTCGTGCCGGGCCGGCACCACGCGCACCAGCAGGTCGCCGATGCGCCGCTGGTCGCCGGGCGCCACCTCTTCGAGGCGCAGGTGCGCGAGCCGGCGCAGTCCCGGCACCGACCGGCGCGCGCCCCGGGGCACGAGCAGGCGGGTGCCCGGGGTGAGCGCGCTCAGCGAGGGGAGGTGCAGATGGTCGGCGTGCAGGTGGGAGACGAGGGCCACGTCGGCGCGGCGGGCCTGCGGCGGCGGCAGCTCGCCGCGGCGGCGCCTGAGGTGTGCGAGCCGGCGGGCGAACAGGGGATCGGTGAGCAGGCGTACGCCCGAGTCCTGGATCGCACAGGTGGCGTGACCCCACCACGTGATCTCCACGGGCACCTTCTTCGCCTCCTTCGCGCGACTCCCCCGAAGCCTACGGGCAGGAGTAGGGTCTGCGGCGAGACCCGGAGGTGAGGGGGCGCCATGGGACCGCTGCGGGTCACGGCGATCGCGAGTCTGACGCCGTTGGAGGAACTGGAAGCGGATCCCTTCCTGGTGGACTCCCGCGGGCAGCACGCGATGTGTGCCCGCTGGGCGGCCGAGCGCGGGTACGTGATCAGCCGGGAGCTGCTGGTGCGCGGGCTCAGGCCGGACCACTGCGTGCTGTGGGACGGGGTCCGCGCGGGCGGGGACCTGTTCGTCGCGCCGAGCCGGCGGGTGCTGGAGAGCGCGCTGTCGTCGGTGGAGGAGTTCACGGCGGAGTGCGCGCGGCGCGGGGTGCGGGTGGAGACGGTGGGCAGCGCGGAACCGTCGTACGACGCGCAGGCGAAGGCGCGGGTGCATCGGCGCCTGTCGATGCCGACGGCGGGCTACGACGGCCGCTGACCCCCCGGGGGCCGGGTTGCATGTCCCTGCGCGGGTCCGTCGTGGCCGCCCGCGCAGTTCCCCGCGCCCCTGAAGGGCCGCGGACGGGTGTCGGCGTGATGGTCCCGTGCGGGTCCGTCGTGGCCGCCCGCGCAGTTCCCCGCGCCCCTTTGGTGTGCTGCGGGCGTGCCCCGTCAGGGGCGCGGGGAACTGCGCGAAGGGGCCCCACCGGGCCGCGGGCGGGTGTCCGCGTGATGGTCCTGCGCGGGACCCGGGGTGGGGGCTGGGGGCGGCGCACCCGGGAGGGCCCGCCTCCGTGGCCGAACCGCCGAACCCCCGGAGGGCTACCGTGGAGGGCAGGCCCGTGCCGTGGGCGGGCCCGATGGTGAGGGGTGCGGGGCGTGGGCGGACGGTGGTGGCGACGGGCCGCCAGTCAGATCGGGCGGAGCGTCGCGGTGTGGGCGGTGTCCACGGTCACCATGCTGGCCCTGGCCGGCCTGCTGCCCGACTTCCGGCTCCAGTCGCCGAGCGGCGACAGCGCCACCCGCATCGCCGTGACCGCCGCCCTCGGCGCCGGCGCGTTCGGCGTGCTGTCCGCCGTCGTCTGGCCCCTGCTGGTACGGCTGTTGCTGCTGGTGCCCGCGTTCGTACTCGGCCTGCTGGTGTTCTTCCTCAACGGCTCGCTGCTGCTGGTCGCGCTGCGCATCAACCCCTCCGGCCAGAGCGAGGCCGCCCCCGAGACCGCGGTGATCGTGGCCGCCGTGATGTCCGCCGTCGCCTCCGCCACCGGCGCCGCCCTCGCGGTGCGCGACGACGACGCCTACCGCCGCAGGCTCTCCCGGCTCGCCGACCGCCGCCGACGCCGACAGCCGCCCGGCCCCTCCACCCCCGGCACCGTCTTCCTCCAGCTCGACGGCGTCGGCCACGAGGTGCTGCTGGCCGCCGCCCGCAAGGGGGTGCTGCCGACGGTCGCCCGCTGGCTGGGCACCGACAACGGCACCAGCACCGGCACCAGCACCGACAACGGCACCAGCACCGGCACCCGCACCGGCGCCCGCGAGGGCGCCACCCACCGCCTCACCCCCTGGCGCACCGACTGGTCCAGCCAGACCGGCGCCAGCCAGCTCGGCATCCTGCACGGCTCCAACCACGACGTCCCGGCCTTCCGCTGGTACGAGAAGGACAGCCGCGAGGTGATGGTCTCCAACCGGCCGACCAGCGCCGCCGAGCTGCAACGCCGGGCCGTCGCGGCGACCGGCGACGGCGGGCTGCTCAGCCTGGACGGCGCGTCCCGCGGCAACCTGTTCAGCGGCGGCGCCGACGAACAGGCCCTGGTGCTGTCCATCGCCACCCGCCGCCGCGGCCGCGACAACCGCTCCCGCGCCGGCTACTTCGCCTACTTCTCCGACCCGGCCAACGCGGTCCGTACGGCCATGTCGTTCGTCGCCGAGGTCGGCCGCGAGATCGGCCAGTCCGTCCGGGCCCGGGCGCGCGGCCGCCGCCCGCGCGTCTCGCGCGGCGGGCTGTACCCGTTCGTGCGGGCCTTCGCGACCGTCGTCGAACGGGACGTCGTGGTCGCCGCCGTGGTCGGCGACCTGCTCGCCGGACGCACCGCCGTCTACGCCGACCTCGTGGCCTACGACGAGGTCGCGCACCACTCCGGGCCGCTCGGCCGGGACGCCGAACAGGTGCTGGCGCGGCTCGACCGGGCGCTCGCCCTGATCGAGAAGGCCGCCGAGCACGCCCCGCGGCCGTACCGGATCGTCGTCCTCTCCGACCACGGCCAGAGCCCCGGCGAGACCTTCCGCGCCCGCTACGGCCTGACCCTCGGCGACCTGGTGCGGGCCGGCTGCGGGCTGCCCGTGCCGCGCCGCGCCCGGCGCACGAGAAGCGGTGCCGAGGCGCGCGCCGCGGTCCGCGCCGCGCTGCGCCGGCCCGTGGAGGAGGGCGGCGGGGCCCACCTGCCCGCGCGCCGCGACCGCGAGCCGATCGTGCTGGCCTCCGGCAACCTCGGCCTGGTCTCCTTCCCGGACGTCTCCCACCGCATGACCAGGGAGGAGATCGACGCCCGGCATCCCGCCCTGCTCACCACCCTCGCCAACCACCCCGGCATCGGCTTCCTGCTGGTGCGCAGCGAGCGGCACGGCGGCGTGGTGCTCGGGCCCTACGGCGTGGAGATCCCGCTCGACCGGCTCGACGAGGAGCCCGGCCCGCTCGCGGAGTTCGGGCCGGGCGCGGCGGACGCGGTCCGGCGCACGCACTCCTTCCCGCACACCGCCGACATCATGGTCAACTCCTTCCACGACCCGAAGGACGGCGAGGTCCTGTCCTTCGAGGAGCAGATCGGTTCGCACGGCGGCCTCGGTGGCGCGCAGACCCGGCCGTTCCTGCTGTCGCCGCTCGCCCTGTCCGAGCCCACCGCCGACGGTGCGGACCTCGTGGGCGCCGAACAGGTCCACCAGGTCCTGCGCCGCTGGCTGCGCGAGCCGGCCGGTCCCCAGGTGCCGCTCACCGACGACCTCGGCGAGGCCGTCCTCAGCGTCCCCGGCGACCGGCCCCGCACCCTCGACGAACAGCCCGGCACCCTGGACGACGAGCCCGGCACCCCCGACGACGAGCGCGCCGCCTGACCCCGGCCGCCGCCACCCCCTCGGAAGCCCGCGCCCACCCCCTCCGGAAGCCCGCCCGCGCTGCCCGGAAGCCCGGTCGCGCGTCCCGTGGTCGCCAACCCATGGCGCCCGCCCGGAAATTCGGCTGCGCCGACCCGGCCGTACGCCCACACTGTTCGAGTCTTCGTGCCCGAACCCCCGTCGAGGAGCCGCGCCTTGCAGGCTGCCGTCACCGTCACTCCCGCTCGCGTGCCCGAGCTGCTGCTCGGCCTCGCGACCGTGCGGCCCGTGTTCCTGTGGGGTGCTCCCGGCATCGGGAAGTCGTCCCTGGTAAGGGAGTTCGCCGAGTCCCTGGGCCTGGAGTGCGTGAGCCTGATCGGCACCCAGCTCGCCCCCGAGGACCTCATCGGCGTGCCGCAGATCCGCGGCGGCCGTTCGGTGTTCTGCCCGCCGGAGGCGATCGCCCGCGACGAGCCGTACTGCCTCTTCCTCGACGAGCTGAACGCGGCCACGCCCGACGTGCAGAAGGCGTTCTACTCGCTGATCCTCGACCGCCGCATCGGCACCTACGAGCTGCCGAAGGGTTCCATCGTGATCGGCGCGGGCAACCGCTCGACCGACAACGCGCTCGCCCGCCCGATCGCCTCCGCGCTGGTCAACCGGCTCACCCACGTGCACCTGGAGGCGTCCGCGAAGGACTGGCTGGCGTGGGCCGCGGGCCACGGCATCCACCCCTGGATCCTCGACCACCTCACCGACCGGCCCGACCACCTGTGGTCCGCGCCGCCCAAGACCGAGGAGCCGTTCTCCTCGCCGCGCTCCTGGCACATGCTCTCCGACGCCCTGCACTCCTTCGGCGACGGCATCGACGAGCAGACCCTGAAGGTCGTCGCGCACGGCACGCTGACGCCCGCGCACGCCGTCGCCTTCTGCGGCTACGCCAAGATCGTGCGCAGCCGCTTCGGCATCGAGGCAATCCTCAAGGGCGACGCCGGCTGGCCGCACCGCCTCCAGGACCGCGACCTGCTGTACTACCTCGCCGAGTCGTTCCGCGGCCGGCTGGTCAAGGAGCTGCCCGCGAGCCGTGAGCATCTCTCGCCGAGCGGCCGGCAGACCGCGTACCGCGCCAAGTCGCTGCTGGTGCAGCTCGCCGAGATCTCCGTCGAGGTGGCGCAGAGCGTCATCGCCCCGGACACCGACGGCAACCCGCTGCTGCCCGCCTGGTTCCTGATCGAGGCGGCCCGCGACATGCCCCGCCTGGTCGAGGCGCGCCAGTGAGCCGCGGCCACGACCGGCAGAAACAGAAGC
The DNA here is from genome assembly GCF_000974985.2 of Streptomyces mangrovisoli. Lineage (GTDB taxonomy): Bacteria > Actinomycetota > Actinomycetes > Streptomycetales > Streptomycetaceae > Streptomyces > Streptomyces mangrovisoli. Next base: position 70,017 of record NZ_LAVA02000021.1, on the reverse strand, counting down.
AGAAGCAGAAGCAGAAGTCCGACCCGGCGGCGGAGGCGTTCGAGGCGGGCCTGCGCCTGGTGCGCGCCAACCGGGCGCTCGCCGCCGTGGGGTTCAGCGTGTGCCGCCAGGAGGACTGCGCCGCCTCGCCCGGCGCCGGCCTGGTCCGGGTGGACTCCGACGGCGTCCTGCACGTCGACCCCGCCCGCCGGGCCGAACCGGACGCCTGGGCCTGGGCCCTCGCGCACGCGATCATCCACCTCGGCTTCGGGCACGTCCCGGCCGCGACCGGCCGCCGTACCCAGCCCGACCGGTACGACCTCGCGGCGCGCTGCGCCGTCGTCAACCGCTTCCTGCTCGGCTTCCCCGTCGGCCGCACCCCGGACGACCTGCCGGCGTCGTACCCGGACGGCGACGAGGACCGGCTCGCCGCCCGCTGGCGCCGAGACGGCATCCCCGCCGCCCACGACCGCTGCGGCACCGCGGGCGGCGAGCCCGACCAACTGCTGGTGCCCTGGGACAGCTGGCGCGGCGGGGCCCTGAAGGACTGGCAGCTGGAGTTCGCGCACGCCCTCACCCGCACCGTCGCCACGGCCATGGACCTGGCCGGCGGGCGGCGGTCCTCGATGCGCGGCGGCAGGACCCCGCTCCAGCCCTGGGAGCGCGCCCTGAGCTGGTTCGTCTCCTCCTACCCGCTGCTCGGCGGCATCGCGGCCGGCATCACCCTGGTCGCCGACGCCGAACTCGCCCGCGCCCACGACATCGCCGTGGCCGCCGTCGACGCGGGGGCCGCCGAGATCTACGTCAACCCGCTGGTCCAATTCGACGACGAGGAATGGCGGTTCGTCCTCGCCCACGAGATGCTGCACGCCGCGCTGCGGCACGGCGACCGCTGCGGCCCCCGGGACCCGTACTTCTTCAACGTCGCCTGCGACTACGTCATCAACGGCTGGCTGCGCGAGATGGACGTCGGCACCATGCCCGAGGGGCTGCTGCACGACCCCGAGCTGCACGGACTGTCCGCCGAGGAGGTCTACGACCGCATCGCCGGCGACCTGCGGCGGATCAGGCGCCTGTCCACGCTGCGCGGCCGGGGCGCCCCCGACGTGCTCGGCGGCCCGCTCGGCCCGCCGGGCCCCTACGTCGACCTCGACGCGTTCTACCGGCGGGGCCTCGGCCACGGTCTCGACCTGCACCAGCACCAGGAGCGCGGCCTGCTGCCCGGCGGCCTGGTCGAGGAGATCCGCGCCCTCACCCACCCGCCGCTGCCCTGGGACGCGCAACTCGCGCGCTGGTTCGACGAGTTCGTGCCCCGCCCCGAGGCCGTACGGTCCTTCGCGCGCCCCTCGCGCCGCCAGGCGTCCACGCCGGACATCCCGCGCGCGGGCCGCTGGTTCCCGCCCGAGGAGGTCGCCCGCTGCACCTTCGGCGTCGTCCTCGACACCTCCGGCTCCATGGACCGCACCCTGCTCGGGAAGGCGCTCGGCGCGATCGCCTCCTACGCCGAGGCCCGCGACGTGCCCGCGGCCCGCGTGGTGTTCTGCGACGCGGCGCCGTACGACGCCGGGTATCTGCCCGTCACCGAGATCGCCGGCCGGGTGCGGGTGCGCGGGCGCGGCGGCACCGTCCTCCAGCCGGGCGTCGACCTGCTGCACCGGGCGGACGACTTCCCGCCGGGCGCGCCGGTGCTGGTCATCACCGACGGCTGGTGCGACGTGCTGCGGGTGCGGCGCGAGCACGCCTATCTCGTTCCGCGGGGCGCCCGGCTGCCGTTCACCCCGCGTGGGCCCGTCTTCACGGTGCAGTAGGGCGTGTCCGCACGCCCTGGGCCCGGATGTGATCGGATGGGCCCAGCAGTGATTCCATGCGAAAGGAAGAACCGTGGCCACCACGCGCACCGCACACACCGTCTGGGAAGGCAGCCTGCTGGAGGGCAACGGCGTCGTCTCCTTCGACTCCTCCGGCGCCATCGCCGACCAGCCGGTCACCTGGGCCTCCCGGGCCGAGGACGCGAACGGGAAGACCAGCCCCGAGGAACTGATCGCCGCCGCGCACTCCAGCTGCTTCTCGATGGCGCTGTCGCACGCCCTGGCCGGCGCCGGCACCCCGCCCACCCGGCTCACCACCTCCGCCGACGTGAAGTTCCAGCCCGGCGAGGGCATCACCGGCATCCACCTCACCGTGGAGGGCACCGTCCCCGGCCTGGACGACGACGGCTTCGTGGCCGCCGCCGAGGACGCCAAGAAGAACTGCCCGGTCAGCCAGGCCCTGACCGGCACCACGATCACCCTGTCGGCGAAGCTCGCCTGAGCCCGCGTCCCGACCGGCCCCGGCGCCGCGCCCCCGCGAGGGGAGCGCGGCGCCGTCGTCGTTCACCCCGATCGACGGGGTACCCGGCATTGACAAGGCGCCGCGCCCGTTCTGTCCTGGAGTGCGGGCACCGCCGGGCGGAAGGGGACGCAGATGGCACGTGCGGTCGGGATCGATCTCGGGACGACGAACTCGGTGGTGGCCGTCCTGGAGGGCGGTGACCCCACGGTCGTGGCCAACGCCGAGGGGGCGCGCACCACCCCGTCGGTGGTGGCCTTCGCGAAGAACGGCGAGGTGCTGGTCGGCGAGGTCGCCAAGCGGCAGGCCGTGACCAACGTGGACCGCACCGCGCGCTCGGTGAAGCGGCACATGGGCGACACCTCCTGGCGGTTCCCGGACCAGGGCGCCGTCGACGGCACCCGCTACCGGGCGCAGGAACTGTCCGCACGGGTGCTCCAGAAACTCAAGCGGGACGCCGAGGCGTATCTCGGCGAGGACGTCACCGACGCCGTGATCACCGTGCCCGCCTACTTCGACGACTCCCAGCGGCAGGCCACCAAGGAGGCCGGGGAGATCGCGGGCCTGAAGGTGCTGCGGATCATCAACGAGCCGACGGCCGCCGCCCTCGCCTACGGCCTCGACCGCGGCGAGGAGCAGACCGTGCTCGTCTTCGACCTCGGCGGCGGCACCTTCGACGTGTCGCTGCTGGAGATCGGCGACGGCGTCATCGAGGTCAAGGCCACCAACGGCGACACCGGGCTCGGCGGCGACGACTGGGACCAGCGGATCGTCGAGCACCTGGTCAAGACGTTCAAGGGCCAGTACGGCATCGACCTCGGCCAGGACAGGATGGCGCTGCAACGGCTGCGCGAAGGCGCCGAGAAGGCCAAGATCGAGCTGTCCTCGTCGTCCGAGACGTCGATCAACCTGCCCTATGTCACCGCCTCCGCCGAGGGACCCCTGCACCTCGAACAGAAACTGACGCGCGCTCAGTTCCAGGAACTCACCGCCGACTTGCTGGACCGCTGCAAGACCCCCTTCCACCAGGCGGTCAAGGACGCCGGGGTGAAGCTCTCCGCGATCGACCACGTGATCCTCGTCGGCGGCTCCACGCGGATGCCCGCGGTGACCGACCTGGTGCGCGAACTCACCGGCAAGGACCCGCACAAGGGCGTCAACCCGGACGAGGTGGTGGCCGTCGGCGCCGCCCTCCAGGCGGGCGTGATCCGCGGCGACGTGAAGGACGTCCTGCTGCTCGACGTCACCCCGCTGTCCCTGGGCATCGAGACCAAGGGCGGCATCATGACCCGGCTGATCGAGCGCAACACGACCATCCCGACCCGGCGTTCGGAGATCTTCACCACGGCCACCGACAACCAGCCCTCGGTCGGCATCCAGGTCTACCAGGGCGAACGCGAGATCGCCGCCTACAACAAGAAGCTCGGCGTCTTCGACCTGACCGGGCTGCCGCCCGCCCCGCGCGGGGTGCCCCAGATCGAGGTGGCGTTCGACATCGACGCCAACGGGATCATGCACGTCTCCGCGAAGGACCTGGCCACCGGCCGCGAGCAGAAGATGACCGTGACCGGCGGCTCCGCCCTCCCGAAGGACGACATCGACCGCATGATGCGCGAGGCCGAACAGTACGCCGAGGAGGACCGCAGGCGCCGCGAGGGCGTCGAGACCCGCAACCAGGCCGAGCAACTCGTCTACCAGACCGAGAAGTTCGTCCGGGACAACGAGGACCGCATCCCCGCCGACACCCGCGCCGAGGTGGCGGCCGCCGTCTCCGAGGTGAAGACCCTGCTGGAGCAGGAGACCGACACCGCCGCCCTGCGCGCGGGCGTCGAGAAACTCGCCACCGTCAGTCAGCGGATGGGCCAGGCCATGTACGCCCAGGCCCGGCCCGACACCCCGGCGAACGGCGGCACCGAGCAGCACGACGTGCCGCAGGACGACGACGAGACCGTGGTCGAGGCGGAGATCGTCGACGACGACCGGGACACGCGCGGGGGAGCCGCGTAGCGCGGCCCGTCAGGGGTGGTGCACCGTGGGCAGGGCCGCGCACACCGCGTCCAGGACACAGGCGTACGGCGTGCCGTCCTCGGTGAGCCGGCCGCGCAGGCGCTCCAGCGTCGTGCGGTGCTCGGTGAGCAGCCCCGTCTCGCCGGTACGGGCGGTGAACTCCAGAACGGCGGGCAGGAAGTCGGGCCGCTCCTCGCCGACGTCCAGTCCGTGCGCGCGGTAGGCGTCCTCGAAGCGGCCCGCCGAGGCGGCGTCCGGGCCGCTGCCGCCGCTCTGCCACCGGCTCAGATAGAGGCTGTGCCCGCGCTCCATGTCGAACACCCGCAGATAGTGCGCGGCCAGCTCGGCGGGTTCCGTCACCGCCGCGTGGTCGGTGAACCCCCGCAGCTGGGGGGCGGCCTCGCGCAGCAGCGGCAGCCGGGCGTGGAAGTCCTCGCCCGGGTAGGTCAGGCAGAGCGCGGCCGCCTGGTACAGCACGGTGTCCGAGGGCATCCCGCCTCCTTCGCGTCGTCCGGGGGCCGGCGTCTGCGCGGCGCGGGGCAGACCGGCATGGCCAGGAAGGGGCCCTGGCTCGCCCCCGCGCCGGAACCAGGCCTGTTCCGACGCTAGGGGCGGGCCGCACGACGCACCCGTTCTTCGCACCCGTCCGGGTTGACGGCGGGCCGGGGAACGGCGGGGCGGGTCAGGGCTTGCGGGCCACCCCCGCGTACACCGGGACGATGCCCTCGGCCTGGGCGGCCACGTCCTCCGCGTCCGGCCGCCACCCGTAGACCGGGATCACACCGGGTCCGAGCAGTTCCAGGCCCTCGAAGAACCGGGTGAACCCGGCGAGGCTGCGCGGGTGGAACGGGGTGCCGCTGCGGCGGAACAGGGCCGCCGCCTTCTCCATGGCCTCGGGGCTGAGGTCCGGCGTGACCTGGGAGAGGATCAGGTAGCTGCCCGGGGCGAGCACGTCGACGTAACCCCCCAGCAGGCCGTACACGTCGTCGCCGTCCGGCTTCTCGTCCAGGTAGTGGGTGAGCGCCACCAGGGACAGCGCGACGGGCCGTGCGAAGTCCAGGCTCGCCCCGGCCAGCCGCAGGATGGTGTCGGGGTCGCGGACGTCGGCGTGCACGTACTCGGTGGAGCCCTCGGCGGTGCCGCGCAGCAGGGCCTGCGCGTGCCGCAGCACGATCGGGTCGTTGTCGGCGTACACCACCCGGCTCTCCGGCGCGACGGCCTGCACGACCTGGTGCAGATTGGGCTCGGTGGGTATGCCGGTGCCGATGTCCAGGAACTGGCGGACCCCGGCCTCGGCGGCCGTGCGGGTGGCCCGGTGCATGAACCGGCGGTTGGCACGCGCGCCGCGCACCACCGTGCCGTCCACCTCCAGGATCCGGCGGGCCAGCTCCTCGTCCACGGGGTAGTTGTCCTTGCCGCCCAGCCACCAGTCGTAGACCCGCGCGGGGTGCGGGCGGCTGGTGTCGACGTGGGTGGGCGCGGATTCCGGTGCGCTCATGCGGGCAGGGCTCCTCGGCGTGCGGTCGCAGGCGGGTGGGCGGGGGTCAGAAGCGTTCGCGGTACTCGCGCAGGAGCTTCTTGGTGCGCTGGGCGGACGCGGCGCGCGCCGTCATGTGGTCGAGGACCTCCAGATGCGCGGAGACCTCCCCCCGCGAGTCCAGATAGAGGGCGCCGGTCAGATACTCGGTGAACACCATGTCGGGAAGCTCGGGTTCGGCGAACCGGAACAGCGAGAACGGCGCGTACGTCCCCGGGTGCGGGCCCTCGCGGAACTCGGCGATCTGCAGCGTCACCCGGTCCCGCTCGGCGAACTCCAGCAGCTTGTCCAGCTGTTCGCCCATCACATGGCCGCGGATGCTCACCGGCCGCAGCAGCACCGTCTCGTCCATGATCACCCACAGGTGCGGCGGATCGTCGCCCTCCAGGAGTCGCTGCCGCTCCATCCGCAGCGACACGTGCCGCTCGATGGAGTCGCCGGAGGTGCCGATCGTGCCGGCCTCCATGACGGCGCGCGCGTAGTCCTCCGTCTGCAACAGGCCCGGCACGAAATGGGGTTCGTAGGACCGGATGAGCCGGGCCGCGCCCTCCAGGCTGACGTACATGCTGAACCAGTCCGGCAGCACGTCGTGGAACCGCTGCCACCAGCCCGGCTGGTTGGCCTCCTCGGCCAGCGCGACGAACGCGCCGGCCTCCTCGTCGGAGACGCCGTACTCGGTCAACAGCACCTGGACGTAAGGGATTTTGAGGGATACCTCGGCCATCTCCATGCGGCGCACGGTCGCCGGGGCGACCCGCAGCACGCGGGCGGCGTCCTCGCGCCTGACGCCCGCCGCCTCGCGCAGTTCCTGAAGCCGCTTGCCCAGCACCACCTGGCCGACGGTGGGCGCGGCCCGTCGTTCACTCACGCCACGCCTCCCCGAACGCGCCGAAGTCTGCGTGCAGTGTGCCATGCGCCCCTCGACCGCACGCGTGATCGAGCGAAAAATGGCCAGTCGACGCCTTGTCAGTTCACCAGAGAGTGAAGGTACTTGACCGTCGCGGGGTCCGCGGGCAGGAACGTCTCGACGGCCAGTTCGGCGACCGTGACGTCCATCGGCGTGTTGAACGTGGCGATGGACGAGATGAACGAGAGCACCCGACCGGCGTGCTCGATCCGCATCGGCAGCGCGAAGTACGGCACGGGCCCGTCGTCCTCGTCCTCCTCGCCCGCCCGCTCCCGCCCGGGCAGCGGGTAGGCCGCCACCTCCTCGTACAGGGCGCGCAGCGGCGCCGAGCGGTGCAGCGCGATCTGCCGCTCCATCTGGGCCAGCAGGTGCCCGCGCCAGGCCCGCAGATTGCGGATGCGCGGCGCGAGACCCTCCGGGTGCAGGGTCAGCCGCATCGCGTTCAGCGGCGGTGCGAGCAGCGCCTCGGGCACCCCCTCCAGCAGCATCGTCACGCCCCGGTTCGCCGCGACGACGTCGTACGCCGCGTCGACCACCAGCGCCGGGTAGGGCTCATAGCCCTGGATCAGCCGTTCCAGGCCGTCGCGCAGCGCGTCCAGCGCCGGGTCGTCGAGCGGGGTCTCGGGGTAGCGGGGTGCGTAACCGGCCGCCAGCAGCAGCGCGTTGCGCTCCCGCACCGGCACCTCCAGATGCTCCGCGAGCCGCAGCACCATCTCCTCGCTGGGCCGGGAGCGGCCGGTCTCGACGAAGCTGATGTGCCGGGCGGAGGAGTCGGCCCGCAGCGCCAGCTCCAGCTGGCTGACCCGGCGCCGCTCCCGCCAGGCGCGCAGCAGCGGGCCCACCCCGGCGGGGGCGGTGGCCTGGGGTGGCGTGGTCGCGGTCATGGGTACGACGGTAGTCCAGGCGCCGCGAACGGCCGCGGGTGTTTCCCCGCTCCAGCCTTGTGCCGCGGCCCGTCCACCTGCCCGGCCGTCTCCCCGCCCGGCCCTGTGCCCCGGGCCCTCGCGCCACCCCTGTGGCAGGCTGGGAGGGCGCACCCCCGAGCGCGACCGGAAGGAGCAGTCCATGCCCGTCGAACCGCTGGCGCCGAAGGAGATCGAGGAGCGGCTCGCCGAGCTGCCCGGCTGGTCGGCCGACGGGGGACTGCTCGGCCGGTCCTACCGGCTGGCCTCGCACTTCGCCGCGACCGCCATGGTCGTGCACATCGCCCAGGTGCAGGAGGAGCTGGACCACCACTCCGACCTGACCCTCGGCTACAACACGGTCTCCGTGAGCGTGAGCACCCACAGCGCGGGCGGCGCGCTCACCGTGAAGGACTTCGAACTGGCCGGCCGGATCGCCGCGTTGGCGCCCGCGCACGGCGCGAGCTGACCACCGGCGGCAGCGGGGCGGCGGGCGGGGGGAGAGAGCGGACGTGCTCGACTACGACAAAGAGGCGGAGGTCTACGACGCCTCGCGCGGCGGTGAGGCGCGCGCCGCCGCGGCCGCCGACGCCGTGCTCGGCCTGCTGCCCGAGCGGGCCACCGCGCTGCTCGACCTCGCCTGCGGCACGGGCATCGTCACCCGGCGCCTCGCGGCGGGGCGCCCCGCAGCCCGGGTCACCGGCGCCGACCTGGCCCCGGGCATGGCGCGGATGGCCGCCGCCCGGCTGCCCGGCCGGGTGGTGATCGCCGACAGCCGCCGACTGCCCTTCCCCGACGCCGCGTTCGACGCCGTCACCAGTGTCTGGCTGCTGCACCTCGTCGACGATCCGGCCGACGCCCGCGCGGTCGTCGCCGAATGCGCCCGCGTGCTGCGGCCCGGCGGCGTCTATGTCACCACCGTCGACAAGGCGGCCGCACACGACGTGGGCAGCGACATCGACGCCGTACTGGCGGGCCGTCCGCGCCGCCACCCCCGCGACGCCGCGCTCGCCGTCGAGGCGTACGCCGCCGCGCACGGGCTGCGGCCGTCCGGACGGGCCCGGTTCGTGGGGGCCGGCCAGGGCCGCAGCCCCCGCGACACGATCGCGGACCTGCGGCGCGGCTGGTTCACCGGACTGCCCCCCGGCGACCCGCGCGCCGAGCACTTCGCACACCGCCTGGCGGCCCTCCCGGACCAGGAACGCCCGCGCCCGGACCCGCACTTCACGCTGTGCGCGTTTCGCAGGGAGCCGGGGCGGCCCGCGCCCGGCTGAGCCTGCCGACGGGAAGGTGACGACACGCCCGAGGACCGGGCGGCCCCGTGTGAGGGCGGGGCCGCCCGGTGGTCGGCCCCGCCGTCAGGTGGCGGGGCCGCGTACGCGGAGCCCTGGCGGGGTTATTCGAGAAGCTCCGCGTACGAACCCATGGCCAGGGCTATGTCCGCCTGGGCCCAGAAGCGGTGATAGGTGAAACTGGGCGCGGCGCCGCCCGCGAGGTAGCTCTCGATCTTCGACCAGGCCGGGTCGTTCTTGTAGAAGGACCTGAGCGAGATGAAGGTCGAGGACGAGGTGACCGCGTCGCCGTTCGGCATGGTGCCGCTGAAGGTGCTCGGCACATACACGGAGTCGTCGAAACGGCTGTAGTCGGTGCGGGTCTCCGGGACGGCGATGCCCAGGGCGTCCTGGTCGTTGTCCCACATGCCGTCCAGCAGCGCCTTCGCCGTCGACTTGGCGGTGACGTCACCGGACTTGGCGCCGTAGTAGGTGAGCGTCTTGGCGTACGCGGCGGCCACGCCGACGTCGTTCGTGTAGTCGGCGACCGTGACGTGCAGCCCGCTGTTGCTGCCGGGGCTCGCCGCGTTCCAGGTGTCCGGCTGCCCGGACCACTGGAGGGTGGAGGGGATCAGGAAGGTGCCGTCCGGGTTGACCGTGGTCTTGGACAGCGCCCACTTCACCCACTTGTCGAGGACGGTCTTCGCGGTGGCGTTCCCGGTCTGCTGGTAGTACTCGGCGACCCGCTCCATCGACCACGCCTGGAAGCCGAACCACTGGTTGGACGGCGGGTCGTGGTAGACGGGCGCCTCGTCGTAGTACATCCCGTAGAAGGTGGACGTCCCGCTCGGCGGGGTCGCGTAACGGCCCTGCCAGCTGTTGGTCGCGCCGCCCGCGATGGCGCCCTCGCTGGACTGCAGCCACTGGTAGAACTCCAGCTGGCGCTTGAGCGAGGTGCCCCAGTCCGCCGCCCCCGTCGCCGACTTGGGCTCCAGATCGGCGTACGAGCTGAGCGCGTAGGCGGCCAGCGGGTTCTGGTAGCCGCCGTGGACATGGCTGGAGCCGATCCGCCAGGCCCAGCCGGCACTGGTGTCCGTGGCCCCGCCCCACGCGTAGTACCAGGACAGCAGGTAGTCGGAGGAGTCCTTGCCGGTGCCGGCGGCACAGGCGGACGGGCCGACACAGTTGCCGATCTTCTTGAAGTACTTGTCGTACATCGCGTAGCGCAGATAGTCGCCCATCTTCGCGGCCTTGGCCACGGTGGCCGACACGTCGGAGCCCTTGCCCTGCTGTCTGGCCCACACGTCCGCCCAGTAGGCGGCCTGCACCGCGCGCGCGTCCGCGTCCGGGGCGTCGGTGTACTTCCACTGCTTCGCGTACGACGAGTCGCCGGTGAACAGGTCCAGATAGCCGTTCCTGCCGCCGTACTTGAAGGCGTCGCAGGTCGGCTGCGGAACCGTCTCCCACACCGACTCCTGCGCACCGCGCTGGAAGGTGTTGATGTACGACGGGCCCGAAGCGGTGGGTCCCGCCTCGCAGGAGCCGGGCGCGTCGCCGTAGCCGTAGACGTTGTCGACGTCCTCCAGCCAGTGCATGCCGTACACGTCGTCCGTGCCGTAGGTGCTCTTCAGCTCGCCGGCGATCGGGTCCGAGCCGACGGACACCGAGGTGTCGAGCTTCGCCGGATACTCGTTCGGCGTGTCCAGCTCCGGCGCGTACGTGGCCGGTTTGGCCGCGTTGTAGAAGGAGTTGGTGGGCTGGTCGGCGTGGGTGGGGATCATGTACTTCTCCATCAGGGCCCACGCGCCGTTGAACTTGGACCAGTCGCCCGTCACCTTGCCGTACATGGCCTGCAGCCACAGCAGATAGCTGTACGCCTCGGACGTGGTCTCGTGGCCGTAGTCCGGCGCCTCGACGATCAGCGTCTCGACCGAGTGGTAGGGGATGCCCTGCGGGGAGAAGTAGCCGTTCGCCGGGTCGGTGATCTTCCCGTAGAGATCCAGGAAGCGGGCGTCGTACGCCTTCGACGCCGCCAGCTCCGTCACCGTGACCGTGGCCCCGGCGTGCCCGGCCGCCGAGGCGGTGAAGGTGGCCGCGCCGGTGCCGGAGGAGTCGGCGGTGACCGTCACCGTCTGCGCCGTGCTCCAGTTCGCCGGGGTGAAGGTGAGCGAGGCGCCGCCGGTGACGGTGAGGCCGGTGTTGCCGTCCGTACGGGCCACGGCGACGGTGACGTTCGCGCTCGGCTGGGTCGACAGCTTCACCGCGAAGGTTCCCGACGTGCCTTGCCGTACGCCCAGTTGGGCGGGGGTGGCGACCACGGCGGGGCCCGCCGCGACCGTGATGCCGACCGGCGTGGACTCGGCGGACGCGCCCAGGCTGTCGTACGCCTTCGCGACCAGGGAATGACTGCCCACGGTCAAGCCGGAGGCCGAGAGCGCGTACGGCGCGCTCGTGTCGGTGCCGAGCAGGGTGGTGTCGTCGTAGAACTCCACCTTGCTGACGGTGGCGTTGTCGGCGGCGGCCGCGGTCGCCGCGAGCGGCACCGCGTCGCCCTGGGTGTAGACCGCGCCCGCGGCGGGGCTGGTCAGCACGGCGATCGGCGGCTGGTGCGCGCCGGCACAGGTGGTGCCGTTCACGGCGAACGACGTGGGCGCGGTGTTGGTGCCGCTGTAGCCGAACTGCGCCCCGGTCGAGACCGCGCCGCCCGCGGCGACGGTCCCGTTGTAGGACGCGTTCTGCACCGTCACCGACTGGCCGGACTGCGACCAGGTGCCGTTCCAGCCGCTGACGAGCTTCTGGTTGCCCGTGTAGGCGTACGTCAGCGTCCAGCCGTCGATCGCGGCGGTGCCGCGGTTGGTCAGGGTGAGGTCCGCGGTGAAGCCGGACCCCCAGTCGTTCGTCCTGTAGTCGACGCTGCACTGGAGCGACGCCGCGCGTGCGGTCGTCGCGCCCGTCGCCAGCATGGACAGGGGAAGGGCGAGCGCCGCGACGGCGGCGGTCCACCATCGCCGTGAGGCTCTGCGTCTGCGCGCTGTCCGAGTGGGGGGATGCATGGTGCGGGTCCTCCTTGCGGCTCGGCGAGGTCAAGGCTCGAACCCAGTGGGAGCGCTCCCATAGTGGGGACGGGGGCCGGAGCGGTCAAGATGCTTGAAGACTCGAAATGATTCGAGGTGCACCGTTCGGCCCTTCGAGGCGCGTCGTTCGGCCCTTCGAGGAAAAGTCAGGCGCATCCCCTGTTCATTGACGTCACTCGGCGCTACCTTCCTCCGCACCAGTGGGAGCGGTTCCATCAGTCGACGCGCCGGTCACGGCGCGCCCGAGCTGCAAGGAGTCGCTCATGCGACACCCCCCGCGTTCAATGCTTTTAGCCGTCACCGGTGCGGTCGCCCTGGTCGGGGCCGCGCTGGTGCCGGTGGTGTCGGCGTCCGGAGCAACGCCGGCCTGCACCGTGGACTACTCCGTCACCAACCAGTGGGACACCGGGTTCCAGGGGTCGGTGACGATCACCAACAACGCCGCCGCGCGGAGCAGTTGGAGCCTCGCCTTCGGCTTCGCGGACGGCCAGAAGGTCACCCAGGGCTGGAACGCGCAATGGTCCCAGTCCGGCACGGCGGTGACCGCGGCCAACGAGACCTGGAACGGCACGCTCGCCACGGGCGCGAGCGTGACGGCCGGCTTCATCGGCTCGTGGTCGGGGCGCAACACCGTGCCCACCGCGTTCAAGCTCGACGGCACCACCTGCAACGTGGACTCCGAGCCCTCGTCGCCACCCCCGTCGGACACCACGCCACCGCCCTCGGACGGCACCGCCCCGGCGCTGCACGTCACGGGGAACAGGCTGGTGGACGCGTCCGGCGCGACCAGGCGGCTGCTCGGCGTCAACCGCTCCGGCGGCGAGTTCGACTGCGTGCAGGGCTACGGCATCTGGGACGGCCCGGTCGACGACGCGGCGATCCAGGCGATCGCCGACTGGCACGCCGATGCCGTGCGCATCCCGCTCAACGAGGAGTGCTGGCTCGGCCTGTCCAACGTCAAACCCGAGTACTCGGGAGCCAACTACACCTCCGCGGTGCAGGAGTTGGTGGCACGTATCGAGGCGCACGGCATGACCCCGGTGCTCGACCTGCACTGGACCCACGGGCAGTACACCGGCAACTCGGCGGGCTGCTCCGACGTCCACGCCACCTGCCAGAAACCGATGCCGGACGCGCAGTACTCCCCGTCCTTCTGGTCGTCGGTCGCCAGTACCTTCAAGGGCGACCAGGCGGTCGTGTTCGACCTGTTCAACGAGCCCTACCCGGACCGGGCGACCTCCACCACCACCCAGGCGTGGCAGTGCTGGCGCGACGGCGGCACCTGCCCCGGCATCTCCTACGAGGTCGCCGGAATGCAGGACCTCGTCGACGCCGTCCGGGGAACCGGAGCCCACAACGTCGTCCTGGCCGGCGGGCTCGCCTACTCCAACGACCTGAGCCAGTGGCTCACCTACCGGCCCAGCGATCCGACCGGCAACCTCGCCGCCGCGTACCACGGGTACAACTTCAACTCCTGTGCCGGCGAGAGCTGCTGGAACTCCACCCTCGCCCCGGTCGCGGCCCAGGTGCCGCTGGTGGCCGGTGAGATCGGCGAGAACACCTGCTCGCACGGATTCGTCGACCAGGCCATGAAGTGGTTCGACGACCGGGGGCTGTCCTACCTCGGCTGGACCTGGAACACCTGGGACTGCTCCTCGGGCCCGTCGTTGATCTCCGCCTACGACGGGACGCCCACCGCGTACGGCATCGGGGTGCGCGACCATCTGCGCGCCGTCAACCCGTAACTCCCCCCACCCAGAAGGAATCCCCCCTCATGAGTCGTACCAGAACAGCGATACTCGCCGCCCTGGCGCTGGTCGCCGGGGCCACCGGGACCGCGTACACGGCACTCCCGGCGGCCGCCGCGGCCGCGTCGATCCCGTGCACCGTGGACTACACGGTGCAGAACCAGTGGGACACCGGCTTCACCGCCGCCGTCACCATCACCAACAACGCCGCGGCGAAGAGCAGTTGGTCGGTGAAGTGGTCGTACGCCGGCAACCAGAAGGTCACCAGCTACTGGAACTCCAAGATCACCCAGAGCGGTACGGCCGTGACCGCGAACAACGAGTCCTACAACGGCACGATCGCCACCGGTGGTTCGGTCAGCTTCGGGTTCAACGGCTCCTACAGCGGCACCAACGCCGTCCCGACCGCGTTCACCCTCGACGGTGTGACCTGCAACGTCGACGACGGCAGCGGCGGGGGTGGCGGAGGCGGCACCGGCGGGGGCGGCGGCAGCGACGGCCGGGTCGACAACCCCTACGAGGGCGCCCAGGTCTACGTGAACCCCGAGTGGTCCGCGAAGGCCGCCGCGGAGCCGGGCGGCAGCCGGGTCTCCAACCAGCCCACCGGTGTCTGGCTCGACCGGATCGCCGCGATCGACGGCGTGAACGGCGGCATGGGCCTGCGCGACCACCTCGACGCCGCCCTCGCCCAGAAGGGCGGCAACGAGGAGGTCGTCCAGCTGGTCGTCTACGACCTGCCGGGCCGCGACTGCGCCGCCCTCGCCTCCAACGGCGAACTCGGCCCGACGGAGATCGACAAGTACAAGACCCAGTTCATCGACCCGATCGCGACGATCCTCGCCGACCCCAAGTACGCCTCGCTCCGGATCGTCACCACCATCGAGATCGACTCGCTGCCCAACCTGGTCACCAACACCGGCAGCCGCGCCACCGCCACCGCCAACTGCGACACCATGCTCGCCAACGGCAACTACGTGAAGGGCGTCGGCTACGCGCTCGCCAAGCTGGGCGCGATCCCCAACGTCTACAACTACCTCGACGCCGGCCACCACGGCTGGCTCGGCTGGGACGACAACTTCGCACCGGCCGCGAACGTGTTCAAGCAGGCCGCGACCAGCGAGGGCGCGACCGTCGACGACGTGGCCGGATTCATCACCAACACGGCCAACTACAGCGCCCTGAAGGAGAACAACTTCACCGTGAACGACACGGTGAACGGCACCTCGGTGCGCCAGTCCAAGTGGGTCGACTGGAACCGCTACGTCGACGAGCAGTCCTTCGCGCAGGCCTTCCGCACCGAGCTGGTCTCGGTCGGCTTCAACGCGAACATCGGCATGCTGATCGACACCTCCCGCAACGGCTGGGGCGGCACCGCCCGGCCCACCGGCCCCGGCGCCACCACCAGCGTGGACACCTATGTGGACGGCGGCCGCTACGACCGGCGCATCCACATCGGCAACTGGTGCAACCAGTCCGGAGCCGGCCTCGGCGAGCGCCCGCAGGCGGCCCCGGCCGCCGGTATCGACGCCTACGTCTGGATGAAGCCTCCGGGTGAGTCGGACGGCTCCAGCACCGCCATCGCCAACGACGAGGGCAAGGGCTTCGACCGCATGTGCGACCCGACCTACACGGGCAACGCCCGCAACGGCAACAACCTCTCCGGCGCGCTGCCGAACGCGCCGCTGTCCGGGCACTGGTTCTCGGCGCAGTTCCAGCAGCTGATGCAGAACGCCTACCCGCCGCTGTCCTAGCGGGGTGAGGGGCAGGCCGGGGCCCGCAGGCGCGCGGGCCCCGGCCGGGCCTTGCCGTACGAGGGAATGTGTTTGCCGTATCGGCAACACCGCTGGCTTTTGCGCGGTGGGTCGGCGCACCCTGGGCGGCATCCGGACGAGAGGCTTGCCCCATGGCGCACCAGCACGACCACGATCACCGGCACCACGACCACGAACAGGCATCCGGCGGCCGGCCCGAGCACGACCACCACCACGACCACGGCGATGTCGACTGGGCCGAGATGGGTCCGCTGCTGGAGGACCAGGCGGAGCTGTTCACCCCGCTGTACGAGCGGACCCTCGCCTGGCTGGGCAAGGAGGTGACCGAACCGGGGCTGATCGTCGACGCGGGCAGCGGCCCGGGAGTCGTGTCCGTCCTGTTCGCCGAGACGTTCCCGGGCGCCCGGGTGGTCGCCGTGGACGCGGCCGGGCCCCTGCTGGAGCGGGCCGCGGACCGCGCCGCCCGGCACGGCGTCGCCGACCGGTTCGGCACCCTCGCGGGCGAGCTGCCCTCCGTCCTCGACGAACTGGACTATCCGGCGGATCTGCTCTGGGCCAGCCGCAGCCTGCACCACCTCGGCGACCAGCGGGCCGCGCTCGCCGCGTTCGCCGACCGGCTCGCGCCCGGCGGCACCCTGGCCCTCATGGAGGGCGGGCTGCCCGCCCGGTTCCTGCCGCGTGACATCGGCATCGGGCGCCCCGGCCTCCAGGCCCGTATCGACGTGCTGGAGCAGGAGTGGTTCGCGCGGATGCGGGACGGGCTGCCGGACTCCGTGGCCGTCACCGAGGACTGGGCGGCGCTGCTGGCCTCCGCGGGCCTCAAGCACACCCGCACCCGCACGTTCCTGCTCGACCTGCCCGCACCGGCCACCGACCGGGCCCGCTCCTACGTTGCCGCCACCCTGGGCCGGATGCGCGAGGGCCTGGGCGAGTCCCTGGACGCGGCGGACCGGGCGACCCTGGACCGGCTGCTCGACCCCGAGGACCCGGCGAGCGTGCACCGGCGCGCGGACGTGTTCGTCCTCGCGGCACACACGGTGCACACGGCGGTACGCGCCGGGTAGGCGGGCGGTACGCGCCGGGTAGGCGGTCGACCGGCTACGCGCCGGGTGGACGGTCGACCGGCCCTCGGCGCGCTTGACTTCGAGAGCGCTTGAAGTGATGGACTCCCTCTCGAACCAGCCGGGCGCCAGCGGGGCGGCCGGCCTCACAGGGGGTAGGCACCATGACCGGCACCACGACCGACTCTCCGGTCGCGCTCATCACCGGCGGCGGCAGCGGCATCGGCGCGGCGGTGGCCCGGCGGCTGCTCGACGCGGGCCACCGGGTCGCGGTCACCGGCCGCACGGAACGCCGGCTGTCCGACTTCGCCGCCGAACTGGGCGACCCGGACCGCCTGTTGACGATCACCGGGAACGCGGCCGACTACGACGACGTCCAAGAGGCCGTCGCCGTGACACTCAAGGAGTTCGGGCGGATCGACACGGTCGTCGCCAACGCCGGTTCCGCCAGCCACGATTCGGTCGCCGAGGGCGACCCGGCGAAGTGGACCGACATGGTGCTGACCAACGTGCTCGGCCCCGCCCTGCTGATCCGCGCGTCGATCGACGCGCTGAAGGCGACGCGCGGCCGGATCGTGCTCGTCGGCAGCGTCGCCGGGTTTGTGCACACGCCCGGCAACATCTACGGCGCCACCAAGTGGGCGGTCACCGGCCTCGCCGAGAACACCCGCCGCCAGGTGACCGAGTGGGGCGTCGGCGTGACCCTGATCGCCCCGGGCCGGGTGGAGACCCCGTTCTGGGACGGGATGGGCAGCCTGCCCCCGGGCACGCTGCTGACCGCCGACCAGATCGCGGACTCGGTCGTGTGGGCTGTCCGGCAGCCCGACGGCGTCGACGTCAACACCGTCGTCGTACGGCCGCTCGGACAGCCCAACTGACCTCACCTGGGCATCAGTTGTTCGCGAGGAACTGCTGCGCCAGCTGATTGCCGAGCGTCACCGCCGCGCTGTGGCTCTCGATGGGGGAGACCTTCGAGTTCTTGAACAGGATGTACGTCACGCCGGAGTCGGCCCCGCCGGTCGCCGGATCGGGGTCGATGCCGAGCGCGTTCGCGGTGGCGTACGAGGCCTCGCCGATGATCTGGGTGGGGCCGGTGTCGCCGACGACGGCGTACTCCACCTTGTTGTTGTAGATCACGGCGACCACGCCGCCGCCCTTGATGCCGGCGCCGGTGTAGTTCCAGATGCTGCTGGAGCTCGGGACGACGACGTACGGCAGCGACTCGGCCTTCAGCGGCTTGCCGTCGGACTGGTGGAAGGCCGTGTCGTCCTGGTACCAGGGGTCGCGGTCCTCGTTGCAGTTCGTGGTGCGCTGCCCGTCGCAGTCGATGTCCATGTCGGCCTTCCAGAAGACCGCGCCGTTCTTGCCGCACACCGGCACGGTGGCCGAGGTCTCCTCGTCGGTGCGGTACTTGCCGTTGGACAGCTGCGCGCAGGACGTCACCTTGGCGAGCAGGCTCGCCGCGGTGACGGAGCCCTCCTGGGCGGAGGCCGGGGCCTGGGCGCCGGCGGCGTGCGCCGGGAGGATTCCGGCGGCGAGCAGCGCGGCCGCGGAGGCCGCGGCGAGGGCGAGGGTGCGTAAGCGCACGGTGGGGGGCTTGGTGGGGGGCACTGTGGGGGACCCTTCTGTTAGGAAAGTTTCCTTACCGAGTGCCGTACACCGTGGCGCCGTTTGCATGGCCGCGTCAACCCTTTGGTCCGGACCTGTTGCGGACGGGCAAGGGAAGGGGCCGCCCGCCTGCGGCGAGCGGCCCCGGTGCGCGTCCCCGGCCGGGAAGGTCAGCCGACGTCGAACGTGGCCGGGTCCGGGCCCAGCCGGCGGTCCTCGTTCAGCGCGGAGATCGCCGCGAGGTCCTCGGTGTCCAGACTGAAGTCGAACACCTCGATGTTCTCCTTGATCCGCGACGGCGTCACGGACTTGGGGATCACGATGGTGCCCAGCTGGAGATGCCAGCGCAGCACCACCTGGGCCGGGGTGCGGCCGTGCTTCTGCGCGATCGCGACGATCGCCGGGACCTCCAGCAGGCCCTTGCCGGAACCGAGCGGCGACCAGGCCTCGGTGGCGATGCCCTGCTCGGCGAGGTACGCGCGCGCCGCGTGCTGCTGGAGGTGCGGGTGCAGCTCGATCTGGTCGACCGCCGGGATGACCGAGGTCTCCTCGATCAGCCGCTTCAGGTGCTCGGTGAGGAAGTTGGAGACGCCGATGGCGCGGACCCGGCCGTCGGCCAGCAGCTTCTCGAACGCCTTGTAGGAGTCGACGTAGGTGTCGCGGGCGGGGGTCGGCCAGTGGATCAGATACAGGTCGACGTAGTCGAGGCCGAGCTTGTCGAGGGAGGTGTCGAAGGCGCGCAGGGTGGCGTCGTACCCCTGGTCGCTGTTCCACAGCTTGGTGGTGACGAACACGTCCTCGCGGGCCAGGCCCGCCTTGGCGATCGCCCGGCCGGTGCCCGCCTCGTTGCCGTAGATCGCCGCCGTGTCGATGCTGCGGTACCCGGCCTCCAGTGCGGTGGCGACCGCCTGCTCGGCCTCGTCGTCCGGCACCTGCCACACGCCGAAGCCCAGCTGGGGCATCTCGACGCCGTTGTTGAGGATGATCGGGGGGACCTTGCTGCTCACGAGCTCTTGATCCTTAGGTTGTCGTCAGGTGGTACTCCCATCGTCAACGATCACGCGCCGTGATGCATTCCTGACCGCGGGACTCGGCCGGAAACATGGCGGGGATCACGCCCGGCGCGCGCCGCGCGGCGTACGGCGGGTCGCTCAGGCCCGGTACAGCGCCTCGACCTCGTTGGCGTACGCGTTCTCGATCGCCTTGCGCTTCAGCTTCAACGACGGTGTCAGCAGGCCGTGTTCCTCGGTGAAGGGCTGCGCGAGGATGCGGAAGGTGCGGATCGACTCGGCCTGCGAGACCAGGGTGTTGGCGGCGACCACCGCGCGCCGCACCTCCGTCTCCAGATCGCCGTCGTGCACCAGCTGCGGCCCGGCGAGCGCCGGCTTGCCGCGCATCTGGAGCCAGTGCTCCACCGCCTCCTGGTCGAGGGTGACCAGCGCGGCCACGTACGGACGGTCGTTGCCGACGACGATGCACTGGTGGACCAGCGGATGGTCGCGGACCCGTTCCTCCAGCACGCCGGGCGAGACGCTCTTGCCGCCGGAGGTCACCAGGATCTCCTTCTTGCGGCCGGTGATCGTGAGGTAGCCGTCCTCGTCGAGCGAGCCGAGGTCGCCGGTGGCGAGCCAGCCGTCGTGCAGGGTGCCGTCGGTGGCCTTCTGGTTGTTCAGATAGCCCTGGAAGACGTTGCCGCCGTTGATCCAGACCTCCCCGTCGTCCGCGATGTGCACGGAGACCCCCGGGATCGGCTGCCCGACGGTGCCGTAGCGGGTGCGCTCCGGCGGGTTCGCGGTGGCCGCCGCCGTCGACTCGGTGAGGCCGTAGCCCTCGTAGATCTGCACGCCCGCCCCGGCGAAGAACAGGCCGAGCCGCCGGTCCATCGCGGAGCCGCCGGACATCGCGTGCCGCACCCTGCCGCCCATCGCGGCGCGGACCTTGGAGTAGACGAGCTTGTCGAAGAGCTGGTGCTGCACGCGCAGCGCGGCCGACGGGCCGGGGCCGGTGCCCCACGCCTTGGCCTCCACCGCGTCGGCGTACTTCACCGCCACGTCCACCGCCTTCTCGAACGGGCCCTCCTTGCCCTCCCGCTCCGCCTTGCGGCGCGCCGCGTTGAAGACCTTCTCGAAGATGTACGGCACCGCGAGGAAGAACGTCGGCCGGAACGCGGCCAGGTCCGGCAGCAGGGCGGCCGCGTGCAGCTGCGGCTGGTGGCCGAAGCGGACCCGGCCGCGGAACGCGGCGATCTGCACCATCCGGCCGAAGACGTGCGCGAGCGGCAGGAACAGCAGGGTGGCCGCCTCGTCGCCCTTCTTCGAGTGGAACACCGGCTCCCAGCGCGCGATGACGGTGTCCGCCTCGAACATGAAGTTGCCGTGCGTCAGCACGCAGCCCTTGGGGCGGCCCGTGGTGCCCGAGGTGTAGATGATCGTGGCGACCGACTCGGGGGTGACCGCCTCGCGGTGCCGGTGCACCAGCGCGTCGTCCAGGTGCGCGCCGGCGTCGTACAGCTCCTGCACGGCACCGGTGTCGAGCTGCCACAGCTGGTGCAGCATCGGCAGCCGGTCGATGACGGTGGCGATGGTCATCGCGTGGTCCTCGTGCTCCACCATCGCCGCCGAGACCTGGGCGTCGTGCAGCATCCAGAAACACTGCTCCGCCGACGACGTCGGGTAGATCGGCACGACCTGGGCGCCGATCGACCACAGCGCGAAGTCGAACAGGGTCCACTCGTAGCGGGTGCGGCACATGATCGCGACGCGGTCGCCGAAGCGGATGCCGCGCGCGAGCAGGCCCTTGGCCAGGGCCAGCACCTCGTCGCGGAACTCGGCCGCGGTCACGTCCCGCCACTGGCCGCCGTCGTCCTTGCGGCCGAGCGCCACGAAGAGCGGGTCCTCCTGGGCGTACTGGAACACGGCATCGGCCAGACCGCCCACGGGCGGTGCCGACGCCAACGGAGGATTGGTGAACTCGCGCAAACCCCGCTCCCGCCTCCTCAGCGTCCGGTGAGCCTGTGGCTCCGCACAGCGCCGTGAAAGCTACCCCACCTCTTGGCGGGGCGGGAGGGGGTACGAAAGGGAACGATGCTCACGTAAGGATGGGGCGGGGCCGGGAAAATGCACGCACAGGGGAAAGCGGGGGACAGATTACTTACGGTCGAGTAAGTACCGGAACCGCAATCTCCACGGAATCTGCCCGGGGCGCTTACGGGTTCCCTCCGGGGGTTCGGGAGGGGTGGCGGGGCCCGTCCGACGTGCGGGTCATCGCGTGCGCGGCGTCCCGGGACCGGGCGTTGTCGCGCGATCTGCGGGCCGCGGTCGGGTGTCGGGCGTGGTGCCCCCGTGCGGCCCGGTCGTGGCTGGTCGCGCAGTTCCCCGCGCCCCTTGGGGGGTGGCGGTCGGGGGCGCCCCGTCAGGGGCGCGGGGAACGGCGCGCTCGGCTCCCCGCCGGGCCGCGGTCGGGTGTCGGGCGTGGTGCCCCCGTGCGGGCCCGGTGGGGGCTGGTCGCGCAGTTCCCCGCGCCCCTTGGGGGGTGGCGGTCGGGGGCGCCCCGTCAGGGGCGCGGGGAACGGCGCGACCAGCCCTCGACGGGCCGCGGACGGGTGTCTGGGGTGGGGCCCCGTGGGGGTCCGTCGTGGCTGAGCGCGCCGTTCCTCGCGCCCCTGGGGTGCGTGGGCCGAGGCGCCCTGTCAGGGGCGCGGGGAACTGCGCGAAATGGTCCCCACCGGCCCGGGGTGACGGAGATGATCGCGACCCCGCCCGGCCAGGGCTAGCGCAGGCGGTCGCCGCGGGTCAGGATCGCCGCTGCCAGCGCGTCCGCCGCCTCCTGGGCCGAGGGGCGGCGTCGGCCGTGGACGAGCACGAAGTCGACCCGGCCCAGTTCCGGCAGACCCGCCCGGTCGGGGACCCGTGTCAGGCCCGGCGGCACCATGCCCCGGGAGTGCGCCATCACGCCCAGCCCCGCACGGGCCGCCGCGATCAGCCCGTTCAGGCTGCCGCTGGTGCACGCGACCCGCCAGGCCCGGCCCTGCCGCTCCAGCGCCTCCATGGCGAGGGCCCGGGTGATGCCCGGCGGCGGATAGACGATCAGCGGCACCGGCCGGTCGGGGTCCAGGCGCAGCCGCTCCGCGCCGATCCACACCAGGTCGTCCTGCCACACCGGCTCGCCCCGCGGGTCCTCCGGGCGCCGCTTGGCCAGTACCAGGTCCAGCTTCCCGGCGGCCAGCTGCTCGTGCAGGGTGCCGGACAGCTCCACGGTCAGTTCGAGGTCCACCTCGGGGTGGTCGTGACGGAAGGACTCGAGGATCTCCGGCAACCGGGTCAGCACGAAGTCCTCGGACGCCCCGAACCGCAGCCGGCCGCGCAGCCGCGTGCCCGTGAAGAACGCCGATGCCTGCTCGTGCACCTCCAGGATGCGGCGGGCGAACCCGAGCATCGCCTCGCCGTCCTCGGTCAGCTCCACCGAGTGGGTGTCCCGCGAGAACAGCTGGCGCCCGGCCGCGTCCTCCAGTCGCCGCACGTGCTGGCTCACCGTCGACTGGCGCAGCCCCAGCCGCCGGGCCGCCTGCGTGAAGCTCAGCGTCTGCGAGACCGTGAGGAAGGTGCGCAGGTGAGAGGGGTCGTACATCTCCACCACGATAGGCGCTCATCGCGAACGGCGATGACAGTCAGAGCGGTATGACGGATTCCCGATCGCCGAAAGGAGGAGCAGGATGGACGGGGGCGTCCCTGACCCGGAGCGGGTCCGCGGGGCGCCCCGACGGAACCGCCGAACGAGCAAGTGGAGCACCGTGATACGCCTGCGCCGCCCGCGTCGGATGCCGATCGACCCGTACATCCTGCTGCTGCTCGGGACGGTGGGCCTCGCCGCGCTGCTGCCCGCCCGCGGCACCGGTGCCGACGTGGCCTCCGCCGCCTCCACGGTGGCGATCGCCCTGCTGTTCTTCCTCTACGGCGCCCGGCTCTCCACCCGCGAGGCGCTGGACGGGCTGCGGCACTGGCGGCTGCACGGCACGGTGCTCGCCTGCACCTTCCTGGTCTTCCCGCTGCTCGGCCTCGCCGCCCGCGGCCTGGTCCCCGCGCTGCTCAGCCACGACCTCTACACCGGTCTGCTCTTCCTGACCGTGGTCCCCTCCACCGTGCAGTCGTCGATCGCGTTCACCTCGATGGCCCGCGGCAACGTGCCCGCGGCGATCTGCGCGGGCTCCTTCTCCTCGCTGGTCGGGATCGTCGTCACCCCGCTGCTCGCGGCGGTGCTGATCGGCGGGGACGGCGGCGGCTTCTCGACCGACGCGCTCGTGAAGATCGTGCTCCAGCTGCTGGTGCCGTTCGCCGCCGGGCAGCTGCTGCGCCGCTTCGTCGGCCCCTTCGTCACCCGGCACAAGAAGGTGCTCGGGTACGTCGACCGCGGGTCCATCCTGCTCGTCGTCTACACGGCCTTCAGCGAGGGCATGGTCCAGGGCATCTGGCACCGGGTCAGCCCGGCCCGGCTCGGCGCCCTGCTCCTCGTGGAGGCGTTGCTGCTCGGCGTGATGCTCACCCTGACCTGGTACGGCGCGAAGGCGCTGCGCTTCGGCCGCGAGGACCGCATCGCCATCCAGTTCGCCGGTTCCAAGAAGTCCCTGGCCTCCGGGCTGCCCATGGCGGGCGTGCTGTTCGGCGCGCACGCCTCGCTCGCGGTGCTGCCGCTGATGCTCTTCCATCAGATGCAGCTCATGGTGTGCGCGGTCATCGCGAAGCGCCGTGCCCGCGACCCGCTGCCGTCGCCGGACGGCCCGGTCACGGGCGAGGCCCCGTCCGAGGCGTCCCGCGCGGCGGTGGTCACGGGCCCGCGACCGCGCTGACACGGGCCCGCCGCGACCGCGCCGACATGGGTGGGTCCGCCGCGACCGCGCCGACACGGGCCTCCCGCGGCCTCAGTCGCCGCCCCGCACCCGGTCCAGCGGCAGCCACAGCACCGTGTCCGCGCGGGAGTCCAGCACCTTCGGGTCGGCCAGTTCGTCGTCGGTCAGCGCCCGGTCGAAGACGTGCACGTCGTCGATCGCGCCGGTGAGGAAGGCGCGGCTGTCCATGCGCTGCGCGATGTGCACGCCGAACGGCGAGTTGCGGCTGACGGACCCGGCCACGTCGGCCACCGACGTCTCCGTGCCGTCCACGGACAGGCTGAACCGGCCGCCGCCGCGCCGCACCACGAGATGGTGCCACTCGCCGTCGTTGTACGGCAGCGCGGTGACCGCGGACGCCGTCCGCACGGCGGAGGCCCCGTCCCGCACGGTCATCAGCGTCCGCACCCGCTTGCTGTCGGGCTCGCCGCGCATCCACACCTGCGGCTGGGTGCTGCCGATGCCGCCCATCCACAGGAACGGCTGCTCCCCGGTGGTGGCCGAGTAGCGGAACCACAGCGACACCGTGAAGTCCTTCGTGCCGAGCGGCAGCCGGCCGCTGTACGGCAGCCGGACCGCGTCGTCGGTCCCGTCGAACTCCAGCGCCCCGTCGCGTACGCCGTCGGTCTCCTCGGCCCCGCCGAGCACCGCCGCCGGCTCGGCGTGCGCGGCGCGGTCGGCGGTCGTCGGGTCGGGGCCGCGCCGCGCCTGCAGCCAGTCCTCGGTGAACCGCGCGAAGCGGATCTCGTCGGTGGCGGCCACCGCCCCGGCCTCGTACTCCAGGCCCACCGTGTCGTGGTCCACCCGCACCATGTCCGAGTAGCCGGACCAGTCGGCCGTGACGACCGTGCCGCGGTCCACGCTGTCCCACGTGCGCCCGCCGTCGTAGGACGAGCGGATCATCATGGTGCGGCGGCGGTCGGGGTCGGCCGGGCAGGACAGCAGGATGCGCCGGTCCATGCCGAGGGTCGCGCACTGGACCTGGGGTGCGTACAGGTCGGGCAGGTCGCGGAAGGGCGCGGTGAAGCTGCCGCCGCCGTCGCGGCTGACCGCCTGGGTGCGGTGCCCGAGGTCGGTGCCGTCCTGCTCGCGCCCGCTGACCAGCAGGGAGCCGTCGGTCCGCTCGGTGAGGGTCAGTTCGGACGGCTTCTGCCGCCAGGTGCCGTCGTCGGCGATGGGCCAGGTGTCGGTGGCGCCCGCGTGCCAGGTGGCGCCGTGGTCGTCGCTGACGATGAGCGCGGCGTGGTTGGCGGTGACCCGGGTGCCGTCCCAGGTCTCGGTGTTGACGCCGAACACCAGCCGTCCGGCGTGCCGCCCGCGGGTCAGCTGGAGCCCGTGCACCGGCCCGGTGGCGTACCAGGAGTTCCAGTCGGCGGGCAGGATCTCGTCGCTCAGATCGCGCGGCGCGGACCAGGTCAGCCCGTCGTCGTCGCTGTACTGGAGGTGCGGGGTGCGGTCGCACGGCACCGAGCAACTGGCGCCGTCCGTACGGCCCGTGTTGTACGTCTCCGCCAGCAGGACGCGTCCGGTCCGGCGGTCCACGATCGGCGCCGGGTTGCCGTGGGTGTTGCCGTCGCCCTGGGTGACCACCCGCAACGGGCTCCAGGTGCGGCCGTCGTCGGTGGAGCGCTTGACGACGATGTCGATGTCGGCGGCGTCGCCGCAGTTGAGCACCCGGCCCTCGGCGAAGGCGAGCAGCGTGCCCTCGGTGGTGCGGACGACGGCGGGGATGCGGAAGCAGGCGTAGCCGGGGTCCTGCGAGGCCTTGAAGAGCACCTGCTGCTCGAAGGGGGACGCGTCGGTGGCGGCCGCGGCCTGCGCGGCGGCGGCCCGGTCGCCCGCGGTGCCGGCGTGCGCGACGCCCGGCAGCGCGGCCGTCGCCAGCAGCGCGGCGACGGCGGTCAGGAGGGATCTGAGACGGGTGCGAAGACTCGGTGACGGCATGGTGCGACCTGCCCTTCATGCGTCCGGAGGCGTCCGTGTACCGGTTCTCTGTGCCGGTTCTCTGTACCGGTGCTCTGTTCCGGTGCGGGGAGTCCGCTCGGCGCCGGTCGTGCGACGACGGCGCGCCTGACATTCGGACATCCCACGTCCAACGTGCGCGGCACAGACGTTAGTTGCCGTCCTGTGTGCCTCACAAGAAGCGTGCGCCACTCGGGTGTGACGGTGTGTCAGTCCGCAGGTGTGCGCACTCGGCTGCCCCGGTCGGCCGAACGTGGCCGGTTTGTGGGCCTGTTGATCCGGAATACGGGTACGGAGGGCTCACGGCGGCTAACGTTCCGTCATGACCGCAGCCTCGGAACTCGATCCCGCGCGTACCGCCCTGGTCCTCGTCGACCTGATGGAGCGGATCGTCGCGCTGCCCCTGGAGCCCCGCAAGGGCACCGACGTCCTCTTCGCCGCCGAGGGGCTGGCGGCCGCGTTCCGTGCGGCCGGGGCGCCGGTCGTCCTGATCCGGGTGGAGCGGCCCGGCGTCGCGGAGCAGCCGCCCGGCAGCGGGTTCGTCCAGGGGCTGCGGCGGGAGGGCGACATCGAGATCGTGAAGCGGACCGTCGGCGCGTTCCACGGCACCCCGCTCGACGAGCGGCTGCGCCGGCGGGGCGTGCGCACGCTGCTGTTCGGGGGCATCGCGACCAACATGGGCGTGGAGTCCACCGCCCGCGCCGCCGCCGACCTCGGCTACGGGCTGCTGTTCGCCGAGGACGCGATGGCGGCGCTCACCGAGGCCGAGCACGAGGCGTCGGTCCGGCTGGACTTCCCCCGCCTCGGGACGGTGGTGCGGGCGTCGGAGGTGGCGTTCGCGGCGGGGTGAAGTGCCTCGCGCGTCCCGGAGGTGGCGTTCGCGGTGGGGTGAAGTGCCTTGCGCAGGAACGGAGTCGGGCTGCGGCGGGGCCCCCGGGCGCAGGGGGCGCTCCCCGCCCGTGCGGGCCCCGCCGCCGTGCCGCGCGGCGAGCCGCGGGCCCCAGGTCCCACCGGCCCTAGACCGCGGTCCGCAGGGCGATGCGCTCCTCGCCGGCGTACACGTTCATGGAGCTGCCCCGCAGAAAGCCCACCAGGGTCAGCCCGGTCTCCGCGGCCAGGTCGACCGCCAGCGAGGACGGCGCCGACACCGCCGCGAGCACCGGTATCCCGGCCATCACGGCCTTCTGCGCCAGCTCGAAGGAGGCCCGCCCGGAGACCAGCAGCACCACCCGGGACAGCGGCAGGCCGTCGTTCTGGAGCGCGCGTCCGACCAGCTTGTCGACCGCGTTGTGCCGGCCGACGTCCTCGCGGATGTCCAGCAGCTCGCCGTCCTCGGAGAACAGCGCCGCCGCGTGCAGACCCCCGGTCCGGTCGAAGACCCGCTGCGCCGCCCGCAACCGGTCGGGGAGGCTCGCGAGCAGCTCGGCCCCGATCCGGACCGGGGGAGTGTCGGCGATCGGCCAGCGGGCCGTCGTGCGGACGGCGTCCAGGCTCGCCTTCCCGCACAGCCCGCACGACGACGTCGTATAGACGTTGCGTTCGAGGGTGATGTCCGGCAGCACGACGTCCGGCGCGGTGCGCACGTCCACCACGTTGTAGGTGTTGGAGCCGTCCACGGTCGCGCCCGCGCAGTAGACGATGTTCTGGAGGTCCGCGGCCCCGCCGAGCACGCCCTCGCTCACCAGGAAGCCCGCCGCGAGCGCGAAGTCGTCGCCCGGGGTGCGCATGGTGATCGCGAGCGGCTTGCCGTTCAGGCGGATCTCCAGCGGCTCCTCCGCGACCAGGGTGTCCGGGCGGCTGGAGACCACGCCGTCGCGGATACGGATCACCTTGCGTCGTTCCGTGACTCGTCCCATGTCCTGATCAATCCCGGTTCTGTACGTGCTGGTAGCCGAAGCGGCCCTTGATGCAGAGATTTCCGTGGGTCACCGGATTGTCGTGCGGTGAGGTGACCTTCACGATCTCATTGTCCTGCACATGGAGCGTGAGGTTGCAGCCCACACCGCAGTAGGCGCACACGGTGGTCGTCACGGTCTGTGCCGTTTCGTCCCAGGTACCCGCGGCGCGCATGTCGAACTCCGAGCGGAACGCCAACGCCCCGGTGGGGCACACCTCCACGCAATTGCCGCAGTACACGCAGGCCGACTCGGGCAGCGGCGCGTCGTGCTCCACGGCGATCCGGGCGTCGAAGCCGCGGCCGCAAACAGAGATTGCGAAGGTGTTCTGCCACTGCTCGCCGCAGGCGTCGACGCACTTGTAGCACAGGATGCACTTGGCGTAGTCGCGCACGTACAGCTCGTTGTCGACGCGGGGCTCCTCCGTCACGCGGGCGGCGTCCGGGCCGAAGCGGTCGGGGCGGGCGCCGTACTCCTCGATCCACCCGGCCGCCCCCGGTGTCGTCGACAGGTCGACGGAGGAGGCGAGCAGCTCCAGGACCAGCCGGCGGCTGTGCCGCACCCGCTCGCCGTCGGTCCGCACCTCCATGCCCGGCTCCGCGCGGCGCGAGCAGGCCGGCACCAGCGTCCGGGACCCCTCGACCTCCACCACGCACACCCGGCAGGCGTTCTTCGGCCGCAGCGTGTCGCCCTGGCACAGCGTCGGCACGTCCTTGCCCGCGGCCCGGCACGCGTCGAGCAGCGTCGCCCCCTCGGGCACCCGCACCGGCCGCCCGTCGAGCGACACCTCGACCAGACGGCGCGGAATCCCCAGCGGTACGGCGGTCATACGGACACCTCCGGTCCTCGTGGCCCATACGGCTCCACGGCACTCACGTACGGCGGCACGGCGCTCACGCGTACACCCCCAGCCGGTCGAGAGCGGACTCCACGGCGTTCCACGCGGTCTGGCCCAGACCGCAGATCGAGGCGTCCCGCATCGCCCGGCCCACCTCCCTGAGCAGCGTGATGTCGCCCTCGGCCGACGCGCCGCCCGCGCGGTCCGCGAGCCGGCGCAGCGCCTCCTCCTGGCGGACCGTGCCGACCCGGCAGGGCACGCACTGCCCGCACGACTCCTCGCGGAAGAACGCCGCGACCCGCAGCAGCAGCCGGGGCAGCGGCACGCGGTCGTCGAAGGCCATCACCACCCCCGAGCCGAGCGTGGTGCCCGCCTCCCGGGTGCCCTCGAACGTCAGCGGCAGGTCCAGCTCGTCCGGTCGTACGAAGCCGCCTGCCGCGCCCCCGAGCAGCACCGCGCGCAACCCGTCGCGCACGCCCGCGAGCGCGAGCAGCTCCCCGAGTGTCGCCCCGAACGGCAGCTCGTACACGCCCGGCCGCGCCACGCTGCCCGACACGCAGAACAGCTTCGGCCCGGTGGAGCGGCCGGTGCCGATCGCCGCGTACCGCTGGGCGCCCATGGTCAGCACCGACAGGACGTTGACCAGCGTCTCGACGTTGTTCGCGGCGGTCGGCCTGCCGAACAGGCCCTGCTCCACGGGGAACGGCGGCTTGGCGCGCGGCTCGCCCCGTCGGCCCTCGATGGAGTTGAACAGCGCCGTCTCCTCGCCGCAGATGTACGCCCCCGCGCCGCGCCGGATCTCGATGTCGAAGGCGTAGCCCTGGCCGAGCACGTCGTCGCCGAGGAAGCCGCGCGCCCGTGCCTGCGTCAGGGCGTGCTCCAGGCGGCGCAGCGCGCGCGGGTACTCGCCGCGCAGATAGAGCCAGCCGTGGTGCGCGCCGACGGCGTACCCGGCGATCGTCATGGCCTCGATCAGCGCGTACGGGTCGCCCTCCATCAGGACGCGGTCCTTGAAAGTGCCCGGCTCGGACTCGTCGGCGTTGCACACCAGGTGGTGCGGGCGCTCGGGCCGGGCCGCCGTCGCCTGCCACTTGCGGCCGGTGGGGAACGCGGCGCCGCCGCGGCCGACCAGACCCGACTCGGTGACCTCGCGGATCACCCCGGCGGGGCCGAGCGCGAAGGCGCGGCGCAGCGCCGCGTAGCCGCCGTGCGCGCGGTAGTCGTCGAGGGAGGCCGGGTCGACGACGCCGACCCGGCGCAGCAGCACGAGCGAGTCCTGCCCGGCCTGGGGCACGGCCCGCGCGGCGGGCGGCTCCTCGGGCGCGGCGCCGGGGGAGGTCGCGGCGAGCACGGCCGCGTCGACGCCGGCGGGCGCCGCCACCGCCGTGCGCACCGGGTCCCCGGCCCGGACCGCCAGCACGGCGGGGGCGCGCTCGCACAGGCCGAGACAGGGGCTGGGCCGCACGTCGACGCCGCTGCCGGGGCCGAGCCGGTCACGCAGGGCGACGCACAGCTCCTCGCCGCCGCGGAGCTCTCGCCCCGGGGCGACGGGGTGCGGCGGGGTGTGGCCGGGTCCGTGGGCGCCGTGGTGCGCTGTGTCGCCGGGTCCGTGGGTGCCGTGGTGCGCCGTGTTGCCCGGTCCGTCGGTGCCGTCGTGCGTCGCGTGGCCGGGTCCGTCGGTGCCGTCGTGCGTCGCGTGGCCCGGTCCGTCGGTGCCGCCGTGCCCCGTGCCGGCCGGTTCGCCCGCCCGGCCGTGCCCCGCGCTGCCTGCCGTCAGGCACGCCAGGTCCGTGCAGACGTGCAGCACCGTCGTGGGCCGGGGCCGGACCGCGAACAGGGAGTAGAAGGTCGCCACCCCGTACGCCTCCGCGGGCGGCACGGTCAGGCGGCGGCACAGATAGGCGAGGGCGCCCTCGCTGATCCAGCCGATCCGGTCGTTGATCGCGTGCAGCCCCGGCAGCAGCAGATCGCGCCGCTCGCGCGCCTCGCGCCCGCCACGCGCCCACCGCAGATCGCCCGCGCGGTCCCCGCCGCCCTCCCAGGACGACTCGGGCGGCCCCAACAGGGCGTCCACGGCGTCCCGTTCCTCGTCCGTCGGCTTGCTGTCCCCGAAACGCAGATCCACGACCTCACCTCACGACGGTGGCAACGGGCAGCTTGTCGATCCGGATCGCCGACGCCTTGAACTCCGCCGTGCCCGCGATCGGGCAGTTGGCCTCGATCGTGAGCTGGTTGGTGTCCACCTCGTCGGGGAAGTGCATGGTCATGAAGGCCAGTCCGGGCCGCAGCGCCGGATCGACCCACACCGGCGCCACCACCGCGCCCCGCCGCGAGGCCACCTGGACCCGCTCGCCGACCACGACGCCGTACCGCTCGGCGTCCTCCGGGCTCAGCTCGATGTACTCGCCGCGCCGCAGCGGGGAGGCGAAACCGCCGCTCTGCACCCCGGTGTTGTAGGAGTCGAGGCGGCGCCCGGTGGTCAGCCGGATCGGGTAGGCGTCGTCGGTGAGATCGACCGGCGGATCGTGCCGCACGATCCCGAACGGCGCGCGCCTGCCCCGCAGCCCGGGGTCGCTCTCCCACAACCGGCCGTGCAGGAAGCCCGGTTCGAGCCGGTCCGGGCTCGGGCACGGCCACTGGATGCCCTGGTGCTCCTCCAGACGGGCGTACGTCATCCCGTGGTGGTCCGGCGACAGGGACCGCAGTTCGTTCCAGACGGCCTCGGCGTCCGCGTACTTCCACTGGTGGCCGAGCCGGGCCGCCAGGTCGCAGAGGATGTCGATGTCCTCGCGGGCCTCGCCGGGCGGGACGACCGCCCGCCGCACCCGCTGCACCCGCCGCTCGCTGTTGGTGGTGGTCCCCTCGGTCTCCGCCCAGCCCGCCGTCGCGGGCAGCACCACGTGCGCCTGCTCCGCCGTCAGGGTCAGGAAGATGTCCTGGACCACGAGGAAGTCCAGCGCCCGCAGCCGCCGCAGGGCCTGTTCGCTGTCGGCCTCGGACTGCGCCGGGTTCTCCCCGATGCAGTACACGGCCCGCAGCGTGCCCTCCTCCATCGCCTCGAACATCTCGGTCAGGTTCAGGCCGTAGTGCGGCTCGACGGGGGCGCCCCACG
Organism: Streptomyces mangrovisoli; assembly: GCF_000974985.2. Classification (GTDB taxonomy): domain Bacteria; phylum Actinomycetota; class Actinomycetes; order Streptomycetales; family Streptomycetaceae; genus Streptomyces; species Streptomyces mangrovisoli. The sequence goes on along the minus strand of NZ_LAVA02000021.1, from coordinate 38,135 downwards.
CCGACTCGAACTTCTCGCGGGCGACCGGGTCGAGGATGTCCTGGAAGCCCGGCAGCCGGTTGGGTATCGCGCCCATGTCGCCGCCGCCCTGCACGTTGTTCTGCCCGCGCAGCGGCTGCAACCCGGCGCCGTAGCGCCCGACATGACCGGTCAGCAGCGACAGGTTGATCAGCGCGCGCACGTTGTCGGTGCCGTTGTGGTGCTCGGTGATGCCGAGCGTCCAGCACAGCTGGGCCCGTTCGGCGCGGGCGTAGGCGTGCGCCAACTCCCGGATGGCGCGCGCCGGTACACCGGTCACCTTCTGCGCGAGGGACAGGGTCCACGGCTCCACCAGCGCGCGGTACTCCTCGAACCCGGACGTCGCCCGCGCGACGAACGCCTCGTTGACCAGGCCCGCGTGGATGATCTCCCGCCCGATGGCGTGCGCCAGCGGGATGTCCGTGCCGACGTCGAGGCCGAGCCAGCTCTCCGCCCACTCGGCGGTGGAGGTGCGCCGCGGGTCGACGGCGTACATCCGGGCCCCGCCCCGGATGCCCTTCAGCACGTGCTGGAAGAAGATCGGGTGCGCGAAGCGGGCGTTGGAGCCCCACATGAGGATGACGTCGGTGTGCTCGATCTCCTCGTACGACGACGTGCCGCCGCCGGAGCCGAAGGCCGCGGACAGCCCGGCGACGCTGGGCGCGTGGCAGGTCCGGTTGCAGGAGTCGACGTTGTTGGTGCCCATCACGACCCGGGCGAACTTCTGCGCCACGTAGTTCATCTCGTTGGTGGCGCGGGCGCACGAGAACATCCCGAACGCGCCGCGGGCGCGGGCCAGTTCGCGGGCCACCCGGTCGAGGGCCTCGTCCCAGCCGGCCCGCCGGAAGGGCTCGTCGCGGGCGTCCCGCACCAGGGGGTGGGTGAGCCGGGTGTACGGCTGCGGGGCACGGCCCCGCCCCCGCCGACCGGTCCGCCCGTCCGTGCGAGGGGTCTGCCCTGTGCCGGCCGGTACGTCCGTGCGCGGGGTCCGTCCCGCGCCCGTCCGCCCGTCCGTCCGTGGTTCCTTCATGCCGCGCTCCCCAGTGCCAGCAGGTCCGAGATGGCGTGCACGGTGCGCAGGGTGGGCACCTCGACGCCGGTGATCTCCGCGAGTTCGACGACGGCCGCGAGCAGGACGTCCAGCTCCAGCGGCCTGCCGCGCTCCAGGTCCTGGAGCGTGGAGGTGCGGTGGTCGCCGACCTTCTCCGCCCCCGCGAGCCGCCGTTCGATCGAGACGCCGACCTCGCAGCCGAGCGCCTCGGCGACGGCGAGCGTCTCGCGCATCATCGTCTCGATGACCTGGCGGGTGCCCCCGTGCAGGCACATCTGCCGCATGGTCGCGCGGGCCAGGGCGCTGATCGGGTTGAACGAGATGTTGCCGAGCAGCTTGAGCCAGATGTCGTTGCGCAGATCGGGTTCTACGGGGCACTTGAGTCCGCCCGCCCGCATGGCCTCGCCGAACCGCTCGCAGCGCGCGGAGACTTCGCGGCCGGGCTCGCCGACGGAGAACCGGGTCCCCTCCAAGTGCCGTACGACGCCCGGCGCTTCGAGTTCGGTCGCCGCGTACACCACGCAGCCCACGGCGCGTTCGGGGGCCAGTACCGCGCTGACCCGGCCCCCCGGGTCGACGCTCTCCACGCGCCGGCCGTCGTGCGGGCCGCCGTGCCGGTGGAAGTACCACCAGGGGATGCCGTTCTGGGCGGCGACGATCGCCGTGGTGTCGTGCAGCAGCGGCTCGACGAGCGGCCCGCACGCCGCGTACGAGGTCGCCTTCAGGCCGAGGAAGACATGGTCGACCGGGCCGACCTCGGCCGGGTCGTCCGTGGCGTGCACACGGGCGGTGAAGTCGCCGCGTGCGCTGCGCACGTGGACGCCGTTCCGCCGCATGGCCGCCAAGTGCGGTCCACGGGCGATGAGATGCACGTCGGCGCCCGCGCGATGGAGCGCGGCGCCGACATAGGCGCCGATCGCACCGGCGCCGAGGACTGCGACTTTCACAGCGGAGCTCCGTTCGGTCGAGGGTACCGAGGAACCGCCGAACACTGTCGACTGAATATTGTCTACAGTATGGCGGTGAGGGCGGCAAGGGTCCGCGCGTGGCTTCCTGCCGATCCGTGCGCGGCTTCCTGTCGACCCGCGCGCCTTCCTGTCGACCGTTCACCGCAGCCCGCATACCGCTCACCGCATACGGTCGACGGTCCGCTTCTCAACTTCCGTGCCGCTGCCTACCGTCCGGGATCATGAGCCCTCCCGTCGCACCCCCGGGATGGAGCCGTTGGCTCGTCCCCCCGGCCGCCCTGTCCGTCCATCTCGCCATCGGCCAGGCCTACGCCTGGAGCGTGTTCAAGCCGCCCCTCGAATCGGCGCTGCACCTCACCGGTACCGAGAGCGCGCTGCCCTTCCAGCTCGCCATCGTGATGCTCGGCCTGTCGGCCGCGTTCGGCGGCACGCTCGTCGAACGCAACGGCCCGCGCTGGGCGATGACCGTGGCACTGGTCTGCTTCTCCTCCGGGTTCCTGATCTCCGCGCTCGGCGCCGAGACGAAGCAGTACTGGCTGATCGTCCTCGGCTAGGGCTTCGTCGGCGGCATCGGCCTCGGCATCGGTTACATCTCCCCGGTGTCCACCCTCATCAAGTGGTTCCCCGACCGTCCCGGCATGGCGACCGGCATCGCCATCATGGGCTTCGGCGGCGGCGCCCTGATCGCCTCGCCCTGGTCGGCGCAGATGCTCTCCTCCTTCGGCACCGGCCACTCGGGGATCGCCCTCGCCTTCCTCGTCCTCGGACTGTCGTACGCCGTCTTCATGTCGCTCGGCGTGCTGCTCGTGCGCGTCCCGCGGCCGCAGGAGGCCGCCGCCGACGGGCCCGCCGCCGTCACCGGCGTCCGGGTCTCCGCCGCCGGCGCGCTGCGCACCCCGCAGTTCTGGTGCCTGTGGATCGTGCTGTGCACCAACGTCACCGCGGGCATCGGCATCCTGGAGAAGGCCGCCCCGATGATCACGGACTTCTTCGCGGACAGCTCGGCCCCCGTCTCCGCGTCCGCCGCCGCGGGGTTCGTCGCCCTGCTCTCGGCGGCCAACATGGCCGGCCGCATCGGCTGGTCCTCCACCTCCGACCTGATCGGCCGCAAGAACATCTACCGGCTCTACCTGGGCGCCGGCGCGCTCATGTACCTGGTCCTCGCCCTGTTCGGCGACGCGTCCAAGCCGCTGTTCGTGCTGTGCGCGCTCGTCATCCTGTCGTTCTACGGCGGCGGGTTCGCCACCGTGCCCGCCTATCTGAAGGACCTCTTCGGCGCCCACCAGGTCGGCGCGATCCACGGCCGGCTGCTCACCGCCTGGTCCACGGCCGGCGTGCTCGGCCCGCTGATCGTCAACTGGATCGCCGACCGGCAGAAGGACGCGGGCAGGTCGGGCGCGTCCCTGTACACGCTGTCGTTCGGCATCATGATCGGACTGCTCGTCGTCGGCCTGATCGCCAACGAGTTCGTCCGGCCCGTCCACCCCCGCCATCACGTCCCCGCACCGAGGGAGGCAGCCGATGTCGTCCGACAGCAGCCCGAGTCCGCCTGAGCCCGCAGCGGGCCCCGACCGCCGTCCCCTCGTCGCCTTCGCCTGGCTCTGGGTGGGGGCACCGCTGGTCTACGGCGTCTACGAGCTCGTACAGAAGGCGACACAGTTGTTCACGGGGTGAATGTTCGGGCGTCCGAGAGTCTGACGGAAGCCGACAAGACGGACGCCCGTTTCCTGTGGCATCACCTGCCGCCGTACCCGCGAGTCACTGACAAGACTGGTGGATCCCGCTACACAAGGCACCGAGGGGGACCCCCATGAACGGCTCGCGCATCGCCGCCGTCGGCCACTACCAGCCCGCCAAGGTACTCACCAACGAGGACCTGGCGGGCATGGTCGACACCAGCGACGAGTGGATCAGGTCCCGGGTCGGCATCACCACGCGGCACATCGCGGGCCCGGACGAGCCCGTCGACGAGCTGGCCGCGCACGCCGCCGCCAAGGCGCTCGCCGCGGCCGGGCTCGCCCCCGGCGACATCGACCTCGTGCTGGTGGCCACCTCCACCGCCATCGACCGCTCCCCGAACATGGCCGCCCGGGTCGCCGCCCGGCTCGGCGTGCCGCAGCCCGCCGCGATGGACATCAACGTGGTCTGCGCGGGCTTCACCCACGCGCTCGCGACGGCCGACCACACGGTGCGGGCCGGTGCCGCCACGCGCGCCCTGGTCATCGGCGCCGACAAGATGTCCGAGGTGACCGACTGGAGCGACCGCACCACCTGCGTCCTCGTCGGCGACGGCGCGGGCGCCGCCGTGGTCGAGGCCGCCCGGCCCGGCGAGGACGCCGGCATCGGCCCGGTGCTGTGGGGCTCCGTACCCGAGATGGGGCACGCCGTGCGCATCGAGGGCACCCCGCCGCGGTTCGCCCAGGAGGGCCAGAGCGTCTACCGCTGGGCCACCACCCAGCTGCCGCCCATCGCCCGCCGCGCCTGCGAGCGGGCCGGGCTCGCGCCCGAGGACCTCGCCGCCGTCGTGCTGCACCAGGCGAACCTGCGGATCATCGAGCCGCTCGCCACGAAGATCGGCGCGGTCAACGCGGTCGTCGCCCGCGATGTCACCGAGTCCGGCAACACCTCCGCCGCCAGCATCCCGCTCGCCTTCTCCAAGCTCGTCGAGCAGGGCCAGATCTCCACCGGCGACCCGGTGCTGCTGTTCGGCTTCGGCGGCAACCTGTCGTACGCCGGCCAGGTCGTCCGCTGCCCCTGAGCCAGTGGCGTGTGTCCCCGGGCCCGTGATGCCTGCCCCCCGGGCCCGTGATGCCTGCCCCCTCAGCCCGTGGGGCGTGCCCCCCGAGTGTGACGCGGGAGACGCCGCCCGCCCCGCCGGTGCGCCGTAGACTGTAGACGAAAGACAATCGATACTGGCCTTTGGCGACACCGGCCGCCCGGCCGCGGCCCACCGGCGTCGCCCAGGAGGGGGACCGATGCTGTCGACCGGACTGCCGCAGGGTGCGGTGCCCAGACTCGAACGTCCCGGCCCGCTGCGCGACCGCGTCTACGAGGCGCTGCTCGAACTCATCACCACCCGCGCCCTTCGGCCCGGCCAGCACCTCGTGGAGAGCGAGCTCGCCGGGCATCTCGGGGTCTCCCGGCAGCCCGTGCGCGAGGCGCTGCAACGGCTGAACACCGAGGGCTGGGTCGATCTGCGGCCCGCGCAGGGCGCGTTCGTGCACGAGCCGACGGAGGCGGAGGCCGACCAACTCCTCACCGTCCGCACCCTGCTGGAGGCCGAGGCGGCCCGCCTCGCCGCGGCGAACGCGGGCCGCCCCGGCATCGAGGCGCTGGGCGAGCTGTGCGCGCAGGGGGAGCGGGCCGTCGCCGACGACGACGTGGAGACCGCCGTCGCCCTCAACGCCCGCTTCCACGCCGCCGTCATGGAACTGGCCGGCAACGCCGTCCTCGCCGAACTGGCCGCCCAGGTCGACCGCCGGGTGCGCTGGTACTACACCCCGGTCGCCCGGCAGCGCGGCCACCAGTCGTGGATCGAGCACCGCGCGCTCATCGCGGCGATCGAGGCCCGCGACGAGCAGCGCGCCACCGAGCTGATGCGCGAGCACACCGAACACACCCGCCGCTCCTACCTGGACCGCGACCCGTCCTGACCCGCCCCGGACGACCGTCCCCCCACGGCCGGGTGACCGGCCGCGGGGGGACGTACGGGCCGCGGAGAGAGGGGTGCGGGCCGCGGGGGAAGGCGCGGCGGTCAGCCCGTCGTGGCGGCCCGCGGTGGCGGTACGGCGCCGGCGGCGTGCCCCGGCTGCCGCAGCAGCAGCGCGATCGCCGCCGCGACCATCGAGACCCCGCCCGCCAGCGCGTAGGCCCCGTTGTAGCCCCAGGCCGCGACCACCATGGAGCCGAGGCCGCCGCCGAACAGGCCGCTGATCAGCTTTCCGCTGTACACCAGGCCGTAGTTGGTGGCGTTGTAGTTCTCCCCGAAGTAGTCCGGCGTCAGCGCCGCGAACATCGGGTAGAACGCGCCGCCGCCGAAGCCGGAGAGGAAGGCGAAGGCCAGGAACAGCCACTCGCTCTTCATCTCACCGGCGAGGATCACCCCGAACTGGGCGAGACCCAGCACGACGATGACGAACACCAGCGTCGGCTTGCGGCCCCACCGGTCCGACAGCCAGCCCACCGCGCCGCGCCCCACGCCGTTGATGACGGCCATGACGCCCATCGAGGACGCGGCCACCAGCGGGCCGAAGCCGACGTCCTTGGCGTAGTCGACCTGGAACGATATGCCGAAGATCGACACGCCCGCGGTCATCACGATGGACACCCACATCAGTGGCAGCATCCCGGTCCTGATGGCCTCCTTCGGCGTGAACTGCCGTACCGCGGGCGGGTTCTTCGAAGCCGCCGCCGTCGTGCCGCGGGCCGCCGCGGCGTACTTCAGCGGGTCGACGTCCGCGGGCCACCAGTTCTTCGGCGGGTCCTTGAAGAAGAACGCGGAGGCGAACACGACGATCATGATGTAGCAGCCGATCAGGTCCAGCACCGTGTGGTAATTGCCGGTGTCGAAGGCGTAGTTGAAGATGAAGATGAACGGCAGCGAGCCGTACGCGAAGCCGCCGTTGACGAACCCGGTGCGGGCGCCGCGCCGTTCGGGGAACCACTTGCCGACCATGTTGATGCAGGTCGCGTAGATCAGCCCGGCGCCGATGCCGCCGACCACGCCGAAGCCGAGGATCGCCAGCAGCACGTTGTGCAGATGCGACAGGGACAGGAAGCCGACCAGGCACAGCGCCGAGCCGGTGAACATCGCCGCGCGCGCCGTCAGCAGGCCCTTCTCGCGCAGCCAGCCCGCGGGGAAGGCGATGCCGGCCTGGAAGAACACCCAGACGCTGAGGATCCAGAAGGTGTTGCTCTGCGTCCAGCCGTGCGCGTCGGACAGGGTGTCCTCCGCGGAGCCGTACGCGTACTCGAAGACGCTGATGGCCATCATGGTGAGCCAGGGCAGCCACATCATCAGGGAGCGGGAGTGGCCGAGGATGTCGCGGTCGGTCTCGCCGACCCGGTAGACGCGCCCGTGCACGTCGGTCACTTCGCGGTAGGTGCGGCCGGCGGCGCCGGGTTCGGCCGGTGAACTGCTGCCGGTTGCCATGGGTTCTGCGGTCATGTCACGCCATCTCCTCGCCGAGCGGATGCGGGTTGGGGACGATGCGCCGGATCCGGTGTCCGCCCGGCGCCCTGAGGAAGGTGGCCAGTGCCGCCGCGAGCAGGCCGGCACAGCCCATGAGCACGCCGAGGTGCCCTTCTGCCCCGGCGACCGTGCCCGGGGCGCATACGGCGAGGCCGGGGAGCAGCCCCGCGGTGCGGACGACGCCGTGCACGGACGCCAGGGCGTTCTCGCCGAAGCAGTCCGCCGTCATCGCGGCCAGCAGCGGCCCCACCGCCCCGCCGGCGAGACCCGACAGCGCCGCGCAGCACAGGAACAGCGCGGTGCCGCCGCCCCGGGGGAGGGCCGCCGGGGCGAACCCGGCCGCGGCCGGCAGCAGACACGCGGCCACCAGCGCCGTACGGCGGCCGAGGCCGTCGGAGAGCCGTCCGAACAGCGCGCCGCCGAGCCCCGCGGCGAGGACCGCCCCGCACACCGCGGCCGCGACGGTCCGGCCGCCGAACTCCCCGCCCGCGCCGGACACCACCCGGACGGCGGCTCCGAGGACGCCGGCACCGGCCGTGCCCAGCACGCACCACATCAGCCACAGCGCGGGCGTGCGGATCGCCTCCCGCGGGCCGAACTGCCGTACCGCGGGCGGATTCTTCGCCCGTGCCCGGCGCTCGCGCGGATCGCGCGGGACCCGGCGCGGATCGGCGTGCGCGGGCCACCAGTTCGGGGGTGGGTCCCGCAACTCCCGCCCGGCCGCGGCCACCAGCAGGCACAGCGCGGCGCCCGCCGCGACCCATGCCGTACGGTGGCCGCCCGGGTCCGGTCCGGCGACGGCGAGCAGCACCAACGGGGCGGCCCCGCAGGTGAGTCCGCCGGCCACGAGGCCGGTCCGCGCGCCCCGCCGCTCCGGATGCCACTTGGCGGCCGTGCTCACACAGGTCGCCTGCACCAGGCCCGCGGCGAGGCCGCCGCCCACCGCGAACAGGGCCCGCGCGGCGGGGGCGTGCGGCGCGAACGCCACGGCCGGACAGCACAGCAGCGCCACCAGCGCCCCGACCGGCACCGCCGCCCGCGCGGGGAGCCGTCCGCGCTCCCGCAGCCGGCCGGCGGGCAGCGCCACGGCCGCCCGGCAGACCAGCCACACGCCCGCGGGCCACCACAGGCGCCCGTCGCCCCACCACCCGGTCCCGTGCGGCGGAGCCGCCGCCGCGGCGAACGCGGCCTCGGCGGCGCCGATCCCCGCCGTGCCCGTCCAGGGCAGGGCGGCCATCCACCCGCGTGCGCGGCCCAGGAGATCGTCGTCGGTCTCCCCGATGCGGTACACGCGGCCGTGCCGGTCCGTCACCTCCCTGGCGGCGACGGGCCCCGGACACTCGGTCATCGTCATGACTGCTTCGCACCCCTTGCGTCGAAAGAACTGGCCAGCGCCCCCTGTCCGTTGCCTTTCGTGCGCGCACGGGTCCCGGGGCCGGCCGACGCGCACCGTCGGCCCGCCCCCGCGTCTCTCACCTCATGAACCGCCCCCCAAGGCCCCCGCCGCGCGCGCCCAGCGGTACTTCGCGCCGAGCACGGCCACCGGCCGTTCCGTCGTGTACGGGTACGCCACGACGCCCCGTTCGAAGAGGTACTGGCAGGCCTCCTCGACCTCCACGTCACCGGCGAGGGAGGCCACCACCGGCTTCTCGACGCCGCGTTCGCGGAACTCGGCCACCACGCGCGCGGTGAGCTCCGCGAACACCATGGGAGGCGTGACGATCGTGTGCCAGTAGCCGAGGACCAGCGCGTGGACCCGCGGATCCTCCATGCCGAGCCGGATCGTCGCCTCGTACGTCGACGGCGGCTCGCCCCCGGTGATGTCCACCGGGTTGCCGGCCGCCCCGAACGGCGGGATGAACCGGCGGAACGCCTCGTCGAGGTCGGGCGGGATCTCCATCAGGGACAGGCCGTTGTCCGTCACCGCGTCCGACAGCAGCACCCCGCTGCCGCCCGCGCCGGTGATGATCACGACGTTGTCGCCGCGCGGGGTGGGCAGGACGGGCAGCGCGCGGGCGTACTCCAGCATGTCGGCGAGGCCGGGCGCCCGGATGACGCCCGCCTGGCGCAGGATGTCGTCGTAGACCTTGTCGTCCCCGGCGAGCGCCCCGGTGTGCGAGCCGGCCGCCCGCGCCCCGGCGGCCGTACGGCCCGCCTTGAGCACCACCACCGGTTTGCGCGGCACGGTCGCGCGGGCCGCCGCCACGAACGCGCGGCCGTCCTTGAGGTCCTCCAGGTGCATCGCGATGCACTCGGTGTGCGGGTCCTCGCCGAACCAGGTCAGCAGGTCGTCCTCGTCGAGATCGGACTTGTTGCCGAGGCCGACGATCGCCGACACCCCGGTCCGCGTCGTGCGGGCGAAACCCAGGATCGCCATGCCGATGCCGCCCGACTGCGAGGTCAGCGCCACCGGGCCCTTGACGTCGTACGGCGTGCAGAAGGTGGCGCACAGGTCGTGCCAAGTGGAGTAGTAGCCGTAGATGTTGGGCCCGAGCAGCCGGACGCCGTGCCGCTCGGCGATGGCCACGATCTCGTCCTGGAGGGCGTGTTCGCCGGTCTCCGCGAACCCGGACGGGATGAGCACGGCGTTCGGTATCCGCCTGCGCCCCACCTCCCCCAGGGCCGCGGGCACCAGCCGCGCCGGGATCGCGAAGACCGCCACGTCCACCTCGCCGGGCACGTCCGCGACGCTCGCGTACGCCTTGCGCCCGAGGATGTCGTCGGCCTTCGGGTTCACCGGGTGGATGTCCCCGGCGAAGCCGCCGTCGACGAGGTTGTGCATCACCGAATTGCCGATCTTCCCGGCCTCGTTCGACGCGCCGATCACCGCCACCGACCGCGGCTGCATCAGCCGGCGCATCGAGCCGAGGATCTCGTCGCGGGTGTACGTCCGGCGGGGCGGCGGCTGCCGCTCGGCGAGGATCACCCGGATGTCGGCGGCGAGGGCGCCCTCGGGCGTCGCGATCACCGGGTTGAGGTCGACCTCGGCGATCTCCGGGAAGTCCGCGACGAGTTGGGAGACCCGGCGGATCTGCTCGGCGACCGCCCAGCGGTCCACCCCGGCCTGTCCGCGCACCCCGCGCAGCACCTGGGCCGCACGGATCGAGTCCAGCATCGACAGCGCCTCGTCGGCGGTGACCGGCGCCAGCCGGAAGGTGACGTCCTTCAGCACCTCGACCAGCACCCCGCCGAGCCCGAACGCGACGACCTTCCCGAACGTCGGGTCGGTGACGGCGCCGACGATCACCTCCTGCCCGGCCGGCAGCAGTTCCTGCACCTGCACGCCCTCGATGCGGGCGGCGGGGTCGTGGGCGCGGGCGTTGGCGACGATCGCGCGGAAGGCGTTGCGCACGTCCGTGGCGCCCTCGACGCCGACGACGACCCCGCCCGCCTCGGTCTTGTGCAGGATGTCCGGCGACACGATCTTCAGGACCACGGGCCCGCCGAACCGCGCCGCCGCCGCGACCGCCTCCTCGACGTCCCGCGCCAACTCCTCGCCGGGTACGGCGATCCCGTACGCCTCGGCGATCACCTTGCCCTCGGGGGCGGTCAGCGAGGTACGGCCCTCGCCCCGCACCGCGTCCAGCAGCGCGCGTACCGTGACCGTCCGGTCCTCCGACATCACCTCAGATCACCCCGTTCGACTTCAGCAGGCGCAACTCTTCGTCACCGAGGCCGAGTTCGCCGACGTAGATCTCCGCGTTGTGCTCGCCGAGCAGCGGCGAGGCCGTCACCTCCACCGGGGAGTCGGACAGCTTCAGGGGGCTGCCGACGGTCACGAACTCGCCCCGCCGCGGATGCGGCACGGTGACGACCATCCCGTTGGCGGCCAGCGAGGCGTCCTCGATGATCTCCTTGGTGGACAGGATCGGCCCGCACGGGACGTCGTGGGCGTTGAGCCGTTCCAGCACCTCCCACTTGGGCAGGTGCGAGGACCACTCCTCGATCAGCTGGAACATCTTGCCGAGCTTCGGCAGCCGCACCTCGGGCGTCGCCCACTCGGGGTCCTCGGCGAGTTCGGGGCGGCCCATCAGTTCGCAGAGCGGCCGCCAGCCGACGGGCTGCACGATGACGTACACGTAGTCGTTGGGGCCGCCCGGCGCGCACTTGACCGCCCAGCCGGGCTGTCCGCCGCCGGAGGCGTTGCCCGAACGCGGCACCTCGTCACCGAAGTCGTCGTTCGGGTACTCGGCGAGCGGGCCGTGCGCGAGGCGCTGCTGGTCGCGCAGCTTCACCCGGCACAGGTTGAGCACGGCGTGCTGCATGGCCACGTTCACCCGCTGCCCGCGCCCGGTGTGCTCGCGCTGGTAGAGCGCGGCGAGGATGCCCGCCACCACGTGCACGCCGGTGCCGGAGTCGCCGATCTGGGCACCGGTCGCGAGCGGCGGCCCGTCCTCGAAGCCGGTGGTCGACATCGACCCGCCCATCGCCTGCGCGACGACCTCGTACGCCTTGAAACCGGTGTACGGACCCGGGCCGAAGCCCTTGATGGAGGCATAGACGAGCTGCGGGTTGATCTCCCGGATGCGGTCCCAGGTGAAGCCCATGCGGTCGACGGCGCCCGGCCCGAAGTTCTCGACCAGGACGTCCGAGCGGCGGATCAGCTCGGTGAGGAGCTCCTTGCCGCGCTCGGTCTTGGTGTTGAGGGTGATGCTGCGCTTGTTGCAGTTGAGCATCGTGAAGTAGAGGGAGTCGACGTCCGGGAGGTCGCGCAGCTGCCGGCGCGTGATGTCGCCGGAGGGCGCCTCCAGCTTGACGACGTCCGCGCCGAGCCAGGCCAGCAGCTGGGTCGCGGAGGGACCGGACTGCACGTGGGTCATGTCCAGGACGCGGATGCCGTCGAGGGCCTTGGTGGTCATGGGCGTTCACCTCACTTGTACATCGTCTGGTTCACGGTTCCGGGTGCGTACGCGTCCGGGTCGACCCAGACGTTGATCAGCGACGGCTTGCCGGACTCGCGGGCCCGGCGCAGCGCCGGGCCGATGTCTGCCGGATCGCGGACCTCCTCGCCGTGGCCGCCGAGCATCCGCGCGAACTGGTCGTACGGCACGTCGCCGAGGGTGTTGCCGACCCGTTCGCGCTCCTTGCCGTACTTGGCGGCCTGGCCGTAACGGATCTGGTTCATCGAGGAGTTGTTGCCGACGATCCCGACGAACGGCAGGTCGTAGCGGACGAGGGTCTCGAAGTCCCAGCCGGTCAGGGAGAAGGCGCCGTCGCCGAAGAGGGCGACCACCTCCTTGTCCGGGCGGGCTCGTTTGGCCGCGAGGACGAAGGGGATGCCGACGCCGAGGGTGCCGAGCGGCCCCGGATCCATCCAGTGGCCGGGCGACTTGGGCTGGACGACCTGTCCGGAGAAGGTGACGATGTCGCCGCCGTCTCCGATGTAGATCGAGTCCTCGGTGAGGAAGTCGTTGATCTCGCTCACCAGCCGGTAGGGGTGGATCGGGGTGGCGTCGGACCGCAGCTGCGGCAACCGCTTGTCGAGCGCGGCCTGTTCGGCGGCGCGCAGCTCGTCCAGCCACTCCTTGCGCCCCGCCGCGCCGCCGTTGATCCGTCCGGAGGCCGCCTCGGTGACGGCGGCGAGGACCGCGCCCGCGTCGCCGACGATGCCGAGGTCGATGTCGCGGTTCTTGCCGACGGTGCGGTAGTCGAGGTCGATCTGCACGACGGTCGCGGCGGGGGAGAGGCGCTTGCCGTAGCCCATGCGGAAGTCGAAGGGCGTGCCGACGACCACGATGACGTCGGCGTTGGAGAAGGCGTAGCGGCGGGAGAGCTGGAAGTGGTGCGGGTCGCCCGGCGGGAGGGTGCCGCGTCCCGCGCCGTTCATGTAGGCGGGCAGGTTCAGGGCGCGCACCAGGTCGATCGCGGCCCGGGTGCCGCGGGTCGTCCACACCTGGCTGCCGAGCAGGATCGCCGGCTTCTCGGCGTGCGTCAGCAGGTCGGCGAGGCGCTCGACGGCGGCCGGGTCGCCGGCCGAGCGGGTCGAGGCGCGATAGGCGCCCGGCTTGGGCACCCGCGCCCGCGACAGCGGCACCTTGGCGTCGAGGACGTCGCGGGGTATCTCCAGGAAGGACGGTCCGGGCGCGCCGTGGTAGCACTCGCGGAACGCCATGGACACCATGTCCGCGACGCGCGCGGTGTCCGGCACGGTCGCCGCGAACTTCGTGATCGGGTTCATCATGTCGACGTGCGGCAGGTCCTGGAGCGAGCCCATCTTGTGCTGGGTGAGGGCTCCTTGGCCGCCGATGAGCAGCATCGGGGACTCGGCGCGGAAGGCGTTGGCGACACCCGTGACGGCGTCGGTGGTGCCGGGTCCGGCGGTGACCACCGCGCAGCCGGGGGTGCCGGTGAGCCGCGCGTGGCCGTCGGCGGCGTGGGCGGCGACCTGTTCGTGGCGTACGTCGACGACCGCGATGCCCTCGTCGACGCAGCCGTCGTAGATGTCGATGATGTGGCCGCCGCACAGGGTGTAGATGACCTCCACCCCCTCCGCTTTGAGTGCCTTGGCGACGAGGTGTCCACCCGAGATGAGCTCGTCGTTCTGGTCGCGGCCGGCGTCAGGCATGGCATCGGGCATGACGGAGTCCTGTCCCTTCGTAGGGGGTGGGAGCGGCGCTCGCGGTACATTGCATACAGTCGACGAATACTGTATGAAGCTTGTTATCCCGCATCCGGTGGGTGGTGTCCAGGGGGCGTGCGGCACTTTCGAGTCAGGAGCCGAAATGGACCTGTACGAGCACCAGGCAAGGGAACTCTTCGAGCGGCACGGCATCCCCGTCCCACGGGCCGAGGTCACCGACTCGCCCCGCGAGGCCCGCGAGATCGCCCGCAGGCTCGGCGGCCGCGCCGTCGTCAAGGCCCAGGTGAAGACCGGCGGCCGGGGCAAGGCGGGCGGCGTGAAACTCGCCCCCGACCCGGCGGCCGCCGAATCGACGGCCCGTCAGATGCTCGGCGCGGACATCAGGGGCCACCGGGTCGGCACGGTCATGCTCGCCGAACCCGTCGACGTCGAGCGGGAGTTCTACGTCTCCTACGTCCTCGACCGGGCCGCCGGCGGCTTCCTCGCGATCGCCTCGGCCGAGGGCGGCACCGAGATCGAGGAGACCGCGGCGACCCGGCCCGAGGCCGTGGCGCGCATCCCCGTCGACCCCGCCCGGGGCGTCACCTCCGCCGTCGCGGCCCATATCGCCAGCGCCGCGGGCCTGCCCGCGCGGACCGCCGACGTCCTGATCCGCCTGTGGCAGGTCCTGGTCCGCGAGGACGCCCTCCTCGTCGAGGTCAACCCGCTGGTCCGCACCCGCGACGGCCGCGTCCTCGCCCTCGACGGCAAGGTCACCCTCGACGACAACGCCCGCTTCCGGCAGAGCCGTTGGGGCGCCGAGCCGCGCGAGCACACCGACCCGCTGGAGGCCGAGGCCGCTGCCCGCGGGCTCACCTACGTGAAGCTGGACGGCGAGGTCGGTGTCATCGGCAACGGCGCCGGGCTCGTCATGTCCACCCTCGACGTCATCGCCGGCCGCGGCGCCCGCCCCGCCGACTTCCTCGACATCGGCGGCGGTGCCTCCGCCCGCACCATGGCCGACGCCCTCTTCGTCGTCCTCGCCGACCCGGCCGTGAAGTCCGTCCTCGTCAACGTCTTCGGCGGCATCACCGCCTGCGACACCGTGGCCGAGGGCATCCTGGGCGCCCTGGACGCCGTACACCTGACGAAGCCCCTCGTCGTACGCCTCGACGGCAACAACGCCGAGGCGGGCCGCGCCCTGCTCGACCGGCACGCGCACCCGCTGATCGAGCAGGCCACCACCATGGACGCCGCCGCGCACCGCGCGGCCGAACTCGCCCGCGCGGCCTGAGGAGTCGACACCATGGCGATCTTCCTGACCAAGGAGAGCAAGGTCCTCGTCCAGGGCATGACCGGCGGCGAGGGCAGGAAGCACACCCGCCGGATGCTCGCGGCCGGCACGGACGTCGTCGGCGGCGTGAACCCGCGCAAGGCGGGCGGCACCGTGGACTTCGAGCTGCCCGGCGGCGCCAACGGCTCGGCGGGGGAGCCGATCTCGCTCCCCGTCTTCGGCAGCGTCCACGAGGGCGTCGCCGCGACCGGCGCCGATGTCACCGTCGTCTTCGTGCCACCGCCCTTCGCGAAGGCCGCCGTTCACGAGGCCGTGGACGCCGGGACGGGCCTCGTCGTCGTCATCACCGAGGGCATCCCCGTCCACGACTCCGTCGCCTTCACGTCGTACGCCCGCACCCGCGGCACCCGCGTGATCGGCCCCAACTGCCCCGGCCTGATCACCCCCGGCCAGTCCGACGCCGGGATCATCCCGGCCGACATCGCCCGGCCCGGCCGCGTCGGACTGGTCTCCAAGTCCGGCACGCTCACCTACCAACTCATGCACGAACTCGCCGACATCGGCTTCTCCACCTGCGTCGGCATCGGCGGCGACCCCGTGATCGGCACCACCCACATCGACTGCCTGGCCGCCTTCCAGGACGACCCCGAGACCGAACTCGTCGTCCTCATCGGGGAGATCGGCGGCGACGCGGAGGAACGCGCCGCCGCCTACATCCGCGGACACGTCACCAAGCCCGTCGTCGGCTACGTCGCCGGCTTCACCGCGCCCGAGGGCCGCACCATGGGCCACGCGGGAGCGATCGTCTCCGGCTCCACCGGCACCGCCCGCGCCAAGCAGGCGGCGCTCGAGGCGGCGGGCGTACGGGTGGGGGTGACTCCGTCGGAGACGGCGGCGCTGGTGCGGGAGGCGCTGGGCGAGAGGCCCGGCGGCTGAGGCTCCCGCCCGAGCCCGGCGGCTGAGGCTCCTGCCCTGCTCGGCCCCCGCCCGAGCCCGCTTCGAAGCGGGCTCCGGCGCGGCGGACGACCCTGGCCACACTTCGCGCCACTCGTCCGTCCCCTTCGGATCCTCCCGATCCCCCGACCATCTCGCGCCCGTGCCCCGAGAGCGGAGCTGACGCATGGCACCCACCCTCACCACCTCACGCCCCACCCTGACCCTGAAGTCCGGCACGTCCTGGACGGACGCCTGGCAGCGGAGTCTCGCCGTCGCTCCCGAGGCGTTCCGCGACGACCGCGTCCTCAACCTCTGGAACGCGGCCTGGCGGGCGGACGGCCACGCCCGGCCCGCCACCAGCCCGGTCGACGCCGGCCCCATCGCCGGCGCGCCGCGCCTGGACGGCGCCACCGCCCACCAGGCCGTACGCGCCTGCCTCGACCAGCACCGCGCCTGGCGCCACGTGCCGCTCGCCGAGCGCCGGGCCCGCGTCGCCGCCACGCTCGACGCCCTGGCCGAGCACCGCGAACTGCTCGCCCTGCTGCTCGTCTGGGAGATCGGCAAGCCGTGGCGGCTCGCGCAGGCCGACGTCGACCGGGCCATCGACGGCGTGCGCTGGTACGTCGACGGCATCGAGCCGATGATCGCCGGCCGGGCCCCGCTGGACGGCCCCGTCTCCAACATCGCGAGCTGGAACTACCCGATGAGCGTGCTCGTGCACGCCATGCTGGTGCAGGCGCTGGCCGGCAACGCGGTCGTCGCGAAGACCCCCACCGACGGCGGCGTGGCCTGCCTGACCCTCGCCTGCGCGCTCGCGCACCGCGAGGGCATCCCGGTCACCCTGGTCAGCGGCAGCGGCGGCGAGCTGTCGCAGGCGCTGGTCCGGGCGCCCGAGATCGGCTGTGTCTCCTTCGTCGGCGGCCGCGACACCGGCGCCGCGGTGGCGACAGCCGTGGCGGACCTCGGCAAGCGGCACATCCTCGAACAGGAGGGCCTCAACACCTGGGGCATCTGGAACTTCACCGACTGGGACGCCCTGACCGCCGTCGTCCCCAAACTCTTCGACTACGGCAAGCAGCGCTGCACCGCCTACCCGCGCTTCGTCGTCCAGCGCGAACTGTTCGACGAGTTCCTCGCGGCGTACCTGCCCGCGGTCCGCACCCTGCGGGTGGGCCACCCGCTCGCCGTCCACCAGGACGACGACCCGTTCCCCGAGCTGGACTTCGGCCCCGTGATCAACGAGGCCAAGGCCCGGGAGCTGCGCGCCCACGTCGCCGACGCGATCGACCGGGGCGCCGTACCGCTGCATCGCGGGCGGCTGTCCGACGCCCGGTTCCTGCCCGGCCAGGACACCTCGGCCTACGTCCAGCCGGTCACCCTGCTCGGCCCGCCGCCGTCGTCGCCGCTGCACCACGCGGAGCCGTTCGGCCCGGTCGACACGATCGTCCTGGTCGACACGGAGGCGGAGCTGCTCGCGGCGATGAACGCGTCGAACGGCGCCCTGGTCGCCACGCTCTCCACGGACGACCGGGCGGCGTACGACAGGCTGGCCCCGCAGATCCGCGCCTTCAAGGTCGGCCACGGCAAGCCCCGCTCGCGCGGCGACCGGGACGAGCTCTTCGGCGGCTTCGGCGCGTCCTGGCGGGGCGCCTTCGTCGGCGGCGAACTCCTGGTCCGCGCGGTCACGCGGGGCCCGGCGTCGGAACGCCTGCCGGGCAACTTCCCGGAGTACCAGCTGATGCCGTGACCTGACGCTGGGTCCCGCACCCGACTCAGATCCCGCACCCGACTCAGGTCCCACTCCTGACACCCGGTCCACCTTCCCTCACCCTGCGCGACGACCCCTCCCACCTGCGCTTCCTTCCTGCCCCGACCCCTCTCACCTGGACGGATATGCAGGTGAAACGCACTCCGAAACCTTGGTATTGTTGTGCCTGTCGCCGCGGGGAGCACCCCCGGTCGGGCGGCAGACACCTTGTCCGGGTGGCGGAATGGCAGACGCGCTAGCTTGAGGTGCTAGTGCCCTTTATCGGGCGTGGGGGTTCAAGTCCCCCCTCGGACACTCTTCGTAGTCACACCGAAGCGAGGGCCTCGACCTGACGGTCGTGGTCCTCGTTCGTTTCTGGGGCTGCCACCGGTCCGGATGCCCCTTCGGCTCAGGATGCCTGGTCCAGCTGTCCCTGGTGCATCCACGCGATGACGTCGAAGACACGCAGGATCCCTATGTCCTCCCCGATTCCGGCCTTCTGGCGGAGACGGATCAACTGATCGCGCAGCGCGCCGTTGTCCGCCCGCAGTGCCGCAGCCAGCGCAGCCCAGAACGAATGATCCGTCGTCGGGCGCCGGAAGAGTTGCTTGATGCGCCTGTCGTAGACCGGGATCAGGTGAGGTCGCTTGCGGGCCAGGAGCTTGCCCGCGATCACGGGGCCGCTGCCGTCGGGCTTGCGGTCGTGGTCCGCTGCGACGGCCAGGTGCTCCCACAGCTCCCACGCGGGACCGCCCTTCGCGACGAGCGGATCGTTCAAGGGATCTTCGAGGCGGGCGTCGCGAGGAATCTGTGACAGCAGGCGAGTCCACCGACGGTCGGGATCGGCCAGCAAGTCGATGGAGCCGTGGGGCTTGAGCGAGACGCGCAGCATGGTGAGGGCGATCAGGTCGTTGCTGTCGAAGCGGTTCGCGACGTGTTCGGCGTCCCCGCCGCCACCCAGCCGCTCGAAATGGGCTCCGGAGTAGAAGAGATCACCGGCCTGGCGCAGGCGGGTGAAGTATTCGACCAGCAGCCCGGCTGCCTCGTCCGCGTCCCAGTAGACCTCGGGGATTTCCAGTCCGGTCAACGCAGATCCTTCCGTCTCCTGTTGTCGGTGATATGTGCGGCGCGTGGCGGTGCGCCGGTCGGTGCAGCCCCCGAGCGGGACGTCCATGGCGGTCGGTTGCGCGTCCCGCGTGGTTGCAGGACCAGTCCTACGGCCTGCGGGGCTCCACGAACTTATGGGGTGATGGCGCCCGACCGCCAGGATGCCGGACGCGCTGGAACAGAGAACCTAGCCCACGGGGATGCGATCCCGGCGGCTCAGGCGATGGACATCCTTATGGCGTATGCCGTACGGGTCCGCCGACGTGGGGCGGGCGGGTCGGTCCGGCGACCGCCCGCCTCCGGGTTTGTTGCGTTTCCCAACTGGCGCGGTGGCGTTTGCCGGGCTGGTCAGCCGACCTTGGTCCACTTCTGGCAGCCCTTGGTCTCGAAGTACTCGCCCTTGTTGACCGTCACGCGCCCTTGGCCCTGCAGGTTCTCGTTGGCGATGATCGCGTCGAGTTCTCCGGAGGCATCCTTGGTGCGTGCCCAGTAGCAGTTCTCGATGATGGTGTCTTCGTCAGGTCCCGCGGTCTTGTACGTGCCGGCCTGCATGTCCTCCCCGACGAGGTACTGACCTTCACCCTCGACCGTGGTGGCCGGGCCGGGCTTCTTGGTCGGCTTCGGCTTGACGGTGACCTTCTCTGTGACCGTGGCCTTCGGCTGCGGCTTGCCGTCAGCTGCGCCCGCGGTCCTGGTGACGGTGACGGTCGGGGCGGGCGCGGCGGAGTCGTCCTTGCCGCCGGAGTCCCCGTTGCCGCCGATGGCAGCGCCGACCACGAGCGCGACGAACGCGGTCACGCCATGGGTCAGCCAGGCTCTGCGACGCGACGGCTTCGGCGCCCCCGGCTGCGCTGCCGGGGATTGCAGGCCTCCGTCCGGCGTGACCGGCGGTACCGCGCTCCAGCTCGATGTGGCGCCCGTGCCGTAGGGCCACGGGTTGCCGGGCGGCGGTGTCGAGGGCTTGTGACTCATGGCAGTGATCCTCCGGTTAGGCGTTGCGGCACTTGGTCATCTCAAGGTGTCAGCCGCCTCGGTGATGGAATCGGAGAAGCACTGATAACCCCTATTATCGGGAGGGTTAACCGTGACCCGGTCGACTGGTTGTAGATTGCTGACTGCTGCCCCACCGAAAGGGGCGGACCGCGAGGCGCCGGGGAGAGGGAACGCCGGCCCCGGGGCTCAAGGGGAGAGGGGGGACATGCCCATGACCACGCACGCGGCTGCTCAGGCGCCGACCGGGACGCCGTCCGAGACCCCCTCGGAGACGCCCTCCATCGTGCCCGAAACCCCGGCCTGGCGGATGACATACGCCGAGATCGCCGCCCTCGCCCAGGTCAAGCGCCCTGTCCCCACCACCTGGGCCCGCCGCCACCCCGACTTTCCCGCACCCGTCTCCCACGAAGACGGACGTCCCCTGTTCGACGCCCGTGCGGTCGTCGAGTGGCTTGCCTCGACCGGCCGCGGCAACACCGACTCCCGCCGGCTCCGTGCCGAGCTGGCCCTGCACACCCTGGCTGCCTGGCGCACCCCGTCGCTGCCCGCGCCCGTCCTGGTCAATGCCCTGACTTCGCTGGTCTGCCTGCACCAGCAGCTGGACGCGCCCGTCGCCGACGGCCGCCCCTGGGACCGCCTCCTGGACGACGCCGCCGACCTCGACCCCGAGGACCGTTTCCTCCTCGCCGAGCTGCGTGCCCTGCCCGACCCCGGGCACACCGGCCCAGCTCTCGCCGAACTCGCCGACGAACTGATCGACGCCGCCTACAACCCCGCCGAGGCCTTCGACTGGATCCTCCAGGCCCGCCACCGTCTCGGCTCCCGCGATCTGACCGCCGACGAGCCCACCCCGGCCGTGGTCCGCGCGCTCGCCGCCCTGTCCGGTGCCGACACCCTGCACGAGGGATCGGTCATCGCCGTGCCGTACGCCCGCGCCGGCGACTTCCTGGCCGCCCTGCACGACCAGGCCGACGAGGACTCCGGCCACACCTACCTGGCCGCCGACCCCGACCCGGCCCGGGTACGTCTCGTACGCCGCCGGATGCTGGTGCGCGGGGTGTACGAGTTCCGGCTCGACGTCGTCCCCGGCGAGGAACTGTCCGCCGATGAATGGGGCGACCCGGACCTGCTCGTCTGCGCTCTCCCCTACGAGGCCGCCGAGACCCGCGACCCCAAGGCGGTCCTGGACCGGGTCGCCGCCCTCACCGACTACCTGGACACCGGCTCCGTCGCGGTCGTCCTCGGCCCCGCCGACGTCCTGACCGGCCCGCTCGCCCGGCACGGTGCCGCGGACCGCCTGCGCCGCTCCTTCCTCGAACCGGGCCTTCTGAAAGCCGCGATCAGCCTGCCCGACGGCGCGTACGCCTTCCGCCCCGGCTACCGTACGGCGGTCTGGCTGCTCGCCCGCGTCCCGGAGGACAAGCGCACCGGTCTCGTCCTGCTCGCCGACTACTCCGCCCAGCCGCTGACCGAGCCCGTCCTCGACACCCTCGCCGAGGACATCGCCATCTGGCGCACCTCCGGCTGGACCCCCGACCCACGCCACGAACCGCGCCACGCCGCCATCGTCCGCGGTGCCGACCTCGACGGCCGCCCCGGCGCCGCGTTCACGCCTCAGCACCGCACGCTCGCGTCCCGCCACACCCGGACGGTAGTCGAGCGCCCGGCGTTGATCTCCGACCTGGAGCGCCGCCTGAGCGAGCTCCAGGAGCGTTCGCGTACCGGCGAACTCCGGTTGCACGCACAGGCGGAGCTGCGCCCCGAGAACCAGCCGGTGCGCCGTACGTCCGTCGGCCGCCTGCTACGCACCCGACGCCTGCGCCGCCGTCCCGGCCACCGCTTCGCCCCCGAGCACCTCACCGCCGTTGGCCATTACCCGGTCCTCACGCCTGACGAGATCCTGGGCCACGCCCGGGTCGGCGACCACCGGATCGACCGTGGCATCCTCCTCACCGCCTACGAGCACGCCCAGTTCACCTTGCCCGGCGACCTCGTCGTCACCGCCAGCCCGCACTTCGGTGTGTACGTCGACACCGAGGGCGTCTCCCTGGTCGCGGCCCCGGCCCGCATCCTGCGGGTGCACCCGGACGCAGATCCGCCCGTACGGCCCCGGGTGCTGGCCTCGTTACTGCGTGCTGCCGCCGCCGAGCACGCCCGCACCAGCGGTGCCGTCCGCGCGTCCCGGCGGATCGAGGACCTCGTCGTCCCCGACCTCAGCCGCGCCGAGGCCGACCTCTACGAGGCCGTACTGGCCGAGATCGAGGGCAGGGCGGAGCTGTTGCGCGAGCAGAGCGCCGCACTCGACGACTTGACTCGCGTGGTGGCGGCCGGCATGGCCGACGGCACGCTCACCATCCAGCAACTCCCGCACACCACGACTGACATCGTCACCGACTGACATCGACGCCCACTGAAGGAGACGGTCCACCCGATGCCTCCACGCCAGAAGAAGCCCGCCGACCAGGCGGAGCTGTTCACAGCGTCCACCGCCAAGGAGATCCAGGACATCCTCTGGAAGGCAGCCGATAAGCTGCGCGGCTCCATCGACGCCGCGCAGTACAAGGAGTTCGTGCTCGGTCTCATCTTCCTCAAGTACGTCTCGGACGCCTTCGAGGAGCGGAGGCAGGAGCTGGCCAAGGAGCTTGGCGAGGACGGCATTTCCGAGGACCAGATCGGCGACTTCCTGGAGGACCGCGACGAGTACACGGGCGCCCACGTCTTCTGGGTCCCGGAGACCGCCCGCTGGTCCTGGATCGCCGCCAACGCCAAGGCGCAGGGCGTCGGCAAGCTCCTGGACGAGGCGATGGACGCCATCATGCGGGAGAACGCCGCCCTCACCGGTGTCCTCCCGAAGATCTTCAACCAGGACCGCGTCGACCAGAAGCGCCTCGGCGAACTCGTCGACCTCATCAGCGACGCCCGCTTCGGCGGCAACGAGGAACGGCCGGCGCAGGACCTGCTCGGCGAGGTGTACGAGTACTTCCTCGGCAACTTCGCGCGGGCAGAGGGCAAGCGGGGCGGGGAGTTCTACACGCCGAGTTCCGTCGTCCGGCTGATCGTCGAGATCCTGGAGCCGTACGAGGGCCGGGTGTACGACCCGGCGTGCGGCTCGGGCGGCATGTTCGTGCAGGCGGCCAAGTTCATCGAGGCTCACCGGGGGCGCGGCCACAAGGCCGACATCTCCGTCTACGGCCAGGAGTTGAACGAGCGCACGTGGCGCCTGGGCAAGATGAACCTGGCCATCCACGGCATCGACGGCAACCTCGCCGCCCGCTGGGGCGACACCTTCGCCGACGACAAGCACGCGGACCTCAAGGCCGACTTCGTCATGGCCAACCCGCCCTTCAACATCAAGGACTGGGCGAGGGACGAGTCGGACCCGCGCTGGAAGTACGGGGTTCCGCCGCGAAACAACGCCAACTACGCGTGGCTCCAGCACATGATCTCGAAGCTGGGGGAGCGGGGCACGGCGGGCATCGTCCTGGCCAACGGCTCGATGAGCTCGCAGTCGAGCGGCGAGGGCGAGATCCGCGCGGCGCTGGTGGAGGCCGACCTGGTGGCGTGCATGGTGGCGCTGCCGTCACAGTTGTTCCGTACGACGCAGATCCCGGCGTGTTTGTGGTTCCTGTCCCGCGACAAGTCCCCGCAGGGGGCACGGCGGTTGGATGACCGGCGGGGCGAGATCCTGTTCATCGACGCCCGGGGGCTGGGCGAGATGGCGGACAGGACGGAGCGCGTCTTCGCCGAGGCCGACGTCAAGAAGATCGCCGACGCCTATCACGCCTGGCGGGGCACGCCTTCGGCCCGCGAGGCCGGCCTGACGTACGAGGACGAGCCGGGCTTCTGCTACTCGGCCGATCTGGAGACGGTGCGGGAGCACGGGTATGTGCTTACGCCGGGGCGGTACGTGGGGGCCGTGGAGGCTGAGGAAGAGGACGCGGAGGCCGTGGCTGAGCGGATCAGCGCGTTGACGGAGGAGTTGTTCGCGTTGTTCGACAAGTCGGCTGATCTTGAGAAGACGGTGCGCGAGCAGTTGGGGAGGGTCGATGTCTGAGTGGGACCGTCGAAGGCTCGGTGACCTCTGCACTCGTATTACCGTCGGGCATGTGGGGTCGATGGCATCCCGCTACGCGGAAAGTGGGATTCCTTTTCTGCGCTCGCTAAATGTCAAACGCGGCCGACTCGATCTTTCCGTGTTGAAGTACATTGACGAAGGGTTTCATGCCGAGCTGGCAAAGTCGCAGCTGAAGCCTGGCGATCTGGCAATCGTTCGAACCGGTGAACCTGGTGCTACGGCAGTGATCCCCGACGATTTGGGGCCGATGAACTGCTCCGACCTGGTAATTGCTACACCGGGGCCGGAAGTTGACGCACGTTACCTGTGCTATGCGATTAACGAGACCGCGCAAGACTTCGTGAAGGCGCACACGGTTGGGGCTGTTCAACAGCACTTCAATGTGAAGTCGGCGAAGGAGCTTGTGCTCAGCGTGCCACCTCTCTCTGTCCAGGAGGCGCTAAGCGGGTTGCTCGGGGCGCTGGATGACAAGATTGCCGTCAACGAGCGCATCGCGGCCAGGTCTGAAGAGTTGGCGCTGGCCTTGGCCTCTCAAGGGCATTGGAAGCGGCGGGTGCGCGTCGAGGAAATCTGTGTTCTCCGAAAGGAGCAGGTCTCCCCGCGCGAGATCAGTGAGGAGTCTGTTGACCACTACAGTCTCCCTGCTTTTGACGTGGGGCAGATGCCGGAGCGTGTCTCTCCTGAGGCTATCCGGAGCGCGAAGTTCTCCGTCAGCGAACCAGTTGTGTTGCTGTCAAAGCTGAATCCGGAAATCCCCCGAGTCTGGCACGTTGAGCCAGATCCTCGTGCTCCCTCTCTGGCATCGACCGAGTTCCTGGTTCTGGCCCCGAATAGCCCACTGGCATCGCACGAATTGTGGGCAGTCCTGCGCCAGCGGAACTTCTTGGACAGCCTTGCATCCAAGGTGACTGGCACCTCGAAGAGCCACCAGCGTGTGCGGCCCGCAGAGGCGATGGCGACTGAGGTTGTCGATCCCCGCCAGTTCGGAGAAACAGGGGCTCAGATCCGGAGCCTCTGCGGCAGGGCAATGCTGGCGCGGCAGGAGTCCCGGGCCCTCGCCACCCTCCGCGACACCCTCCTCCCTCAGCTCATGTCCGGTCGCCTCCGTGTCAAGGACGCCGAGAAGATTGTCGAGGATGCCACGTGACCACATCCCACGACGGGAACACGCACGACGACGACAGAGCCAACCGCCGCCCCACCGAGGCAGACTGGGAGATCCTCGCGCTGGACGAACTCGCCGAGTTGGCCTGGCTGCCGGCCGGCGGGAACGAGTTCGCGCCCGGGTCCGGGCACCGGAAGTCCTGGGACGACCTGATCCTCTACCCAGACCTCCACGAGGCGATCGAGCGGCTGAACCCCGAGCTGCCCCCGGACGCCGTACGGGACGCCGTGGCGGCTGCCGTGACCCCCGGCTCGCAGGACACCTATGAGGAGAACCGGACCGCGAGCCGCTTCCTCACCTCCGGCATACGTTCGGTCACCTACACCGACAACTTCGGCGCCGAGCACAACCCCACCATCCGCCTCCTCGACCTGGCCGACCCCGAGTCGAACACGTACCGCGCCTTGAACCAGGTCACCGTCATCGACGGCGAGAAGAACCGCCGCTTCGACGTCGTCCTGTACGTCAACGGCCTGCCCCTCGCCGTCATCGAGCTGAAGCGGGCCGGCGACGAGGACGCCACACTCCAGACGGCCCACGCCCAAGTGGCGCGGTACGTGGAGGAGTTCCCGACCGCGTTCCGCTACAACGCGATCGTCCTTCTCTCCGACGGCATCACGGCCAAGTACGGCACACCCTTCACCCCGTACGAGCACTTCGCCCCTTGGAACACGGACGAGTTCGGCGCCCGCGTCGACCCGCTGACGGCGGACGGGTTCGCGGAGTCGGGGCAGAACCTGGCCGTCCACGGCCTGTTCACCCAGTCCCGTTTCCTCCAACTGGTCCACTCCTTCATCAACTTCGTGCCGTCGAAGCGGATGAAGCGCATCGCGAAGCCGCACCAGTACCACGCGGTCACGCGTGCCGCCGAAGCCGTTCGCACGGCCTCTGCCAGCGACGGTAAGGCCGGCGTCGTCTGGCACACCCAGGGTTCCGGCAAGTCGGAGGAGATGGTCCTCACCACCACCCTGGTGATGAGGGACCCGGCTCTCCTGAACCCCACGGTCGTGGTCGTCACCGATCGCACCGATCTCGACGACCAGCTCTACACGACGTTCCAGGAGAGCGAGATCCTCCCGGAGACGCCGAAGCAGGTCGTCACCCGCGCCGAACTCCGTGAGGAGCTGGCGGCGAAGAGGACGGGAGGGATCCTCTTCACCACGCTCCAGAAGTTCGGCAAGACGAAGGAGGAGCGGGAGTCGGGCGTCGACCACCCGATGCTCTCCGACCGGCGGAACATCGTCGTGATCGTCGACGAGGCCCACCGCAGCCACTACGACGACCTGAACGGTCTCGCCCGCCACCTGCGCGACGCGCTGCCGCACGCCACGCTGCTCGCCTTCACCGGAACGCCGATCTCGGAGGCTGACCGCAACACCCGCGAGGTGTTCGGCGACTACATCGACGTCTACGACCTCAAGCGGGCCGCCGACGACGGCGCGACCGTGAAGGTCTATCACGAGAGCCGCGTCATCCAGCTCGTCCTGGACCGTGACATCGACCCGACCACCATCGACGAGGAGGCCGACCGCATCACCGACGGCCTCGACGACACCGAACGCCGCCGCGTCGAGCAGGCCGTCGCGACGATGAACGCCATGTACGGCGCCCCGGCCCGGATAAGGGACCTGGCCGCCGACCTCGTGGAGCACTGGGAGGCCCGGCGCGAGCGGATGAAGCCGTTCGTCGGTGCTTCCGAGGCCGGCGGGGCGCCCGGCAAGGCCATGGTGGTGTGCGCGACCCGCGAGATCTGCGTCCGCGTCTACGACGCCCTGCGCGAGCTGCGGCCCGAGTGGCACAGCGACCAGCCCGACACCGGCGTCATGAAGATCGTCTTCTCGTCGGACTCGCGCAAGGACTCACCGGCGCTGCTGGCCCACGCCCTGCGTGACAGCGTGCGCAAGACGGTCATCAACCGGGCCAAGAACCCCGACGACGAGCTGGAGCTGCTCATCGTCAACAACATGCTGCTGACCGGCTTCGACGCGCCGCCGATCCACACCATGTACCTGGACCGGCCGCTCAAGGGCGCCAACCTGATGCAGGCTCTCGCCCGCGTCAACCGGCGGTTCCGCGGTAAGGAGGACGGCCTCCTCGTCGGCTACGCCCCGCTCACGGAGAACCTCCAGCGGGCCATCGCCGAGTACACCGACGCCGACCAGCAGGACCGCACCCTCGGCCAGGACGTCGAGCGCGCCCTGGACGAACTGCGCAACGAGTACGACGTACTCACCGGCATCCTGCGCGGCTTCGCCTGGGAGCCGTTGCTCGACAAGCCGGGCCCCAGGGCCTTCGTCGACGCGGCCCTGCGCACGGCGAACTACCTGCTCGACCCGCTCTCACCCGGCAACAACCCCGACCAGCTCGACGACCCCCGCGAGACCCTGGGTCGCCGTTTCCGTGACCACGCCTACCGCCTGGAGCGCTTCTGGGCGCTGGCCGGCAGCTCAAAGGATGTCGGGGACCGGTTCGCCGACCGGCCCGCCTGGAAGCGGCACATCCAGTTCTTCGTCGAGGTCCGCGCCTACATGGCCAAGCTGGACGCCATGAACCGCGAGGCACGCGGGCTGCCGGTGGCCCGGGACGTCGAGCTGTACCTGTCCCAGTTGACATCGTCGGTCGTGGAGACCGGCGGCGTGACGGACCTGTTCGCCGAGGCGGGACTTGAGACCGCCGACCTGACGCATCTCAGTGACGCGCTCGTCGCCCAGCTCCAGCAGAGCGACACCCCGCACCTGGCGGCCGAAGCGCTGCGGCGGCTCGTCGAGCGGAAGATGCGCGAGGTCACCCGGCACAACATCGTCCGGCAGACCACGTTCTCCGAGCGCCTCCAAGACCTGATGGTGCGTTACATGCGCCAGCAGTACACCAGCGCCGAACTCATCGCCAAACTTGTGGAGATGGCGAAGGAGGTCGCCGCCGACGCCCGCCGCGGCGAGAAGTTCGAGCCGCCGCTGAACTGGCGCGAGCTGGCCTTCTACGACGCCGTCGCCGACCACGGCACCGCCCGCTCGCTCATGGGCGACGAGGTCCTGGCCGGCATCGCCCGAGAGCTGGTCGCCGAGGTCCGCCGCCAGCTCAAGCCCGACTGGATCGCCCGCGAGTCCGTCCGAGCCCGCCTGCGCAGCACGATCAAGCGGCTCCTGGCCCGCAACAAGTACCCGCCGGACCAGCAGAAGGAAGCTATCGACCTGGTCCTCCGCCAGATGGAACACTTCGCCAACGAGTGGTCCATGAACGGTATGTCGGACGGTTGAGCGGCGGAGAGCCGGTTGCCCGAGGCGACAGCACAGTCCTCGTGGTGTGTCGCAGGAGGGCGAACACCTCGTAATCAGATTGGTCAAGGAACTGATTGACCCTAGGGGGATTCTTGAGTGAACTCATGGACCTTGTTGCGAAGCTTGAGCATCAAGTCAGGGAGGCAGATGAGGCTCAGCAGATCGCGGACCGCCTCTCAGAAGCGTTCGAGGAACTGCTCGACGAAATCCGGCAAGTCTGTTCCACTGTTTCTGAGATCAGGTTCGAGCTGGATGGATACATCGCGGACTGCGACTTCGAGGCCGTCCAGCGCTCCACATACGAGCTCCGCGGAGCCACTGATGGCGACAGCCTGCTACCTGTTCTTCGTCAGGCCCTCATGCTTCAAGCGCTCAGAGACGGTGGGATGCTCCCGGACCTGGGAGTGATTGAGCAGTTGCCGGAGTTGCCTGCCGAGGAGTTGGCGCACCCTACTCTCACCCTGGAAGTTCTACTGCGTGACTCCGAGAAGGGATTCAACGAGAGGGAGGCGTCCCTACGACGAATCTGGTGCGAAGAAGGTGAAGAGGCTGACCTTGAGGATGCTCTCCAAGACGCGCGAGCGGAGGCTATCCGAGACCGGGCGAACCGCGCAGGGCGGCACCTCATGGAACTTTGCGAGTACATCATCGAAGAACTGTGTCCTGAGCTTGAGGTCAGCGCCGAGAACGGGAATGTCATGGGGGCCCTCGAGACGCTTGCGGCCATAGATGCTGCTGGCAGGGAGGCAGGACCGGCTTACAAGGTCTATGAAGTGGCGCTTTCTGAGAAGTATAAAAACAGCCCTCACCCGCTGGGTGTAGTGGACGAACATCCCACGTTGTTCGAAATCTCGCTTGGAACCCGGTGAGTCCAGATTGGGAAGAGAGCAGTCGATGGCTCTGCCGATCGAGACCCCGGTCGGCAGAGCCTCACGACCAATGCGAGTGTCAGGTGTGCGTCTTTACTGAGGCACGTCGGACGAACCCCACCCACGCCTCACGCGAGACGGTGACGACCGACCCGGCAGCGGCCTTGGAGTCGCGGACGTGGACGACTGCCGCGCCGTCGGCCACCTCCACGCAATCACCGCCCTCGGCTCCGCTGTAGCTGCTCTTGAACCATGCCAGGCCGGAGACTGCGGTCGAGGTCTCAGCGTTGTTCATAGCTCTCCCAGCAACCCTTCGACGAACTCCAGCGACTCTCGCGGACTGAGAGCCTGCGATCGGATGATCCCATAGCGGGCGGCGGTCATGGAGGCTTGGTCAGGGTCGGTCTGGAGAGCGCTAGTCCCCTGCACCTCGGTGTACACGAACCTCTTGCCCCCCTTCTGTGTGACCACGGTGAACGGTCCGTCCACGCCGGCGCTTTCTTCCGAGTGCAGTGGCATGACCTGGATTTCTACGCTGGGCTTCTGGCCGATGAGCAGAAGCTGCTCCAACTGCCCGCGAAGCACCATCCGTCCGCCGTAGCGACGCCGCAGTACTGCCTCGTCCATCACGAAACTCAACAGCGGCGCGGGCTTACGGTCGAAGATTTCCTGCCGGGCCAACCGTGCGGCGACCCGCTGTTCGACGATATCTTGGTCCAGAGGAGGGCGGCGCATCCCGAGCAGCGCCCTCATGTACTCCTCGGTCTGAAGCAGGCCCTTCACCACCAGGGTGTCGTACGACAGCAGCTCGATCGCCTCCTTCTCCAACGCCGCCATCCCCTGGAAGAACACCGGATACTGCGCCCGTTCCACCTGCTCCTTCCATAGGCACAGCAAGCCGCCCGCGGCCAGCACCTCGTCCGCCCGCTCGATCGTCCGGGGCGACGGGATCCTCCGTCCCTGCTCGAACGACGCGACTGTGGACGCCGAGTATCCGATCCGCCTGCCGAACTCCTCCCGTTCCAGCCCCGCGCGCAGCCGCAGGGTCTTCATGGTCTGGCCGAAGGCCATGACGACACCCTTGCCGCCCTCGTCCTCGGGGCGTCGCCCCGCCCCGTCGTCGTTCTCCCAGCTGTCCCCGAGGCTGACGGCCCCCGGTGCGTCCGAGTCTTCCTGGCGTGCTCCGGGGACCGTCCTGGCTCCTCCCACCCTGCCGATGCCCTCCGCCATGCCCTCACCGCCTCCTGGACCCAACTCCCGTGTCAGCGACGCCGTAACGGCTCACGGTGCGTACACGCGCGGGCGGGGCGCGTACAACCGGCGCCTGTCACAGCGTCACCGCTGGTCACGCTACGCGACCGACGGGACCGTTGACGGCATGACGGCGAAACCCACCGAACCCATGACCCGCACGGGCACTGTTCGCACCACCGGCCCCTCCGCCCCCCGGCGCACTGCCGCTGAATCACCGCTCGTCGAGGGCGACTTCGAGATGTGCTTCACGTCCACGCCCCGCGGGGCCCGCCTCGCGCGTCGCCTGGCGGCGGTCCGGCTGAACGCGTGGGGCATGCCCTACGGCACCGACGCGCACGACTCGATCGTGCTGATCGTCGCCGAGCTCACCGCGAACGCCGTGCGGCACGGACACGTCCCCGGCCGGGACTTCCGCCTGCGCCTGCACACCGCACCGGACGGCCGTACCGTGCGCGTGGAGGTCACCGACACCCGCGCCGAACGCCAGCCCCGCCGCCCCCGAGGCCCGGCCCTCCCCGGCGGCGCCGCCGGGGAGGAGGAGGCAGGCCGCGGGCTGGTCCTCGTATCGCACCTCGCGACCCGCTGGGGCTGGCACCCACGCCCGGACGGACCGGGAAAGACGGTGTGGGCCGAGTACGAGCCCTTCAGCGAATTGAGTTCAGCGAATCAACTTCCTTGATAACCAGGGTTATCGCGTCTTCGCAACCGCACGTGACCACCCCACTCCTACGGTTCCCGTACGTCGACACGGAAGCCACAGGAGGCACCAGATGGACGCGACGCACGCACATGGCAGCAACGCGCTGCCGCTGCCCCAGCTCGTCGAGGCGCGGTTGGCCCAGGACCCCAAGCTCACCGAGGGGGTGAGGAACCGTATCCGCGAGGCGCTCGGCGACTCCCAGGACGGGGGCGAGTCCCACGCCGTCGCCGGTCCCGTCTACCTGGGAAAGGTCACGGTCCGCGGCTTCCGCGGCGTCGGTTCGCAGGCGCGGCTGAACCTGCGGCCGAAGCCGGGAGTCACCCTCGTCGTCGGACGCAACGGCTCCGGCAAGTCGAGCATCGCCGAGGCCGTCGAAACCCTGTTCACCGGCACCAACGCCCACTGCGCCGGTCAGCACCCGAACCGCGCCGTGCGCTGGCGCAACCTGCACCAGGGTGAACAGACCACCGTCGAGGCCAAGTTGACCGTCGAGGGCGACCCCTCGCCGAGCACCCTCACCCGCACCTGGACGGGCGAGGCGTTCACCGACTCCCAGGCACTGCTCAGACGGCCGGGACACGGCACCGTCCCGCTGGAACAGGTCGGCTGGGAGCAGGCGACGCGGGCGTACCGGCCGTTCCTGTCGTACGTCGACCTGGGCAACCTGATCAACGGCAAGCCGTCCGAGATGTACGACAACATCGCCGCGATCCTCGGACTCGACCATCTCAACGCCGCCGTGCGGCGGTTGACGGCCGCGAAGAAGGAACTCGACGCCGTCGTGAACGCGGAGAAGGAGAAGAAGCCGCTTCTGCACGCGGCACTGGAGGATGTGGAGCACGACGACCGGGCGCTCAAGGCCCTCGTCGCGATGGACGAGAAGGGCGGACCCGACCACGTCGTCCTCGACGCCCTGATCGCCGGTGTGCCCACGGCCGACGAGGGCCGGCTGCGGGAGGCACGGCTGGAGGCCGCCGCGGAGGGGCCCGACCTCCAGCAGGTCGGCGTCGCCGTCGACGCGCTGCGGAACGCCCTCGCCGACGTCGACGACCTGAAGGGCACCGCGGCCGCCGACGCCCACAGCAGGGCCCAGCTGCTCCAGGCGGCCCTGAGCCACAGCGACCGCCACGCCGACGACACGGCCTGTCCGGTCTGTGGCACGGAACAGGTCCTCGACCGGGAGTGGGCCTCGCGCGCCGAGGTGCAGATCGCCGCGCTCCACCACGAGGCCGAGGCGGTGCGCGAGGCCGAGGCCGGCCTGCGTAAGGCGACGCGGACCCTGCACGACATGGTCCTCATGCCGCGGGAGGTGCCGGCCGTGCTGACCGCCCCGTGGCAGACCTGGGGCGACTGCCGGCGGATCACCGACCCCGCCGAACTCGCCGAGCGCGCGCTCGGGGCCGCGGTGACCCTGGCGGATGCGTGCGAGGTCGTGGCCAGGAAGGCGCGTGAGGAACTCGCGGCCAAGGACGAACGCTGGCGTGGGGTCGTCGACCTGCTGGCCGAGTGGACGAAGCTGTTCCGCGAGGCCGAGGCCGCCAGGCCGCGCAGGACGGAGGTCGGCGCCGCCCTCACCTGGGTCAAGAAGGTGACGACGGAGGTCCGGGACGACCGTGTCAACGCCTTCTCCGACCACACGCAGCGGATCTGGGAGAAGCTCCGCCGTCAGAGCAGCGTCGACCTGAAGCCCGTCAGTCTGCATGGCAGCGAGCGGGCCAACGTGCGCAAGCTGATCATGGATGTGGCCGTCGACGACACCGAGGCCCCGGCGCTCGGCGTCATGAGCCAGGGCGAACTGCACTCGCTCGCCCTCTCCCTGTTCCTGCCCCGCGCGGCCACGGCCGACAGCCCGTTCGGCTTCGTCGTCATCGACGACCCCGTGCAGTCCATGGACCCGGCGAAGGTCGACGGCCTGGCCCAGGTGCTCGACGAACTCGGCCGCGAGCGGCAGGTCGTCGTCTTCACCCACGACACCCGACTTCCGCACGCCTTCCGCAGCCAGGGCCTGCCCGTGACCGTACTGAAGGTGGAGCGCGGCGAGCGGTCCAACGTGCACGTCACCTCCGAGACGGACCCGGTCAAGGAGGCCATCGACGATGCCATGGCCCTCGCCCACACCACCGGCTGCCCCGACACGGCACTGCGCAACGTCCTGCCGTCCCTGTGCCGCGAGGCCCTGACCATGGCGATCGTCGAGGCGGCCTGGATTCGTCGGAGCCGCACCGGGCAGCCCGCCGACCGCCTGCAGGCCGCCATCGACGAGACCGAACGGCTCATCCCACTCGCCTCCTTCGCCCTCTTCGACGACGGTCTCGTCCACCCCGACGACGAGGTCAGGAGCCGTCTGCGCACCCTGTACGGAGGCGAGAGCACGGCCCTGATCAACCAGTGTCAGCGCGGCGCCCACCCCGACGGCTTCCTCCCGCACGACCCGGTCGCCTTCGTCAGGAAGGTGGAGGACCTCGCCGACCGGATCCGCAAGCCGGGGGTGAACGCCTGATGCGCGCCATCCGCACGAGCGCCGACACCGTCGCCGCGCTCCTCGCGACCGCCGACAGCCTCCTCGTGGCGGACCTGGGCGGCCCGCTGACGCCGGCCGGCCAGGCCCGTGGCGCGGCCTACGCCCTGCGCATCGCCCTCGAAGCGGCCGTGGACGCGGCCCTCGCCGCCGAGGCGGCCGGGCTCCGCCAGGTCACCATGCGAGCGAAACTGCTCTGCCTGCGCCACTATGCCGGCCCCGACCTGGCCCACCGAGTCAACTCCC
Organism: Streptomyces mangrovisoli; assembly: GCF_000974985.2. GTDB lineage: Bacteria > Actinomycetota > Actinomycetes > Streptomycetales > Streptomycetaceae > Streptomyces > Streptomyces mangrovisoli. The sequence continues at coordinate 4,166 of NZ_LAVA02000021.1, read as the reverse complement.
TGTGGAGCGGACTCAGCACGAGCTGCAAGTACCACCACGACGAACTCGGCCCGAGCCACGCCCAAGTAGGCGCCTGGCGGACGGTCGTCGAGGCGGTCGTCACGGACCTCGCCGAGCGTGCGTGAGGGACGTGACGTCAGCTCGCCGTGCCGCCCGCGACCCACTTGCTCCACGACATGTTCCAGTCGCTGAGGCCGTTGCCCGGGGACACCGTGGTCTTGCCCGTGGAGTTCTTGACGACCACGACGTCACCGACCATCGAGTTGTCGAAGAACCACGCGGCGGGCGTCTTGCCGTCGTCGGCGTTGCGCACGTCCTTCAGGCCGACGCAGCCGTGGCTGGTGTTGACCTTGCCGAAGACCGAGTCGCCGCCCCAGTAGTTGCCGTGGATGAACGTGCCCGAGTCGGTCAGGCGCATGGCGTGCGGCACGGCCTCGATGTCGTAGGAGGGCTTGCCGTTCTTCTCCGTGAGGCCGACGGTCGCACCGTTCATGTGGATCTGCCGGTACTTCTCGGAGATGACCATCTGGCCGTTGTACGTCGGGTGCTCGAGGCTGCCGGACGAGATGGGGATGGTCCGGATCGTCTTGCCGTTCCGCTTGACGGTCATCTGCTTCGTCTTGGCGTCCACGGTGCTGATCTGGCTTCGGCCGATCTTGAACGTGGACGTCTTCTCGACGCCGTCGAGGGTCATCTTCACGGTGACGGTGGAGCCGGGCTTCCAGTAGTGCGCGGGGCGGAAGTCCAGTCGGCTGCTGCTGAGCCAGTGGCCGACGACCCGCTCGCCGCTGCTGGAGCTGACCTTGATCTTCGAGGCCACCGCGGCCTTGTCGCCGATCGCCTTGTCGAAGGTGAAGCTCACCGGCATGCCCACGCCGACGGTCGAGCCGTTCTCGGGGGAGAGGTGCCCGACGAAGTCGTTGGCCGGGGAGACCGTGGAGATCGTGGCGTTCTCGGTGGCGGAGCGGCCCTTCGCGTCCGTCGCCTCCGCGGCGATCTGGTACCGGGTGGCCTGCTTCAGCGTGCCGTTCGCCTTCCAGGACGTGCCGTCCGCGGACAGGGTGCCCCGGACCTCGGTACCGGTCGCGACGGCGGTCATGGTCACCTTGGTGAGCTTGCCGTCGCCGACGGTGACGCGCACGGGATCGGCGGTGCCGACGCCGTGGGATCCCGGTCCGGGCGTGATCGTTATTCGCGCGTCGGACGTGCTCTGAGCGGCCGCCTTGTCCGTCTGTGCCTGGGTCTCCGGGTGGGCCGTGGTGTCGTTGGTCGCCGCGTAGCTGGTACCGCCCAGCGCCGTGACCGCGAGAGCGCCGGCCGTGGCCATCAGTACCGTGCGTCGCTTGCGTGCCGTGAACAAACTCTTCTCCCATGCCGTTGGTCGGTGCATCCCCCGGAGCTGGCGACTGAAGGGGAAAATCAGCTACGAAGAAGCATTTTTGTGCATTGGTCCCATTTGCGGGAGGGGTTTGTGGCATGACTCACCTGGTGCGCGGCCGCCGGTCCGCGGCTCTCGGCCTGTCGTCATCGGCCCACGGCCGCCGGCTCGCGACCGTCCGCCTGTGGCCGTCCGCCTGCGGTTGCAGCCCCGTAGGTCCGTCGCCATCGGCCCGGCCTGAGCCGCGCCCGCCGAGGCGTTCGCTGATACTGAGGAAATGGGCAAACTCGGGCGAAATGTCCCATCGAGTCGGCGGGGGGACGGTGTCCCGCCGGAGTCCGAGCCGCCGGGAGCCGGCCCGGAGGCCCATCGCCCGCCGATCGGCCGACGGGTGCGCTCGGCGCTGACCCCGCGCAGCGTCGCCGGGCAGGTCTTCCTGCTCCAACTGGTGATCGTCCTGGTGCTCGTCGCCACGGCCGTGGTGGTGCTCGTGGTCCAGGACCGCAACCGGGCGATCAAGCAGGCCGGTGACTGGTCACTGGCGGTGGCCCAGACGTTCGCCAACGCGCCGGGCACCGCGGCGGCGATGAAGAGCGACAACCCCACCGCGGTCCTCCAGCCCCGTGCCGAGGCGGTGCGCAAGGAGACCGGCGTCGACTACGTCGTGGCGCTGAGCCCCTACGGCTTCCGGTGGACCCACCCGGATCCGAACCTGATCGGCAAGCACGTCTCCACCTCCTACGACGAGGCGCTCAACGGCAAACCCCACCAGACCACGTTCGACAGCAGCCTCGGGAAGGCGGTCGACTCGACCGTGGCCGTCTTCGACGCCAAGGGGACCGTCGTCGGCCTCGTCACCGTCGGGGTCACGGTGGACAAGGTGGCCAGCGTGGTGCAGCGCCAGCTGCCGGTGATCTACACCGCCGGCGGTGTCGCGCTCCTGCTGGCCGCGGGCGGGTCGGCGCTCGTCAGCGCGCGGCTACGGCGCCAGACCGCGGGCCTCGGGCCGGTGGAGATGACCCGCATGTACGAGCACCACGACGCCGTGCTGCACGCGGTCCGGGAAGGCGTGATCATCCTGGACGGCGACGGAACACTGCTGCTGGCCAACGACGAGGCGCGCCGCCTGCTCGCGCTGCCGCCGGAGGCCGAGGGCAGACCCGTCACCGCGGTCGGACTGAGCCCGGCCCTGGCCGCGCTGCTGGGTTCCGGCCGGGCCGCGACGGACCAGGTCTTCCTGGCCGGGGACACCCTGCTCGCGGTCAATGTGCGGCCGGTGGGCCCCAAGGGGGGCAGCGTGGCCACCCTGCGGGACACCACGGAACTGCGCGCCCTCGCCGGCCGGGCGGACGTGGCGGGCGGGCGCCTGCAACTGCTCTACGACGCCAGCACCCGCATCGGCACCACCCTCGACGTGCAGCGCACCGCCGAGGAACTGGCCGAGGTCGCGGTCCCGCGCTTCGCCGACTTCGCCACCGTCGAACTCGTGGAGCCCGTGCTGCACGGCGAGGAGCCGACCGGGGCGAGCACGGCGATGCACCGCGTCGCGGCGGCCGGCATCCGGGACGACGCGCCGCTCTCCCCGGTCGGGACGCGTTTGCAGCACGTGCCCGGCCATCCCGTGGCCATCGGCGTGGCCACCGGCCGGCCGGTGCTGGTGGAGAACCTCGCGACGGCCGACGGCTGGCGGGCCCAGGACCCGGAGCGGACGCGGAGGATCCTCGAACACGGCATCCACTCCATGATCTCGGTGCCGCTCCAGGCCCGCGGACAGCTGCTCGGGGTGGTGGAGTTCTGGCGCTCGGAGCAGGACCCGTTCGAGCGGGACGACCTGTCCCCGGCCGAGGAACTGGCCGCCCGGGCAGCCGTGTGCATCGACAACGCCCGCCGCTACACCCGCGAGCACATCACGGCCGTCACCCTCCAGCGCAGCCTGCTGCCCGGCGTGCTCCCCGAGCTGTCCGCGCTGGAGGTCGGGCACCGGTACCTGCCCGCCCAGGCGGGGGTGGGCGGCGACTGGTACGACGTCATCCCGCTGCCGGGTGCCCGGGTGGCCCTGGTCGTCGGCGACGTCGTAGGACACGGGCTGCACGCGGCCGCGACGATGGGCCGGCTGAGGACGGCGGTGCACAACTTCGCCGCCCTGGATCTGCCGCCGGACGAGATCCTCGGGCACCTGGACGACCTGATCACCCGGATCGACGAGGACGCGGCGGCCGAGACCATCACCGGCGCCACCTGCCTGTACGCGGTCTACGACCCGGTCAGCGGGCGATGTGTCGTGGCCCGGGCCGGCCATCCCGGTCCGGCGCTGGTCGCGCCCGACGGCTCCGTGACCTTCCCCGACATCCCCGTCGCCCCACCCCTGGGCGTGGGGGCGGGGCTGCCCGTGGAGACGGCCGAACTCGTGCTGGCCGCGGGCAGCAGGCTGGTCCTGTACACCGACGGCCTGGTCGAGGCCCGCGGCCGCGACATCGACACCGGGCTCGACATGCTGCGGGACGCGCTCGCCCATACGGACGCCACCACCCCCGACGACACCTGCCGGGCGGTGCTCGACGCGATGCTGCGCACCAAGGCGAGTGACGACGTCGCCCTGCTCGTGGCCCGCACCCGGCTGCTCGACCCGGATCAGATCGCGGAGTGGGAGGTGCCCGACGATCCCGCCGCCGTCTCCCGCATCCGCGCCGAGGCCACCCGCCGGCTGGAGGCCTGGGGGCTCGGCGAGGCCGCCTTCACCACCGAGCTGGTCCTCAGCGAGCTGGTCACGAACGCCATCCGGTACGGC